>CAVRDN010000097.1:0-206887 GCA_963719675.1 uncultured Alphaproteobacteria bacterium | reverse complement strand
CCTCCGGATGATGCGTCCACCACCGCCCGCCGCGCCGCTGCCAGGTCCGCCCCGGTCACCACCAGTTTCGCCGCGCCGCGGGTCTCCCACGCCTCCGCCGCCGCCAGCCGTTCGGCGAAGTCCGGAAACAGCCGGATCGTGCCGCGATCGTGGTGGAAATCCGCCCGCGCGCCGGTGTCGAGGTAACTCTCCACCGTCAGGCCCTCGGCCAGGATCACCGCGTGGCGCGGCAGTTCGACGTGGAAATACCGCACGTGATCGCGCCGCGCCCGCGCGATGCGGGTGCCGTCGAGCAGCAGCCTCACCGGCACCAGCACGCCGTTCACGAACACCGCGTGATCGGGCGACAGATACAGATCCCGCGCCGGCACGCCCGCGCCGAACGCGCCGGCCGCGACCCGCACCGGCCACACCGTCTCCGGCTTCGGGTGCGCCCGGCAGTTCACCGCGCGGTGGCCGAGCCACACGATGGGCGCGCTCTCCCGCGGGCGCGCCGCGCCGTCGATGCGCGCTCCGGAGCCCGCCCCGGCGCGCCCGGTCCAACCATCCGCGAGGACCACCCGGTCCCCGACCCGCAAAGCCTCGACCCGCGTCCAGACCATCCGCCGTCGCGATCCGGGTCCCCTCGGCGAAGCACTGCACCGGGATCTGCAGCCGCCGCCGCGACAGCGCCCGCGTCCGAGGCCTTCGACCCCGACTTCGTGAAGAACGCCAGCGCGCCCAACGACACGGCGCCGGGCCCGAACAAATCCACCGTGTTGCCGTTCACCACGCTCGCCGACGACACGGTCATGTTGGCGAAGTCGATGTCGTCGCCGGTCTGATAGCCCCAGATCTCCGCCGCGAACCCGCCCGCCTGCAACAGGTTCTCCGCCCCGGGCTCGACCACCGGCGCCGTGCCGCTCACCCCGGCCGCGCCGTTGTTGACGATCTGACCGATCACCAACGTATCCGTCGCGTCCTCGAACACGATCGCCTGGCCGCTATCGACCGTGTTGGCGTTGACGATCAGCGTGCCGGAGGAACTGAGTTGCCACTCGCCCTGATCGCCGTTGACGTCGATGTTGTTCTGCGCGTCCGCGACCGAGGTGCCGGTCAGCAGCATCGGCGTGTCCCAGGTCCCGGTGCCGGAGACGATCTGCACCGCGCCGATGTTCTCGACGTAGAGGTCGTAGAGGTTCGAGCCGAGCCCGGAATTGCTCTGCGTGGTGATGTCGACGAACGGCGGATCGACCACGCCGCCGTTGTTGTTGAACGAGGCGTGACCGGCCTCGATGACGCCGGCGTTGGAATGCAATGTCGTGCCGGCGCCGATCGTCAGCACGCCGCTGCCGCCGCCGGCGACGCCCACGTTCAGCACGCCGCCGGTGCCGACGAACAACTCGCTGCCCGCGCCTTCCACATCGACGTTGCCGGAGGACAGCGTGCTCGCGTTGCCGATGGTGACGTCCAACGCGGAGACCGTGGCGCCGTTGAGGACCGACACCTCGCCGGCGCCCTGATCGCCCACGGTCAGACTGCCGGTCAGGGTCAGCGCCGAGCCGGTGCCGGCGACCGAGATCACGCCGTCGCCGCCAAGGCCCGACGCCGCGTCGAGGCTGGCGGCGGTGACGACGCCGCCTTGCGAGAGCGACAACGCGCCATACCCGGCGCCGCCGACGATCAGCGCGCCGGCGACGCCCAGCGTGGAGCCGGCCCCGGAGACGTCGACGGAGGATCCGGACGCCGAGGCGGTGTTGGCGATGACCAGGCCGGCGAGGCCTGGCGCCGAGCCGGGCGTCGTGCTCACCGCGCCGCCGGCCAGGATCGCCAGCGCGCCCACGCCGGCGTCACCCACCACGAACCGGCCGACGTTGCCGAGCCACGCGCTCGCGCCGGTGACCGTCGCGTCGCCCGATCCGCCGGCGAGGCGCGCGATGTCGAGCCCCTCGGTGGGATCGAGCGCGGCATCGTCGCCGGTGAGCACGGTCGCCTGGTTGCTCACGATGAGCGTGCCGCCGCCGGCGTCGCCCACGTTCAGTTGCCCGAGCAGCGTCGCCGTCGCGCCGGACCCGGTCACCAGCAGCGTGCCGTTTCCCGTGGGGCTTCCCGTGGCGCCCCCGTGGCGCCCAGCTCGAGGGCCGGCAGCGCGCCGGCGGCCGCGGCGGTGAGATGAGCCGCGTTGCTGATCGTCAGATCGCCGCCGCCGGCCGCGCCGACGATCAGTTCTCCGGCGGAGTTCCAGGTCGATCCCACGCCATCGACGGTGACCGAGGCGGTTTCTCCCGCGGCGCCGGATATGGCGTCGGCGGCGCCCAGTCCGTCGAGGCCCGCGCCGTCGTTGACCAGCACCGCGCCGGTGCCGCCGAAGCCGACGGTCACCGCGTTCGACGCGCTCAGACTGGCGCCGGAGGTCAGCAGCCACGACGCGACGCCGCCGAAGTCGAGCGCCGCCGCCGTGCCGCTGCCGGTGATCGCGCCGCCGCCGGACGGGAACTCCGCGGTGTCCGCCGCGCCGGGCGCCGTGAGCGCCGGGTTCAGACCGTTCGTGAGGTCGTTCCAGTCCGCCGCGGTCGCGAACCCGGTGCCCTGCGCGCCGGTCCAGGCGAGGGTGCGGGGTGGCTCGATCAGCGTGAGAACGGTCCCGCCGCCATTCTGCTCCGCCGAGGGCAAAAACAACTCGCCACCGTAATGTCCCGACAGCTGTATCGTTGCGCTGTCGATGCCCTCGATGGCGATCAGGAGATCGCCGCCGTTCACGATCGCCGAGCCACCGCCGCTGTAGGTCAGGTCTGGCAGATCGATCGTGCCACCGCGGCTGATGGCGAGAAAGTTCACGATTGCGCCGGAGTGGACGGTGATCAGCCCGCCGCTGCTGACGACCGTGTCGGTGGCGGTGCCGTCGAGGAACACGGACTCGGCGCCGCCATCACGCACCACGGTTCCGGTGACCGAGGCGCCCGAATAGACATAGGCGCCGCCGCCGTTGCTCACAACGGTGTCGCTGGCGGTTCCGCCGCTGTAGACAGCCTGGAGACCGCCGCTCAACACCGCGCTGTCGGCTTCGCCTCCGGAATAGACAATCTCGCCGCCGTTGGCGCTCACCACGCTGAAGCTGGCCGAGCCGCCGCCGTACACGGCCTCCG
This sequence comes from uncultured Alphaproteobacteria bacterium, assembly GCA_963719675.1. Lineage (GTDB taxonomy): Bacteria > Pseudomonadota > Alphaproteobacteria > Acetobacterales > Acetobacteraceae > Rhodopila. The sequence continues at coordinate 203,762 of CAVRDN010000097.1, read as the reverse complement.
TGCCCCCACTCAACACGGTGCCAGTGGCCGAACCGCCTGAGGACACGTATTGGTAGCCGCCGGACAATACAGTGAAACTGGCAACCCCGCCGGAGAATACGGTCAGGCCGGCCTGATCCATCACCACGGTGCTGATCGCCAGCGCACCCGACGAGATGAATGCGAAGCCACCGCTGCTGAGTGTCATGCCACTGAAGGGGTGGCCCGATGTCACATTGTAATATGTCATCGCGATTGAACGCCTTTCCAGGGACGCGGCGTGCCGTTCCCTACCTGATCCTGAACGATCGACATGGGCGAATTTTTACGTTGGTCGATGACGATTTCGACGCCCTTGCATTGGGCGCGAATGCGCCCGCGAGCACACTCCGCTCATGGCCATGTCGTTACCAGGCGCTTTGCCTCGAACCATGGCGCCCCGAGGTCAGGCCACATGAAGCAAAATCGGCCTGACCGCGGCTTCCCCCACCGCGCGGGTGGTCTCGATCCGATATCGTATCGTCCCGCCAAGCGTTACCTCCAGCAGGCCCGTGCCTACGACCGGCACGTACGCATCGCCCGTCGTCCAACGGCAGCAGACCGGCGCGTGAGCCGATGCGTGCCACTCGGTCTCCCACCAGCCGCGATCGAGTCGTGGCGTATCCATCGCCAGCTCTCGTACTTCGGTGCCGGACCGGAACGTGAGCCGACGCACCAGCACGCCCAACCGCCGAGGATCATCCATCCACGGACTGACTTCGCACGGACTCGCGGCGCGCGACACCAGCCGCACCGGCGTGGAGTCGGAGGGCAGCGCGAATACATACCGACCATCACGGCTACTCAATGGTTCGATCCGTCGCGTGCCCACCAGCAGGTGCAGGTCCGGGTCATCCACTGTCGCCAACAGAGGTGGGGTCCAACCCAACGTCTTCGCCCGTTCCGCCAACGCCCGCCAAATCGGCTCCACCCGCGCCGGGTCGCAAGCGAACGGCGCGCACGAGTGGATTTCCCGCTGCCACTGCGCCGCGGCGAAATCCGGGTGCAGGTGCAATGGCGTCTCGGCGTTTGCGAACATCGCGCGATTGCCGGTGTCGAGATAACTTTCCGCCGGCAATCCTTCCGCCAGCAGAATGTCGTGCCGCTCAAGTTCCACGTGATAGTAGGTAACCCAGCGACACTCCGTGTCCACCGTGACAGAGGCGGAGTTCACCAGAAGTTTCGCCGGAATCAGCAGCCCATCCACAAACACCGCGTGGTCCGGCGAGACCACGAGGTCGCGATGCGGCCGGTTCTCCGGGAACGCCTCGGCGGCGATGCGGATCGGCCGCACGCGCGCCGGATCCGCGTGCCGAGCGAGGTCGATCCGCCGATGTCCGATCCAGGTTATGACGCGGGGATCGCCCAGGTGCGTCACCACGACGTCGCCTGGACGCAACGCCTCGACCGCGACTTCGCCGCGCTGGGTCAGGATGCGCGTGCCCTCGGCGAAGCAGGGCGTGGAGGTCAGCCGTACTTTCGTACCGCTGCCGGAGTCGGCCAACTCGTGGAAGTACAAGCCGGTATAGGTTCCGGCCAGTTGTTGCGTGTAAGTATTGGATCCTTCCGTGACCATCAGCATATCGCCGCCGCTGACGACCGCGACGCCACCACTGACGAACGGCAGTGTCGGATAATCGATCACACCGCCGTAATCAACGACGGTGCCGATGGCGCCGCTCGAGACCACGACCTCGGTGCCACCGCTGTCGACGATCGTTCCGGTAGCGGTGCCACCGGACGAGACGTACTGGACGCCGCCATCGCCGACCGTCGTGCCGCTCGCGATGCCACCGGACGAGATGTCCTCGTAACCGCCGCTGCTCACCATGGTGCCACTGGCGTTGCCGCCGAGCGAAATGACGTCCTGGCCACCGCTGCTGTCCATCGAGCCGATGATCCGGCCACCGAAGAACACGGTTTCATTGCCGTCGCTGCTGATCACCGTCGAAGACGCGACGCCGCCGTTGCTGACACCCAGATTGCCGTTGCTCAGGAGGATGGAGCCGCTGGCCAGGCCACCGCCGCAAGACGTCATTCGTTGCCCCCGGCGCTGACCACGGTGCCGCTGGCCACGCCACCCAACTCAACATCCTGTTCGCCACCGCCGCTGACCACGGTGAAGCGCGCGATACCTGATACATATTCAAATCCATTGCCGCTCAACACGCTGCCGCTGGCGGTGGCACCGGCCAGCAGATCATCGAAACCGCCATTCTTCACGATGGTGCTGACGACCAGGCCGCCCGCGTAAACAAATGTGTCGCCGTACAATACGGTGGAGCTGGCAACGCCGCCGGAGTTGACTTGCTGAACGCCGCCGGCACTGACGACGGTGCCGCTGGCCATGCCACTCTGATAAATATTCTGGGTGCCCCCGCTGCTCACGGTGGCGAAGAGGGCGCTGCCATTGCTCAGGTTTTGGAATCCGCCGCTGATGTTCGCGAAGCTGGCCACGCCGCCGGCGGACACGTATCGGTACCCGCCGCTACTGACCGTGGTGAAGCTTGCCACGCCACTGGAGATCGATTCGAAGCCGCCTTCGCGTATCAGGGTGCCGATCGCGATACCGCCGGACCCCACATATTGACCGCCGCCGCTCACGACGGTGCCGGTGACCATGCCGCCCCAACTCACCGTCTCCCCACCACCGGACTCGACCGTGGTGCCGCTGGCGATGCCGCTGCCGGTGAATGCACCGACATATTGATTGCCGCCGTTGCTGATCACGGCGAACAGCTCGATGCCGGTTGAGTAGACGAAGTCGTAGCCCTGGCCGCTCACGACGGTGTCGATGGCGACGCCGCCGTCGTTCAGCTGGAAACCTCCGGACCCGAGCGTCGTGACTTCCGAGATGCCGCCGCTGTAGAGATATTCGCTGCCGCCGGTGGTCAGCAGACTGCTGACCGTCACGCCGCCCAATTCGACGCTTTGCGCGCCTCCCTCATCGATAAAGGCCGCCGTGGTGCTCCCGCCCGCGGTCACGATTTGATATCCAGTGCCGCTGACAGTGCCGGATATCGCCTGGCCACCGGACACGGACTGGAATCCGGCCTCTCCGACCACGCCACCGCTCGCCACCGCGCCGGTCCCGACGTATTCGGTGCCACCATGGTCGATGGTGATCCCGCTGACGAAGCCGCCCGAGTGGACGTCCTGGGTGCCGCTGACCACGCCGTCGAGCGCGGAGCCACCGGACCAAATGAGGTCCGTCCCGCCCGAGAGGATCAGCGAGCTAACGGCGACGCCGCCGGGCAGCACATACTCCGTCTCCCCCGCGCCAACGGTTTGGCCGGAGAGCGAGCCGCCACTCGCGATGACGGTGGGATCGCCGGAGATCACGACGACCCCGGAACTGATCACGTAGGCCCCCCCGGCCGACACCGTTCCGCTCACGATGCCGTACGGCAGTTGGATCAGGATGCCACCGCCGGCCACCGTGGTGGCGCTGGCCAGACCGCCGGACGACACCAGCAGAAAGCCCCCGCTGTCCACCATGGTATTGCTGACCGCGCCGCCCGCGCTGACCAACTCATAGCCGCCGCTGAGCGTGGCCGAGATCGACGCACCGCTCTGGTTCACATGTTCGATGCCGCCAGGTAGGACCACGGACCCACTGGCCGTGCCGCCCTGCACATAATTCGTGCCGCCGCTGCTGATAATGGTGTCGATGGCGAGGCCACCCTGGAAGACGTTCTCGGCACCGGACGTCACGATGGTATCGTTCGCTGTGCCGCCATATTCGACGTACTGGGCGCCGCCCGTGATCAGCGTGCCACGCGCGACGCCACCGGAGCCCACGTTCTGATAGCCGTCCTGGTCCAGCACGGTACCGCTCGCCGTGGCTGCGTTCGCGAGGGTCTGCTCTCCATTGCCGAGGACGATCGCGCCGGTCGCCGTGCCGCCGGCGAACACGAACTGATTGCCGCCGCTGATCGTGGTCGCGCTGGCCTGTCCGCCGGAATACACGTCCTCGGTGCCGCCCGAGCCGACGAGTGAACTGACGACGCGGCCGCCAAACAGCACATACTCCGTCTCGCCCGAGGCGACGTTGTCACCGGACACCGTACCGTCGCTGCTCAGCACCACGGTGCTGCCAGACACCAGGATCACGCCGCCCGATAACACCTGGCCGCCGGAGGAGACCGTTCCGCTGACGATCGCGCCCGGCAACTCGATCAACAGTCCGCCGCTGTCCAGCACCGTGCCGTCGGCGATGCCGCCGGATGACACGACGACGAAGCCACCACCCGCGCCTCCAGCGGTCGCGGCTGTTACCACCCCGCCGGACGAAATGTAGACGAACCCGTCGCCGGTGACGGTCGAGGCGCTGGCGGCGGCGCCCGAATACACTATTTCGCTGCCGCCGTTGATCAAACTGTCGTTGGCGATGCCGCCGCTGGCCGCGCCGCCGGACCCATGCACATACAAGGCGCCGCCGGTGCCGACCGTGGTGAAATCGGCGTCGCCGCCACCAAACACACTTTCGGCGCCGCCCGCCGTGACGAAGGCGCTGACGATCAACCCGCCATCCTGCGCATACAACTGGGCACCGCCGCCGCTGACCATCGTTCCACTGGCGACGCCGTTGCCGTTCACCGAACTCGGTGCCCCCGCCGCCGACCAGAGTCTGGAACGACGTGCCGCCCTGGTCCACGTCCTGCTCGCCGCCACTGCCCACGGTGGTGGCCGTCGCGGTGCCCGACACGGTCTCGAAACCACCGGCGCCGGTCAGGACGGTCCCGCTCGCGGTGCCTCCAGCCCAGACGATTTCATTGCCACCGGCGCTGATTGTCGTGGATACGGCGGTCCCGCCGGCGGAGACGCCCAACGTGCCGCCAGCGCTTACGGTGGTGAAGCTGGCCTGGCCGCCGTTGGTCAGGTATTCATACCCATTACCCGATATCGTGGTGGACAGCGTCGTCCCGCCTGTGACGTACAGATAGCCGACAGCGCTGATCGTGGTGAAACTGGCCACGCCGCCGCTCGAGATGACTTCCTGACCCTCGAATTTGATCGTCGTGGAGACCGCGGTGCCCCATTCGACACCGTCAGATACCCGCCCTGGCTGATCGTGGTGAAACTGGCCACGCCGCCAGACCAGACCGTCGCGGCTCCCCCGCCGGTGAGCACGGCGTAGTCGGCCGTTCCGCCGTTCGAGATGGCGAATGTGCCGCCCGCGCTCACGGTGACCGAAACGGCGACGCCGCCGCTGGACAGCGTGAACTCGCCGTTGGCGCTGACCGTGGTGTAACTGGCCACGCCGCCATTGGACACCGTGACCTCGCCGCCGCTGCTGATCGTCGTTCCGCTCGCCACGCCGCCGCTGGAGATGGTGAATTCGCCGCCGGCGGTCACCGTGGTAAATTCGGCGACCCCGCCGGTAAAAACGTTCGCGATGCCGCCGGTCACGGTCGTGTAGCTGATCAGCCCGCCGGAGGACACATTCAGCAGGCCGCCACTGCTGACCTGCCCGTACTCGAAGACGCCGCCTGAGAAAACGTCTTCGGTGCCGCCCTGGAAAATCCTCGTGCCATAATCGAGGCCGCCGGCGGATACCTGCAGAAAGCCCCCGTTGCTCACGCGTTCCAGGATACCCGAACCGCCGGCACGCAACACTTCCTGACCGCCGTTGGTCAGGACGGTATAGTTGACGACGCCGCCGGAAAACGCCGCCTGGAATCCGCCACTCAGCGTCGTGAAGTTGGCGGTGCCGGCGAGCAATACGATCTGTTCCCCGCCGGCGCTTACGACGGTGTCGAATACCGTGCCGCTCTGCAGGACGTCCTGGACTTCACCGTTGCTGACGACGGTGAAACTGGCCACCCCACCGCCGAACTCGCCACCGACGTCACCGTTTCCGCCGCTGTTGATCTGGGTAGCGTCGGCCTCGCCTCCCGCGACCACGACATCCTGACCGCTGAAGTTCACGATGGTGCCACTGGCCGTGCCGCCGCCGGAAATGACTTCCTGGCCGCCACTGTTCACCGTGATCCCGCTGGCCGCGCCGCCGCTCAGGATGTCCAGTACGTTGCCGTTATTAAGCGTCAGTCCGCTGGAGGTGTGGCCCGAGGTCACTGAAGTGGTGGACATGGCGGCTTACTCCAACGGTGTTGGCTGAATATCCTGGTATTGCCCTTCGCCGAGAAAGTGAGGCCATTTCCGGCACTCTTCGGCGGCGAACAACGCGGCTTTGACGTCGGCTACCCGGCGGGAACTTCTGCTCGGGCGAAACGTGAGGATGGCTCCGCCGCCTTGGCCGCCCCGGCCTGATGCGCGCCGAAACCCGGAATGGTCTGGATGACCTGTTTCACCTGCGTCGGCGGTGATCAGCCGCGTGCACTCGAACTGCCGCGGCGTGCCGGCATGGCGCGGGCACCACAGGAAGTCCTTGTGGTCGAACCGATGCCGCGGATCGTTCCAGCAACTGTTGCAGGCGTGCCAGTTGATCACCCGGTACGGCGTGGCGAATTCGTTGGTCGGATGGGTGAAGCCGCTGATCAGCACCACCGGGCAGCCCGCCGCCCAGGCGAGCCAGGACAGCCCGCTGCGACAGGCCGACGAAGAAGTGCGGCATGGCGCAGCCAGCGGGCGCGCTCGACCAGCGGCCGGTCGCCGGTCTCGTCCTCGGCGCCGTGGGGGATTTGGTTCCACATCAGGCCGGTGCCGTGCACCGGCTTCTGGTCGATGCAGATGACCCGGTAGCCGTTGGCCTTGAGGAACGCGACCACCTCGCGCCAGCCGTTCGGGTTGGTCCAGTATCTTGCAGCCGCTGCGTGCTTTGCACGGCGATGCAGACATAGGGTTCGGCGATCGGCCGGGTCTCGTCCGGCAGCGCCAGGCGCGGCGGCTCCTCGGCCGGATCGACGCCCAGGATGTAGCCGGCGGTGCGATGCAGGCCGACGATGGCGGAAATCGGTCGGCTGCCAATCGTGCGCCTTGTCGTCGAAAAACACGCCGAGCGAATAGGTGGCGTACATGGTGTCCGCCAACTTGCTGCTCGATCACGTTCCTCGTGGGTGACGAGGCGCAGATCGCGGATAGGCGTCGCGCAGCAGCGGGATGATCAGGCCGGACAGCGCGCAGGTGACCCGGCATTGCCGGATGCACCTCGGCGAAGCGCGCGGCATAGGGAAACCAGGCGAGGATGTCGCCCAGCGTGCCGATCGGGAAACTGGATCAGCACGTCCTGATGGCGCGGGTCGTAGTCGTGGGTCATGACCGGCGTCGGTTCCCCGGTCGCGCCGTCCTCGATCGACCAGACCTCGACGCGGAAGCGAACATACCAGCGCTTGGCGGAGTTGACGAAGGCGCCCTTGTTCTCGCTCTCGAACAGGATGTTGCCGGTGTCGAGATCGCGCAGCCGCACGCGCCATTTGCCGTCGGCGCGCTGCGGCAGGAGACACGCGGCAGCCCAGGTTGAAGTCGAAGCGGATGCCTTCGGGCCCGATCAGAACCGGCGTCGATGCCGCCGGAGGGTACGGCGATTTGACCTCCCGCGGCGGCTCGTTCGGAGGATCTGGCGATGGAGAGGGCGGGGCGGCGCTGGTTTCCGGCTGGTCCGTGCCTGGCGCGACGCTCATGTGGTCTCCGATCAACACGCCGCGGGCACGGTGGGGACCGTGAGGGCCATTTGGGTCTATTTATTAAATTAGATGGCTTCCCGATTTTCGTAAAGCGGCAACGTTCGCCAGGTTTATAGGCGCGTGTGCCACGATATGGAGCAAACGCACACGGGCGTCTGTTGGCTGACCCGTGTCCGATGTTCCGGTTTGGGCGTATGCGTGATCCTCGGGTTCGACCTGACCTAAGCGGTCGAGCGCAGCGCGAGGTCGGCTTATGGCGCGAGCCCGCATCTCATGGCCAAAGCCGGCACGGAACCGCCTTGGCCCGGTAGCCAACAGTCAGTCTGGGAAGAACACCAGCGTCCGCAGTTCGATACTTTCGCGCGGCGGCTTTTCAGCCGGTGTCGTCGGATCGTCGAACGACGTATGCGGCATGAACCGCGCCCGCCCATCGCGCGCCGAGTCGTAGCACTTAAGCAACAATACCTCATCGCGGATCATGACCGGTGCGTAGAACCAGCGATGAGCCTCGTTATAAAACAGCGCATAGATTTCGCCGGTGCGATCGCGATAGATCAAATCCTGTGCCACGAGATCGCCGTCGGCGATCGTGCCCGCGTGGCACAATGCGAGGGGTGCGTCCAGCAACGGACCTTTGATTGGCCGCCACAAATTGACGATCGCGTAACGGTGCTTCAGCAGTTCGTCGGCCTCGGCGCCCATCAGATCGCGAACCCGTTGCGGACCGGACAGTTCCGTGTAGTCGCCGTGAATGCGTGACACCGGCTGCCGCGGAATGCCAGGCGTGCGGTCCTCGACACCCGGCGTGCGGCGGCGAATGGTGTGATCGAACACCACGACGCGATTGGCACCCGTGGTCTCCGCGATCAGCCATTCCGCTTCCGGATAATACACCCGGCGGAGCTCATCCTCGTCATACAAATCGTTCGCCTCGGTCGGGGCTTCGATCAATTTGAAGCCTTCCACGTCCAACGACATCGCGTCGCCGAGCGGACGCATGTCGTAGATCGGCAACGTCCGGTTACTCGGGCAGCATGTTCGTGCGCGGCTGGCCTGGAGGCAGATCGTAAGCGTAGGTGTGCGGCTTCTCATCCATCTTCGCGAGATAGGTCAGCTCTCCGGTGACGTGCGGTAGCGTATCGAAGTTCATACTGCTGCTCCTCGGTACCTGACTTCCCGCATAGGTGGGGTCCGGCGAACCGCGAGACAAGCCGCTACGTCGTGGCGCCTCGATCGGTGACGCGCCGGATCGCCTGCCAGACGCGAGACGGGCTCGCCGGCATTTCCAGTTCCTTGACCCCAAGCGGCGCCAGCGCGTCGAGAATCGCGATCATCACCGACGGCAAGGCGCCGACTGTCCCCGCCTCGCCGCCACCCTTGGCCCCGAGCGGATTGCTGGGCGTCGGCGACGGATTGCTGACGATGGAGATGTTGCACAGATCGCCGGCCCGCGGCATCGCGTAATCCATGAAGCTGGCGCTGAGAAGCTGGCCGGACTCCTGGTCGTAGACCACCTGCTCCATCAGCACCTGGCCGACGCCCTGCGCGACGCCGCCATGAACCTGACCAGCCAACGTCATCGGATTGATCACCGTGCCGACGTCGTCGATTACCAGATAGCTTCGCAGATCGACTTCGCCGGTATCCGGATCGACCTCGACCTCGCAGACATGGCAACCGTTCGGATAGGTCGCGCGTTCCGGCGCATACGTCGCATGCTCGATGAAGCCGGGTTCCATGCCTTTCGGTAGCCGCGCCGGCTGGAACGACGCCATGGCCACCTGTTTCAGCGTGACCTTCCGGTCTGTGCCGGTCACGGCGAACGCGTTGTCCTGCGAACACGATGTCGGCCTCGGCGGCTTCCAACATATGCGCGGCGAGTTTCTTGCCTTTCACGATCAGTTTGTCGGCCGCCATGGTCAGCGCGGTGCCGCCGGTGACCATGGAGCGGGAGCCGTTCGAGCCCATGCCAAACGCCACCCGGTCGGTATCGCCATCGATGAACCGAATTTCGTTCGCGGCGGTGCCGAGCTTTTCATGCAGGATCTGCTTGTACATCGTCTCGTGGCCCTGGCCATGAGTTTTGGTGCCCATCAGCAACAAAGCCGAACCGCTTGGTTGAAACCTGACCTCCGCGTATTCCGGAACCGGCCCGGCGGCCTGTTCGATCGCGTTCACGAGCCCGATGCCGCGCAACTTGCCCTTGGCGCGCGATGCTTCGCGGCGAGCGGCGAAGCCGTCGAAGTCACAATGCTCCAACGCCAGTTCCATGTTCCGGGCGAAAGTGCCGCTGTCATAGACCTGACCCAGAGGCGCTTTATACGGCATCTGCTCCGGCTGGATGACGTTGCGCCTGCGCAATTCGATGCGATCGATGCCAAGCTCGTCCGCCGCGGCTTCGATGATGCGCTCCATGAGATAGATCGCTTCAGGCCGCCCGGCGCCGCGATACGGCGCGGTCGGATTGGTGTTCGACAGCACCGCGTCGATCGTCACGTGACACGCCGGCACGTGATAGACGCCCGTCAGCGTGATGATCTGCCCGAACGGCGTCAGCAACTGCCGGTCGGAGGCGATATAGGCCCCGACGCTGGCGAGCATGTTCAGCCGCACGCCCAGGAATTTGTGGTTCTCATCCAATGCGAGTTCGATCTCGCCGACGTTGTCGCGGCCATGCTCGTCGGCCATGATGACCTCGGAGCGTTCGCAGCGCCATTTCACCGGCCGATCGAGTTTCTTCGCCGCCCACAGCACCAGCCGGTGATCGACATATTGCCAGCCCTTGGTGCCAAAGCCGCCGCCGACATCGTTGACCACGACGCGCACCTGGCTTTCCGGCACCTTGAACACATTGGCGGCCAACATGTTACGCACCCGGTGCGGATAATTCACATCCGCGTACAGCGTATAGCGATCCTCGAACTTATCGAACACGCCCAACGAGCCGCGCGGCTCCATGAACTGGGCATGCACCCGCGTGATGACATGGCGCCGCCGGACAATGTATTTCGCTTTCGCGAACGCCGCGTCGGTGGCGGTTTTATCGCCGCGCTCGAACGTGTGGGAGATGTTGTCGCCGTTTTCGTCCCACACCACGGGTGAACCGGGTTTCGCCGCTTCGGCGACGTCGGTAACGGACGGCAATGGGTCGTAGTCGACCATGCACCAGTTCCGCCGCGTCCTTGGCCTCGGCCAGCGTCTCGGCGATGACCATCGCGACCGGATCGCCAACGTAGCGGACCCGATCGCCGATCAACGCCGGCCGCTGCGGCGCGAACATCGGCGAGCCGTCGCGCTTTTTCCGCGGCATGTTGGCTTTCGGCATGCTGATCCCGTCGGCGACGTAGTCCTCGGCGGTGTACACCGCGACCACGCCCGGCGCCGCTTTCGCCGCCGCCGTGTCGATGCCGTTGATCTTCGCGTGCGCGTACGGGGAACGCACGAAGATACACCACGCCTGCCGCGGCAGCACGTTGTCGTCCTGATAATGTCCGCGTCCGGTCAACAGGCGCACATCCTCATAGCGCCGGACCGGTTGCCCAATGCCGAATTTCATCGGTGCGTCGAAATGATCAGCCATTGTGTATCCTCGTGGTACGGGCCGCGCCCGATACTAAACAAACCGCGCGGTGATGGTCCCGAGCGGCCCATAATCGACCAGGAACGTGTCGCCCGCGTGCGCCTCCACGGTAGCGGTGAAGGAGCCACCCAGCACGAACTGTCCAGGCTCCAGGGCGATGTCGAAGGGCGCGAGCTTGTTGGCGAGCCACGCCACGCCGTTCGCCGGATGGTTCGAGTACCGGCCGCCGCCACGCCGGACTCCTCGATCACGTTGTTGCGGTGGCACAGCACGCCAACCCAGCGCAGATCCATCTCCATCGGCCGGATCGGCCGGCCGCCGACGATCAGCGCGGCATTGCCGGCGTTGTCGGCGATGCTGTCCAGCACGCAGCGGGGCTGGTTCGTCTCCGGATCGACCCGGTGCGTGCGGCCATCGACGATCTCCGCCGACGGGACCACGTAATCGACCGCGTTCAGCACGTCGAATATCGTGCAATTCGGACCCTTCAGGCGCTTGCCCATCACAAACCCCAGTTCGCACTCCAACCGCGGCTGGATGAACCGGCTCATCGGGATTTCCTGACCGGTCTCGTAGAACATGTCCGCCATCAAGGAACCGTAGTCAGGCTCATTGATCGCCGACGCCCGCTGCATCGCGCGCGAGGTCAGGCCGATCTTATGTCCCTTGATGACGTTGCCCTCGGCCGAGCTTGATTTTCACCCAGGCCCGCTGCACGGCATACGCATCCTCGGTCGTGAACCCCGGATGCAGTACGCTGGGCGCACGGGTGCGGGTGCGCGTCTTCTCGGCGACGTGATAGGCGCGGGCGAGGGCGTCGATCGTGGCATTTTCGAGCATGGCGAAGTCTCGATCCCTGGACGTTGGTCAGACGCCATCGCCTATGCGAGCCGCCCTGGCTTGTGTCAATCGCGCGCTGAGCGGCGGGCTCCTGGCGGCGTTCGACGTCATGCGCGTCCGGCCGGGCCCGCTCCCCGGACGCGGGGGAGAGGGGCCTTCCAGTCCCTGGCGACCTCGCCCATGATGCCGGTCCAGAAAATCCCAAGGAGGAACGCCATGGCTGACGGTGGCATCGATACCAGAACCGCGCATGTGTCGGCCGAGGAGGCCCTGGCCATGCATGCCAGCGGCCGGCCGGGCAAGCTGGAGATCCGTGTCACCAAGCCGATCGTTACGGCGCGCGATCTGTCGTTGGCATACTCGCCCGGCGTCGCGGAGCCGTGTCTGCACATCGCGCGCGACGAGTCGCTGGCGTACGACTACACCGCCAAAGGCAACATGGTCGCGGTCATCTCCAATGGCACCGCCGTGCTCGGTCTGGGCAATCTCGGCGCCATCGCATCGAAACCGGTGATGGAGGGCAAGATCGCGCTGTTCAAGCGCTTCGCCGATATCGACGGCATCGATCTCGAAATCGGCACCGAGGACGTCGATGAATTCGTCAACGCGGTGAAATTCCTGCGCGGTTTCGGCGGCATCAATCTGGAAGACATCAAGGCGCCGGAATGTTTCGTCATCGAGCAACGGTTGCGCGAGTGCATGGACATTCCCGTCTTCCATGACGATCAGCACGGCACCGCCATCGTCGCCGCCGCCGGTCTGATCAACGCCTGCCATCTGACCAACCGCGAACTGCGCGACGCGAAACTGGTGGTGAACGGCGCCGGTGCCGCCGCCATCGCCTGTGTCGAATTGCTGAAAGCCATGGGCATGCGGCCCGAGCACGTCGATCCTGTGCGACACCAAAGGCGTGGTTTATCAGGGCCGCACCGAGGGCATGAACCAGTGGAAATCCGGTCACGCCGTGCAAACCAGGGCGCGCACCCTGAGCGAGGCGCTGGAAGGCGCCGACATCTTCTTCGGCCTCTCGGTCAAAGGCGCGATGACCCAGGACATGGTGCGCCAGATGGCGGCGAAACCGATCATCTTCGCGATGGCCAATCCCGATCCGGAAATCACGCCGGAGGAAGCCCGCGCCGCCAGCCCTGATGCCATCATCGCCACCGGCCGCAGCGATTATCCCAATCAGGTCAATAACGTTCTCGGCTTTCCCGTACATCTTCCGCGGTGCGCTGGATGTGCGCGCCAGCACGATCAACGACACGATGAAGATCGCCGCCGCCGAGGCTCTGGCGCAACTGGCGCGGGAGGATGTGCCGGACGAAGTGCATTCGGCCTCCGCCGGCCGGCGGCTGACCTTTGGCGCCGGAATACATCATTCCGAACGCGTTCGATCCGCGGCTGATCACGCGGGTGCCGCCCGCCGTGGCGCGCGCCGCGGTCGAGTCCGGCGTCGCGCGCCGGCCGATCATCGATCTGAACCGCTACGCGCGCGATCTGTCGGGCCGGCTCGATCCGACCGCCGGCGCGCTGGACGCGATCATGGAACGGGTCCGCGAGGATCCGCGCCGCGTCGTGTTCGCCGAAGGCGAAGAGGAAAAGGTCGTGCGCGCCGCCGTCGCCTATCGCAACGCGGGGTATGGCAGGCCGGTGCTGATCGGTCGCGAAGATCGCGTCCTCGCCACGCTCGCCAGTCTGGGTCTCGGCAAGACCGACGGGATCGAAATCCACAATGCCCGCCTGTCGGGCGCCAATCCCAAATATACCGACTTTCTGTATGAGCGGCTGCAACGCAAGGGCTTCCTGCGGCGCGATTGTCAGCGCATGGTCAACCAGGACCGTAACGTGTTCGCCGCCTGCATGGTCGCCACCGGCGACGCCGACGCGATGGTCACCGGGCTGACGCGCTCGACCTCGGTGTGTCTGGACGACGTCGGCCAGGCGATCGGTCCGGCGCCCGGGTCATATCGCATTTCGGCCTGACATTGATGCTCGGGCCGCACGGGCGAACGATCTTCATCGCCAACTCGCAGGTGCATTTCCGGCCCGACGCGGAGCAACTGGCGGATATCGTCGTCGGCGCCGCCGCCGCCGCCAAAGCTGATGGGCCACGAGCCCAGAGTGGCGCTGCTGTCGCATTCGACGTTTGGCGATCCGGCGCATGACCGGGTGGCTCCCGATGCTGGACGCGGTGAAAATCCTGGATGGCCGCAAGGTCGATTTCGAATACGATGGCGAAATGAGTCCGGACGTGGCGCTGGAGGCGTCGATCCGCGCGCTGTATCCGTTCTGCCGATTGACCGGCGACGCGAATGTGCTGGTGATGCCCGGCCTGCATTCGGCGCACATCCTGTCGCGCCTGATGCACCATCTCGGTGGCGGAACGACAATCGGGCCGTTGCTGATCGGTATGGAGCGGCCGGTGCAAATCGTGCCGATGGACGCCTCGGTCAGCCAGATCGTCGATGTGGCCTGCATCGCGGCTTATCAGGCGGTGGCGCGATAGGGTGACGATCGATTACAATGTGACGAAATTCGCGATCGAGCCGCGGTTGGCGTCAATGATCGCGAACACCCTGACACGGTGGCCGCGCCGGATGCCGGAGTAAAACTCACGGCACCCGATGTGCGTTCGTCCTTATTGGAGCGCCGCTCGAATCGCCGCCAGCGCGTCCGCCGTCTTGCCGCCGTCCGGCCCGCCTGCCTGCGCCATTTCCGGCCGGCCGCCGCCACCCTTGCCGCCGACCGCCACAGCCGCCTTGCGCACCAGATCGACCGCGTTCACCCGCGCGACCAGATCCGCCGACACGCCGACCACGATACTCGCCTTGCCTTCGGCCGACGACGCCAGCGCCACCACGCCGGAGCCCATCTGTTTGCCGATCGCCTCCGCCAGGCCTTTCAGATCACGCGCGGGCGTTTCCCCCATGTCGCGGGCGGACAACGCGATTCCGTTGACCTGCTCCACCGCGGCCGACGATCCGCCGGTCGCCAGTTGCCGTCGCAGATCGGCGATTGTCGCTTCCATGCGGCGACGTTCTTCCTGCATCGCGACGATCCGCTCGGGTACGTCGGCGGGCGCGGCACGTAACGCGCCGGCCGCCTCGTTCAAACGGCTTTGTGTTTCCAGCACCATGGCCTCGGCCGCGGCGCCGGTTACCGCCTCGATCCGGCGCACGCCCGCGGCGACAGCGGACTCCGAAACGATCCGGAAGTAGCCGATATCGCCGGTCCGCCGCACATGCGTCCCGCCGCAAAGCTCGATCGACCAGGCCTGCTTGTTGCCTTCGCCGGCACCCATCGAAACGACTCGGACCTCTTCGCCGTACTTCTCCCCAAACAGTGCCATCGCGCCGGTTTCCACCGCCGCCTCTGGAGTCATCAGCCGTGTCGTGACCTCGGAGTTTTCCCGGATGCGCGCGTTCACCACCGCCTCGACCCGGGTCAGTTCGTCCGCCGTGATCGGGCGCGGCTGGCTGACGTCGAAGCGCAACCGGTCAGGCGCGTTCAGGCTGCCCTTCTGCGCGACATGCGTGCCGAGTTCACGGCGCAACGCTTCGTGCAGCAAATGTGTCGCGGAATGGTGCGCCCGGATCGCGGTCCGCCGCGCATGATCGACGGTCGCGACGACGGCGGCATCGACGCGAACCACGCCGCTCTCGACGACACCCAGATGCACGAACAAATCCCCTAGTTTCTTTTGCGTATCGGTCACGCGGACACGGCACCCATCGGTGCCCGCGATGATCCCGGTATCGCCGACCTGACCGCCGCTTTCGCCGTAGAACGGCGTCTGGTTCAGCACCAACGCGACTTCGGTCCCCTCGGCGGCCTCCGCGACCGGGGCGCCACCGGCGACGATGGCCAACACGACGCCCTCCGAGGCCTCCGTGCTGTAGCCGAGGAACTCGGTGGCGCCGACCCGTTCCTTGATCTCGAACCACACGCGTTCGGTCGCGGCCTCACCGGAGCCAGCCCATGCGGCGCGGGCGCGAGTGCGCTGCTCCGCCATGGCGGCTTCGAAGCCGGCGAGATCGACCGTCCGCCCTTGTTCGCGCAACGCGTCCTGCGTCAGATCCAGCGGAAATCCGAAGGTGTCATACAGCCGGAACGCGACGCCGCCCGGCAGCGGCTGCCCGTCGCCGATGCGAGAAACCTCCTCGGCGAGTAAATGCAGGCCGCGTTCGAGCAAGTGCTTGAACCGGGTCTCCTCCAGCAGCAGTGTCTCGACGATCAGTGGCTCGGCCCGCACGAGTTCGGGATACGCGGCGCCCATCTGGCGGACCAAAGCCGGCACGAGGCGATACATCACCGGCTCCCGCGCGCCCATCATCGTGGCGTGACGCATGGCGCGGCGCATGATCCGGCGCAGCACGTAGCCGCGGCCCTCGTTCGACGGCAGCACGCCGTCGGCGATCAGAAACGCCGAGCTGCGCAGGTGATCGGCGATGACGCGATGGCTGTTTTTGTATGGGCCATCCGGATCTTGCCCGGTAACCTCGGCGCTGGCCAGGATCAGCGCGCGCAACGTGTCGGTGTCGTAGTTGTCGTGCTTGCCTTGCAAGATCGCGGCGAACCGCTCCAACCCCATGCCGGTGTCGATCGAGGGTCGCGGCAATGGCGCGCGCGTGCCGGGTGGATCCTCCAGAAACTGCATGAACACGAGATTCCAGATCTCGATGAACCGGTCGCCGTCTTCGTCCGGCGACCCGGGTGGTCCGCCTGGAATGGAGGGACCATGGTCATAGAATATTTCGCTGCACGGGCCGCAGGGACCGGTATCGCCCATGCGCCAGAAATTATCCGAGGTCGCGATTCGGATAATCCGTTCATCCGGCAGCCCGGCGACCTTCTTCCAGATCGCGGCGGCATCGTCGTCTTCGCTGAAGACCGTGACCAGCAGACGGGATTTGTCGAGACCGAAATCGCGCGTGAGCAGGTCCCACGCGTACGGTATCGCCGCATCTTTGAAATAGTCGCCGAAACTGAAGTTGCCCAACATCTCGAAGAACGTATGGTGACGCGCGGTGTAGCCGACGTTGTCGAGATCGTTGTGCTTGCCGCCGGCGCGCACACATTTTTGCGCCGTGGTAGCGCGCGTGTACGGACGCCTCTCTTGTCCGGTGAACACGTTCTTGAACTGCACCATGCCCGAATTGGCGAACATCAACGTGGGATCGTTGCGCGGGACCAAGGGCGAGCTCTCGACAACCTCATGTCCGTTGCGGGCGAAGTACTCGAGAAAAGTGGCGCGGATGTCGTTGCTGCTGGCCATGGGTGCGGTCGGGTTCCGGGTTGTGCTCAAGAGGGCGACTCGTAGCGAAGCTGGCCGCCGAGAGTCACGGGTGAGTTCGCCAAAGTGCTGGGGTCCCGGCGCGGCGGGCCGATTGCCCGCCCGCCCGGGTCAGGAAACTGGCCTCGGCCTCGGCCGCGGCTGTCGGGGCGTTCTGACCGTGCCGCGAGCCTCCCCACCTGTTCAATCGCCCCGGTTCGGTAATAATGCGAACGGGCGGATGGGAGTGTGATTGACTTGGCCGGTCCACTGAAGATCGTGTTGGTTGAGGATGAGGCGTTCCAGCGCCAGATCGTTGCCGAGTTCCTTGGCAAGAACGGACTGCGCATCACGCCGCTTGCGTCGGGCGCCGATCTGAAACGCGCCGTGCAACAGGGTATGCCCGACCTCGCGATCCTCGACGTGCATCTGGGCGAGGTCGAGGACGGATTCACCCTGGCACGCTGGCTGCGGGCACGTTCCAGCCGGGTCGGCATCATCATGCTCACCGCGGCGACGGATACGGTCGATCGCGTGGTAGGCCTGGAATCCGGTGCCGACGACTACATCGCCAAACCGTTTGAGCCACGTGAGTTGTTGGCCAGGGTCCGCGCCGTACTGCGCCGCGCGGGTGATACGGCTCCGCCGCCGTCGGAGTTGAGCCAGCGCCGGATCGGCACCGCGATGCTGGACCTGGAGCGGCACGTGCTCATTCTGGGGGACGGATCGGAGGATCAACTCGCCGCCAGCGAATACGATCTGCTGAAGCTGCTGGTGGAAAACCCAAACCGTCCACTGACCCGGGAATGGCTGCTCGAAGCGACCTCCCACCGTGAGGCGGAGGCGTTCGACCGGGCGATCGACAACAGGATCATGCGGCTGCGGCGTAAGGTGGAAAGCGATCCGGGCAAGCCGCAGGCGATCCGCAATGTGCGCGGGGTAGGATATATGTTTGTCCCGCCCACGAACTGAGACGCGGCGGGTTCGTCGGCGCCGGCTCGATCTGACCATCCGTGGCGACCGGATTTCGTCACGGCTTTGGGTCGGCGACTGAGTCCTTCATAGGCCCAAAGCTGGCGCGTGCGGCGCGCGTGGTCTCCGCCAACATATCCGCCAGCCCCTCGGATGCTTCCCGTGCCGCTTCCGTGTCGCCGGCGAGTGCCGCCGCTTCGACGCGCGATGCCTGATCGGCCAGCATGCGCGCGCCAACCATCCGAGCGGCCCCTTTCAGCCGATGCGCGGCCTCGGCCCGCGCGGACGATGATCCGGCCGTCCGCACCGTGGCCAGGTCGCCGGTCGCCGCCTCGACAAAGGTCTCGAACAGGCGGGCCAGGCGCGCGGGATCCGAGCCGAACAGGCCGCGCAACGTTTCCGGGTCGAACGCGGCGCCGGCAGCGGGAGTTGTGGCGCCGCCGGCATCGCCGAGACCGGGCACGAAGCGGCTCAACGCGCGCGACAGCGCGTCGAGTGAGATCGGCTTCGCGACAAACCCATCCATTCCGGCGGCGAAACACCGCTCGTCCTCGCCTTTCAGCGCGTTCGCCGTGACGGCGATCAGGCCGGTGCGCGTCAGGCCGGCGGCGACCTCCTCTCGCCTGATGGCACGGGCGACATCGAACCCATCGAGTTCGGGCATGTGAATATCCAGCAGTACCACGCCATGCCGCCCACGTCGCCACAGCGCCAGCGCCTCCTGCCCATCGGCCGCCAGGTCGGCGGACAAACCGAGGATGCCAAGCTGCTGCTGAATGACCTCCCGATTGACCGGATGATCGTCGGCCACCAGCAACCGCGGGCGGTCGGTACCGGACGCGCTCCGTGGAGCCGGGACCACGATGGGCTCGGGTCCCGAGGCGGATGCCAGGCCAAAGCGCAACGTCACGATGAACCGGCTGCCGCGGCCATGCCGGCTCTCGACCGTGGCCGTGCCGCCCATCAGTTCGGCCAGCCTGCGGACGATCGAAAGCCCCAGACCGGTACCGCCAAAGCGTCGCGTGGTCGAGGTGTCGGCCTGGGAGAACGGCTGGAACAGGCGCGCCTGCTGCGTCGCGTCCATGCCGATGCCGCTGTCCTCCACCGTCAATGTGACGCGCGCGGCATTGCCCTCGCCAATGCTGGCGGCGCTGACCCGAACGAAGCCGCGCTCGGTGAATTTCAGCGCGTTGCCGATCAGGTTGAACAGGATTTGCCGGACGCGGGTCGGATCGCCGTCGAGCCAGTCCGGGCCCGCCCCAGGCGGATCGGCGAACAAGGCGAGGCCCTTCTGACGCGCCTGCGGCGTAAAGGTATCGACCGTGCCGGCGATCAGCCCGTGCAGGCTGAACGGCAAGGTCTCCAGATCCATTCGGCCGGCATCGATCTTCGAAAAATCCAATATATCATCGATGATCCTCAGTAACGACTGGGCGCTGTCCCGCATCACCCCGACATGACGCTGTTGCGCATTGGACAGGTCGGTACGCTCCAGCAACTCCATCATGCCGAGCACGCCATTCATCGGTGTGCGTATCTCGTAACTCATGGCGGCCAGGAATGTGGATTTGGCCTGGTTCGCCGCCTCGGCCTCGGCCCGCGCACTTTCGGCGGCGTCGCGTTCGAGCGCGAGCCGTTCCTCCTGTTGCTTCAGGGCGGTGACATCGCGGAACATGCCCAGTCGACGGCCTTCGGGCAGGGCGATCCAACGGAACTCGACCCAGTTGCCGTTGGTGCGATGAAACGTGTTCGGCAATCCGGTGGCGTCAACGAAGACCCTGCGAATGCGCGCGATATCTTCCTCGACGGTGTCGTGACTGCGCTCCAGCAGACCTGCCTCCATCCAGTCCCGCACGGCATCGGATGAGAAGTTGCTCATCGGCGTGTCGGCCGGCCAGCCATTGATTCGGTACAGCGCCTCGTTTTTCAGGGTCCAGGTGCCATCCGCTTCCGCGAGAATCACACCGTCGGTCATGGCGTCGAACATGACGCGGAGCATTTCGTGCTGGCGCTCGGCACTGGCACGGGCCTCATTCAATGCCTGTTCGTTGTGAATGAAATCGGTGACGTCGCGGAACACGCCCAGAGTGCCGCCGTCCGACAGGCGGTGGAACGCACCCTCCGACCAGCGTCCGTCGCCCGACTGCCGCAGCTTCGGCGTGCCGTCGGCGCGCCTGAAGCGCTCCAGCGCGGCGAGGCGAAATTCCTCGGTGATCGAGCCACGCTCCAGCAACGCATCCATCATGTTCGGAAACGTCTTCAGCCGCGCGATGCGCTCCGGGGTCGATTCCTGCACGCGGTAGAACGACTTGTTCGCATAGACGCAGGTGCCCTCCCGATCGTACAGCATGACTCCGTCGGTCATGTTGTCGAGCACGGTTTCCATCAGCGCGCGGGCCTCGGCGGCGGCCTGTTCCTGTTGCTTCAACGCGGTGATGTCGCGATGCAGCGCCAGCATGCGGCGGCCGGGCAACGGCAGCCAATGGACGTCGAGCCAACGCCCGTCGTTGGTCTGACGTATCCACTGTCGCGGCTCGCGCGCGTGGAATTTCTCCATCGCCGCCTGTACATTTTCCTCGATGGTTGGGTAAGGACCGGTCATCTCACCCTGCGCGAGCTGCCAGCGAATGCCGTCCTGCAACATGTGAAAGCGGCCAAAGGCGTCTTCCGGCACACGGTGGATGACCTGGAACGACCGGTTGGCGAACAGCACGTCGCCGCTCTCGCCATACAGCGACACCCCGTCCAGCATGCCGTCGAGCACATCGCGCATCAGTCCATGCGCGTGCTCGGTCGCTTCATGCGCCTGCCGCACCTCGATCTCGCGTTCACGCAACTCGGTGATGTCGCGATGCAGGATCAGACGCTTACCATCCGGCAGCGGAAGCCACTGCACGTCGAGGTAACGCCCGGCACGGTAAACCTCCCGCCGGCTTCTACCGGTCCTGAAATACACCTCCATGCGGCGGTCGAGGTCGGCCTCGATCTCTTCCGGTGTCAGCGCCTCGTCGCCATGTTCCAGTTGCCACCGCATCGCACCGCGCATGTCGCGGATATGCTCGAACAGTTCGGGTGGGAAACGGTTGAGTTCGCGGCTCGCCGGGTTCATGTGCAGCAATTCGCCATCGGGCCCATGCAGCGCGACGCCGTCCGGCAGATTGTCCAGAATGGCCCGCAGCCGGTCGCCCTCCTGCTGCAGCGCGTCGCGGGCCGCCTGCAACTCCATCTCGTGTCGCAGACTATCGGTCACATCGCTGTGGATCATCAGCCACTTGCCGTCCGGGAGCGGCTTCCAGTCCGACCTGAACCAGCGTCCCTCCGGGCGCTGCCTGGTGCGTGTGAAGGCCTGACCGGTGCGGGAACGGGGCGGCGCGCGCCTCGATGTCTTCCTCGATCGTCGCGTGGGTGCGTTGCATTCCGCCATGCTCGAAATGCCAGCGATACGTGTCCCTCAGGTTGCGGAACCGGCTGCGCTCTTCGTCCGGGAATTCGGGGATGGTGGAACTCGCGGTGTTGAACAGGATCAGATCGAGATTGGGTTCACAGACCACGATACCGTCAGAGACATTGTCGATGATCGACTGCAGCAGCGAGCGCTCGCGCAGCAGGGCCTGGTAGCCGGCTTCCCGCTCCTCACGCAGCCGGGCGCTCTCCATTGCCAGGGCCGCCTGGTCGGCCAAGGTCGATAGCAGGTCGATTTGCCGGTCCGTGAACACCTCGGCGGTGGCGCGGGCGATGGCGATCACCGCGATGACGGTACCGTCGCGCAGCAGCGGGACGGCCAGCGTGGACACCGGGCCGCCGGCGCCGCCGCGCGCGCTCTGAAATGGCCGCGCCTCCGACGCGGCGGAACCGACGGCCGTGTTGGTGCCAGGACTGATGACCCGCCCGCGTTCGTGTTCTTCCTCCGCCGCGTCCAGGCCAGATCCCGCGACGAAGCGGTAGCCGTCCTCCTGACGCCGATACAGGGCGGCACTGCGCGCTTTGCAGAGTTCGGCCGCCTTTCCCGCGATCAGACGCAGCACTTCGTTCAGATCAAAGGTGGACCGGGCGATCGCGCGCAGCACCTCATCGATCGCGGCCTGGTGGTCCAAAGCCTCCTGCAATTCGAGTTCGCGGGTTTTGAGCGCGGTGACATCGCGGATGATCACCAGCATGTTCTTGTTGGCCATCGGGCGAAAATTGTATTCGACCCACGTGCCGCTCGGGATTCGCGCCGTGAAGGTCAGGTCGCCCGCGGCGAGGATGGCCTCGCGCCGCTCGCGAACAAACTCTTCTTCCGACGTATCGAACCCGTAATCGCCGCGGCGGTAGAAATACCGCAGGATGTCCTGATGCGTATGACCGGGAGTCACGATCTCCGGCGGCACGTCCACGAGGCGGCCGGACCGGTCGGAATTTTCCAGGATCACGCCTTCGGGATCCATCAGCACGATCGCGTCGGTGACGTGGCGCAACATGTGCTGAGTGCGGGCACGTTCCTCGTTCAGGGCGGCGCGGTCGCGTTCCTGTTCGGTGACGTCCCGCCACAGCGCGAGCCGCATGCCGTCGTGCAAAGGCCGCACGGTGAGTTCCAGGTGCCGGCCAGCCGAGCCTTGCCATGCGAGAACGCCGCCAGTGTTCTCCGCGAAAAGCGCATTGGTGGATTCGCGTTCGTCCAGCAGACCCTGGGTCATCGCGTAACTCAGGATGCCATCAAGCGTCGCACCCGCGCGACCGAGTCTGTCCGGCAGGCCCAGCATCGTGCCAAGCATGGTGGACGCGGTGCGCAGTCGTTGGGCGGCGTCGAACACACCCACACCGGCCGTGAGTTCCGCGAGCAGCACGGACATCACGGACGCGGCCTCATCTCGGTCGAGACCCATCGCGATATCGGTCATTGCTCATCATGCGGGAGGATTTGTCGCGTTGGTATGGCGTCCGGGGGGTTCAATTGTCGCGTGTGTCACGCGGTACACGCCCTGCCCGCGGGTCCAACCCAACGGCGGATCGGTCCACGCGCGGGAGGTCGACGGCGCGTCCGGGGATGGCGTCGCCGGCCGCGCGCCGGATGCTCCGGTGGGCCATGCCTCGGTGCCGGTGCCATTCGGCGCGCGATTGGGTTAATAGAGGCGCGGCCCAAAGGAGTTCAATCAACGATGCCAAACGCCACGCTCGACCGTGCCCGCGCCGCGCAGGCTGAACTGACCGCGATCCGTCGCGACATTCATGCCCATCCCGAAATCGGCATGAATGAACATCGCACCGCCGACCTGGTCGCGCGCAAGCTGGAGGAATGGGGCATCGAAGTGCATCGCGGGGTCGGCGAGACCGGCGTGGTGGGGGTGCTGCGCAACGGCAATGGCCAGGCCTCGGTGGGGCTGCGCGCGGATATGGACGCGCTGCCGATCCTCGAGGCCACCGGTCTGCCGCACGCCAGCCAGACGCCTGGGCTGATGCACGCGTGCGGTCATGACGGGCACACGACGATGCTGCTCGGCGCGGCGAAACTGCTGGCGGAGACGCGGGACTTCAACGGCACGGTGAACTTCATCTTTCAGCCGGGCGAGGAAGGCGCGGGCGGCGCCTTGGCGATGTTGAAGGACGGGTTGTTCGAGCGATTCCCCTGCGACGCCGTCTACGGCATGCATAACCGCCCAGGATTGCCCGTCGGCAAATTCCTGATCGGACCGGGGGTGCGGTACGCGGCGGCCGCGGTGTTCGACATCAATGTGACGGGTAAAGGGGCGCATGGTGCCCGCCCCGAGGAGGGGGTCGATCCCGCTCTGACCATCTGCCAACTGGCCACCGCGTTGCAGTCGATCGTGTCACGCAACGTGTCGGCACGCGACACCGCGGTGCTCAGCATCACCCGTGTTCACGCCGGCGAGGCCTATAACGTGGTGCCGGAGACGGGGTCGCTCGGCGGCACCGTCCGAACCATGAAGTCCGACGTGCTGGCGATGATCGAACGAAATATGGAGCGACTCGCCACCAGCATCGCCGCCGGGTTCGGTGCGACGGCCGAAGTCTCGTTCCGGACAATCGCGACATCGGTGGTGAACGATGCCGCCGAGGCGGTCGCTTATGGAGAGGCCGCGGTCGAACTGGTGGGGGACGCGAATGTCGATCGCGATGCCCCGCCGGTCATGGGGTCGGAAGATTTCGCCTTCATGATGGAACGCGTGCCCGGTGCCCATATCTCGATTGGGAATGGCGCCACCGCCGGTGTGCATAATCACCGATATGATTTCAACGATGAGGCGATCCCGTATGGCGCGGCGCTTTACGCGGCCATCGTGGAAAAGAAACTGCCGAAGGGCACGGGCGATTGATCGGTGGCCAGGATCGGGAAAGGAGCCTCGCCCATGTCCGACATCTATACGGAGCGCGGCTATGGCACGCGGCCGCTCGGCTTTGGCGCCAAGATCGGCGTCGTCGTGGTGGACTTTCAGCGCGGCTTCATTGATCCGGCTTTCCCAATGGGAGGCGCGCCGATGGTAGATCAGGCGGTGCGCAACACCGTCCCGGTGATCGAGGCGGCGAAGCGCGCCGGCCTGCCGGTGATCGCCTGTGTCAACGGCTACGACAGTCCGCGCGCCGCGCCGCATTGGAAGGTCGGACCGGTGCTCGATTTGCTGCGCGGCACGCCGGCGGTCGAACTCGACCCGCGGATCGCCGCCGCCGAACCGGACGTTTTGCTGATGAAGTCCGCGCCATCGATCTTCTTCGCGACGCCGGCCGCGGCGATCCTGACGAAGGAGCGTGTGGATACCGTCATTGTTACTGGTTGCATCACCTCCGGGTGCATTCGCGCGAGCATCATCGACGCGTTTTCGTTGGGCTTCCGTGTGATGGTGCCGCGCGACTGCGTTGGCGATCATGACGAGATCGCGCACGTGCAGAACCTGAAGGATGTGGAGCGGCGCTACGCCGACGTCGTGGATGGCACGATCGCGATCGACGCGATCGAACAATGGCGGCGAGCGAACGACCGGAGTTGAGGCGGAATTCGCAGTTCTGGTCGGTGCGGTCATGAATTGGGGAAAGTCACGCCATGGGACGTCTGTCGGATAAGGTCGCGGTCGTCACCGGCGCGGCTTCGCGGGGCGAGGGCGTCGGCAACGGCGCCGCCACCGCCATTTTGTTCGCGCGCGAGGGCGCCAAGGTCGTTCTGGTCAACCGTGACCTGAAGCGAGCCCAGGCTCTGGAAGAGCAAATCCGCACCGAAGGTGGCGAGGCGACCGCATACGCGGCGGACGTCACCCAGCCCGATGCGGCGGAGGCCATGGCGGCCTTCGCGGCCGAGCGTTATGGCCGCCTGGACATTCTGCACAACAACGTGGGGATCGGCAGTCCCGGCACGGCGGAAACGGTGGACCTCGACGGGTGGAACCGGGTTTTCGAGACCAACCTGACCTCGGCCTTGCTGTGCTGCCGCGCCTGCGTTCCGCGGATGCGGGCAGGCGGTGGCGGCTCGATCATCAACGTCTCCTCGACAGCCGGCGCCATTGGTTTGCAAGGATCGACGGGGGCGATCGCCTACGTCGCGACCAAGGCGGGACTGCAAGGGATGACGCTGTCCCTCGCGGCCGATTTCGCGGTCGAGGGCATCCGGGCCAATTGCCTGATCGTTGGCACGGTCGCGACACCAATGGTCGCGCATCTCGGTGAGGCAGGACGCGAACGCCGCCGCCTCGCCGTTCCCCTCCAAACGGAAGGCACCGGCTGGGATGTCGCCTGGGCCGCCGTCTATCTGGCCAGCGACGAATTACGTTGGGTGACCGGAGTGATGCTCCCCATCGACGGCGGTTTCCTCGCGATTCGCGCCTGGCCGCGGTAACTCATGGCGCGTGTCACGGGATGGATGCCCGGGCGGTAGCAGGCGACGATCGTCCCCCTGTTCTCTCAGGCGATCTTATGGGTGCTTCTCCGGCGAATGGTGGTCCCGGCCGCGCGCCTTGCCCCGGAACCATCGGATGCTCTATGCCGCGATGCATCACACAGTTGAAAACCCAATGACCGAGCGCCCGCTATCCTTCCAGGACCTGATCCTGCGGCTCCACTCCTTCTGGTCGAAGCAAGGTTGCGTCATCCTGCAGCCGTTCGATGTGGAAATGGGCGCGGGCACGTTCCACCCGGCCACGACCTTGCGCGCTTTGGGCCCGCAGCCATGGTCGGCCGCGTATGTACAGCCGTCGCGCCGCCCGACCGATGGGCGGTATGGGGAGAATCCGAACCGGCTGCAGCACTATTATCAATACCAGGTCATTATGAAGCCCAGTCCGGCGGATGCGCAGGATCTGCTGCTGGCGAGTTATCGACACATCGGCCTGGATCCTCTTCGGCACGATTTCCGTTTCGTGGAGGACGATTGGGAGAGTCCAACGCTCGGCGCCTGGGGGCTGGGCTGGGAGGTCTGGTGCGACGGCATGGAAGTCGGCCAGTTCACCTATTTTCAGCAGGTCGGCGGAATTCCGGTGACCCTGCCGAGCTTCGAGATGACGTATGGTCTGGAACGCCTGACCATGTATGTGCAGGACAAGGAGAACGTGTTCGACCTGGACTTCAACGGGGCGGGCAATGGACGGCCGGTGACCTATGGCGACGTGTTCCTGCGGGCCGAGCGCGAATATAGTGCGTATAACTTCGAGCACGCGGACACCGCGATGCTGACCCGCCACTTCGCCGACGCCGAAGCTGAGTGTGCCTCGTTACTGAAGCATGAACTGGCCCTGCCCGCGTATGATCAATGCATCAAGGCCAGCCACTTGTTCAATCTGCTCGATGCGCGCGGGGTGATCAGCGTGACCGAACGGGCGAGCTATATCGGCCGGGTGCGCGCTCTGGCCAAATCGTGCTGCGAGGCCTGGGTCGCGGGGGACCGGGCATGACGTCCACCGTGGTGAAAGCCTGATCATGGCTGGATTGTTTCTGGAACTGTTCAGTGAGGAGATCCCGGCGCGCATGCAGCCCCGGGCGGCCGACGATCTGTCGCGCCTGATCCTTGAAGCTCTGTCCGGTTTGTCCCCCACCAATCTCCAGACCTGGTACGGCCCGCGCCGGATCGCACTCGCGGCCGACGTCAGGTCTCAGGTCGCCGCGATCAGTTCGACCGAGCGCGGACCTCGGGTCACTGCGCCGGAGCAGGCGTTGCACGGCTTCCTTCGCAAGCATGGGGCCACGCGCGAACAGGTACGCCAGGAGGGCGATTACTGGATCCTGGAAAAACAGGCTGACGCCATCGCCGCCGCCGAGCTGATCGCCACCACCGTGCCTGGCGTGCTCCGGCGCTTCCCCTGGCCAAAATCGATGCGCTGGGGCGGCACGAGCCATTTCACCTGGGTTCGCCCGCTGCGCCGGATCGTTTGCTTGTTGGACGGAGAGGTCGTGCCGTTCGATCTGCGCGATGGCCCCGACGATGGGCATGGCCTCGCTTCAGGCGATCTGACCGAGGGGCACCGGTTCCACGCCCCTGGCGCGTTTGCCGTGTCCGGCGCCGCCGATTGGTCAGAAAAGCTGCGCGAGCGCCGCGTTCTGGTCGATGCCGCCGATCGCAAGCGAGTCATAACCGACGGCATCGCAGCCATCACCGCCGAGAAATCCGTCGTGGTCGTCGATGACCCCGGACTGCTGGACGAGGTCGCCGGCCTGGTCGAGTGGCCGGTGCCGCTCGCCGGCCGCGTCGCCGCCGAACACATGGACCTGCCACCCGAGGTCATGCAGGTCTCGATGCGCGTCAATCAGCGTTACTTCGCCGCGCGCACCCGCGACGGCGAGGCGGCGCCCTGGTTCATTTTCGCCGCCAACATCGAGGCCGAGGACGGCGGCGCGGCGATCGTCGCGGGCAATGAGCGGGTGCTGCGCGCCCGGTTCTCCGACGCGCGGCATTTCTGGGACCTGGATCGCAAGGCGCGGCTCGAAAGCCGCGTTCCTTCGCTCGATCACGTCACCTACCACGCCAAACTTGGGACTCAGGGACAACGGGTCGCACGGCTGCGACGTCTGGCGGAGGTTATCGCGCCCCAGGTCCAGGCCGGCGAGGCACTGGCGGATCGCGCCGCCGAACTGGCCAAAGCGGACCTGGTGACCGGTATGGTCGCGGAGTTTCCGGAACTTCAGGGCGTCATGGGCCGTTATTACGCGCTGCATGACCATGAGGATCCCTACGTGGCCGACGCGCTCCGCGATCACTACGCGCCGCGCGGACCATCGGATCCGGTGCCGACGGCGCCGGTTTCCATCGCGGTGGCGCTCGCGGACAAACTGGATCAGCTCGCCTGCTTTTTCGCGATCGACGAGCGGCCGACCGGCGCCGGCGATCCTTACGCGCTGCGCCGCGCCGCGCTCGGCATCATCCGGATCATTCGCGAGAATGAGTTGCGCCTGAAGCTGTTGCCGCTGCTCGATATCGCGGTCGCCAATGCACGGCACGCCGCGGGCGAGCACGCCACCGGGCTGTCCGATCAGCAGGCCATGCGCGCGCTCAATGCCAATCCGGGCGCGGCGGTGCTGCGCGGCGCGGATGCGGTCGCGCGCGTGACCAGACCAGTGCCGGGCACCGACCTCCACGTCGATCTGCTCGCGTTCGAAATTCTGGAGTTCCTGGCGGAGCGACTGCGCGTGCAATTGCGCGGCGAGGGTGCCCGCCACGATGTCCTGACCGCTGTTTTCGCCGCCGGTGCCGACGACGACATCACCCGGCTGCTGCGTCGCACGGAAGCGGTCAGCACGCTGCTGGGTGGCGATGATGGCGCCAACCTGCTGGCCGCGTACCGCCGCGCCGCCAATATTCTCCGGATCGAGGAACGCAAGGACGGTCCGCATTCCGACGCGCCGGACTCGTCGCTGCTGTCCGAGCCCGCCGAAGAGGCTCTCCATCGCAGCGTGATCGCCGGTCTTGCGATTGGCACATTGGTGCATGATGAGAAATACGCCGAGGCGATGGCCGAAATGGCGAAAATGCGCGGGCCGCTCGATGCGTTTTTCGACACCGTGACGGTTAACGCCGCGGAGCCGAAAATACGCCGCAATCGTTTGCGTTTGCTTAATCAGGTTCGGAGGACGATGGACCGTGTCGCGGACTTTTCCCGGATCGAAGGGTAAACAATCATGACCAGGTGGGTGTACAGCTTCGGTGCCGGCGATAACGACGGCCGTGCCGAGATGAAGAACTTGCTCGGCGGCAAGGGGGCGAATCTCGCGGAGATGGCCTCGATCGGTCTCCCCGTACCGCCGGGATTCACCATCACGACCGAGGTCTGCACGGCATTTTACGACAACAACCGACACTATCCGGTCGATCTGTCGGGCCAACTCGACGACGCCCTGGCCCGGGTCGAGGCCGCCGTTGGCCAGAAGTTCGGCGACGCCAACAATCCATTGCTTGTCTCGGTCCGCTCCGGCGCGCGTGTCTCGATGCCAGGGATGATGGACACCGTTCTCAATCTCGGCCTCAACGATACCACCGTGGAAGGCCTCGCCCGCGAGGCCCGCGATGAGCGGTTCGCCTGGGATTCCTATCGCCGATTCATTCAGATGTACGGCTCGGTGGTGATGGGGGTGGATCATCATCAGTTCGAGGAAATCATCGAATTCGCCAAGCTGCGGTCCGGCATCACCGAAGATACCGCGCTGACCGCCGAAGACTGGCGCGGCGTCGTGGCCGCGTACAAGGATCTCGTGGCCAAGGACACCGGCAAGCCGTTCCCGACCGACCCGCATGAGCAGCTCTGGGGCGCGATCGGCGCGGTGTTCGGGTCATGGATGAACCCGCGCGCGATCACCTACCGCCGGCTGCATGACATCCCGGCCGAATGGGGCACCGCGGTCAACGTGCAGGCCATGGTGTTTGGCAACATGGGCGATGACTGCGCGACCGGGGTTTGCTTCACCCGCGACCCGTCCACCGGCGAGAACATGTTTTACGGTGAATATTTGGTGAACGCTCAGGGAGAGGACGTGGTGGCGGGGATACGCACGCCGCAGCCTCTGTCGCTGGCGGCGGCGCGCGAGGGTGAGGTGGCGCTGGAAGTCGCGATGCCGGCGGCGTACGCCGAATTGATGACGGTGCGGGAGCGGCTGGAACAGCACTATCGCGACATGCAGGACATCGAGTTCACGGTGCAGCGGCACAAGCTGTTCATGCTGCAGACCCGCAACGGCAAGCGTACCGCCGCCGCGTCGCTGCGCATGGCGGTGGAGATGGCGCATGAGGGCCTGATCGATCAGGCCGAGGCGGTGCGGCGGGTCAACCCGTCATCGCTGGACCAGTTGCTGCACCCCACTCTGGATCCCAAGGCGCCCCGCACCGTGCTCGCGAAAGGTCTGCCCGCCAGTCCTGGCGCCGCCTCCGGTGCCGTGGTGTTCAACGCCGATGAGGCCGAGAGCCGGGCGCAAAAAGGCGAGGCGGTCATTCTGGTGCGCATCGAGACCAGTCCCGAGGATATCCACGGCATGAACGCGGCGCGCGGCATTCTGACCACGCGCGGCGGCATGACCAGCCACGCCGCGGTGGTCGCGCGCGGAATGGGCCGGCCTTGTGTCGCCGGTGCCGGCGGCATCACGGTCGATTACGGCGCTCAGACGCTGTCGAGCGCCGGCAAAACGGTGAGCGCCGGAGACATCATCACCCTGGATGGCGCGGCGGGAGAAGTGTTCATCGGCACCGTCCCGATGATCGAGCCCGCGATGTCGGGCGATTTCGGCACTCTCATGAAATGGGCCGACGATTGCCGCCGCCTGGGTGTGCGCGCCAACGCCGAGACACCACTGGACGCCGAGACCGCCAGGAAATTTGGCGCCGAAGGGATCGGCCTGTGCCGCACCGAGCACATGTTTTTCGATCCGGAGCGCATCCTCGCGGTACGGCAAATGATCATGGCGAGTTCGGTCGCCGATCGGCGCGACGCCCTCGCTCGGCTGCTACCCTATCAGCGCGAGGATTTCCGCAAGCTGTTCACCATCATGGCCGGGCTGCCGGTGACCATCCGTCTGCTCGATCCGCCGTTGCATGAATTCCTGCCGCACGGCGAACAGGAACTGGAAGAGGTGGCGCAGTCGCTTGGCGTGAGCGTGGAGACGATCAGCCGGCGTGGCGCCGAACTCGCCGAGGCCAATCCCATGCTGGGTCATCGCGGTTGCCGCCTGGGGATTTCGTTCCCGGAAATCTACGAAATGCAGGCACGCGCGATCTTCGAAGGCGCGATCGAGGTCGCCAAGGAAACCGGCAACGCGCCGCATCCGGAGGTCATGATCCCGCTGATCGCGACGCGGAAGGAACTGGAAATCACGCGCGCCCAGGTGGACGGCATCGCGAAGTCGGTGTTCGCCGAGACCGGCACGACGATTGATTACAGCGTCGGCACGATGATCGAGCTGCCGCGGGCGGCGATGCTGGCGGGCCAGATCGCCGAGATCGCGGACTTCTTCAGTTTTGGCACGAATGATCTGACGCAAACCGTGTTCGGCCTGTCCCGCGATGATGCCGGAACGTTCCTGCCGCATTATGTCGAACTGGGAATTCTGCCCAAGGACCCGTTCGTTTCGATCGATGTCGAGGGTGTGGGCGAGATGGTGCGCATCGCGTCGGAAAAGGGCCGGGCGACGAAGAATGGGTTGAAGTTGGGCATTTGCGGCGAACATGGCGGCGATCCTGCCTCCATCGCGTTCTGCGAACTCGTCGGGCTGGATTACGTCTCGTGCAGCCCGTATCGGGTTCCCGTGGCGCGGCTGGCGGCGGCGCAGGCGGCGTTGGGGACGACAGGGGATCTGTACGACGTAGAGGCCGTTCTCGGCGCCGAAGCCGGCCTGACGGTCGCAACGAGCCGTCTGGTCCGTGCTACTCGATCGGCACGTCGATGCGGCGCGCCACCACGAGGCGGCCTGACGGCGATATTCAAAAGGCGCCCGCGGTCTGGCCGTTGGCGCGAAGCCGGCCGGGCGACGATTGACATGGGGCCACCGTGACGGTCAGGCTTTGGGCGCAGAATTGGAATGCACTCCATGTCCAGCCCCAAAGTCGCCTTGATCGTCGGCGCCGGCGATGCCACCGGCGGTGCCGTCGCGCGCCGGTTCGCCCGCGAGGGCTTCGTCACCTGCCTTACGCGCCGCGCGCGGGCGAAGCTGGAACCGCTCGTGCGGCAGATCGAACAGACGGGTGGCAAAGCGCATGCGTTCGGCAGCGACGCGCGTCGCGAGGACGACGTCGCCGCCCTGTTCGCCTCCATCGAACGCGACATTGGCCCGATCGAGGTGCTGATCTTCAACGTTGGCGGCAACGTCCGCTTTCCAATTCGGGACACCACCACGCGCGTTTATACCAAGGTCTGGGAGATGTGCGCCCTCGCCGGGTTCCTGAACGGACGCGAGGCGGCGACCCGTATGGTCCCGCGCCAACGCGGCACGATCCTGTTCACCGGTGCCACCGCGTCGGTCCGCGGCGCCGCCGGATATGCCGCGTTCGCCGGAGGCAAGCATGCGTTGCGCGCTCTGGCACAAAGCATGGCGCGGGAGCTTGGACCGGAAGGCATCCACGTCGCCCATGTCGTGATTGACGGTGCCATCGACACCGAGTTCACCCGCTCGCGCGCGCCGGACCGTTACGCCGCGCGAAAGGATGCCGGTGGCATCCTCAATCCGGAGTTGATCGCCGAGAATTATTGGCTTTTGCACAGACAGCCGCGCGACGCCTGGACGCACGAGCTCGATTTGCGACCGTGGTCGGAGCCTTGGTAATGGGCCCGCTCGATGGAATTCGGGTCATCGACCTGACGACAGTCATTTCGGGACCGGTCTGCACGATGCTGCTCGCCGACCAGGGCGCCGACGTCGTCAAGGTGGAACCGTTCGGCGGCGACATCGCGCGCCGCACCGCGGGCGACGGCGAGTTCACCGCGATGTTCGTGTCCTCCAACCGCGGCAAACGCTCGGTCGCGTTGGATCTGAAACAACCGCCGGCGCTGGAGGCGGTACGTCGCCTGATCGCCGGTGCCGATGTGCTGGTGCAAAATTTCCGGCCCGGGACCATGGAACGCCTTGGCCTCGACGAGCCCGCCATGCGCGCGTTGAACCCAGGTCTGGTTTATGTGTCGATATCCGGCGTCGGCGAGACCGGACCTTATGTCAGGAAGCGCGTCTACGATCCGGTCATTCAATCGCTGTCGGGGTTCACCGATGTGCAGGCCGATCAGGCCAGCGGCCGGCCACAAATGATTCGCACCATCGTCGCCGACAAAACCACGGCGGTGCATGCGGCGCAGGCGGTCTGCGCGGCGTTGGTGGCGCGTTTCCGGACCGGCGAGGGTCAGCACATCCGTCTGTCGATGCTCGACACCATGATCGCCTTCCTGTGGCCCGAGGCGATGACGCAGTACACCGTCGTGGGCAAGGAGAATGCACCGCAGCCGGCGCCGCGGCCCGACCTGATCTTCAAAACCCTGGACGGCTACATCACCGTCGGCTCACTGTCCGATTCCGAGTGGCGCGGCCTGTGCGGCGTCATTGGCCGGCCGGAATGGATCGAAGATTCGCGGTTTCGCACACCTTCGGCGCGATCGGTCAACGCGGCGGAGCGTTTGACGCTGGTGGGCGAGATCCTCGCGGGCGGTCATAGCCAGGATTGGCTCGATCGCCTCGACGCGGCGGATGTTCCCTGCGCGCCGGTGCTTCGCCGAGGCGAGGTGATGGACAACGTTCAGGTCATCAACAACGCGTTGATCGAATTGATGGAGCAACCGGCGCTGGGTACCGTCCGCCAGCCTCGCCCGGCGGCGCGGTTCGATCGGACGCCGGCGCGGATTGGCGGGCCCGCGCCGCGCATCGGTGAACACACCGCGGCCGTTCTCGGCGAAGTTGGCTATTCGGCCGCCGAGATCGAGGCGATGATCCTGTCGCGCGCGGCCAGAGCGGCGCGCTGACCGCGTCCGGAGAGCGAGCAATGACCGCGACGAGGCGCATCCTCTGGGGTGCCGGAACCAGCCGCACCATCCGCGCGCATTGGGCCCTGCACGAGCTGGACCTGTCGTATGAACGGCGGCCGATCCAGGCCCGCACCGGCGAAACGAAAACGCCGGAATTCACCGCGTTGAGCGCCCGGCAAAAGATTCCATTGCTGCAAGATAACGACCTGATCATCACGGAAAGCGCGGCGATCGTCGCCTATCTGTCCGACGCGTACGGACAGCAGCACAATCGCCTGCTGCCGGAGAACGTGAAAGAACGGGCGCAGTGCCTGGAATGGTGCTTTTTCGTCATCAGTGAACTGGACGCGACATCGCTGTACGTCATGCGCCGGCACGGTGATCTACGTCATATTTACGGTGAGGCCCCGGGCGCGAACGAGTCGGCGGCGGCATATTTCCAGCAGCAAATGCGCAGTGTGGAACGCGCCCTGGCCGACGGCCGCCCGCACATCCTGGGTTTTCCCTTCACCGCCGCGGACATGCTGCTTTCGACCTGCGTCACCTGGGCGGTCCGCTACGGCATTCCGGTATCGGACACTGTCGAGGCCTATAATGCGCGCATAACGTCGCGTCCGGCGTACGCCCGCGCGCGGGAAAGCAATATGCCACCGGACGTCCAAACAGCCTCCTGACGCATGGGCCGTCGCGGATTGATCCGGATCAATGCGCCGGCCCGAAATCGCGATCATTCGTTAATCAAAGCTTCACCAGTAGGCGCTTCGGCCGGGAGGACCTCGTGACCTGTTCCACCATAATGGCGCATCTCGAACTCGGGCGTTCGAATGCCGCTTTGTTGCGCGTCGCTTACGAACTCGCCGAGCGTTTCGACGCCGGCGTGATCGGCATCGCGATGTGCCAGCCCATGCAGATCATTTACAGTGAGGGCTACATCCCGGGGGATATCATCGCCCAGGACAGGGAGCAGAGAGAGAAGGACATCGCGGCGGCGGAGGAGGAATTTCGTGGTGCGCTTCCGAACCGGGTCAGTGGCTTTCGCTCCGCGATTACGCCCGACCCGCTGTCCGACTACCTCGCGCGAGAGGCGCGTGCCGCGGATCTTGTCATCACCGGGGTGGATCACAACGCGTCTCTGTTCGACAACTCGCGCCACCTCAACATCGGCGATGTCGTGATGCAGGCGGGGCGGCCGATTTTGGTGGTTCCGACGGCGACATCCGGGCTCCACTTCGATCGAGTCATGGTGGGGTGGAAAGACACACGCGAGGCGCGGCGGGCCATCCACGACGCTTTGCCGTTCCTGACGCATGCGAAGCACGTGGCGGTCGTCGAAATCGCGGAGGAGCGGGAACTCGCCGCGGTGCGCGAGCGTCTCGCGGATGTGGTGCAATGGCTTGGCCGTCATGGCGTGACGGCGGAACCGATCGCCGCCGCTTCCTCTCATGAGGACGCTCATCAACTGCATGCCCTGGCCCTGCGGGAGGGAGCTGGCGTGATCGTGGCGGGCGCCTACGGCCATAGCCGCATGCGCGAATGGGTGCTCGGCGGTGTGACCCGCGACCTGTTGCTGCGCGCGGGGCGGTGCACGCTGATCTCGCACTGACGTCCCATGGATCGGCCGTCCCCGGAGGGCCACGCGGCCGATCCGTTCCGGCCTCGAAGCCTTTCAGGCCCGGCCATTGCGCCGGACCATCGCGTAGGTCCGCGATTTACCCCCGATGTTTTCCGCCAGAGTGCGCCACCGCGCGCTGACCGCGGCGAACCCGCCACCCATTGCCGAAGACGTAGCCAAGCCCGGAAGCAAGAAGGACAGACAACAGTGGATGATCGCGCACCAGCCCGGCGACCGCTCGCACGCCCATAACTCCAGCGGCGGCACGGACAGCGATCTCTCCCGCCGCGGCGATGTTCGCCATCGCGCCGATCGCCTCGGGCGACGTCGGGCGAGAGAGCCAACCGGTACGCTCGCGCACGGCTTCGGACATTGTCATCTCCTGAATAGGTGAGTCCAAGAACGTCTTCTTGCGCGGTTCGTTCCAAGGATGACCCGCGCTTGCGTGCCCCGCGCGGAACTCCCCTGATCACGTCGCATTGAATGCGTGCGTGGCTGGAGAGATTGAGGATGAAGCAGCTCAAAAATGTCCGCGACGAAGCCGAAGCGGCAAAACCCGCCGGAGGTTGGGGGTCGGTCAGGTCTCTCGCGGAGATTTTGACGCGAGAAGGCATCCCCCTGAGCGGCAGCCTGGTGCTTTCTCAGCAAAACAAACCCCACGGCTTCGCCTGCGTCAGTTGCGCCTGGGCCAAACCCGCCGAGCCGCACCCATTTGAATTCTGTGAAAACGGCGCGAAGGCAACCGCGTGGGAACTGACCACGGCGCGAACGCCGCCGGAGTTCTTCGCCCGTCATACCGTTGCCGAGTTACTGAACTGGCAGGATCACGATCTGGAACAGCAAGGCCGCCTGACCCATCCGATGCGGTGGAGTTTCGAAACCGACAGGTATGAGCCGGTGGCGTGGGAGGTGGCATTCCGGGAAATTGGCGAGGAGCTCAAACAACTGGCTCCCAACGACGTTGTTTTCTACGCGTCGGGCCGGGCATCGTTGGAAGCGTCGTACATGTACGCGCTGTTTGCTCGCCTGTATGGGACGAACAATCTGCCCGACAGCTCCAACATGTGTCATGAAAGCACATCCGTCGCGTTGCCGGAGAGCATCGGCGTTCCCGTGGGGACGGTAACGCTGGACGATTTCGATGCGACTGACGGCATTTTCTTCTTTGGGCAAAACGTCGGTTCGAACAGCCCTCGTATGCTGCACCAGTTGCAGGACGCCCGGGCGCGCGGCGTGCCAATCGTCACCTTCAATCCGCTGCGCGAACGTGGTCTCGTCACGTTCACCAACCCGCAGTCTCCCACGGAAATGCTGACCGGCGGAGAGACGCAGGTGAGCACGCAATATCACCAGTTGAAGGCCGGCGGTGACATCGCCGCCATCATGGGCATTTGCAAGGCCCTGCTCGAGGCGAATGACGCGGCGTGGGACAAGGGCCGGGGCAGTGTGCTCGATCACGACTTCATCGCCGAGCATACGCATGGCTTCGACATCTTCGCTTCGGAAATTCGCCGGCACACATGGGAGGATCTCGGCCGCCAGTCGGGTTTGACCCGCGCGGCAATGGAGGCGGCGGCGCGGGTCTACGCGTCCCGCGAGCGGGTCATCGGCGTATACGGCATGGGTTTGACCCAGCATCGTGCCGGCGTCGAAGCGGTCCAGATGCTCACGAATTTATTGCTGTTGCGTGGCAATATCGGCAAACGTGGTGCCGGGATCTGCCCGGTGAGGGGCCATTCCAATGTGCAGGGTCAGCGGACGGTCGGCATCAGCGAAAAGCCGGAACTGGTGCCGCTCGATCGGATCGCCGAGCAGTTCGGCTTCAATCCCCCCCGCCAGAAGGGACTGAACACCGTCGAAGCCTGCGAAGCCATTCTGGCTGGCAAGGTCCACGGTTTCATTTCCCTCGGCGGCAACTTCATTCGTGCCATCCCAGAACGCGAAGCAATGGAAGCTGCCTGGAGCGGGCTGCGACTGACCGTACAGGTCGCCACCAAATTGAACCGCAGCCACCTGGTACATGGCGAAATATCTTACATTCTGCCATGCCTCGGTCGCACCGAGATCGATACCCAGGAAACCGGACCGCAATTCGTGTCGGTGGAGGACAGTGACGGCGTGCATCCACGGCTCCAAGGGTATTCGCAAACCAGCCAGTCCGCATTTGCTGTCAGAGCCGAAGATCGTGGCCGAACTCGCCAAGGCCACACTCGTGCCCAATGCAAAGCTCGACTGGGATGCGTGGGTCGCGGACTATGCCCGGATCCGCGATGCGATCGAGCAGACGTATCCGGACATGTTTCGGGACTTCAACATACGGTTTCTCACGCCAGGCGGTTTTCATCGGCACAACACGGCGCGCCACCGGAAATGGAAGACGAAAACCGGCAAGGCGAATTTCATCGTGCCGCGCAGTCTCGACGAGGACCGCGACATGCCGGAACGCGGGCACGACGTGTTGCGCATGATGACGTTGCGCGGAAACGACCAGTTCAACACCACGATCTATGGCTATAGCGACCGCTTCCGCGGCATCGAGGGCACCCGCATGGTTGTGTTCATGAACCGCGACGACATCGACCGGCTTGGGTTCAGGAGTGGCGAATTCGTCGGTATCCGCACTGTCGCGAACGACCGGGTCAGAGAAATGCACGGCTTTCGCGTTACGCCCTACGATATCCCGCAAGGGTGTATCGGCACCTATTATCCTGAAGCGAATGCGCTCGTTCCGCTGTGGCATCATGCTGAACGGAGCAAGGTGCCAGCGGCGAAATCCGTCCCGGTCATGCTGTTCAGGTCGAACGAGCAATCGCCGTTCCGGTGATCGCTTCCCCGGTGACGGCCGTCGTCATGGACGAGGTCGCACTCGGTCCGCCGGTCGGTCGCCGGACATCGATCCCTCGCGGACGCGATCCCGCTATCAGGGTCGCCAGGGTGGCCGGCTTGTCCCGGTCGATGGGGTAAGCCGCGGATATTGGCACCCCGCTCCTGACAGCGCTATGTCAGGAGAAATCACCCCTCCCGAGCCAGCCGAGGCCTCCCGTGCGACGCGCCGACCGACTGTTCGATATCATCCAGAGCTTGCGTGCCGCGACCAGGCCGATGACAGCGGCGGCCCTCGCCGAGCAGTTGGAAGTAAATATCCGCACCGTCTACCGCGACATCGCCACGTTGCAGGCGCGGCGGATCCCGATCGAGGGCGCGGCTGGTATCGGCTATGTCCTGCGTCGCGGCTTCGACCTGCCGCCTCTGATGTTCACCGCTGACGAGCTCGAGGCGATTACAGTCGGCGCTCGGCTGGTTCGCCGCCTCCGCGATCCGGGCCTGCAAGACGCCGCGGACAGCGTATTGGCGAAGATCACCGCGATATTGCCGGATACGTTGCGGCTCGGCATTGCCGGCGCGCCCTTCCATGTTTCCGAGGGCGCCGCGGAGACGCCAACCGGGATCGATCTCTCGGACGTGCGTTATGCAATTCGGGAGACCCGGAAGTTGCGCATCACCTACACCGACGCACGCGGCCAGCGCAGCAATCGGACGATCTGGCCGATCGCGATGGAATACTACGTCGATGTGACGCTGATCGGCGCGTGGTGCGAGTTGCGTGAAGATTATCGTCACTTCCGGGTCGAGCGTATCGTGACATCCACTCTGATGGACGCGACCTTTTCCTCGGACGGCGGCAAACTGATGGAAGGCTGGCTGGCGCGGCGAGCAATGGATGAGGCAACCGCGAAAGCGGATGAAGCGCCCTTGGGGACCCTGTGACCCTTGTCGCCTCTGCCGGTACTGGGCCCCCGTGCCAGCGGTCGACCTTTCCGCGCTGACCGGTGATCGCAGCGGCCCGCCGGAGATCGCGACCGGGCATGATCGCGACTGGGCATGATCGCGGCTGGGCCTGATCGCGGCCGTGATCGCGATTGGCCGAAGCATCCGCGTAAACAGGATGTCATCTGCCGGCGGCACAAAAAAACACTTGTGCCCGCCCGCCGCCATGTTATGGATGCCGCCCTTCCGGGTAGCCGGCGGGACCCATCCGTGCGCGCCCTGACGCCGACCCATTCGGCGAGCCCGCATGCCACAGACAGGAGACGGCTTTTCGTGCAAGTCCTCGTTCGCGATAACAATGTCGATCAGGCGCTCAAGGCCCTGAAGAAGAAAATGCAGCGCGAGGGCATATTCCGCGAAATGAAGCTCCGGCGGCATTACGAGAAGCCGTCCGAGCGGCGCGCCCGTGAGGCCGCCGAAGCCGTTCGTCGCGCTCGTAAGCTGGAGCGCAAGCGTCTGGAACGCGAGGGTTTCTGACGCCCGGCGCCTCTGAGGCGCTGCTCTCCTGGCGGACTCGGTCGCGCGGTTAACGCGACCGCTCGCTTGCTTCATTGGCCGATTGGATCAGGCGGCGCGAGCCGCCGGCACAAATCCCGGTATCGCCCGGCTTATCGTGCCGCCCGGGTGCGCGTGGCGGCAACCGTTGGGCCACGACCCGGCATCAGCCGATCTTCGACAACACCGCCTCGCGCCGGCGCGGAATGGCGATCAACATCGCCGCGAACAGGGCCGCGGTCAGCGTCATTTGTGCGATCGCAAAAGCGAATCCGTAGTCCCGTTCACCATGGGCGGAGCCGAGAAGCGTAAAGAACAAGCTGCCGATCGCCGCGGCGCTGACCGCCGCGCCAACTTGCAGCGCGGAGTTGACGATCCCCGCGGCGAGCCCCGCCTGATGTGGCGGCACCTGGCCCAACACGGTGTTATAAAGGCGCGGAAACGCGATCCCCTGGCCAAACCCCGCGACAAACACCGCCGCCAACAGCGGCGCTTCATCCGCGCCCCAGGCAACGAGCGCGGCCACCGCGGCATAGCCGGTCACCTGGATCCCCATGCCGATCGCCAACAACCGGGGCCGCAACCGTTCCCAGGACGCGCTGACCAGCGGACCAAGGAACAGGCCAACCCCGTACGGTGCGATGGCAAGCCCGGTGTGCAGCGGATCGAGCCCGCGACCTTCCTGCTGATACAGGCCAAACAGAAAATAGAATGACGTCGTAAAGAAGAACAATGTCGCGACCAGAACGCCGCGCCGGAAGCTGGGGATCGCGAACAGGGCCAGATCGACGAGCGGCATGCCGCCACGGGCGCTCAGCCGCGCTTCGTAACGCAGAAAGAAGGCCACCAGAAACGGTACCGCGGCCAACACCTCGAACACCCAGAGCGGCCAACCCTGATCGCGGCCTTCGGACAAGGGTACGATGACACAGGCCAGAATGACCGAGATCATCGCGGCTCCTGGCAGATCGAGTTTCGCGCGAGAACTGGTGCTGGTCTCCGGCACCAGAGCCCACGCGGCGATCCAGACCACCAGGCACACGGGCAACTTCAGCAGAAACACCGTCCGCCAGCCGAGACCGAACGGACTCCATTGCACCAGCGCGCCGCCGGCGAACTGCCCAGTGACCGCGGCGAGGCCCATCATGACGCCGTACGCGCTCAGTGCCCGCGCGAGATCGCGGTCGTTGGTGCACAGTGCGCGAATTGCTCCGAGCACCTGCGGTACCAGCATCGCCGCGGAAACGCCTTGCAACGCGCGGCCAAGCAGCAGTTGCACCGGGGTCGTCGCAAGGCCGCACAGCATATTCGTGACGGTGAAGCCGGCCATGCCGATGAGAAACATCAGCCGACGTCCATACAGATCGCCCAGCCGGCCGCCCGTGATCATGAAAACGGCGTAGCCGGCGGCATAAATCCCGATGACAAGCTGCAACTCCGCGGGCGATGCGGCCAGGCTGATGTGGATCGATGGCAGCGTAACGTTGACAATGAAAAAATCGACGGGGGGCAGGAACCCGCCAGCGAGGAGGACGGTCAACGCGAGCCACCGCCGGGTCGCGGAGTTGCTGACGGACATCGGTCGGGCTGGCACGGTTTGCTCCCTCAAGACGCCGCCAGATTTTTGTGCGGCCCGATTTCACGCGCCCAGAGCGCGGTCTTCATTTAGCCCAGCAATGAGGCCTGGGCCTATGTGGTCAAGGCATTTCGCCGCAAACCAGGGTCGCGTGGTTCATGGGGTTCCCACTCCGGCGGTGCCAACTCGAAACCGGCGAAATGAAACGCCGGCGCGACGACGCAGCAACATAGGCTCCAGGCACCCAGAGACCGGGCTGCTTGCCATCCACCAGCCGGCACGACCGCGTGCGGCACCTCGCCGCGGCTCAGATCGGGACCCACCGAGACATCGCCCGCTGGCGAACGCCGAAGCGTCAATGCGGCGCCGGCCTGCCAGATCCAAAGTTCAGTCGCATCGACCCGGTGCCAATGACTGACCTCGCCGGAGCGCAACAGAAACAGGATCGCGGTCCCGGCCCCACGGGCACCACCAGCAGGCACGTCACGCCAGGTCTCACGGTAATGGCCGCCCTCGGGATGCGGTCGCAAATCGAGCGCGGCGATCACCGCCGCGGCATCCGCGGCGGGATCGCGCAGATCGATCACTCCTTCGGCACGGTTTGGCCAATACCCGGATTCTTCGAAAACTCCTCGAACCACGCGGTCAGCTTCGGGTGGCCCGGCCGCCACGGGTCGGATCCGTAACGGAAATCGAGATAGCCCAACGCGCACGCAACGGCGATCGAGCCGATGTCCACATGCCGATGGGGTGGATCAGCCTCCAGCGCAACAACCGTTCGGCTCATCGCGGCCTTGTAACGAGCGATCGCCGCATCGCGTGCCGCTTCTCTGGGGCGCCCGAGTTCGCCTCTGCAGGGCACCGCGGCGTCCAGAATGCCGTCGCCCATCGCCTGAAATTTCAAAGCCCGCCAGCGCGCGGCGCTCGATGCCGGATACAGCGCCGGTGCCTCACCCAGACTGTCCAGAAACTCACAGATCACTGGGCTGTCATACAACGACAACCCGTCGTCGGTGACCAGGCACGGCACCTTCGAGGTTGGGTTGTCCGCCACCAAATCCGCGGGCGAGGCATGCGGATTGGATGGGTGCAACTGGATTCGCCCCTCCAGTCCGCGCGTGATCGCGCATGCCATCACCTTGCGCACATACGGGCTGGTCGCCGAATAATACAGCTTCATCTTGTATGCTTCCTTCTCGGACGCGGGCTGTCGTATTGACGGCCCGGATGTTCGTCAGAACCGGTCCTTTTTGCCGCGGACATCGGCGAGCGCCGCCGCGTCCTTCGCCAGCAAGAACGGATTGGCACGCTTCTCATCGCCCAACCGTGACGGGATGGTCGGCTTTCCGGCGGCACGCTGCTGATGCGCTTCCTCGGTCCGGGCGAGCAGGGCCTTGTTGTTCGGATCGACGCTCAGCGCGAATTTCGCGTTACTCTCGGTATACTCGTGCCCGCAACAGACCAGCGTGTCGTCCGGCAGCGCGGCGAGTTTGCTTAAACTCGAGAACATTTCACCCGCGGTGCCCTCGATCAACCGGCCGCAGCCGAGACTGAACAGCGTGTCGCCGGAGAGCAGGATTGGGCCGGCGGGGAAGAAGTAGTTGATCTGTCCGCGGGTATGGCCGGGCGTATCGATGACACGGCCCTCGGCGTCGCCCAGCCGAACCGTGTCGCCCTCGCGCACAGCCTGGTCGAGTTTCGGCAGCCGATGCGCGTCCGCCGCCGCGCCCACCACCTTGCACCCGGGAAAGCGCGCGCGAACCACGTCGGTATCCGCGATATGGTCGCCGTGGTGATGCGTCAGCAGAATCATATCCAACCGGCCGCCCGCCGCCTCGATCGCGGCGATGATCGGCGCGCCCTCCGCCGGATCGACGATCGCGGTCGCGCCGGTCGCGGTATCGCGCAACAGCCAGGCATAGTTGTCCTTCAGGATCGGCACCGATTGTGCGGTCACGGCCATGGTATTCTCTCCCCGTTCAACGGTCAGAAATCGAGATCGACATAGTGGGCGGGCGGCGTCATCCCGGGCACGCGATCCGCCAGCAAGGTACGGAAGCCGGGTCGCGACTTGATCCGCGCGTACCAGTCCTTCGCGGGACGCGACAGCCGCCAGTCCACGTCGCCGATATAGTCCAGACACGATAGATGGGCGGCCGCGGCGAAATCGGCCAGTGACAAATTCGGTCCGGCCAGCCACTCGCGGTTTTCCGCCAGCCAGCCCAGATAATCGAGGTGGTAACGCAGCGCGGTGTAACCGGTGCGGATTGCGGCGGGATCGGCGTTGCCGCGGCGGGCCTGCTGGCGCATGTATTTCTCGCCCAAGCAGATTCTGCGTGACCTCGGCGGCGAACTTGCCATCGAACCATGCGGCGAGCCGGCGCACCTCCACCCGTTCCACGATGGTGTCGCCCATGATCGGGACCTCGGGATAGGCTTCGTCGAGGTATTCGCAGATGACCGCCGAGTCAGGGATGACGACGCCGTTGTCCTCGACCAGGGTTGGCACGGTGCCGGCGGGGTTGAGCTCCAGGTATTCCGGTCGTCGTTCCCAGGGTTTCTCGACGTGCAACTCAACCGGGAGCCGCTTTTCGGCGAGCACCAGCCGGACCTTGCGGGCATAGGGCGACAGCGGAAGGTGATAAAGCGCGCGC
The DNA here is from genome assembly GCA_963719675.1 of uncultured Alphaproteobacteria bacterium. GTDB lineage: Bacteria > Pseudomonadota > Alphaproteobacteria > Acetobacterales > Acetobacteraceae > Rhodopila. The sequence goes on along the minus strand of CAVRDN010000097.1, from coordinate 159,430 downwards.
ATCAGGAACGTTTATCGCACCCGCGGCCGCGTTTCGCCAATGGGGTCGCCGTGGAAACGTTGGGATTCGCCAGAACCTCATCCAGTGAACTCCGTTTCTGGGCCGCCAACCGCGTCGCTACCGCCTTCGCGCGGATATCACTGGCGATGCGGCGCTGACCATGCGAAGAGCCTCACATGCCAGTCCTCAGCGCGGAACATGAGGCGGCCTCCGTCGCCGCCGAACTGATTGCCGTCATCGTCGCGGTGACCGGCGGGCAGCCGCGCGTGCTGACGATCGATAAAGGCCGGGCGCTGCCCTCGGGGCCGTTCGAGTCGAGCGAGCGATCGCTGCAGGCCAGCCTACGCACCTGGGTCGAGCGGCAAACGCATCATCCGCTTGGCTACATGGAACAACTTTATACATTCGCCGATCCCGGCCGCACGCGCGGCTCGGATCGGCGAATCGTTTCGGTCAGTTATCTCGGGTTGACGCGGGAGGCCCCCGTGTCGGGCGACCCCGGCGCGGGCTGGCGAGACTGGTATCGGTTTTTCCCGTGGGAAGATCGTCGTAAATCCTCCACCCTGATTGACGACCACTTCACCCAGGGGCTGATCGCGTGGACCGAGGACACCTCGGACACGGCCACGCGGCGCCAGCGCTGGCGGCGTGTCGCGATCAACTTCGGCCTGGAAAACGAGCGCTGGAATGAGGAGTTGATCCTGCAGCGTTATGAAATCCTGTGGGAAGCGCGGCTGGTGCCGGAGGCCGGTGCCAACGGCGACGTCGCCGGCGAGCCAATGGCGCACGATCATCGCCGCATTCTGGCCACCGGAATTGCTCGGTTACGCGCGAAAATCAAATACCGCCCAGTGGTGTTCGAGTTGATGCCGCCTAGTTTCACTTTGTTGCAATTGCAACGGGCGGTGGAGGCGCTGGCTGGCAGCCTGTTGCACAAACAGAATTTTCGTCGATTGATCGACCAGCAGGACCTCGTTGAAGAAACCGGGGAGATGGCGACCGAAACCGGCGGCCGACCGGCGAAATTGTTCCGTTTCCGGCGCGAGGTGCTGGCGGAACGCTCAGTCGTGGGCAGTAAGTTGCCTCTGGTGCGGTCCGGATAAGGGGTCTGGATGCCGCATCACGTGCCATTGCCTTCGATGAAGCAAAGCACCTGGCCCTGAAACCAGCAGGCGATTCCCTCACCGGTGGGATTGTCCAACCGGTGCAACACATTCGCGTTCGGCACATCGACCCAGGCGTGCGGAGCGTTCGTCCACCGCGGAAATTCGTCCCCGATAAACGCCTGAAAATGATCGCCGGCTGTCCGATACTGGACCCTTCGGCAATCGGCCATATCGCAGCAGGACTGATTGGTGCGCGGCTGTCGCAGGCTTCTGAACCATGGGGCGAGCGACAGATCCGACCCGTCGGGCGGTTCCGCGCCAAGCGGTGTGCAATAGCCGCCAAGAATACCCGCGACGATCATTTGGCAGAGCATTCGCGTTTGCATCCGGCCTCCTTTGGGTGACCAGGTACTGAACGCTAGGCCGCCGGCGCCCCTCGGTGCCAGCATAATATGCGTTCGGTCGGCACGCGCGGAACGCATGGCGCGATCGCCGCATTGCCACGTTCAGGCGGCGTGCGCGATCGGATCGGCCCACGAAACCTCCCCGGCAAAAGGCGCTTGACAAACTTATACTCAGGTCTAGCATAAGCCGAGGAAATGCTCATTTAGAGCATAAGATGGAGGAACCAGCCATGTCCATGGCCGCCGCACTGGAACGCACCGCGCCGCTCTACCAGCGGGTCAAGTCCGTCATCCCGCCGATCGAATGGCCGGTCTTCGCCGACGACATCGACGCGATTCTGAAGCTCAAGGAGCAGCGGAATGCCGTGATCCTGGCGCACAACTATCAGACGCCCGAGATTTTCCACTGTGTCGCCGATATCGTGGGGGACAGCCTCGCGCTGGCGCGGGAGGCGATGACGGTTGATGCCGATGTGATCGTGCTCGCCGGCGTTCACTTCATGGCGGAGACCGCCAAGATGCTGAACCCGGCCAAGACGGTGCTGATCCCGGACCTGGAGGCCGGCTGCTCTCTCGCCGCCTCGATCACCGCCGCCGACGTGCGCCTGATGCGGCAGAAGCATCCCGGCGTGCCCGTGGTGACGTATGTCAATTCGTCCGCCGCGGTGAAGGCGGAATCCGATATCTGCTGCACCTCCGCCAACGCGAAGCGGGTTGTCGAATTGCTCGGCGTGCCTGAGGTGATCATGTTGCCGGACGAGTATCTCGCCCAGAACGTCGCCGCCCAGACCAAAGTGAAAATCATCGCCTGGGCCGGCCACTGCGAGGTGCACGAACGCTTTACGCCCAAGGAAGTCCGGGCGTTGCGAGAAGATCATCCCGGCGTGATCATCCTCGCCCATCCGGAATGCCCGCCGGATGTGGTCGCCGAGGCCGACTTCACCGGCTCGACCGCCGATATGTCGAACTACGTCGGGCGCGAGAAGCCGGCGCGCGTGGTATTGCTGACGGAATGCTCGATGGCGGATAACGTTTCGATCAATCATCCTTCGGTGAACTTCGTCAAACCCTGCAATCTGTGCCCGCACATGAAGCGCATCACGTTGCCGAAAATCCGCCGCGCGCTGGAGACGATGACGCATGAGGTAACGATCCCGTCAGACCTCGCCGCCGCTGCCCGCCGCTCGGTCGAACGCATGCTCGCGGTTTAAGGAACACTGGTCATGTCGATTTCCCCGTTGCCGGCGATCATGATCGAGCCGGCTGTCCGCGCGGCGTTGCTGGAGGACCTTGGCCGCGCCGGCGATCTGACCACGGATGCGATCGTGCCGGCCGACGCGCGGACCACCTGCGCGTTGGTGGCCCGGCAGCCTGGGGTCGTGGCCGGTTTGGATTTCGCGTTATGTGCGTTCCGGCTGATCGATCCACGCATCGAATTTCGTGTGTCGTTACCGGATGGCAGCCGACTGAACCCCGGCGACCTGATCGCAACGGTAACGGGCCCCGCGCGCGGGGTCCTGACCGCCGAGCGCGTGGCGCTGAATTTCCTGTCGCACCTCAGCGGCGTGGCCTCGGCGACGCGCGGCATCGCGGATGCGATCGCGGGGACGAAGGCACAGGTTTGTTGCACACGGAAAACGATGCCGGGTTTGCGGGCGGCGCAGAAATACGCGATTCGGGTGGGCGGCGGATCGAACCATCGGTTTGGCCTGGATGACGCCGTGTTGATCAAGGACAACCATGTCGCCATCGCCGGCGGCGTGAAACCGGCGGTGGAACGCGCGCGAGCCGGCGTCGGCCATCTGGTGAAGATCGAACTGGAGGTCGATACGCTCGACCAGTTGCGCGAGGCGATGGAACTGCGTGTCGACGCGGTGCTGCTGGACAACATGGGTCCGGATTTGCTGCGTCAGGCGGTGTCGATCGTTGACGGCCGCGCGATCACCGAAGCCTCGGGCCGCATTCGGCCAGAGACGGCGCCCGCCATCGCCGCCTCGGGTGTTGATTTGTTGTCGGTCGGATGGCTGACGCATAGCGCGCAGGTGCTGGATATCGGCCTGGATCATCGGGACGGGTGAGGCCGCGGGGCCGATCGTGCCCGTGCGCGCACCCGAGGGGACTACGCCGCGAGCTTATCCGGCTTCGTGACGGCGGCGAGGTCAACGCTGAACGTCTCGCGCAAACCGATTTTGCCGGTCTCCGTAATCTTCAATGTGCGGCTGTCGCGCAGACGCTCGACCCAACCGAGTTCGAAACACCGGCATGCCAGCCTCGCGCCGAGGACACCGGCGAGATGCGGGCGCCGTTCGGTCCGATCGACGCACGGTCTGCAGAACACCCGTTGACCGCGCCGTTCGGTCTGCATGGTGTCGACACCGAACGCGGTGAGGAAATGAGCGCCTTTGGAGGTCACGGCTCCGGCATCATCATCCAACACGAGATATTCGCCGCGGATCATCGCGTCGGCGATGGCGACGCCAAGCCGTCCCGCGAGATGGTCGTAACATGAACGCGCCAGTGCGAAATCGTCATCGCGCGTACTGCGTGGCCGGTAACGCGGCGGACCGTCCACCGCCGCGACCAGGTTGATCTGCTCGATCATGTTGGCGATGCGCGGCGAGGCCAATCGGTAATAGCGATGCCGTCCTTGCCGAAGCACGGCGAGCAGACCGCCGTCCACCAGGCGTGCGAGATGTGCGCTCGCCGTCGGCGGCGTAATTCCCGCGGTGAACGCGAGTTCACCCGCGGTCAACGCGCGTCCGTCGCACAATGCGTCGAGCATCCTCGCCCGCGCGGTGTCTCCGACCAGCGCCGCCACCGCGGCCATGCCACCTGTGTCGATTGTCATGGCCTGAATATGCGATTGAGCTTCCATCGCGACAAGCGCGGATGCTTCGCTCCCGAGCGAAACGATAACGCGGGAACGAGGCGCGGGAGGCCACCATATTTCGGCAAACCCCCCCCCCCCGAACAGGAGTGTTGCGATGTTGACGCGCCTTGTACTCAATCCATCCGCGCCGTCGGATGTGCCGTTTCGTCCGTTGTCGCGCCAGTTCTCAGTCCGAGGCTGGGTTGCGTTGGTCCGCGCGGTCGTCGCGCGGTGGCGGGAGCGCCGATTGCTGGAGCAACTCGATGATCGGACGTTGCGGGATATCGGGATCAGTCGATCGGAGGCGCTCGCCGAAGCCCGCAAACCGTGTTGGCGGAGGTGATCGGTTGGCGAACCGGGGATTCAACGACGACGTTCCATTGCGTGTCAGGAATAAAATGACACGTGGAACGGCGCGGGCGTGCGATTGGGCCTCGCCCGTCGTCCGACCAGGAGGCCGCCGGACCGTCCGGCGGACGTGTTGGACGCGGGACGGAGCGTGGCGAGTTCCGGTACGGGTTTCGGCCGGCGACACGGCCGGCATATCCTACGGCACCGTCTCGGCGGCCGCGGCGGACGACCGCTGACCCGCCGGATCGCGCGCGCCACGATAGCTGGTATATTCCGCCATGCGTCCCGCCGAACAGCCGCGGAAGCGCGCCGGAGTTTTTCATCCATGCTGCCACAAGCCGCTGACTTCCGCGCCGAAGCGGATGAGTTGCACACTCTCCTCCTGACGTTGACGGACACCGACTGGGACCGCGTCACACAGTTCAAACAGTGGACCATCAACGACATCGTGCGGCATTTGCACGACGGCGACCTGATGGCGGCGGCCTCGGTCGCCGGACCCGCGTCGTTCGCGAAATTCCGCGCCGATCGGCAGGCATTGCTGGATACAGGCCTGACCCGTGTGCAGGCCGCCAACCGGCGACTGGGCGATCTCGCCGGCCGCCGTCTGCGCGAACGCTGGTACGAGCAAATGGCCGGCCTCAGCGAGAAATTGTCGGCGCTACCGCCCGAGACACGGCTGAAATGGGCCGGTCCGGACATGGGCGTCCGTATGTTCACCACCGCTCGCCAAATGGAAACCTGGGCACACGGTCAGGCGATTTACGACCTGATGGGCGAAACGCGGACACCAACGGACCGCCTGCGCAACATCGCCGAGATCGGTGTTCGCACGTATGGCTGGACTTTTGCCAACCGCGGGCAAGAGGTCCCCGGCCCCGCGCCGCATGTACGGCTGATCGCGCCATCCGGTGCTGTTTGGGTGTGGAATGATCCCTCGTCGGAGAACATGATCGAGGGTGACGCCCTGCCGTTCTGCCAGGTCGTGACGCAGACGAGGAATATCGCCGACACCGATCTGACGGTGACCGGAACACCAGCGCGAACCTGGATGCGCCTGGCGCAATGCTTCGCCGGGCCGCCGGAAGATCCGCCCGCGCCAGGCATGCGTTTCGCGATCGGGCGTGGCGGCGGGGGAATCCAACAAACGCCTGCCGGAGCGCTGGCCCGGCCACCCATCCGGTGACGGCGTCAGTTTCGCTTGAGCGGGTCAGCAATCGCGATGTGGCCCGCATTTGCTCCCACCGCCGATCCCGTTAAAATCTCGCCATCGATCCAGGAGGAACACGGGATGAAGAAGCGTATCGCCGTCGTGGGTGCCGGCGCCGTCGGAGGCTATGTCGGCTCGAGCCTCTACCACGCCGGTCATGACGTCACGCTGGTTGACTTCTGGCCCGAGCATGTCGAGGCAATCCGGGCCAACGGCATGAACCTCTACGGAATGACCGAAGCGGAGCGGAAAACCGTCAAGGTCCCGGCGATCCATATCACCGAGGCGCAGCAATTCGCGAAACAACGCCCGATCGACATCGCGCTGATCTCGGTCAAATCGTACGACACGATCTGGGCTTGTCAGTTGATCAAACAATATCTGTCGTCCGACGGCATCATCGTGTCGATGCAGAATTGTGTGAATGAGGAACGCGTCGCGTCGGTCGCCGGCTGGGGCCGCACCCTGGGCATCATCGTCGGCGGCGGTGTCGGCGTCGATCTGTATGAGCCGGGCCATATCCGCCGCGGCTACGCGAAACGGCCGCACGTGACGTCGTTCTATGTCGGCGAGCCATCTGGTCTGATCACGAAACGCTCACGCGAACTCGCCGCCATCATGAACGATTGCGACACCGCCAAGGCGACCGACAATTTGTGGGGAGAACGCTGGACCAAGCTGTGCGTCAACGCGATGCGCAATGGCGTGTCGGCGGCAACCGGCATGGGCGGCAACGAACGCGACCGGCACGACGCGGTGCGCCGCGTCTGCATCGCGCTTGGCGGCGAGTCAGTGCGTGTCGGCCAGAAACTTGGCTACAAGCTCGGACCCATCGGTACCTTGCCGCCGGAAAGTCTCGCCCGTGCCATGGAAGGCGACAAAGCGGCGACCGCCGAGATCGAAGGTCTGATGCTCGGCGGCACGGGTGAGGATCTCCGCGCGCCGTACCAGCGTCCTTCGATGGCACAGGATATGGCGAAAGGCCGCCGAACCGAGATCGAACTGATGAACGGTTTCATCGCCAATGAGGGCGCCCGCGTCGGCGTCGCCGCGCCCACGAACGAAATGATCACGCGTCAGGTGCTGCGTGTGGAGCGCGGGGAAATCCCGCCGCGACCGGAGAATGTGCTGGTCAATACCTGAGAAGACGGCTCGAACCGTGCCGCCGGGCCATGACCGGATAAGCGGTCAGGGCTTGCGGGACCCGCGATCGCGCGGTTAAGTCCGCGCGGTTGGCGAAAGGGACGTTCATGGCGGTCAACAAGATTTTCCCGGACTCGGCGGCGGCGCTCGCGGGCGTTTTGCGCGACGGCATGACCATCATGTCCGGCGGTTTCGGCCTCTGCGGCATCCCAGAGGCGCTGATCGAGGCGATCCGCGCCTCCGGCGTCAAGGATCTGACCATCATCTCCAACAATGCCGGTATCGACGACGCCGGTCTTGGCCTGCTGCTGCACACGCGGCAGGTGAAAAGAATGATCAGCTCCTACGTCGGCGAGAATGCCACGTTCGCGAAACAATACCTCGCGGGCGAACTGGAGATCGAATTCAACCCGCAAGGCACGCTCGCCGAGCGCATCCGGGCGGGCGGCGCGGGCATCCCGGCGTTCTTCACCGCCACCGGCGTCGGCACCCAGATCGCCGAAGGCAAACCAACCCAGGTGTTCGATGGCCGTACCTATGTGATGGAGCGCGGATTGTGGGCCGACCTGGCGGTCATCCACGCCTGGAAAGCCGACACCGAGGGCAACCTGATCTACCGGATGACGGCGCGGAACTTCAATCCAATCATGGCCACCGCCGCCACCATGGTCGTGGCCGAGGTCGAAGAAGTCGTCGAGGCTGGCCAGATCGACCCCGACCACATCATCACCGCCGGCATCTTCGTCAACCGGATCGTTCCGCTGACGTCGGTCGAGAAACGCATCGAGCAACGCACCGTGCGCAAACGTTACTGAGGAGACCGCGACCATGGCCTGGACCCGTGATCAGATGGCCGCCCGCGCGGCGCGCGAGTTGCGTGACGGCTTCTACGTCAATCTCGGCATCGGTATCCCGACGCTGGTGGCCAACCATCTGCCGGAGGGCATCTCGATTCAGTTGCACTCGGAGAACGGCATGCTCGGCATGGGTCCGTTCCCGTTTGAGGGCGAGGAAGACGCCGATCTGATCAACGCCGGAAAGCAGACGGTGACCACGCTGCCGACCACCAGTTTCTTCGACAGCGCCGCCAGCTTCGCCATGGTGCGCGGCGGGCATATCGACATCTCGATCCTCGGGGCGCTGCAGGTGGCCGAGAACGGCGACCTCGCGAACTGGATGATTCCGGGCAAGATGGTCAAAGGGATGGGCGGTGCGATGGACCTCGTCGCCGGCGTGCGCCGGGTGGTCGTGCTGATGGAACATACCGCGGGCGGCAAACCCAAGCTGTTGAAGCGCTGCAACCTGCCGCTGACGGGCGCTGGCGTGGTCGATCTGATCATCACCGACCTCGGCGTGTTCGAGGTGCCGGAGAAAGGCAAGGAGGGCGATCTGCGACTGCTGGAAATGGCGCCGGACGTGACGGTCGATGAACTGCGCGCGAAGACCGAGGCGCCGTTCCGGCTTTCCAACGGCTGACTTCGCGGGGCTTCCAATCGGAAGAGTTTAGCGCGGAAGGCCGGTCAGTTCGTCTATGACCCGGGTCCAGACTGTTTCCATCTCCTCGGTCCAATCGGAGCCAAGGATGTCTTTGAAGGTCGCCATCACGGTCAGATAGAAGCGATCGAACATTTCGGGTTCAACGCCCAGACCTTGGTGATTGACCCGTTCGATCTGGATGAGATTGGCGCCGTAGGTCCGGTCGCCGAGAAAGTCCAACAGGCTTTCCATCGTCACCTGAAACATCTGTCCACGCACCAGGCCGCCTTTGTCGCGGATGAACAAAGCCTCGGCCTCGGGGATTTCGGTGAACAGGCGTTCGAAGATCAGCGGCATGGGGTCGCCCACCCGTTCGGCGACGCGGTCCAGAGTCCCGGTGATAACGGTGGCGTCGTCGCTCATGTACTTCTCCCTGACAGGCCGGGCGGCGGTTCCCTGAGCGCATCCTCCGGAACACCGTCGGCAAACGCAACATCCCCAATCCGGTGCGATGTTGGAAGGGCCCGGGCGACGCGACGCGCCGGCATCTGGAAATGGCGCGATCCTGGCGCCGCGCCCAGGCGTCGGGACCGTGACGACGTCGTCCCGCGGCGACATCGCATTTTCCTGACTGCTGCCGGGGGCAAATCCCTGGCACTGTGACGGTGGCTGGTGCTCCGGCCCGGCCGCGAGGGGAGTCCATAACACACGGGAGAACAAATCATGATCACGCGCCGTACCGCTCTGACTGCCGGTCTTGCTTCGGCCGTCGCGGGCCATTTCTCGGATGCTCGCGCCGCCGATCCACCGGGGGTCACCGCCACCGAACTCAAAATCGGCAACACCATGCCATACAGTGGGCCGGCGAGTTCGTACGGCGTGATCGGGCGGACCGAGGCGGCGTTCTTTAAGATGATCAACGACCAGGGCGGCATCGCGGGACGCAAGATCAACTTCATTTCGCTGGATGACGGCTACAGTCCGCCGAAAACCGTGGAAGATATTCGTCAGCTCGTGGAAGAAGATCAGGTTGCGTTCTGCTTCCAGGATCTCGGCACGCCGTGCAACTCGGCGATCGCGCCTTACATGAATCACAAGAAGGTACCGCAGCTTTTCGTCGGCTCGGGCGCGAGCAAATGGAGCGATGCCAAAGAGTATCCCTGGACCATGGGCTGGCAGCCGAACTACCGCACCGAAGCGCAGATCTACATGAAGTACATGCTGAAAACGGTGAAGGACCCGAAGCTCGGCATCCTCTATCAGAACGATGATTTCGGCAAAGATTATCCCACCGGCGCGCGGGATGCGCTGGGTAAGGACTGGGATAAGATCGTCGTGAAATCGGTCAGCTATGAGACGACGGACGCCACGATCAACTCGCAGATCGCCGAATTGCAAAGCTCCGGCGCCAATGTGCTGCTGGTAGCGGGCATCCCGAAGTTCGCCGCGCAGGCGATCCGCAAGGTGCACGACCTGAATTGGAAACCGACGTTCTTCATGACCAACGTGTCGATTTCGGTCGGCACCGTGATTCAGCCCGCCGGCCCCGAAAAGGCGATCGGCATGCTCAGCACGCAATATCTGAAGGATCCCACGGATCCCGAGTGGAAGAACGATGCCGCCATGAACACATGGCGGGCGTTCATGGCGAAGTACAATCCCAGCGGCGACGTCACCGATGCCGCGACGGTGTTCGCCTACGGCATCAGCATGACGATGGTGCAGGTGCTGAAGCAGTGCGGCGGCGACTTCTCGCGTGAGAACGTGATGAAGCAGGCGGAGAACCTGCAGAATGTGGATATCCCGATCCTGCTGCCTGGGATCAAGATCAACACCAGCCACACCGACCACCGTCCGATCAAGGCGATGCAACTGCAGCGCTGGGACGGCACCACCTGGGCGCGATTTGGCGGATTGATCGAGGGCGCCAGCGCGTAGCCGACACCACGGACCTCTCCCGGCTTTGCCAGGGAGAGGTCATGGAGTCAGGCGAAGCCAGTGCGCCCAGGCCAGGAGTCGAGGCGTGGGGGCTGAGCGTCAGGACCGGAATATATCGCGACGGCGCCACATCCCGACGGTCACCAAGCCCAGGATCGCCGTGAACAGGATCGACAGCGGCGGGGGCTCGGGCGCCGCGAATACGGCGACGCACCCGTTCGGGCAAAGCGTGTCGGGCCCTCCAGAGACTGTGGTCCCCTCGAGCGGCACGAAGATATCGCCATTCAGAGGATCAACCGCGACGGAGTGCGCGTTCACTATTCCCGCGCCCAACGTCGTAAGGTCGATGCTCTGCTCGACCGAATAGGTCGAGTTCGCTCACCACGTCGATGACACGATCGCCCGCGGCGTTCGTGCCTGTCACGTAAAATTGCCTGGAGACCGGGTCGTACCAAAGCTCGTCGGAACCCGAGACGGCGCTGATCAAGGAGACGATGGAACCGCTACCCGACGGGTTCAACACCACGGTCTGGGTGTGAGCGTTCGCGCATCCAACCATCAGATTGCCACTTCCTCCAAGCGCTATCCCCGCCGGCGAGCACGACCCGACCCCCAAACTCGCGAAACTGATGGTCCGCAAGACGTTTCCATTGGAATCGATTTCGGCGACGCCGCCCGGATCGTTGGCGTTCGACGTCAGGACGGGAATGGAGACGAAAAAGGAGTTGGTGGTCGGATCCCACACCGATTGTTCCATCCCGCCCGCGGCTGGCTGACCCGGAATGGTAATATTCCCCTTGGCGATGGTATCGACAGGCGTTGTCGCGTTCACCAGCGTGGCGAACGCCGGCGTGTCGGCGTTGTTCGCGACCAGCAATCGATTGAGCGACGGCGAATAAGCCATTTCGTCAACTCGATCCGTGCCGCCGGTGCTGAGTGTATTCAATAATGTCGGCGATGACGGAGTGGTGACGTTAAAGGACAACAATGTGCTGCTCGGCGCTTTCGGCGGTGTCGGGGTCAGCGAAGTAAAGCCATTTCCGGCATATAGCGTCGCCGTGGTTCCATTGTCGGCGACGACCACGCCATCCGGACCCGACGTTGCCGTGGAGGCCTGCTGGCCGCCAAAGATCCCGACACCCGCCTGGGCCAGTACCAGCGTCGGTCGCGCCATTGATGATATCGACCGCGGCATTGGATCGATCGGCGACATAGTAATCGCCGGTAATTGGATCGACGTAACTGATATCGAACGCGGTAAAGGCGCCGCCCTGGTTGTTGGCCGCCGATACCGGCACCGCGACGGTCGTCAGCAGGTTGTAGTCGGGCCCGGCGATGGCGGACGTTGTCGCCGAACCAATCATGGCAGCCGCGAACAGGGACGACGTTGCGATGAACGTGCGTTTCATGGATCTTGGTTTCCTTCCTGTTTGGTTAGATTGGCGTCCTACCGCGCCGCACCCCAAATTTTCTGGTTGGAACGACCATGAACTGTCGGTCGCCTCAGGTGACTTATTCTTGAACCTGAGGTGAGGAGCCAAAGTCCTCCTTTGGGGATTTCCCCCGGTCGTCGCGGGGGTCAGCCGCGATCACCCCGCCTGGGGTGTCATGACGAGATGTCTCGTTGCCACTGATTCATGAACCAGGGGACATCGTCCCGAATGGCTGAACGTCAAAGTCCGCGGGGAGTTCGAGGACGTTCCGCTATCTTAATAACGTAGCGGGCGAGTGATCCACACCGAACCCACCCGCCGCGCTGGCGAGGGTGTTGATGTCCATTTGCGAGAGCACCAGATCGGCGTCGGTGCCACAGTCGTCGGTGTCTTTGCTGGTACGCGGTCCGGCCCAATGGGCCCGGTAGGAACGGTCGGGCCCGACGCCGCCGCGCCGCTCCAGCACCAGGCTGCCGCCGGTTCGCTGAATTATCGCCAGGTCCAGAACGCAGCTTCCGTCATGGGGCCGCGTCGCGGTCAGGCGCGCATCGCTATCGAACGGGGCGGGGTGCGCGGGATCGAACGCGACGACGTCGCCGACCTGGGGCGCCAGTTCCGCTGCTTTGTGCGCCATCCCCGCCATGCCGGAGACGACGGCCAACAGCATGGCGGTCGCCAACAACAAAGATTGCGGGACTGACGCGGACTTTCGGTTATCAGAGGCCATATGAATTCGCTCCGGCGCTATTCCCCGGACCTTGCCCGGCAGAACGTTAACGCCGGGTAAACGTCCCCCGCGGGGGAAAAAAATTGGCGGCACCGGAATTGGGGAGGTGCCGCCAAGTTTGGGGAGGAGTCCAAGAAAGAGGCGAGACCAGCCCGCCTCTCGAGAGCCAAAATGCCTCTGGATCGCCCTCGCCGCTTTGATCTGAATCAAACAGACAACTATTTTCCGACCTGACGTTGGAGCGGTCGGGACGGGTCGCGTCAGCCGGTGAAAGCGGGCATCACGTCGCGTGCGAACCAGCGCAACTGCTCCTCGAATTCGTTGGGCGACAGCCCCTCGGCCCAGTGGACCATGAAATCCTCCATTCCGGGGTATTTGGCTTCGACAGATTTGATCCCATCGATCACCTGCTGTGGCGAGCCGCAGAACCAGGCCTTCTGCTGTACGCCGTCCCGCAATGAGGGGATCTTCGCGGGCGCGCCGGGCGTGCCCCAGGTGCGGCCGTGTTCGTCGGCGTAGCGGACAAATCCGAACGGAGCGAACCACTTGTAACGTTCGTCGTGCGCCGGCTCGACCTTCCGGATCGCCTCTTCCTGGTCCTTGGCCAGATAGAGGCCGGCGCCCCACACCATGTCCTGGCCGAGTTGCTTCTGGTGGCCGTACCGGGCGCAGGCCTGCTGATAGGCCTGGATCACATCATCGAGGATCTTTTCGCCGTTCAGCACGACCATCGCCTTCAGATCGTATTTCCCCATCATATCAATGGTCTTGCCGCTGGCGATCGGCATGTAAATTGGCACCGGCGTATGGATCGGACGCGGCACCAGCGTGATCTCCTTCATCTTGTAGCCGCGGTAATCGACCTCAGGCGGGCAGGTGAAATGCTTGCCGCGGAAGCTGAAGGATTCCTCGTTGAAGGCCTTCAGCATCAACTGCACGCCTTCCTCGAACACCTCCCGGTTTTTCTCGGCATCGAGCAGCGGACCACCGAAGGTCTCCACTTCGCGCGAGTGGTAGCCGCGGCCGACGCCCATGATTACACGACCACCGGTGACAATGTCGGCCATCGCGTAGTCCTCGGCGAGCCGCAGCGGATGCCACATCGGCAGTACGTTGAAGCCGCAGCCAAATTTCAGTCGTTCCGTCTGCGTGGCAAGCCAGAGCCCAAGTTGAATGAGGTTCGGAAGACACTCATACCCCTCATGCTGGAAGTGGTGCTCCGCGGTCCACAATGCCTCGTAGCCGGTTTCGTCCATGACGCGAGCGATCCGGCGCGCGGTCCAGAACACTTCGGCGAGGCGATCGTTCGAATACCGGCGGTCGTTGGCGGGTGTGCCCCGGAGACCAACGTTGTCGAGATCGATTTGCCCGACATACAGTACGTGGAAGCGTTTGATCATCTTGGGATTCCTCTGTCATTTCTTCCGGGTCGTTGCCCGGACCTGGTCAACCTGATCCACTCGCGAACTATCGACGGCTTCCGCTGGCCGCAAGGTGTGGCTGGCGCCGCTTACCGCACGTCGGGCTTCCCGGCCACGGCGACCACCCGCCGCGGCGCCACCGGTGCCGCCGGAATCGCGCTCAGGTCGATCGCTGGCATCTCGACGCCGATTTCCTTCAGCACCGCGTTGGCGAGTTCGTTGTAGCGCGAGAACGTCCGTCGCAATCGCGCGCGCCACACCGGGATGCCGCCGTTGGCGTGCAACTCGTAAACCGACTCCCGACCATCCAGCGATGAACCCACGTGGTCCCACGCCATCTGCAGCAATGCGGAGCGCTGCAACGCCGTGTAGCCGCCGCCGCCGAACGATTGTTCCAGCCCCGCTCCGACCTCGGCGGAAGCGAGATCGGTATCCGATGGGGCCACGATCATCGATGAGCCTGGCAGAATGCGTAATGTCTCCGTCAGCCTCTGACGCGCTTTCAGCATGGCGATGCTGCCCACGGAGGTGTGAATGTGATTGGGATAGCAGTACCCTTCCGCCGTGAAGCTGGGATCGAGTTCCGCGGCGGTGATGCAGGTGCGAACCGTCTGCACGTCGGTGATCATGTCCACCAGCATCTCGACCGTCGGCGTTTGCTGCACCAGCCCCATCGCATCGGTCAGCGCGAGGCCCAACCCCAGCGCGAAGTCGCCTTTCGAGAGCCAGCAATAGAGTTGGTGCCAGAACAGCCAGCGTGCGATCGGATCGACGTTGGCATCGAGGAAGAACAATCGGTTGTTCGGAATGAACACATTGTCCAGCCACATCTGCCCGTCCAGTTCGTCGTTGCGCGCCGACAACCCGGAAACGAACGGGTTTGCGTCGCGTACCGAAACCTTCCGGCAGAGCACCGTTACGCCCGGCGCATTGATCGGCACCACGCAGGTGACCCGGTGGCCGTTATGCTCGCAGCCAGAATTGGCGCCGATATAGACATCCTCGGCGTAGGCAGGGCTGGTGAACATGCCGACCTTACCGGTGAGGTACAGCCCGTCGGAGGTTTCCTTGACAACCCGCAGCGCATTGCGCTCAGCCGGATTGGGCCGCATGCGATAGCCGATGGTCGCCTGGCCGGAGGAAAACGTCAGGAATCGTCCGGTCTCGGCGATCATCTTACGGTACTCGGTGGCATGCTCGATTTGCGCGGGGAATTTGCCATACGCGCGGACGGTCGTTTCTATACCCAATGCGATCAGATGGCCGTAAGCCGGTGTGTGGGTGATATTGCCCGCGTTAACGAACGTCGTCGCGGAATAACTGCGTCCCAACAGCCGCAGATCGCCGGCGGTGCGCGGCAGGATGGCCCACACGGGTGCGCCCGCGTCAGTGAGCAATGTCTCACGCCAGGCCGGATCGAAGTGGCGATCGTACCAGGCGACGTATTCCTCGACCATCGCGCTGGTCGCGGGGTGGGTCACCACGTCCTCAACCAGGCCGCCGTTCATCACCCAGACCTTGCGTCCGTCGCGCAGGGCTGTCCGGTAGTCCGTGCCTGTCCGCATCGTTATCTCCCAGTATCGCCGGATTGGTTGGATCCTGTTTAGACCGGCCCACAAAAAACCGGAAACCGACGAACGCGACCGTGGGCGAGGCTGCCAATCGGCGGGATGTCGGCCATACTCCATGCCGCGACAGGATTTTTCCAGAGCCGGGGACGCACCGCCATGGCCGACGACACGCTTGCCTTCATGTCCGCCGCGGATCTCGCGGCCTCGATCCGCGCGCGACGTCTCTCGCCGGTCGAAGTGACCCGCGCCGCGCTCGCCCGCATAAACCGCACGCAACCGACCTTGAACGCCTTCATTACCGTCGCGGATGACACCGCGATGGCCCAGTCACACGAGGCGGAAGCGGCCCTGATGCGCGGCGACGCGGTTGGGCCGTTGCATGGCGTCCCTGTCGCGGTGAAGGACCTTGTGCCGACCGCGGGGATTCGCACCACCTGGGGTTCGCTGATCTTCAAGGAGCATGTCCCCGACACCGACGCGGTCGTGGTCGCGCGCCTGAAACAGGCTGGCGCGATCATCGTCGGCAAAACCACGACGCCGGAGTTTGGTCAGCAATGCCTGACCGAGGCGCCGCTGTTCGGCCGGACGCGCAACGCCTGGCGAGGTGACCGCACCTCGGGCGGCAGTTCGGGTGGCTCGGCCGTCGCGGTCGCCGCCGGGTTGGTGCCGCTGGCGGTCGCGACGGACGGCGGCGGATCGACCCGCATCCCGGCGGCCTGCAATGGCGTCGTTGGCTTCAAGCAAGGGCTCGGCGTGGTACCGCAGGAATACGCGCAGGATGGGTTTGGCAATATCTCTTACATCACGCCAATGGCCCGGACGGTCGCGGACACCGCCCTGATGCTGAGCGTCATGGCCGGCGCCGAGCCGCGCGATCCGCTGTCGACCGGGCGTCCGGCGTGGGATTTCATCGCGGCCGCGACGCCGGTCGGCGATCTGTCCGGAACGCGCATCGCGTGGCGTCCTCGTCTGGGGAATACCGCCGTCGCGGCTTCGGTATTGTCCGCCTGCGAAGCCGCCGTCACGGTCCTCGCGGGCCTGGGTGCGACGGTATCGGACCTGACGACGCCATTCGAAAATCCGGAATCGGTGTGGTTCGTCAACAACGGCTCGTACCGCCGGGCGCAGTTCGGCCACCATCTGGAGCAGCATCGCGCCATCATGTGCCCGACCTTCGTGCGTCAGATGGACCGCGTCGCGTCCTACAGCGCCGCCGAGTTGTACGAGGCGATCTTTGCCCGCACCCGGCTGTATCGCCAGGTGCAGGCCTGGTTCGAGACCGCCGACATCGTTGCCATGCCGACCCTGTCGCGGCCCGCTCCGCCGATCGACCAGGACTTCTTCGGTCCGATCGAGATCGACAATCAGAGCGTCGAGAACATTCGCGCCGCCTGGTATCCCTACACCATGCCGTTCAACCTGACCGGCAATCCCGCGATCAGCCTGCCGTGCGGCTTCGATCCCGCCGGCATGCCATTGGCGATCCAGTTGATCGCGCGGCCCGGCGAGGACGAACGCCTGCTGCGGGTCGCGGCGTTGTTCGAGCACGCTCAGCCCTGGTCTGGCCGCGTCCCGCTGGTTTGACCGCTGCTATCGATGCATCTGATCGAAAGAATTCATCATCCCGCCAACTTCTATTTATCCGGCAGTTGGACTAGGTTGCACCCGTTGGCCAGCGAGACACGCGGCACGGGCTGACGGCCCGAGCCCGTGACCTCGGTGGTCCAGCCCCACGAACCTCGAAAGGAAGAGACATGGCGGCGCTCAAGGGAAGCAAAACCGAAGACAATCTGAAGGCCGCGTTCGCCGGCGAATCGCAGGCCAACAGGCGCTATCTGTATTTCGCGCAGAAGGCCGACGTCGAAGGCTACAACGATGTCGCGGCCGTGTTCCGCTCCACCGCGGAAGGTGAGACCGGACACGCGCACGGACACCTGGAGTATCTGGAGGAGTTCGGCGACCCGGCCACCGGTCTGCCGATTGGTCCCACCGGCAAGAACCTCGCGGCGGCGGTCGCGGGTGAGACGCACGAATACACCGATATGTATCCTGGCATGGCCCGTACGGCCCGCGAGGAAGGCTTCGAAGAAATCGCCGACTGGTTCGAAACCCTGGCGAAGGCCGAGCGTTCGCACGCCGGTCGTTTCTCCAAGGCGCTTAACGAACTCGGCTGATTCCGGCGGGAACCGGCGGCGCGGCCGGCCTGGCCGTGCTCATCGGGTAGCGCAACCAAACATGCCTGTACCGCGTTGAATTGACGCGGTACGGGCGCCTTTGTCTTGCCGGACAGAGGTTCGTTTCTGCATCAAGAAAGAAGATCCGATGAGCGAAGGCAGCCTGGAGGCGCCGACCCGCCACCCGATCGCGTGGCAGGAGGAGTCTTTTTACGATCCGGCGGAGATCGAGAAAGAACTCCGGCGCGTGTTCGACATTTGCCATGGCTGCCGGCGTTGCTTCAACCTGTGCGATTCGTTTCCGCGGTTGTTCGATTTGGTCGATGCCTCACCAACCCAGGAACTGGATGGTGTGGACAGCAAGGATTTTGGTCCGGTCATCGGTGCGTGCACATTGTGTGACATGTGCTACATGACGAAGTGCCCGTATGTGCCGCCGCATCCGTTCAATGTGGACTTTCCGCATCTGATGCTGCGGCATCGTGCGATGGAGGCGAAACAGGGCAAGGTTCCATTCGTCGACAAGCAACTCGCTGAGACCGATCGCAACGGCAAGCTCGCCGCCCTCGTCGCGCCACTCGCCAACTGGGCCACCGCGCGAGACAACAAGACCGTCGGGCCGATCGTGCGCAAGGTCGCGGATTTTCATCCGGACGCCGAGTTGCCGAAATACGCGTCGAAAACCCTGGTCGCGCAATCGAAGTCGGCACCCGCGGTGAATCGGGATGCTCCGGCATTCGGACGAAAAGCGGTGCTGTACGCGACATGCTTCGGGAACTACAACAATCCGCACGTCGGGACCGATCTGATCGCGGTGCTGGCGCATAATGGTGTCGAAACGGAAACGGTGCAGCCTCGTTGCTGCGGCATGCCGATGCTGGAGCAGGGACGGATCGCGGACGTCGCGGCGAATGCCCGTATCGTGGCCGATGAGATGGGGCCATGGATCGACAAGGGTTACGACGTCATCGCGTTGGTGCCGTCCTGCGCGCTGATGCTGAAGTTCGAATGGAAGCTGATCCTGCCGGACGATCCCGCGATCGACAAACTGGCACGCGCGACGTTCGATATCAGCGAATACATCGTCGGCATCGCGAAGCAGCAGGGTCTGACACCGGGTCTACAGCCGGTTCCCGGCACATTGTCGGTCCATATGGCCTGTCACGCGCGGGCTCAGAACATGGGGCAGAAGGCCGCGGAAATGCTCCGGCTGATTCCCGAGGCGAATGTTAAGGTGATCGAGCGGTGCTCGGGTCACGGTGGGTCCTGGGGCTTCAAGCGGGAATGGTTCGATGTCGCGATGAAGATCGGACGTCCGGTCGCGCGTCAGGCGGCGCAGAATGGTGCCGGGTTCGTTATGTCGGAATGCCCGTTGGCCGGCGTGCACATCGCGCAGGGAATCGAGAAGCAGAATGCGGATGGTCCGAAACCGACGTTGGTTTCGCATCCGGTGCAATTGTTGGCCCGATCTTATGGGATCGGGTCGCAACGGTAGGAGAGAACGATGGCTGGATCACGCGCTCTGACGATTGCCGACATCTTGCCGCCGGAGGAGTACGCCCGGAACCGCTCCGACTGGAAACGCAGGATCGCGGCGATCAAGCGTGACCGGCGCGTGGCGGTCGGACCCTACGTGACGTTCTACTTTGAAAGCCGCGACACAATGTGGCTTCAGGTGCAGGAAATGGTCTACATCGAGAAAGGCGGCATGGCGCAGGCCAAGGACGAACTGGAAGCATACAATCCGTTGATCCCGAACGGCTCGGAACTCACCGCGACATTCATGGTTGAGATCGACGATCCGATCCGCCGCAAGAACGTCCTCGATTCGATGGGCGGCATCGAGGAAACCGCGTTTTTGCGATTGGGCGGCGAAACGATCATCGGCGTGCCCGAAGCCGACCAGGATCGCACCACCGCCGAAGGCAAAGCCTCATCCGTGCAGTTCGTGCATTTTCCGTTTACAGGCGCTCAGATCGCGGCGTTTCGTGGCGGATCGGTCGAGGTCGTGTTGGGTTTCACGCACCCCGCCTATGGTCACATGGCGATAATGCCTGACGCGGTGCGGCAATCCCTGGCGAAGGATTTCGACTGACCCATAACCACGGCATTTTCGCGCGATTCAGGTTCAACCGACATGACCAATACGCGAAACGAAACCGATAGCCTGGGTGAGGTCGAAGTACCCGCGGACAAACTGTGGGGCGCTCAAACTCAGCGGTCGCTCAAGTACTTCAGCATCGGCACCGATCTGATGCCGCGTGAAATGATCGCCGCCTATGCGATGCTGAAAAAAGCCGCGGCGACCGCGAACCACGATGGCGGCAGGCTCGATGACCGGCGCTACCGGTTGATCGTCCAGGTTTGCGACGAAATCCTCGCGGGTCAGCACCAGGACATGTTCCCGTTGCATGTATGGATGACCGGCAGCGGCACGCAGTTCAACATGAACGTCAACGAGGTGATCTCGAACCGATGCTGCCAGCTCGCGGGCACACCGCTGGGTAGCAAAAATCCGGTGCATCCGAACGATCATGTCAACATGTCGCAGTCGTCAAACGACACATTTCCGTCGGCGATGTCCATCGCGGCCGCGCTCGGGGTGACGCGGCGGCTGATCCCCTCGGTCGTCGCCTTGCGCGACTCGATCGACGCCAAGGCGCGCGCGTGGAACGACATCGTGAAAATCGGCCGCACCCACCTGCAGGATGCCACGCCGCTGACGCTGGGCCAGGAATGGTCCGGCTTCACCGGCATGTTGACGGACAATCTGGAGCGGATCGAGGGGGCGCTTCCCGGCCTCTGTCGCCTCGCCCTGGGAGGCACGGCCGTGGGAACCGGCATCAACGCGGCACCCGGTTTCGCGGAAGCTTCCGCGGCGGCGATCGCAACGCTCGCCGGCCTGCCCTTCGTCACCGCGCCGAACAAGTTCACCGTACAAGGCGCCCATGATGCGTTGGTGCATTTGTCCGGCACGCTGCGTACCTGGCGGTTTCGCTCTACAAAATCGCCAACGACATTCGCCTGCTCGCGTGCGGGCCACGCGCCGGCCTGGCCGAACTCGAATTGCCGGAGAATGAGCCGGGCTCGTCGATCATGCCGGGCAAGGTCAATCCGACACAGTGCGAGGCGCTGACGATGATCGCCGCGCAGGTCATGGCCAACGACGTGGCGGTGGGTTTTGGCGGCGCGGGTGGCTATCTGGAAATGAACGTCTACAAGCCGTTGATGATCCACAACGTATGTCATTCGATCACGATCCTGACCGACGGCTGCGCGAATTTCCGCGAATTCCTGATCGAGGGCACCACTCCCAATGTCCGGAAGATCAATGAGTATGTGGAACGGTCGTTGATGCTGGTCACCGCGCTGGTCCCCGTGATCGGCTACGATAAGGCGTCGCAAATCGCCCATCACGCCATGGCACACGACCTGACGCTCAAGGAAGCCGCGCTGCAACTCGGGTTTGTGACCGAGGCTGACTTCGATCGCATCGTCGATCCGCGCGCGATGGTGCGGCCGTCGGTCGCGACCGGAATCGCGTAAGCAGCCCCAACCGTTCGCCCAAAGCCGCGACCCGGTTTGCCCCCATCCCACGGCCGCGCTACCCATGCCGGTCATGACCAACACACCCCCAAAGCGCGGCCTCGCCCGCAACACCGCCAACTACGGTGACCGCGACTTCGCGCTCTATCTGCGCCGGTCCTTCGCCAAATCGATGGGTTACTCCGCAGGCGATGCTCGACAAGCCTGTCGTCGGCATTGTCGATACCGGCTCGGACTACAACAACTGCCACCGCACCGTCCCCGAACTGATCGAGGCGGTGAAGCGCGGCGTCCTCGCCGCCGGCGGTTTGCCGCTGGCGTTCCCGACCGTGTCGCTGTGCGAGCCTTCGCTGTTTCCAACCTCGATGCACTATCGAAACCTCGCCGCGATCGACACGGAGGCGATGTTGACCGCGCAGCCGATGGATGCCGCCGTGCTGGTCGGCGGCTGCGACAAGACCGTGCCCGCGCAACTGATGGCGGCGGCTTCGGCGGACATTCCCGCGGTGCAACTGGTCACCGGCCCGATGCTCGCGACCCCGTTCCAGGGCGAGCGGCTCGCCGCGTGCACCGATTGCCGCCGGTACCTGGGCTGCCTACCGCGCCGGCAACGTGACGGAGGAACGCATCGGCCAGATCGAGGGTCGCCTCGCCACGACCGCCGGCACCTGCGGCGTCATGGGCACCGCTTCCACCATGGCGTGCATTGCGGAGGCATTGGGCATGACCCCGCTGGGTCACGGCTCGATCCCGGCCGTGCACGCCGACCGCTTGCGCGCCGCCGAGGAAGCCGGCGCACTCGCGGTGCGTCTGATCGAGCATCCAATCAGGCCGTCCGAGATCATGACGCCGGAATCAGTGGAAAATGCCGTTCGCGTGCTGCTGGCTCTGGGCGGTTCGACCAACGCGCTGATCCATTTGACCGCGGTCGCCGGCCGGCTCGGCATCAAAATCGATCTGCACCGGCTGAACGTGCTGTCCGATTCCACGCCGGTTCTGGTCGACCTGAAGCCGACCGGCGACGGCTACATGGAAGATTTCCACGCCGCCGGCGGCATGCACGCGCTGTTGTGGGAACTGCGCGAACTTCTGCACCTCGACTGCCGCGATGTCACCGGCACGACGATTGAAGGATCGCCTGGCGAAACCGGAGTTCGTCGATCGCCGCTACATCCGCGCGTTCAACGAACCGGTCTCGCCGGTCGGCGGCATCGTCTCGCTGTTCGGCTCGCTCGCCCCGCGCGGCGCGATCCTGAAGCGCAGCGCCGCCACACCGTCGCTGTTCGAAACCGAAGCGCGCGCCATCGTGTTCGACGGCCTGGAGGACCTCGCCAACCGCATCGACGATCCGGCGCTGGATGTCACCGAAGGACGACATCCTGGTGTTGAAGAATGCCGGCTCGCTGACGCCCGCCGGCATGCCGGAGGCCGGGTATCTGCCGATCCCGTCCAAACTCGCCCGCGCCGGCATCAAGGACATGGTGCGCATGAGCGATTGCCGGATGTCCGGCACCGCGTTCGGCACCATCGTGCTGCACATCACGCCGGAGGCGGCCGCGGGTGGCCCGTTGGGCCTGGTCGAAAGCGGCGACCGGATCCGGCTGTCGGTGAAGCACCGCTCGCTCGACCTGCTGGTCGATGACGCGACGCTGGCCAAACGCCGCGCCATCTGGGCGCCCCCGCCGAAGCCCGGCCGCGGCTGGGACCGGCTGATCGCCGAGCAGGTGCTGCAGGCCGACGAAGGCTGCGACCTGGCGATCATGCGGCCGGCGGCGGAATAACCGGCGGTCAACCGTTTGATCCCAGGCCGTCATGCTGACCGGGCCACTGCGGCCAGCGGCTGCAGCAATCGGCGTCAGAGCTCCGCCGCCCCCGTTGCGCTCAGTCGACGGGAATGGGGCCTCTCGATCACCCCGCGAAATCTGATAGCGTGCGCCATCCAACGTCGGAGGATGACGCATGGACGCGATGGTCGATGGCCAGGCAACGCCGGCCCGGCGGAACGGCGGCGCATTCGCACGGGGGCGTTTACCGGCCCGACCTCGGGCCTCGCGCCGGGCAACGTGCAGGCCAACCTGGTCATCCTGCCGAGCAACCTCGCGCATGACTTTCTGCGGTTCGCCCAGTCCAACCCGCGGCCATGCCCGGTGCTGGCGGTGTCCGAGGAAGGCTCGCCGCATTTTCCCGGCCTGGGCGAAGATCTCGACATTCGCACGGACCTGCCGCGCTACCGGGTCTGGCGCCAGGGCGAACTGGTCGAGGAACCGCACGACATCATCCACGCCTGGCGCGGCGATCTGGTCGGGTTCGCGCTCGGCTGTTCGTTCTCGTTCGAGGAGGCGTTGCTGGCCGACGGCATCGAGGTCCGCCACATCGCGCTGAACTGCAACGTGCCGATGTATCGCACCAACATTGCCTGTGTTCCGGCGGGGGTTTTCGCGGGACCGATGGTGGTGTCGATGCGGCCGATGAAGCCGGCGGACGCGATCCGGGCGGTGCAGATCACCTCGCGGTTTCCTTCGGTGCATGGCGCGCCGGTGCATCTGGGACTTGCCGGAACAGATCGGCATCGCCGATATCGGCAAACCCGATTATGGCGACGCGGTGCCGGTGGGCGCCGGACGAATTGCCGGTGTTCTGGGCGTGCGGCGTCACCCCGCAGGCGGTGATCGCGCACGTCAAGCCGGAATTCTGTATTACGCACGCGCCGGGCAGCATGCTGATCACCGACCTGCGCAACAGCAAACTCGCGGTGCTGTGACGTTCGGTGCGCGAACGGATCGACCGCATCGAGGCATTGATTCAGCAGGACGTCGGCCGCGGCATCACCGCTCTGTTCGGCGCGTCGCGCGGCGGACTTGGCACGCGGTTTCCGCGCTGTCCGCCGCGACACCGCGAAACGTTGGCATATTGACCGGCTTTTACGTCCCGCGCGCCATGCCCCCGGCGGCGGAGACCGATGGACCGGCGGGCGCCGCCTTGCTGGCGCTGGCGCTGACCCGGGTTGGCGTGAGTTGCCGGCTGCTGACCGACGCGGCGTGTCGATCTGCCTGCGAGGCCGCTTTGGCGGGGGCCGGACTGACCGGCGTGCCGATCGACGCCGTGGCACCGAATGCCCCGCTTGAGCCTGTCATCGAGGCGTGGCGTTCGCTCGGCGTCGATTGGCTGATCGCCATCGAGCGTTGTGGGCTGAGCGCGGACGGACATCCGCGCAACATGCGAGGCGAGGATATCGGCGCCCATGCGGCTCCCCTGGACAAAGTTTTCATCGCGGGCCCCTGGCGCACGATCGCGATCGGCGATGGCGGCAATGAGGTCGGGATGGGTGCGTTGCCGCCCGGCCTGATCGCGCGCGAAGTTCCCCTTGGCGCGACGATCGCCTGTGTGACCCCGGCCGAGTTTCTCATCACCGCCGGGGTATCGCATTGGGGCGCATACGGGCTGATCGCCGGTGTCGCGCTGAGCCGCGCGGGTTGGGGGACGACCTTACTGGACTGTCTCGATCCCGCGACCGACCGGCGCATTCTGGAGGCGCTGGTGGAGGGCGGCCCAGCGGTGGACGGTGTGACACTGGAGCGGGCGCTGACGATCGACGGACTCGATCTCACGGCGCACCATGCGAAATTGCAGCAGATCAGAGCGGTCGCGCTGCGAAACTGATCCGCGAACCTTCTGTCGCCTGACCTCGATCAAGGCGCTTTGGGCTGACGGCCGCTATCGGTTGTGTCTTCCAGGAGGCACAAACATCATGGATCTCAACGAGGCACTCAGTGGCCGCCGATCGGTCCGTGAATACACGGCTCAGGCGGTTGACGTATTAACGATCCGTCGTTTGCTCGACGCCGCCGTTCACGCGCCGAGCGCCGTCAATCAGCAGCCATGGGCATTCACGGTCGTCCGCGATCAGGATGTGCTGGATCGGGTTTCGCGCGGCGCGAAGTCGCACATGCTCGCGACCATGGCGGGAAGCCCGCACGCGGATCATTTCCGTGCACGGCTCAGCGATCCGAATTTTCAGATATTCTACCATGCGCCGGCGCTGATCCTGATTTCGGCGACCGAGCAAGGTGCCTGGATCGTCGAGGACTGCGCTCTGGCGGCGGAAAACCTGATGCTCGCCGCATATGCCGCCGGGCTGGGCACATGTTGGATCGGTTTCGCGCAGAACTTCCTCAATACGCCGGAAGGCAAGCAACTGCTTGGCCTTCCGGCGGCTTGCGTGCCGGTCGCGCCGATCATCATCGGACATGCGAAAGCCGCGCCGCCGCCGGTGCCGCGCAACGCACCGAATGTCCGTTGGATTTAAGCCGGCGGTCTCACGGCATCGCGCCGAGGCGTTCGCCAACCCCGGCGCGGCGCGCCCAGTACTCCCAGGCGCGCCAATAGGATGATGAGCCCGGATCAAAGCCGCTGCGCCCCTCGATCTCGCCGGGTGCCAGCGCCTTGAACGAGCCGAACCCCAGGGTCCCGAATCCCATGGCGGTGGTCAGCACGCGCGCGTTGACCGGCAGATAGACCGAGAGCCGGACCGCATCCACGATCGAGGCGCCCACCGCCGCGAATCCGTGTCCCCGCATCAACGCGACGGACGCCTGACCCAGGCGTTTCGCCAGATCGCGTCCGTGGTCGGCGTTGGTGACCAGCAGATCGGTGGTGTCGCCAAACTTCTCGCTGATGTCCCAGACCGGCACATGCCGCCCCATCGATCTCGCGAGGTGGATTACCGGCTTCAAAGGCGCATTCGTGATGCCGAACGCGAGCGTTTCCTCGGCGTGACTGTGCACCACGGAATTGACGTCGGGCCGCGCCTCGTAAAGAGCACCATGAATAAATCGCTCAAGATAAGGCGGCCGGCGATCGTCGCCCACGACCTTGCCGTCGAGGGTGAATTCCATGATGTCGCCCTCGACGACCAGCTCCGGCGCGCGAGAGCGCGATAACAGGAAGTGCTCGGGGTTCGACGGATGGCGGACACTGATGTGCCCGTACCCGTCAACGACATTCTGATGCGCGAGGATACGGTTGCCGATGACCAGGTCGCGCAGTGTTTGTTCCGGTACGCTCATGGCGTGCCTCCCAATGTTCGCCACGTTTGTCATCGCGCGGGGCGTCGGCCATTGCAAGCGTCGCCACGGCGTCAGTCGAGCGATTTGCGAAACCGCAGAATACTCAGCATCAACATGCCGACACCGAGTGCTGTCATCGCCATCAATGGCGGCCACAGCACGTCGAGTCCAACCCCTTTCAGAAACACCGAGCGAATGACGACCAGGAAATATCGCAACGGATTAAACAGCGTGAACCAGCGCAAAACCAAGGGCATCGCGGCGATCGGGTAGGCAAAGCCCGACAGAATGAAGATCGGGTTCAGCAGAAAGAAATTCAGCGCGAACGCCTGTTGTTGCGTGCGTGAGAACGTCGACAGCATCAGCCCGAATCCGAGCGCCGCCAGCAGGAACAGCGATGCTCCGAACAGCATGACCAACGGATTGCCGACGAAAGGAATATCGAACCACAACACGCCAAAGGTCGTGACCAGAAACACGTCACCCAGTCCAATGAGGAAGAACGGGACTGTTTTGCCGAGAATGAACTCGATCGGCCGGATCGGGCTTACCATGATTTGTTCCAGCGTTCCCACCTCGCGCTCGCGCACCACCGCGAAGGCGGTCAGACTGACCACCTGGATCAGGGTCAGTGTCCCGATCACGCCAGGGATAAAAAACCAGCGGTCATTCAGCCCCTCGTTGAACCACGGACGTTCGCGCAGGGTCACCTGAATGCCCGGCGACGCCGCCGGCCATGCCTTGGCCATTTCCTCAGCCTGAAACAGCGCGACGATCTGGCTGACATAGCCGAGCGAAATCAGCGCGGTGTTGGAGTTGGTGCCGTCTACCGCGACCTCCAACGGCGCGGTGCGGCCGTTGCTCAGGTCGCGCGCGAAGCCGGCATGGATCACGATCGCCACGACCACCCGCCCGGCGTCGATATCGCGGGTAACCTGCGCGTCGTCCCGCGTGACATCGACGATCGTGAATTGGCCGTTCGCGGCGAAGTGGGAAATCAGACCGCGGCTCGCCTGGCTGCGATCCATGTCCAGCACCGCGGTCGCCACATGATTAACCGTGAAAGTCGCCGCGTAGCCGAACACCAGCACCTGAATGATCAGCGGCACGACCAGCAGGAACAGCGACCACGGATCGCGGCGGAGTTGCAGGAACTCCTTCGTCAGCATGGCGAGAAGGCGCTGGAACACCGGCTAATCCAGCCGTTTGTGGAACGAACGCGAAGCGATCCAGATGATGACCGCGGCGAACGCCACAAGGCCCAGTACCGGCACGCGAAGATCGCCAATCGTGCTGCCTTTCAGGAACACCGCCCGCACGATGGTGACGTAATAGCGCGCGTATACGAACAAGGTTACCGCCCGAATTGCCGCCGGCATCTGGTCGATCGGAAACGTGAAGCCCGACAGCAAGGTCGTCGGCAGCATGGTCAGCAGAAGCGCGATCTGACTGGCGCCGAGTTGACTACGGACGCGAACGGAAACGAGATAGCCAATGCCAAGCACGACGAGTGTGAACAACGCCGTCGTCAGGAGGAGCGTCCCGAGCCCGCCACGGAACGGCACCTGAAACCAGAACGCGGCCGCGCTCAGGCAGAATGCCGCGTCGAATAATCCGATCATGAAATACGGCACCAGCTTGCCGATCATCAGTTCAAGCGCGGTGACCGGTGTTGAAATCAACTGCTCCATCGTGCCGCGCTCCCATTCGCGCGAGACGGTGAGCGATGTGAGCTGTGCGCCGACCAGGCCCAGGATGATGGCGACAACGCCGGGTATGATGAAGTTTCGGCTGTCCAGACCCTCGTTGAACCAGACCCGCGGTCTGAGGTCGATAATCCCCACCGATGAGGGGAGCGCGCCATGCGCCGCGGCCCAACGCGCGGCGAAATCCGCGGTGATCATACCGACCACGCCCTGTGCGTAACCGGTGGCGATATTCGTCGTGTTCACGTCCGTCGCATCGAACACGGTTTGCACCCGCGCTTCACCGGTAGCGGCGAGGACCCTGGAAAAGTTGACCGGGATGGTTACGATCGCCGCACAGTCGCCCCGATTCATCGCCGCGCGCACCGACTGCTCGTCCTTCAGCTTCGCGCTGATCCGGAACCAATCGGAGGCGGTGAATTGCTCCACCAGTTCGCGGCTGATCTGGCTCCGCTCCTGATCGTAAACGCACAACCCCACGCGGCGGACGTCGAGGCTGACGCCGTAGCCAAGCAGCACCATCTGCAGAAGCGGCATCAGCAAAGCGATCGCGAGGCTGCGCGGGTCGCGCCAAACCTGTAACGTTTCCTTGAAGGCGATGGCGTAGATCCGGCTCGGATTCATGTCGGCACCGTCACGGCATGCGGTCGGGTGACGAGCTGAACGAATACATCCTCCAGACTCGCGGGAATGACGCGCGGAACGCCGGCGTCGATGCCTTGCCGGGCGAGGAACGGTCGCAGTGCGGCGGCGGACGCGGGGGTGTCCACGAGAACATGCAACTTGTCGCCGAAGATCGCCGCGTCGATCATTCCCGGCGCCTGCTGGAGCACCATGAGCGCGGCGCCGGCGGCGGCGCATTCGATTTCGAACAACACGCCGCCCAGCTCATGCCGGCGCAAATCGCCTGGGCTGCCCACGGCGACCAACCGGCCGGCGTTGATCAGCGCGATGCGGTTACAGTATTCCGCTTCTTCCATGTAATGCGTCGATACCAGAATCGTGACGCCCTCAGACGCCAGGCGATGGATCAGTTCCCAGAAACGGCGCCGTGCCTCCGGTTCCACCCCAGAGGTTGGTTCATCGAGGAACAGCACCGGCGGCCGATGCAGGATGGCGCAGCCCAGAGCGAGGCGCTGCTTCCAGCCGCCGGCGAGCGTCCGCACCAAGGCGTCCTCTCGCCCGTTCAGGCCCGCCATTTCGACGGCGGTTCGCGTCCTTTCCTCCATCTGATCGGCCGGCACCAAGTAAAGGCCACCGAAGAAGCGCAGGT
This sequence comes from uncultured Alphaproteobacteria bacterium, assembly GCA_963719675.1. Lineage (GTDB taxonomy): Bacteria > Pseudomonadota > Alphaproteobacteria > Acetobacterales > Acetobacteraceae > Rhodopila. Next base: position 130,016 of record CAVRDN010000097.1, on the reverse strand, counting down.
TTTCCCGCACCGTCAGGTCGCCGTAGAGGGAGAACTTCTGCGACATGTAGCCGATGTGCTCGCGGACAGCTTCGGGCTCATCGCCAACATTGAAGCCGGCGACCACGGCACGGCCGGCACTGGGACGCAGAAGGCCGCATAACATACGGATGGTGGTCGACTTGCCGGCGCCGTTGGGGCCGATGAACCCGACGATCTCCCCTTTGGCGATGGTCAGATCGAGCCGGTCTACCGCCGTAAACCCGCCAAATGTCTTGGTCAGTCGCTCGACGATCACGGCATCGGTCATGCCGCGGCTCCCGACCCGAGCAGGGCGACGAACACATCCTCGATGCCGGGCTCGATGCGGGCCACATCGGCGTCGGCGAGGCCACGGTCGGCGAGCACGCGTCGCAGTTCCGGCATGCGGCGCGCGGCGTCGTCCACCCGGACGTGAACGCGATCGCCCATCAACAACAGGCCGATGATGCCCGGCACGCCCTCCAACGCGGCATAGGCGCCGCGTGCGTTCGCCGTGCCGACCGCCAGCAGAGCGCCCGGCATCGCCTGCTTCAATCGCGCGGGAGTGTCGCAGTGACGGATCTCGCCCGCGCTGACCAACGCCAGCCTCGAGCAGCGTTCAGCCTCGTCCATGTAGGCGGTGGAGAGCAGAATGGTGACGCCATGCTCTCGCAACCCGTAAAGAATGTTCCAGAAGTCGCGGCGCGAGACCGGGTCCACTCCGGTCGTCGGCTCATCGAGCAGCAGAACCTTCGGCGTATGGATCAGCGCGCAGACCAGCCCCAGCTTCTGCTTCATCCCGCCGGACAGTTTGCCGGCGAGACGGCGCCGGAACGGCACCATGCCGGCGGCCTCCAACAGTTCCCGGCCGCGCTCGCGGCGCACGTCGCGCGGTACGGCGAACAGGGTGGCGTAAAAGAAGATGTTCTCATCGACGGTCAGATCGTCATAGAGGCCGAAGCGCTGCGGCATGTAACTGAGACAATCCCGCACACGCTCCGGCTCGGCGACGACGTCGATGCCTTCAAGCAGTATGGTGCCGGTGTCGGGCCGCATCACGCCCGCGAGCATCCGCATGATCGTGCTCTTGCCGGCACCGTCCGGACCGACAAAGCCGAAGATCTCGCCGCGGGCGACGGTGAAATCGATCGCGCGTACCGCCACCACGGACCCGAAGCTTCGGGTGAGGCCATGTGCCGATACCGCGACCTCCGGCTCCCCGCCCGTTGTCATCGGCCGGGCGGCTGGGCGGCGATACTGGCGTCCGCCGGCATGCCCGGCAGCAGCTCGTGCGTCGGATTATCGATATCGATGCGGATGCGATAAACCAGGGTCACCCGCTCCGCGTGCGTCTCGACGGTCTTCGGGGTGAATTCCGCGTCCGGCGAAATGAAGCTGATGCGACCGTGGTAAATTTTGCCCGGATATGTGTCGGTCGTCACGTCGGCCGCCTCGTTCAGGCGAATTTTGCCGATGTCCGGTTCATTGACGTAGGCCCGCAACCAGACGTGATCGAGATCGTCCAGCATGAAGATCGCGACCCCGGGTCCGGCCAATTGCCCCAGTTCGGCCTGACGCACCGCGATTACGCCGTCGAACGGCGCACGGAGCGTGGTATAGCCAAGCGTCACCTGATCCAGTGCGAGCTTCGCGGCGACCGCGGCCTGGTTGGCTTTGGCGAGGTCCACGTTGGTTGCCGCGACTGTCGCCATGGCCTGGTCGTGCGCGAGCACGGCCGCCGACTGACGCGCCGCCGTGAACGCCAGATCCCGCCCCTGGATCGAGATCGCGTTCGTTTTCACCAGTTCCTCCGCGCGAGCGTAGTCGCGTTGCTTCTCGACGAGATCGAAGCCGTCGCTGTCGACGTTGCTTCGTACCGCCGCGAGCGTGCTTTCGTTCACCGCCACCTGAGCGGTCGCCACACCGAGGTTGGCCTGATCGATCTCGGTCTGCCGGCGGTAGAGTGTGTCGTCGAGGCGGGCCAGCACGGTGTCTTTGGCGACCGCGGCGCCTTCATCGAACGCCAGCGCGACAATCGGCGCCTGCACCTGCGTGAAGCTCAGCACGCTTTCGTGTGCCTCGATGTTGCCAGAAACCACGATGCTGACAGGTTCGTTCGGTGGCCCGAACAGCAGGTTCGGCAGCACGCGCGGCCAGCGCGATTGGCCATAAGCGCCCGCGGCGATGACGAAAATGACGGCGCAAAGCAAGAGGAGGCGTCGGGAACGGGTCATGGGCGCCAGGATGTATCCGGCCAGGGGCGGGCACCATGATCCAGGTCAAGCCAAAGGATTGCGCCGCGAACAGGCGAGGGCGTCAGTCCCACGCGATGAAAACGGCATCCGTAATCCGGATATCAACGAAAAGTGGCTGGCGCGGGTGAGCGCCAATCCTTATACGTTCGTACACGGGATCGGTTATTCACCTCGCGTCAGTTAAAACCAGGTGTGACGTGGTCCTGCTTTCGAGTTGTGGGAATCGACGACGTTCCTGTTCAGTCCGTCTTCATTCCCTCTTTGCCGCATGGGGTGGAAGTCGTGACGCGTGTTCTGACGATGTTCAATTTGCTGATTCTCGTTTGCCTGTCGGCGTGCGCCGACTCGCCCGATTGGGCGACGCAGGCTGTCGAAGCGGGCGCTACGGATCGGGCGAACGAGGTTGCACCGCACGGCGGACCGGCGCTCTCGCCCGAAGCGAGAGATGTCAGTCAGATCGCCGCCCGGAATGGTGACCGGGACTTTCTGATGCTCGACAAAGCCCATGGCAAGATCATCATGTTTGAAAATGGCGCGCCGACCTTCAGCGGCGCGGCGCTGACCGGCGAAAATCCATCGGATTACCTGGCGCCGGACGCGTTCACCAAAACGTTCGCCGAGCAAAAGGGTCTCAAGTACAAAATCACGCCCGCCGGTCGCTACACCGTGTCGATCGGCTATGACAACGCGTATGGCGAAACCCTGGATCTCAATGAGGTGCAGGGCAGTGATTGGGATATCGCGATCCACAAGGTCTGGTTGGGCGCGCCGGCCGAGCATCGGGACGCGCGGCTGCGGTCGCCGAGGGATCAGGACAAACACATCACATACGGATGCATCGACGTGGATGGGTCCACGATGCAGCAGTTGCTGGCACGCGTCCCGGACGACGAGCGGACGCCGATTTACATTCTGCCGGAGGATCAAAATTTGGTTGCGCGGCTCTTTCAGCAGCGCGATGCGGCGCGCAAGGTTTCTGCTCCCTCGAGTTAAGTTGCCGCTCGGCCGGGTTGAGACAGAGATCCGGCCGCCCACCGACCGATTGAGGCCCAACCGCGATAAAAACAGCGCGATCCATGGGGGTTTAAGCGATGTCGACGCCGATCTCTTGTGCTCGTCCTCCGGTGCCGCGAAGGGCTGGTGGCCCATCGGACCGGCCAGCGAATCGCCCTCGCGACTGGTGGAAAGTACTCGCGGCGCGTAAGCGGGCGCTTTGGGCGTTTTGTGGTCTTTTGCTGCTGGGTTGCCCCGCGACGAACGCGGCCCCGTGGAACGCCACACCCGCGAGCGGCTATCTGACGGGTTTCGAACAAAGGTTCGTCGATCGGTGGCAAGCGGACATGACCCCCCTGTCCGCGGCCTTCCGGTTCATGACCAGTCCGCCTTTGCCGAGCCTGGGCGCGCCGCCCGATGTCGTGCCGCATCTCTGGGACAACGAGGGATTGTCGCCCGCCGCGTTATGGGTCAGCCAGATCGCACGGCGGAATGGCGACCGGAATTTCCTCATGGTCGATAAAGCGCATGGCAGGATTATTCTGTTCGAGAACGGGCGGCCGGTATTCAATCGCGCGGCTCTGACCGGCGAGAGCCTGGCCGATCGCATCCCGCCGGATGGCTGGATCAAGCCATGGTCCGAGCAAACTGGCGTGAAATACAAAGTGACGCCCGCCGGCCAATTCACCCTGACCCGCGATCGCGACCGCGCGTTAGGGAACTTGTTCGACATCAACGAGCTCCGGGGCAGGGATTGGACAATCGCCATTCATCAGGTCTGGTTGGGGCGGCGCTCCGAGCATCGGGATGCGCGCCTGCGCTCCATTGAGGATCAGGACAAACACATCACCGCCGGCTGCGTTGATGTCGATCCCAGCACCATCGCGCAATTGTGGAGGCTTTTGCCGGGCAGCGGAATGCCGCTTTACATTCTGCCCATGGACGAGAGCCTGATCACCCAGCTGTTTCAGCCGCGCGACTGGCTGCTAAGACCTCGGAGCTGAACCGCGGAGCACCGCCGCAACATTCCGAAACGCGGAAACGCGTGCCCGCGCCCGCGGAAGATGGCATGAGGTGGTCTGACGAACGAGTGACCTCGGGTCGGCGGTAACCGGGCGGCGACGATTTCTGCTTTGACAACGCATGATGAACAATTGAAAATCGTGCGTTTTCCGCGGTCGCCGGCCGTGTCGGTCATGGCCGTGCCGGCGAAAGGGGCGGAACTATTACCGGGGTTGCTCCGTTTTGGGTCCGGCGAAGAGGTGTTCGGTTCATGTTTCGCGAAGTTGCGTTGCTCAGTGGCGCGGTGGTCTTCCTTGAGCTTGCGGCTCCCGGCGCTCACGGCGCACCGGTCAGGGAACTGAGGCCGCACCGGACTCACGCCACCCATGTCACAGCGATGCATGTGGCACCGGTACGTCGGGTAGAGGCCGCCCGGCATGAGCCTCGCGTGACTTTCGCGGTCTCGGCGAGAGCCGAACCGAAGGCGGCGGTGGTGGCGGCGGCGTATCAGCTTCCCGCTCCCGCACTCGACCCGTCGGCTGGCGCCCCCACATCGCTGGCATATCAGGTTCCGCCGCCTGGCGACGTCGCGGCCGACGATGCCGCATCTCAGGTTCCGCCGGTGCTGTCCGACCAGGAGAAGGAAGCAAGCCAGATGGCCGCCGCCCGAGGCGACCGGGACTTTCTCATGGTCGACAAGGCACTCGGGAAAATTCTCCTGTTCGAACAGGGCCAGCCGGTTTTCTCGGGTCCGGCATTGACCGGAGAAAGCCTGTCCGATGAATTGCCGGCGGGCGAACTCAATCAGAAATTTGACAATTTATATGCATTGAACACCAAAGTAACGCCCGCCGGGCGTTTCACCGTGGCACGCGGCTACGACAAGGAACTTGGTGGTCCACTCCTGGATGTCAGCGAAATTCGCGGCAAGGACTGGGGCATCGCGATACACCAGGTCTATTTGGGGACGCCGTCGGAGCATCGGGACATTCGGATCAAATCGCCCAGCCCGGACGACAAGCACATCAGCTTTGGCTGCATTAACGTCACTCCGTCCGCGATCAAATACTTGCTGCGGGAAATACCGGAGTCCGGCTCGTTCCCACTCTACATCCTTCCTGAAGATGTGACCCAGACCGCCGCGTATTTCGCTCCGCCGACTTCGTAACGACCGCCCGGTCGCGATAAACAACCACTGGCACTTCCCGACATTGGTCACATCGCCCGACGCGGGGGTCACATCGCCCGATGCGGGGGTCACATCGCCCGATGCGGGACGGCGTTCAGGAAATCGGCCAGTTGCTGTTTCCAGAATTTCGCCATTCCCGTGGTGCCGTGGCCGCGCGTCTCGGCGCTGGCCGGTATCAAAAACAGGCGTGCGTTCCTGACCCGCTTCAGCGCCTCCACGGTTTGCCCTGTCTCGGGTGGATTGCGCTCGTCGTCCGCGGAGTTGATCGCCAGCACGTGCGCCTCGATCAGCTCCAGACCGGGTGCCGGATTGTAGTCGCGGGACGCGTCGAACTGCCAAATGAAGTCGTTCGCGTCCTTGGGTGGTGGCGCGGCGAGCCGGGCGTCCACCAGTTTGTCGGCCTTCTCCCGTGTCGGCGCGAGCGACTGATAGCCGAGTGTTCCGCCGCTGGTGGCGATGCCGAAAAACACGCTGGCGAGACGCAATGACGGTGGCTGGGCAGAATAATCGCCATGGTTCCAGGACGGATCCCGCCGAATTGTTTCGATCATGATCCGTCGCAGCATCCAGTTGCGGGCGGCCATCTCGGTTGGCTGCGAGGCCATCGGCGTCAGCGCATCCATGAACGTCGGGTAGGCTTCGCCCCAGACCCAGGTCTCCATGCCACCCATGGAATTTCCGGTCACCAATCGCAGATGCCGAATGCCCAATCCCTCGGTGAGCAGGCGATACTGCGCCCGCACCATGTCGTCGTAATTGTAATGGGGAAATCCGGCGCGCAACCCGTCGGAGGGTTTGGCTGATTTCCCGGTGCCCAGAGCGTCGGGCAAAATAATGAAATATTTCTTCGCGTCCAGTGGCTGGCCGTCGCCGAACAGTTCGCCCGCGTAAGTCTGGGTCAGCATGGTGGCGCCAGAGCCCGCGGTGCCATGCAAGATCAGCACCGGATCACCCGAGGGATCGCCGACCGTCGTGTAGTGCAGGTGCAAGGCCGGTATGACTTCGCCGGTGTGGAAGCGGAAGTCCTTGGCGATCCAGTCGGCTTCTTTGGGTGGCGGGTAGTCCGCCGCCATCGCCGGTACCGCGAGCGCAGCGGCGAGTGCGATCAGGATCAGGCGCGCCGGCCAAGATGGAACTCGCATGATGAACGTCATCCTTCCCTTGTTCGCGGCCGTTATCTTCCCCGCCGGGTGCCCGCGAGGCCGTGGACGAGTGGTCATCGGCGAAACAACGCCAGGCATGCGCCGATAATCGCGACAACCATGGTCATTGGACCGAAGCCGGCGAAGCCCTGCAGACCCAGCATCCAGCCGCCGAGCCCCGCCGCGCCCATCCACCCGACACTGGAACAGGTGACATTCCACCCCATCACAGTGCCTCGTATATGCGCCGGCACCTGGGCCAACGAAGCCAACATCGCCGGCCGGGCCATCGCGATGCAGAAGACGAAAACAAATCCCAGGCCGACGGACATCGTTACGCTGGTGCGAACGCCGAACAACGCGAGCGCGGCGACGCCTGATGCCAGCATGGCGACGGCGTAGATCATCAGTCTGTCCGGCAATCGGTCCGCCAGTTGGCCACCCAGCAACGTGCCCAGGATATTGCCCGAGGCGAAGATCGCCAGCGGCAGAGCCACGGCGTCCAGCGTGACCTGATAGGTCGATTGCAAAAATGTCGCGAAATAGACAATCGTCAGGCCGTAGCACACGCGCTCGGCGATCCCCATTGCCAGCACCCGGATCACCGGCCAGGACAACGCCGCGCGGGTGGAGGGCGGTTTGACCCCGGCGGATCGCGCCGATGTGGGGCGGCCGTGCGTGGTGATCAGCAGACCAATGGCGGAGGTCGCGGCCAGCCCGCCGATGCACAGGTTGACGCCACGCCATCCGATCATCGACCCGACGAACGCGGCCAATGGGACGCCCACCAGCAGCGTCAGGGACTGGCCGCTCATGACCAAACCCAGCGCGCGGCCTTGCTGGCCCTCGGTGACACGCGCGGAGGTTTCGGCGAACATACGCCGGTGAACATGCCGCTACAGCCGCCCGCCGCGACCGACCACCAGCGCGACCAGCGGGAATGTCGGCGCCGAGGCGATGCCGATCAGCGCGAACGTCAACAGCAGCGGTCCCAGGATCAGAAATGGCCGGCGGCCCCAACGGTCCGACCACGCGCCGGCCAGCATCCCGGAGACGGCCCAGGAGATGGAGGTCGCGGCGACGAGGTCCGCGACCAACGGCATGCTGGTCGACAGGTCGCGCGCCATCTCGAGCAGGAACGGCGCGCGCGTGGTCCCGCTGGAGGAGGCGGCGAACATCGCCAGTGCCCCGGTCGCCAGCAACGCCCAGGGCAGTGGCGCGTTCTGGCAGATGGCGATCGGCGCCTCGGGTCGTGGGTCGGCGGCGACGTGAGTCACGGTGATGGCGTCATGCGCTCCGGCGTCGCCAGGCGCTGATCTGCTCCAATGAAGTGTGGACGTGCACGACCACGGGCCGGTCCTTGGTGTTCAGAGCTTCGGTGATGACGCCGGCGATCTCGGACTCCTGATGAATTGTCAGACCTTTCGCACCGAACGCCGTGGCCCAGATGGCGAAGTCCGGATTGGTCAGTTGGGTTGCCGCCTGATACGGGCGGCCGGGGTAACGCATGTCGTGATGCTGCGTGATCGTCCCGTAACAATTGTTGTCCGAAACGATGAACACCGGGTTGACGCCATATTGCCGCGCGGTCGCCAGCTCGTTGCCGGTCATCAACGCACCACCGTCTCCGGCGAACGCGATCACCTGGGTGCCCGGCCGGCGCAGGCACGCCGCGACGCCCATCGGCATGCCGGCGCCCATCGCCCCCACCACGGACGCCAGGAACATCTGGCCCGGCTTCATCAGCAAATACCGATGCACGAACGTCGCGAAATTGCCGGCATCCGAGGTCACCGTGGCATCGTCGGTCAGATGCTTGTTGATCTCGGCGATCACGGCGGAGAAATTGACCCCGTCAGGCGTGGGCTGCCATTCCGCCTTCGTCACGCGCTTGTGCACGGCGTGCAACTGATTGACCCAGTCTTTGCGTTTCGAGGCTCCGGCGGGCGCGCCGCGCGCCAGCAACGCACGCACGACGGCGGCCGGTTCGCACGCCATGCCGAGGTCGGGCCGCCACACGCGGCCAACCTCATTCGCATCCGGCCAGACATGCACCAGCGGCAGTTGCGGGTCCGGCGCGGCGGGGAAGGTAAAGCCTTGTGAGAGCGACCCGGTGATGCGCTCGCCCAACGCGACCAGGAGGTCGGATTTTTTCATTTCGGCGAGGGTGTCCGCGTGCACCCGGGACGCCATGTAGCCGCCGTAGTTCGGATGGAACGCGTCGAACAGATGCGGCCGGCGATGTGTCGGCATGACCGGCAGCATCCATTGCTCGGCGAGTTTGGTGAGGTCGGCGACCTCGGCGGGACGCAGCGCGGTGCCGACCCAGATCAGCGGACGTTCGGCGGCGGCCAGCATAGCGGCGAGGCGATCGATATCCTCCGGCAACGGTCCGGCCTGCGCGGCGGGGCGCGGTTTGGCGATCGGCGCGTCGGTTTCGGCGTCGAACACGTCTTCGGGGACGATAATGGCGACCGGGCCTGGCGTGCCGCTCTCGGCGATGTGGAAAGCACGCGCGATCGCCTCGCTGGCCTGTTGCGGCTCGTTGACTTCGATGACCAGTTTGGTGACGTCGGACAGCAGGCGGGAATAGTTCTGTTCCTGCAACGCCATGCGGCCGGCCTCGAAGCGCTCGACCTGGCCAATGAGGACGACCAGCGGCGTGGCGTCGTGATACGCGGTGTGCAGCCCGATCATGGCGTTGGACAGGCCTGGGCCCGCGGGATACGACGCAGACGCCGGCGCGGCCGCCGCGCATTCGTCCATCGGCGGCGGCCATGAACGCGGCGCCGCCCTCGTGACGGCAAACGATCAGCCGCATGCGATTGTTGTCGACCAGCGCGTTGGTGAAGCCGAGATAACTCTCGCCGGGAACGCAATAAATCAGGTCGATGTCGTGAGCTTCCAGACTATCGACCAACAGGCGGCCAACCGCACGGGTCATGATGCGTTTCCTCCGAGGTTCTTGCTCGAATGGGTTTAGCGGGGCGACGCGTTCATGCAAAGGCGCGCCCCGATCCGCGATGCTCCCGCCGAAGTTGAGATCGCGACCGGAGCGACGCCGGCGGCGTCGACGATGGATGCAATGAACGCGGCCGCCGCGGCAATCCCGCGAATGTGGGAGCGCGAACCGCGCATGCCCCGACCGCGCGGGTCGGTGCAAGCTGACCTTTGCCACCAGAAGGCGTAAACCGGGATGCCGCGCGAGCAATCGACGGCGAATTAACGCCAAGGGAGCGACTGATGGAACTCTGGACCACCGGCGTCGCGTCGCCGAGAAGCAGCGCGCGCACCGCGAAGCAACTGGAAGAAGCCGGTTGGGCTGGTTTCCAGGTCGTGGACTCGCAGAATTTGTCGGGAGATCCGTACGTCGCCCTGGCCATGGCCGCCACGACGACATCGCGACTTGGCCTGGCCACAGGTGTCACGAATTCGGTCACGCGCCACGCCTCGGTGACCGCCTGCTCGATCGCCAGCGTGCAACGTATCTCCAACGGGCGCGCGTATCTCGGCATTGGCCGCGGTGATTCCGCTCTGGCGCATCTCGGTCGCGGGCCGGCGCGGCTGGCGTCGTTCGAACGTTACCTTCGGCAACTGCGCGTATACCTGCGTGGCGAGGCGGTGCCGTTCGACGAGATCGATATTCCCACCGGCACCGCGCCGCCCATGTCGGAACTGGAACTCGCCGACGCGCCGCCCGCCAGTCAAATCGGATGGCTCGCCGGCGCCGAGGCTGTCGTGCCGATCGAGGTCGCCGCCAGCGGGCCGCGCGTCATCGCCATCGCCGCATTGCACGCCGACCGCATCATGTTCGCGTTGGGCGCCGACGCGGCGCGGCTGGAATGGGGCATCGCGCTGGCGAAGGAGACACGCGCCAAAGCCGGGCTTGACCCGAATAGATTGGCGTTCGGCGCTTACGTCAACGCCGCGTGTCATGACGACATCGACATCGCGCGCGGTCTGGTACGCGGCAGCCTGACGACGTTCGCGCGCTTCAACGTCATGCATGGGACGGCCGCCGGCCCGGTGTCCGACAGCGACCGCGAAGTCCTGCGCGATCTGCACGACAGTTACGACATGCGCGCGCACACACGTGGCAACTCGCGTCAGGCCGGCGTGCTGACGGAATCGTTCATCGATCGTTTCGCGATCGTCGGACCGCCGGCACGCGTGGTCGAGCGGGTGCACGGCCTGGCGTCGCTTGGTCTCGACAAGATCGTGATGACCGGAGCGATGCGCGGTGTGTCGGAAAGCGACGCCGCGGTGGCGAAGCAAACCATGGAACGGAGCGTACTGCCGTCGTTCGCGGACTGATCCGGCTACGCCTTGGGCAGGCGAACGATAAACCGCGCGCCGAGAACTTTCCCCGTGGCGTCCCGCACGTTCTCGGCCGAGATCTGGCCATGTAGCGCCTCGACGATCTGGCGGCTGATCGACAGGCCAAGACCGGAATGCTGGCCGAACTTTTCGCCGTGCGGCCGTTCCGAATAAAACCGGTCGAAGATATGTTCCAGGTTCGCCTCCGGAATCCCCGGCCCCTGATCTTCGACGCTGATTTCCGCCGACGGGCGCCGAGCGTCTTTCACCCGCACCAGAATGCGTCCCTTTGGCGGGCTGAAGGATTGCGCGTTGCCGATCAGATTGCGCAGCACCTGCACCAGCCGGTCCTCGACCGCCAGCACCTGCATGCCCGGCCGGTGGCGCAATAACCTCAAGCCCAGGATCGTTGTCCGGATCACGGGTGGCGTCGTCGAGTTCCTTGAGGGTGCGCACGATCGGCACGACATCGACCGGCCGCGCGGTGACGCGAGACATTTCGGCATCGACCCGCGAGGCGTCGCTGACATCGCTGATCAGCCGGTCCAGCCGCATCACGTCCTGGCCAATGATGGTCAGCAATTGTTTGCGCCGCGCCGGATCCTCGATCCGCATCAACGTTTCGATCGCGCTACGGATCGACGACAGCGGATTCTTCAGTTCGTGCGCCACGTCGGCGGCGAATTGCTCGGTCGCGTCCATGCGCGCCCACAACGCGCTGGCGGAATCGGACACCGCGTTGGCCAGTTCGCCCACCTCGTCGCGCCGCTCCAGCAACGAGGCGAGAACGCTGCCGGTGCGTCCCTTGCCTTCGCGCATGTCGCTGGCGGCATCCGCCAGCCGCAGGATCGGCCGCGCGATGGTCAGCGACAAATACCACGACAGCAGCACGGTCAGCGCCAGAGCGAGCCCGAACAGCGCGATGATCGACAGGCGAATGGACTGCAGACTTTCTTCCACCTCGCGCGCCTCGCGGGTCAGCAGGACGATGCCGACGGTGCGTTTGTCGCGCTCGACCGGCTCGGCGACGGTGATCCATAGCCGGTTATCGACGGTGCGGCGGATATACGGCGGCATTTCCCGGCTGTTGCCGGCACTTTGCAGCCGCACTTCCTCCTTCACGTCGGGCTGCCAGTCCGGTCCGCGCGCGCTCGGTGTCATATCGACGGTCGTGACCGGACCGTTATGCGGCAATAGCGAAAGACACAAAATCGTAGACCTGGCCGACGAACGATGCGATCAGTTCCGCGATCGATCGGCGGCAGCGGCGGTCGGTTCCGGCCGCCGCTCCCGCGCCCTCCCGCGATCTGCGAATCAGCCACGATGGTTCCGTCCGGCGCGTAAATCTTGGCGCGCGCATCGGGTGTTGGATCGGTCAGCCGGCGCAACAGCGGCCGCGCGATTTCCGGCACCAAATGCGGATTGTCCGGGTCGGTCGCCAGCACCGCGCTCTCCCCGATCGCGCCCGCGTAAATCTTCGCCTGTTCACGCAGCGCCGCGACCTCGGCTTCCAGCAGACCGTTCTGGTATTGATCCAGATACAGCAACGCCACGACCAACAGCGCGAGCGGCAAGGCATTGACCATCAGGATCCGCCGCAGCAACGGCGACACCCAACGCTGCCGGAACCGCCGGAGCGGTGCCCGCTTCGTCCGCGGCAGTTCGGCGATCAGGCCGCCATCGGGCACTTAGTGCTCCTTGTACCGGTAGCCGATGCCGTACAGCGTTTCGATCTGATTGAAGTTGTCGTCCACCGTACGGAATTTCTTGCGCACGCGTTTTACGTGGCTGTCGATCGTACGGTCATCGACATAAATGTTCTCGCCGTAGGCCGCGTCGATCAGTTGATCGCGGCTTTTCACCATGCCAGGCCGCGCGGCCAGAGCCTTCACCAACAAAAACTCAGTGACCGTCAACTGAATGTCCTGACCTTTCCACAGACACTGATGCTTGGTCTCATCCAGCACCAGATCGCCGCGGGTCATCACGCCACCCGGCGCCGCGCCGGACCCCTCCGCCCGGCTTGCTTCATTCCGGCGCAGTAACGCGCGGATCCGTTCCAGTAGCAGGCGCTGGCTGAATGGTTTGGTGATGTAATCGTCGGCGCCGAGGCGCAGGCCCATCAATTCGTCCACTTCCTCGTCCTTCGACGTCAGGAAGATCACCGGCATCGTGCTGCGCTGACGCAGGCGTTGCAGCAACTCCATCCCATCCATGCGCGGCATTTTGACGTCAAGCACCGCGAGGTCGGCGGGTTTGGCGGTGAGACCTTGCAACGCGCTCTCACCGTCGGTGTAGGTGCGGACCTGAAAGCCTTCCTGCTCCAGCGTCATCGAGACACTGGTGAGGATGTTGCGGTCGTCGTCGACCAGGGCGATCGTCTGCTTCATGGAGATGGCGTCCTTCGCGGGCATGCTTCCGGTGGTTCACCGGATAAGGCACCCTTACACCCAATTGTGGCGCATCCAGGACGTGAGGTGAACAAAAAATGGCAGACGAACCTGGAGTGGCCGGCATGAACACCGGTTTCGAGGCCCGCAAACTGCTGCGCGCGGCCCGCTCTGGCACGCTCGCGACCACGGTCGATGGCGGCCAGCCGTTCGCCTCGTTGGTGACGCCGGCCTGCGCGCCCGATCTCTCGCTGCTGCTGCTGTTGTCGAACCTTTCCGAGCACACGCGCCATCTTCGCGCCGAGCCGCGCTGCTCGATTTTGGTGTGCGGCGCGCCCGAGGGGCCCAATCCGCAGACCGCGCCGCGGGTCACGGTGACCGGGATCGCCGAGATGGCGGACGATCCGGTGCTGAAGGCGCGCTATCTGGCCGTGCATCCCTATGCCGCGTTGTACGCGGATTTCGGAGATTTTCATCTTTGGCGCGTGCGGCCGTTGGGGGCGCTGCTGGTCGCCGGGTTCGCGCGGGCGACGCGGCTGCGTCAGGCGGACCTGACCCCCGATCCCACCGCGGTCGCCGCGATCTCCGCCGCGGAGGATGGGATCGTCAGCCATTGCAACACCGATCATCCCGATGCGATGGCGGCCATCGCGGAGCAGCCGGGCGCCTGGCGGATGGTTACCGCTGATGTCGATGGGGCCGACCTGGCCCAGGATGAGCGGGTCCTGAGGGTTCACTGGTCGGCGTCGGTACAGGATGCCGGCGCCGTGCGGACCGAACTGGTGCGGATGACGCGGGAGGCCCGGGCGCGGCGCGACTGACGTTTTTCACGGTCGGGCGGACCTGGGTCATGGCGCGGCACCACGAGGCATCCGGGTTAACGGACTGTCCTTACTCGTGAGGAGCAAGGAAATCGTTATGGTAACGCTGCCGGGCGGAAACGCGAACCCCGGCGCGATGGCGCGCCGGGGCCCGCCAATCACTCAGTTCCGATGGTCGTGATACCAGGAATTGCGGATCACCCGGCCCGGCAGCGCGCCCGTGTGCTTGCCGTCCTCCAGCAGCACCTGACCGTTGACGATGGTCATGTGGATGCCGATCGCTTCCTCCTTGATGCGCCAGCCGCCGCCGGGGAAGTCGTGCACGACGCTTTCCTTGCCGGCATCGACCGTCTTCGGATCCAGCAGCACGATATCCGCCGCCATTCCGGGACGCAGCATGCCGCGGTCATGGATGCCGAAGGTCGAGGCCGATTCGAACGTCAGTTTGCGGATCGCCTGTTCCAGCGTCAGCACCTGCCGCTTGCGCACCCACTCGCCCAACAGTCGCGTGGTGTAGCCGTAGCCGCCGTGGAACTGCACGTGCGCGCCACCGTCACCCAGGCCAACGATCGCGTTGGGATAGGTGAGGATCTTCGTCATCGCCTCATCGTCGATGTTGTTCTCGGCCTGCAGGAACCGCGTATCGAGATTTTCCTCCACGACGAGATCGAGGAACGCGTCGATGACCCGCTTGTTGGTCATTTTGGCGATTTCGCCGATCGTTTTGAACTGGAACTCTTTGTTCTTCTCCAGCGCCGGCTCGTTGACCCACATGTAGTCCCACCAGGTCTTCGAGAATCCGTTGGCACCGGAGATGTCGCCTTTCCGCTCGACCGCTTCCTCATGCAGTTTCTGCCGCACGATCGGATCGGAGTAGGCGCGCAATTTTTCCTCGTCGGTCGAGATCAGGATCGGATGCCAGGTCGGCAGGCCGCGGAACACCTGACAATTGTGCATCGTGAAGTCCTGCGTCACCCGGTTCGGGCTGCACATCGGATAGGCCTTGATCCCCTGCGCAACCGTCTCATCGACGCGGGCCATGTGGACTTTCCACTTATCCGGATTGCGTACGGTCTGCGCCAGGTTGTTGTAAACGACGGTGCGGCCGGTCGCTTCCGCGAGACGCGCCATCATGCCGTCCTTCAGTTCCTGGTCCACGCCGCCACCGACCTGGATCGTTCCGGTGCTGAGCTCGCGCAGCACGTCGGCGAGCGCGAAGATCTCCTTATCGTCCGCCCACAGCGCCGGGATCGGCACGCCCTGCGGATCGAAATGTCCTTTCTGCCGCGACAGCGACAGACCGAGCGCGCCCGCGGTCAGAGCGTCGCGCACGACGTCCTGCATCGCCTTGATCTCGTCGTCCGTCGCGGCGCGCTTCTGGCACTCGTCGCCCATCACGTAATGGCGCACCGGCGTGTGCCCGATCAACGTGCCGGCATTGACGCCCAACGTTTTGTCGAGCTTGTCCATGTATTGCGGGATCGTTTCCCAATCGACATCGATGGTGTTCAGCACTTCCATCGGAATCGCTTCGACATAGGACAGAAATTCCGCCGTCCGATGTTCCTTCCCTGGGCGCACCGGCGCCAGCGCCAGCGAGCAGTTGCCGAAGATCACCGTCGTTGAACCGTGTTGCGGCGAGAATGTGCAAAGCGGATCCCAGGTCACCTGGCCATCGTAATGCGCGTGGTTGTCGATGAAGCCAGGCGTGACCGCCAGACCGCTGGCATCCACGGTCCGCGTGGCGGGACCGCTCAGTTTACCGATTTCGGCGATTTTACCGTTGCGCACGCCGACATCGCCGCGGAACGCCGGCATGCCGGAACCGTCCACGACCAGGCCATTCTTGATCAGCAGATCGTATGCCATTTGTTTTGCCCTCCAGGGTTTCTCCCCAGCCGCGGGCCGCGAGACGCGACACGCCGCCTCGCGATCAGCCTGGCACTAACAACCCAGGCTGGCAAACGAGAGGGTCAGGACACCCGGCGCGCTCGTAACGCGGCGGCGATCGTTCCGTCATCGAGCGCATCCAGCGCACCGCCCATCGGCACGCCCTGGCCCACTCTCGTGACGGTCACGCCGAGCGGGCGCAGCCGATCGGTCAGCCAGTGCGCGGTGGTCGCGCCTTCCACCGTGGCGCCCAACGCGAGGATGACTTCCTTGACGGAGCCATCGGCGATCCGCGTGATCAGTGTGGAAACGTTCAGATCTTCCGGCCGCACACCGCCCAGCGCGGACAGGGTGCCACCGAGGACGTGATACAGGCCGTTGTATACGCTGGCACGCTCCAGCGCCCAGAGGTCACCGACGCCCTCGACGACACAGATCGTGGAACGATCCCGATTGTGATCGGCGCAGATCGAGCACGGGTCGCGACTGTCCAGATTGCCGCAATCGGCGCAGGTTTGACCGCGCGCGCGGCCTCGGCCAATGCGGCCGCCAGCGGCAGCATGCGCGACTTCCGGATGTTGCAGCATGCGTAACGCGGCGCGGCGCGCGCTACGCGGCCCCATGCCTGGCAGTTTCGCCAGCAAACCGATCAGATGTTCGACCTCGGGTCCGCCCATTATCGATGCCAGTCCGTACCGCGGTCATGCGCGCGAACGCCGAGGCAAGGCGGACAAATGGTGACCGGGATCGGACCGGCACGAGATCAGAACGGCAACTTCATGCCGGGTGGCAGTTGCAGTCCGCCGGTCACTTTTTGCATTTCCGCCTGCGACGCGGCCTCGACCTTCGCACGCGCGGCACGGTGGGCGGCAACGATCAGGTCCTGCAACATTTCGGTATCGGCGGGATCGACCACTTTCGGATCGATTGTCACACCGCGCATCTCGCCCTTGCCGTTCAGCGTTACGCGCACCAGGCCGGCCCCCGCCTCGCCGGTCATCTCCAGCCGAGCCAGCTGCTTCCTGCATCTCTTCCATTTTCGATTGCATCTGCTGTGCCTGTTTCATCAGGCCGGCGAGGTTCTTCATGGCATCGGACTCCCATGGATTTTCATCGGAAAATTCAGCATCAGGCGGTGCGAAATCGGGCATCTCGGGCTCACCCAACGGCACGATCGGCGGTGCGTTGGGCAGGCCATAGTCATCGACGCGACTATCGTGCACCGAGTCGATTCGCGCGCCCGGGAATGCCTCCATGATCGCGCGAATCAACGGGTGATCGGCGGCTCCTCCGCGGCGGACCGCGTCCGCCGCGTTGCCCTGCTCCGCCAACGTCGGCTCACCTTGGGCAGTCGATAGCGCGATGGTCCAACGCGCGCCGGTGGCGTTCGACAGCAATGCCGCCAACTTTGGCGCGAGATCACGTGGCGCGTCCGGTTCCGTCCGCAGCTCGATCACCGGTGGTGCGAAACGGACCAGATGTGTGGAATGCAACAAATGCGCGTGCAGCATCGCCTCGCGGTGCTCTTTCACCAACGCGGCGACGTCGCGAAAGGTGGACAGAACCGGACCGGCCGGCGCGGCTTGCTCCAGAGGCTGGGCCTCCGCACAACGGCGCGCCGTTGGCGACCGCCCGGGTCATCCCGCCACCGGATGGCGTGCCACCATAGCCAGGCGCGGCGGCGGCGGCCGGTGTGGTGCCCGTGTTCAATCGTCGCACCAGTTCGCCCGGTGACGGCATTTCGGCGACATGACACAAACGGATCAATACCATTTCGGCGGCGGCGCGGCGGTCGGGCGCGCTTTCCACCTCGCCGACGCCTTTGAGCAGCATTTGCCAGGCGCGCGCCAGCACGGGAACGGTCAGCCGGTCGGCGATGGCGGCGCCGCGGGTGCGCTCGGCTTCCGGCAATTCCGCGCTGTCGCGCAGCCCGGGAATTGATTTCAGGCGCGTCACCGTGTGCAGCAATTCCAGCAGATCCTGCAGCATGGTGCCCAGATCGGCGCCGCGCTCATAGGCCCGGTCGGTGATCGCCAGGGCAGCGGCCGGCTTGCCGCCCATCACCGCTTCCATCAGGTCGAAGACCGCGTCGCGATCGGCCTGTCCCAACATCTCCGCGACCTGCCCGACCGAGATCGCTCCTTCCGCGTTCAATCCGTCCACCTGGGCGATCGCCTGATCCAGCATCGACAAGCCGTCTCGCACCGAGCCGTCCGCCGCGCGCGCGATCAGATCCAGCGCGGCCGGTTCGATCGCGACACCTTCCTTTTCCGCGATACGCGCGAAATGACCATGCAGCTCCGACACCCGAACGCGGCGCAGATCGAAGCGCTGGCAGCGCGACAACACGGTGATCGGGACTTTGCGAATCTCGGTGGTCGCGAACACGAACTTCACGTGCGGCGGCGGCTCCTCCAGCGTCTTCAGCAGCGCGTTGAACGCGTTGCGCGACAGCATGTGGATTTCGTCGATGATGAAGACCTTGGTGCGGATCGTCATCGGCCGCGACCGGCTGACCTCGATGATTTCCCGCACGTCGTCGACTCCGGTGCGGGACGCGGCGTCCATCTCGAACACATCCGGCTCACGTTCGGCCAGAATGGCGAGGCAGTTGCCGCAGACGCCGCAGGGATCCGCCGTCGGGCCGCCGGTCCCGTCCGGTCCAACGCAGTTCAAAGCGCGCGCGATGATGCGGGCGGTGGTGGTTTTGCCGACGCCGCGCACCCCGGTCAGCATGAAAGCATGGGCGACCCGGCCGATGGCGAAGGCGTTGCGCAGGATGCGCACCATCGATTCCTGGCCGATCAGGTCGTCGAACGTCGTGGGCCGATATTTCCGCGCGAGCACCCGATACGCCGCCGCGTGCGTTGTCGGCGCGGCCGCGGGCAACGCCTCTCCGAACAGCCCAGGACCGCCGGGGGGAGGAAGCGCGTCCTCCTCCTGTGGGTACGCCGTCGGCGCCCCGGTCGGCGCATCGTCCTGAAACAGGCCGGCCATGCGTGCGTGGGCCTCCGACCGCCAGGGCGGCGGGGCCAGGGCGGCATGAACGGGTGGGAGAGAGTGAGAGGCCGGCAAACGACCCAGGCGGAACTCGCCGCGGCTGCTTCCTTCCGGACCTGACCAGGGTAGACAAGGCGCCCGTCCGCCGCCGACCTCTCAAGGGTTATCTAATGGTTTGGGGTTGGGGCGGCAAGGCGGCGCACCTCGACTTTGGGTTGCCGCGCGGTCACCGTGATCTCGACGTGGTCGGTCTGCACGATGTCCAGCACGGCCCTGGGCCGAAACGACACGGCGCAGATCCCGCCGGCATGGCGAAGGCTGTCCCAGACGATCCCGCCACCTCCCTCAGCGCGGATGGCTTCGCCGAACACCTGAGAACAGGCGTAGCTGAGCGGATCGTAGACCTCCGGCCGCGACTCGCGTTCGCCCCGTATGTCCGCGAACCGGCCATCGAGTTGTGCCTGATAGGTTCGGTACTGGCGGCGCATCATTGGGCGAGCAGTGGCCACGGCCTCCCGCCGCAGGTGATGCGCTACCTCGGCCGCCGCGGTAGGGAACGCGGCCGCGGCGTACCAGGCTCCCAGATCCGGCCCATTGAAGCGGTTGCCGCCCGGCGGGACATGCAGGAACGCGGCCATGACGATGGAGGCGTTGGGCCGGCCATGGACCCAGTCCTCGCGCGGCAGGCGGGCAACGCGCTCGGCGACGAGGCGATCGTTGGTCCAGCCCGCCAGTTCCATCGCCGCCGCCATATCGGCCGCCGTAGCCACGGTATCGAACAGGCCGATGGGTGGAAACCGCGATGGGATCAGGCGAAAGCTGGGCTTTGGCGCCCGCGTGAAACGCGTGGTCGCAGCCGGTGCGACACCGGTCGGAGCGGTCATGAAAAAACGATGTCCGCGTCCGTCAGCGGCGCGGTCTCGGCGTCGAGGCGGTTGGGCGGCATATACAGTCCGCCACGCGCCGCATCGAGGAAGCGCCGCACGCTCAGCAATCCGTCCTGCGTTCCGCATGTCAGCAGCGCCAGCGGCGGCTGACCGCCGAAAACCGGAGCGTCATGGGGACTTCGCAGCCATGCGATCGCCTCTGGTTCCGAGGCGAACAGCACGCCAAGCGCCTGATGCACGCCGAGCACCGCCGAGATCCGCAGAAGCGTGTCCAAATCGAGTCGCAGCGCGCCATGCGTTCGCGCGATCCGCGCCCAGCCGTGAAAGGTCGATCGCGGCGGCATGCCGAGGATCATCCGGCGCTGATCCTCGGTCAGGCCCCACAGATTGGCGATCGCCAGGAAGGTTCGCATCCCGGGGCCACTCAGCCGCCGCCGTTGTTCGGGCGAGAAGCGCTCGGGACCGATCAAAGCGGGGCCGGGGTCGAGTGTGGTCGTGGTGCGGGGGACGGTTGGCACGGGCGTCGCCTCAATGTCCGAATTTGAGCATACACCGAAATTGGGCGTTCGGCCATCTGATTCAACCCGAGTGTTCGTCATGGCCTCGATCCCCATCCCGGGATGGGTCGCCTGCGTGTCGATCATGACCGTGCCTGGACCGCCGGGAGCCGGCGGAATAAGCGTAACGAACGAAGGTTGGGGGAAATGAAATGAGAGAGGGCGCCGATCATGAACGCGGGAAACGAGCCGTTGCCCCGGGCCTCTGGGCGCCATCCGTACCCACGAATTGTTTCGCGCGATGCAATCGGCGGCCCCCATGCTGAACTGGACCGATGAAGCGGACGTCGTGGTCATCGGCTCGGGTGCCATGGGGCTCCCCGCCGCCATCGTCGCGCGCGAGGCCGGCGCATCGGTGATCGTGGTCGAGGCGGAATCCGATATCGGCGGCCACGCGATCACCAGCGGCGGCAACGTGCCATTGGGCGGCGGCACCAGCGCGCAACGGAAATATGGCATCGAGGACTTGCCCGACCTGCTGTTTCGCGACCTGACCGATTGGTCGGTGGTGGAGCCCAACGGCTTTCCCGACTACCGTTATAACGATCGAGAGGTTGTCCGCGCGTTCGCCGATCACTGCGTCGCCACCTACGATTGGCTGGTCGCGCATGGCGTGATCTTCGTGGACAAGGCGCCCGATGCCAGGGGCGGGAACGCTGTCGGCAACTCCGTGCCGCGCGAGATGCACTGTGCCGTCATGGACTGGCCCATGGTGCAGAGCGGCCGGTCGGCCAATCCCGCGGATCAGGCGACGACGTCCTCGGGGAATGGTCTCATGCGGCCGCTGGAGGCCGCCGCGCGGGAGGCCGGCGTGCGGATCCTGCTCGAGCACCGGATGGTCGCATTGCACCGGGAGGCCCCGACCGCCGGGCGGATGCTCGGGATCGCGGTGGAGCATGGTGGTGACCGTTTCAACATCCGCGCCAGCCAGGCGGTGATCATCGGCACCGGTGGTTCAACCGGCAACGTGAATTTCCGTCGCATGTTCGACCCTCGCCTCACCGAGGAGTACTGCGGCCTGGCCGGGATGCCCTGGTCTGATCAGGACGCCAGCGGCGAACTCGCGGCGATGGCGATCGGGGCCTCGCTGTGGGGGTTCTACAATCAGGTCGGCGAGTTCGGCTTCAACATCACCAAACCCAGCGCCATCGGGTGCCAGTATGGCTATCAGAACCTGCGTTGGATGCCTGGCAGTACGGTGTTCGACCGGGCTCGCGCCACCGGATTGCGGGTTGGCGACTGGCAGAACGTGGTCACCGTGAACATGCTCGGCCAGCGCTTCTACGATGAGACCGGGGCTGGATTCACCACCAACAACTACAACTCGATCGACCCGTACGAGTTGGGGAGCTACCTGAACGCGAAGAATGTGACATTCAACCCACACAACTGGCTTAACGCGGCGATGGCCGGGATCGGCGACGGTCACAATGGTGGCGGTCCGATCTGGGCTATCTTCGACGCCGACGCGGTGGCGCGAGAGAACTGGGTGACGGATCCGCCGTGGGTCGACGGGGAGGCCGGGTTCTATTTTCGCGCCAACAGCCTCGCGGAGCTCGCGCGGAAGATCGTGATGAAATATCAGCGCGTCGCGATGCCGCCGGAGTACCTCGAACGGACCATCGCGCGCTATAATTCATTCGTGGACGCGGGTTTCGATGCCGATTTCGGCAAACCGCGGCCCGCGCACGAGATCATCACGCCGCCGTTCCATGCCGCCTGGGCGACCCCCGTGCCGCATGACACCCGCGCGGGACTGCGCATCAACGCGCACTGCCAGGTCGTGGATTTGAACGGTCGGGTGATACCCGGCCTGTACTGCGGCGGCGAGTTGGCTGGCGGCTTCAGCCAACACGGCCTGGCGCGCGCCGCCTGCCAGGGCTTCATCGCCGGGCGACACGCGGTGCTGGGATAGCTTTACCGTCGAGAGGTCGCCTGAACGGGCCTGGAACGCCAGGAACTTTCCCGTTCCGGGTTGCCGCTGCGTCGGTTGGGGCCCGCATTCCCGGCGAAGCGTTGTCCGCGGCAGGCAACGGCGGGTCCTCAGAACCCGAGTTCGTCCGTTATGCTGGTCAGATCGCTCATCGCCTCGCGGCGGATTGACGCCAGTCTGGTCTGAAACGATCGCAGTTCCCGCGGCGACAGGACGTAATGCCCGCCGTCTTTGCGTGATGAAAGCTCGCCTCGGGCAATCAGACGCATCACGGACGGCCGCGCGATACGCAGCCGCTCAGCCGCCTCCGATGGGCTGAGGTCCGCGTTATTTTCAGCCGCTGCCTCAGCCACGCCATCCATGAGAGCCAACAGCGCGGAGGTTGCATCGACAGTCAGACCGGATGGGAGAACGCCCTCATTGAGCAGCGCGCGCAAAACCTCGACCGCTGGCCGCGCCCGCTGGATGGTGTCGGCGAGGATCGTGTCCGGCAGTTCGATATCCATATGCGAACGCTTCCTGGGGTGGCTCGCCGCGGGGGCAATGACGGCGCCGGCGGGAACGCCAGGCAGGCGGAGAAATCGGGCGAACCGGGGAGCAGCGCCCGGGCGTGGTGGCCGGCGGAACTGGGGCGAGCAACGGGACTCGAACCCGTGACATCCAAGACCACAACCTGGCGCTCTACCAACTGAGCTATGCCCGCCATCCAGGGGGCGCGGTTTAGTCCGGCGAACCGCCTCTCGTCAACGATGCAGGCCCATGACGCCCGGAGCGGCGGCGACGGAGATCGGAGCGGCGGCGACGGAGATCGGAGCGGCGGCGACGGAGATCGGAGCGGCGGCGACGGAGATCGGAGCGGCGGCGACGGAGATCGGAGCGGCGGCGACGGAAATCAGCGCCGGCCGCCAAAATGTCGCTTCAGCCGCGCGAGGGCCTCGTCCAACACCTCGGGCCGCTTGCAGAAGGCGAAGCGCGCGTAGTGTCGCGGCGCGTCCGGCTCATCATAGAACGCGGAGACCGGGATCGCGGTCACCCCGGCATGTTCGGTGATATGGCGGCAGAAGGCGACGTCGTCGCCATTGAAGCGCAACGGCGTGAAATCGGTCGTGATGAAATACGACCCATTCGTGGGCAGCACGTCGAACCCGATCTCCGCCAGGCCGACCGCCATCTGATCGCGCCGCGCCTGCAGGTTCGCCGACAAAGACGCGAAATAGGAGTCATCCTTGCCGAGACCGACGGCGACCGCGCGTTGCAGATTGGGGGCGGTGGTGAAGGTCAGATTCTGGTGCGCCTTCTGAACCAGCGGCGTCAGATTGGCGGCGGCGGTGATGTAGCCGACCTTCCATCCGGTCAACGAAAATGTCTTTCCCGCGCTGCCGATCCGCATCGTGCGATCCCGCATGCCCGGAAGCGTCATCAGCGGAATGTGACGTTTGCCATCGAAAATCAGATGTTCGTAAACCTCATCGCAGATCGCGTAGCTGTCGTGACGCCGAACCAGATCGGCGAGGAATCCCAGTTCCTCCGCCGTGAACACCTTGCCGCAGGGGTTCATCGGCGAGTTGATCATGATCGCCTTGGTCTTCGGACCGAACGCCGCTTCCAGCGCCGCGCGCGGCAGTTCCCAGCGTGGCGGGGCGAGCCGAACGATGCGCGGGATGGCGCCCAGCATGCGGACGACGGGAACGTAGGTGTCGTAGAGCGGCTCGATGAGGACAACTTCATCGCCGGGGTCGAGCACGGCCATCAGGCACGCGGTGATCGCCTCGGTCGCGCCCGAGGTGACGGTCACCTCGGACGCCCAATCGACGTCCAGCCCGTAGAAGCGACGGTTGGCGGCGGCGACGGCCTGGCGCAACTCGGGCACGCCGGGCATTGGCGGATATTGATTGCGGCCATCCTTCAACGCGTCGGCGGCCGCCTGAACGACGTCCTCGGGACCGTCGGTGTCCGGAAAGCCCTGGCCGAGGTTGATCGACCTGTGCTCGGTCGCGAGCGCCGACATGACGGTGAAGATGGTCGTTCCAATCGACCCCAGATAGGTATTCGCTCCACGCATCCGTCAGCGCCTCGTTCTGGCCATGATAAGATGTTGGCAATAGCGCGGATGGGCTTGCTTGCGAAGCCGCGCCGATGGAACGGACCGCGCGTGGGCGAGCCAATCGGGGAACGCAACGCGAGATATAAGAAACATCAAGTGCCGCCCATTTTGTGGGCATTCGGTGCTGTTCGCCACCCGGCCTCACCGGCCAATTTCCAGGCAACGCGACGGAAACGCCTGTAGCCGCCGAAGCCGGCGATAGCGCATTGATACCTGGCACGCCCCGTGCAAACCTCACGTGCTGTTCGTGCCGCCGTGCCCCTCCGGCCGGGCGCGCGGCGGCGTTTTTGGGAGACCTGGTTTACGACCGGGCATGGAGCGATGAAGAAAATCGAGGCCGTCATAAAGCCGTTCAAGTTGGACGAGGTGAAGGAGGCGCTGCACGAGGTCGGGTTGCAAGGCATCACCGTGGTCGAAGCGAAAGGCTTTGGGCGCCAGAAAGGCCATACCGAGCTCTATCGCGGCGCCGAATATGTGGTGGACTTTCTGCCGAAGGTGAAAATCGAGGTCATTTGCGAGGACTCGGTGGTCGAACGCGCGGTGGAAGCGATTATCAACGCCGCGCGGACCGGACGTATCGGGGATGGCAAGATCTTCATCTCGCCGATCGAGGAAGTGATCCGCATTCGCACCGGCGAGCGTGGCGAAGCAGCCATCTGATCCTCGGTAGGCTGTCGCGGACGCGATCGATTGAATGCCCGTTGAGCCGTTGCCTCGACGGGAGTGGATCCGTTCGCCATACGATCCCGCCAGGGACTGTACTGGGTTGGGATACGGACCGGCAAGCGAACCGCCAAAGGCCCCCAGGCGGATGACGAGTGAGGGGCCGCTCAGGAGGGTTCGCGTTGTGCGAGCCCGTGGTAGCCGCGCGGCCGGTGATCCCCGCGTGGCGTTCATGATGTAAGGACGGGGAATCAGGGTAATGGTGAAAAAGCCGACGGACAGCTCAAGCCTGAGCAAGGTTCAGGAGATGATCTCCGAGCATACCGTGGAATACGTGGACCTGCGGTTCACCGATCCGCGTGGCAAATGGCAGCATACGGCGCAGCACGTTTCCACCATGGACGAGGATGCGTTTCGCGACGGCATCATGTTCGACGGATCGTCGATCGCGGGTTGGAAGGCGATCAACGAGTCCGACATGATCCTGATGCCCGACCCCGACACCGCGGTGATGGATCCGTTCTCGGCCAAGCCGAGCATGATCCTGTTCTGCGACATCATCGAGCCCTCCACCGGTCAGGGCTATAGCCGCGATCCGCGCAGCACTTCCAAGAAGGCCGAGGCGTACGTGAAGTCGTCCGGGATCGGCGATGCCGTCTACTTCGGGCCGGAGGCGGAATTCTTCATTTTCGACAGCGTGAAGTTCGGCACCGGCGGCAACTATGGCATGTACCAACTGGACAGCCAGGAAGGCCCGCAGGCGTCGATGAAGGACTACCCGGAAGGCAATATGGGTCACCGTCCGACGATCAAGGGCGGCTATTTCCCGGTGCCGCCGGTCGATGCCGACAGCGACCTGCGCGCCGAAATGCTGTCAACGATGGGCGAGATGGGCGTGGCGATCGAGAAGCACCACCATGAGGTGGCGCAGAGCCAGCACGAACTCGGAATGAAATTCGGGCCGATGACGCGCATGGCCGATCATCTGCAGATCTACAAGTACTGCATTCATAACGTCGCCAACAGCTACGGCAAGACCGCGACGTTCATGCCGAAGCCGATCTATGGCGATAACGGTTCGGGCATGCACTGCCACCAGTCGATCTGGAAGGCCGGCAAGCCGCTGTTCGCGGGCAACGGTTACGCCGATCTGTCGGAGACCTGCCTGTATTACATCGGCGGCATTATCAAGCACGCCAAGGCGCTGAACGCGTTCACCAATCCGGCGACCAACAGCTACAAGCGGCTGATCCCGGGCTTCGAGGCGCCCGTGCTGCTGGCGTATTCGGCGCGCAACCGCTCCGCGTCGTGCCGCATCCCATATGCCACCAATCCGAAAGCCAAGCGCGTGGAGGTGCGGTTCCCCGACGCCGCCGCCAATCCGTACCTGGCTTTCGCGGCGATGCTGATGGCTGGTCTCGATGGGATCAAGAACAAGATCCATCCGGGCGACCCGATGGACAAGGATCTGTACGATCTGCCGCCTGAGGAACTGAAAGGTATTCCGACCGTTTGCGGCAGTCTCCGCGAAGCGCTCGGCGCGTTGGAGGCCGACCATGAGTTCCTGTTGGCCGGCGACGTTTTCGGTAGCGACCAGATCGAGAGCTACATCGAATTGAAGTGGAGCGAGGTGTATCGTTTCGAACACACACCGCATCCGGTTGAGTTCGAGATGTACTACTCGGTCTGATTCCACACGGTAAACGGACGATAAACGCCCCGCCGACCTTGGGTCGGCGGGGTTTTTTATTGTACAGTGCAGCAAAGCCTGGAGGCGATGCAGTTGCTTCTTTGTTAGGCAATGCAACCTCTGATCGGCGGCATGGCGCATCACGACTCTTTTGTCCTTGGGCCTAAGCCCGCGTTTCAACGCGCGCCTGTAACCAAATCGACAGCGGGATTGGCTCCTTTCGATGATTTCGAACACTTGGCACGATTGTTGAATTGTGAGTCTCGACCCGCCCAACCTTGAACCGGCGGCGGCAACGGAGACGGACGATGCAATCCTTAACAGCACAGGGCAGGCGATCATGAAACTGATCATGGCCATCATCAAACCCTTCAAGCTCGACGATGTAAGGGAAGCTCTCACGCCTTTGGGCGTGCAGGGCCTTACCGTTACGGAAGTCAAAGGGTTCGGCCGACAGAAGGGCCAGACCGAGATTTACCGCGGCGCGGAATATCACGTGAGCTTCCTGCCCAAAGTGAAGATCGAGGTCGTGGTGGGTGACGATCTCGCCGATGGCGTGATCGAGGCGATCGCCAAAGCGGCGAATACCGGAAAGATCGGCGACGGTAAGATTTTCGTTCTTGATGTAGAACGAGCGATGCGTATTCGCACGGGTGAAATCGATACCGCCGCTCTTTGAGCCGACTCAGCCGGCGCGTTGACGATACGTTTTGAAATAAAAAAGGGAAACTGATGCGATGACCCGACCCCGTCTTAACTGGGGCCTGACTGCCCTGCTGCCCGCCCTGTTGATGGCCATGCCCGCGCTGGCGGACGATGGACCACCGAAGCTCGAACTCGGGCGATACCGCCTGGATGCTGTCCAGCACCGCGCTGGTGCTGTTGATGACCATTCCCGGTCTGGCGCTGTTCTACGCCGGGATGGTGCGTAAGAAGAACATTCTCGCGACCATGATGCAGTCGTTCACCATCTGCTGCATCGTCACCATCGTCTGGACGGTCGCGGGCTATAGCATCGCGTTCACCACCGGCACCGCGTACATGGGCGACTTCTCGCGCGTCATGCTGCACGGCATCGCCGACCACATCGTGAAGGGCAACGACAGTCAGGCCTTCGTGCTGGCATCGGGGATCAAGGACGTGGCGGACATGGCCACGACCATCCCCGAGACGGTCTACATGATGTTCCAGATGACCTTCGCGATCATCACGCCGGCGCTGATCGCCGGAGCCTTCGCCGATCGCATGAAGTTCTCCGCGATGTGCATCTTCATGACGGTGTGGTCGCTGATCGTCTACGCGCCGATCGCGCACTGGGTGTGGGCGCCGTCGGGCTGGGCTTCGCAGGCGGGCGTGCTGGACTTCGCCGGCGGCACCGTCGTGCATATCAACGCCGGCATCGCCGGACTGATGTGCGCGCTGGTTCTCGGCAAGCGCAAGGGTTACCCGGAAACCAACATGGCGCCGTACAACCTGGCGTACGCGGTAATCGGAGCCTCGCTGTTGTGGGTAGGCTGGTTCGGCTTCAACGCGGGGTCCGCGGTGGCGGCGAACGGACGCGCCGGCATGGCGATGACGGTGACGCAGATCGCGACGGCGGCGGCGGCTCTGGGCTGGATGTTCGCGGAATGGATCACCAAGGGCAAACCCTCGGTGCTCGGCGCGGCGTCGGGCGCGGTGGCGGGTCTCGTGGCCATCACGCCGGCATCCGGCTTCGTGCTGCCGGGCGGCGCGATCGTGATCGGCGTGGCGGCGGGCGTGATCTGCTTCTGGTCCGCGACCAGCCTCAAGCACATGCTGGGCTACGACGACAGCCTGGACTGCTTCGGCGTGCACGGCATCGGCGGCATTGTCGGCGCGCTGCTGACCGGGGTGTTCTCCTACGGGCCGTTGTCGGCGACCGACGCCTCGCCGGATGGCAGCCCAGGAGGGATGGCGCAGTTCATTCTGCAGTGTGAAGGGGTGGCCTCGACGCTTGTTTACAGTGGCGTTATGAGCCTGATCATACTACTGGTGCTGAAGTTCACCATCGGTCTGCGGGTGAGTGAAGACGAAGAGCGTGAGGGACTGGACATCGTTCTGCACGGCGAACAGGTATTCTGATCCAGCGGGCTTGAGCGACTTACGACAATGGGCCGGACCTCTCAGTCCGGCCCATTGCTTTTGTGGTCACGCCGCCAGCGCGACAGGTCCGGAACGTTACAATGTCAGGCCGCCGTCGACGGTGATCGTCTGCCCCGTGACCATCGCGGCGCCAAATCCGAGGAACAGAATGACTTCGGCGAGGTCTTCCGGCTGGCATCGGCGTTTCAATAAGGCACGCTCGATCGATTGCTGGCGTTCCTGGTTGGTCCACTCGACCATCCAGGAACTGTCGACAGCACCTGGGGCGATGGCATTGACGCGTACATTCGGGCCAAGCGCGCGAGCGAGGTTCTGTGTCAGGCTGACCACTCCCGCTTTGGTCGCGCTGTAGGCGAGGCTGCTGCCGGCTCGCCCGAGGCCGGCGATCGAGGCCGTATTGACGATCGCGCCGTGTGCTTCGGTCAATGCCGGTGCCGCCGCCTTGGCGCAACGAAACACGCCCAGGAGGTTGACGCTGAGCAGCAGGTTCCACAGGTCCTCGGTGATCAGGTCCAGTTCCGGCGGCGCGATGCGGCGGTTGGTGCCTGGCGTGCCGGCGTTGTTCACCAGCAGGTCGAGACGGCCGAGATCACTGACGGCTCGCAGCACCATCTTCTCCGCGTCCGCGGCATCGCCCACGCTGCCGGGCGCCATGATCGCTTTACCACCGTCGTCGACCAGTCTGTTCACGGCTTCGGGCCCACGCGGATCGTCCGCGAGGAAATTGATCGCCACGGTGGCGCCAAACTTCGCCAGCATGCGTGCGGTGGCGAAACCGATACCCGACGCGCCGCCGGTCACCAACGCGGTTTTGCCGGCGAGGTCATAGCTGATCATGAGAACTCCTTTGCGTTGCACGGGAAAGTTGGGACGCCGGCAGGTTGGGACCGGAGAAGCTTGGACGCCAGGAATGCCGCGTGCCACCAGGTGCGATCCAGGTCCAGGCGGCCAACCGTGATTCGGTTGTAACGCGACGCAATCGATAAAGTGGTCCTTCGTATGCCGCGAGGCGGCGCAACGCGGCGGCACCGGCGATCACGATCATACCCGTAACAATGCCGCCTGGGCTCCGCCGCAAAGTCGGCCACCGTGCGCGCGCGAGTTTGACCCTGCGCCAACCACGCAGCGCCGCGCTCCGGCACCGCGCCGGCAATTTCGGGTCGCCCCCACGCATGGCCAGGATGGCCGGATCGAGTAACGTTCCGTACACGAACAGACGCATCGCGCTTCAGACCCCCTGGGGGAGCCAGGGTTCCGGCGCGCGGCAATCGATGTCGGTCGCGACATCCACGATCACGGTTTCGTCGGATGCCAATGCATCTTTCAACGCGGGTTGAATTTGCGACGGATCCTCCACCCGAATGCCGCGCAGCCCAAAGACGCGCGCCACGTCGGCGAAGTTGGTTGGTCCGAAGCGCACCAGGTCGCGCACGTCGCCCGGCTTGTTGCCTTGTTGACGCTGAATGTTCGGCCACCCCTGACCGAAGCCGGAGTTGTTGTTGATCACCAGCACGACCGCGATGCCGCGCCGCTTCGCCGTTTCCAGTTCGGTGAGGTGATAGTAAATCGCGCCATCGCCCGACCAGCATATCACCTTCCGGTTTGGCGCCGCGCACTTCGCACCCAACGCCGCGGGGAACGACCAGCCCGAGCGAGCCCGCGGCGCGCAGATACGTCTGCCCCTCGCCGTTCAGTTCGATAAGGGAACTGCTCCAGATGCTGGAATATCCGGTGTCCGCCACGAGAATTCCGTCATGCGGCAGCGCCCGGGTGATTTCGTCGCACAACCGGTCGGGCCAGATCGGCACCGATCCGTTGGCCAAAGACGGCGCGCGTTCCTGACGCCACGCCGTCATCACGCCCGCCGCCCAATCGCCGAACGCACTGTCGCGCGGGTGTCCGCCGAGCGCCTCGAGCAATTTCGCCAGAGTCGCTTTCGGATCGCCCATCAGCCCAAGCGTATTGGGATAAGATCGGCCGAGCTCCCTCGGGTCTATGTCAATTTGCACGCAGGGCGTATCGATTGCCGGAATGCGCCACGTGTGGGTCACCTGATCGCCGGTGTGGCAGCCGACGAACAATACCAGCTCAGCCGCGTGCACGATCTTGTTGGTGGGCGGCGCGGCATAGTTTCCGGCGCAACCAACCGACAACCGATGGCGGGTGGGAATGACACCGCGCCCACCGAGCGACGTCGCGACCGGAGCATGCAGCGCCTCGGCGAGCGCGAGCAATTCCTTTCCCGCGCCGGACTGCACCGCGCCGGTGCCGGCGACGATGGCAACCTTGTTCGCCGCACGTAACGTCGCGGCGGCGCGGGCGATGTCGCTGTCGGATGGTACCGGGCGGTGCGCCGGCATGGCCATCTGAAACGCCGGCTCCGCGACCGGGGCTTCGGCGACCATTCCGCTCTCGATCACCTCGGCCTGCAGCCCGTTCAGATCGAGATGAGCGGGTCCTGGCGAGCCTGACATCGCCTCGCGCCAGGCGTGCCGCATCAGTCGCGGCATATCGGCGGCGCTGTCCACGAAGGCGGAAAATTTCGTCACCGAGGAGAACATCGGTTGATGCGGAATCTCCTGATACGCATTGCGATGTTGCATGGACGGTTGTTTGCGGCCAGTGAACGCGATGACCGGCGTGTTGGCCAGATACGCGTCCTGCAGGCCGGACGCGAGGTTCGCCGCGCCAACCGACTGCGCGAAACATACCGCCGGACGGCCGGCGATGCGGGCGTACCCGTCGGCCATGTAAGCGACCGCTTTTTCGCTGTGGCCCAGTACGCGGGTGACACCGAGCGTGCCCAGTTCGATCAGGGTTCGGCGGAGGACGGCGTCGATGAAGAACACGTGCGTGGTGCCGTTGGCCGCCAGGCTGCGCGCGAAAAACTCCGCGCCGGTGATCGGTTCCATTGAGGTTCCCTCCGTATAATGGCCCCGATACGAGGCCCGAGGGTCGGTTCAGTCAAGCCGAGGGAGCGCCGCGGTCAGTAACCGGGCGAAACGGCCAGCCCAGACAGCCTGGCCTTCTGGCGTGGCGATAAGGTCCTGACGGATTTCGATTTCGACATGTTCAAGGCTACGCCTCTCAGCGTGGAACGGCACGCTGTAATCGCTGTCGGCGGTCAGGGCGTACGGCGCATTCTCACCGACGGTCAGATCGCCTTCGTGGCGCAGCAGTTCCAGCATGACCTCCGCCAGCTTTGTCCTTCGATAATACAGCACGCCAACTTCGATCGCTCTGGGCTCGCCTTTGAAGACCGGGGTGAAACTATGCATCGCGACCAGCACGGACCGGCGGCCCGCCGCGGCGCGCGTGTCCAGCAATTCTTCAATGCGATCATGATAGGGATTGAAGATTTCGTTGACGCGGAGAGCGCGATCGATCTCGGTCAGGTTCCGGTTGCCGGGAATTTCGGTGTGCTCGCTGATCACCGGCATGGCGGATGGCCAGGACGGATGGCGGTTGCAGTCGATGACGAGGCGGGAATACGTCTGCAAAGCGGCTGCCGCGTCCAGCGCCGCCGACACGCGTTCGGTCACGCCGGCGATCCCGATATCCCACGCGATGTGCCGTTCCAGTTCGGCGCCCGCGGCCCCCAGATCACCGAGCCGCCGCGGAATGAGTTTGCCCGCATGGTCCGCCGTCAGCACGTAATCCGATGCGCCATTCTCACGCAGCAAACGAACCGCCGAGGGCTCTCCGGGAGACAGCAGAGCGGGCGCGGTGGCGGTCATCGTGTCTCTCCATCAGGTGACCCGGTTGTGGTTTCAGCTTAAGCTGCCCGCCTGTTCAATGAAAGGAACCAACATGGCGTTGCCAGTCCAGATGAGGCAGATCGTGATGGACGGACCCGGCGCGCCCGAGGTCATGAAAGTCGGCACTGGCCCTCGGCCTCAGCCGAAGCCGGATGAAGTTCTGATCAAGGTTCTCGCCGCCGGCGTCAATCGCCCCGATATCGCGCAGCGGCAGGGTTCCTATCCGCCGCCCCCGGGAGCGTCTCCGATCCTTGGATTGGAGGTCGCCGGTGAGATCATCGCGGCCGGAGGCGAAGTGATCGGCTGGAAGCCCGGTGATCGCGTTTGCGCGCTGACCAATGGCGGCGGTTATGCCGAATACTGCACTGCCCCCGCGCCGCAGTGTCTTCCCTGGCCCACGGGCTACGATGCCGTCCGGGCCGCCGCGTTGCCGGAGACGTTCTTCACGGTGTGGGCCAATCTGTTCCAGGCCGGCCGGTTACGCGGCGGTGAGAAGGCGTTGATCCATGGCGGGACCAGCGGCATCGGCGTCACCGCGATTCAGTTGGCGCGCGAGTTCGGCGCCACCGTTTATGCCACCGCCGGATCGGACGAGAAATGCGCCGCCTGCGTCCGCTTCGGATGTGCCGCCGCGATCAACTACAAGACCGAGGATTTCGCCGCCCGGATCAAGGAACTCACGGGCGGCCGGGGTGTCGATGTGATCCTGGACATGGTGGGAGGTCCGTACGCGACGCGAAACATTCGTTCGCTGGGGATGGATGGGCGTCTGGTGCTGATCGCGTTTCTCGGCGGATCGAAAGTCGCGGATTTTGACTTCGTGCAGGTCATGGTGCGGCGGCTGACGATTACCGGCTCGACCATGCGGCCGCGCACGACCGCGCAAAAGGGTCAGATCGCGGCCGAGTTGCGGGAAAAAGTGTGGCCGGCGCTGGATGCCGGTCGTTGCGCACCCGTCATCCATGCGACGTTCCCGCTGAACCAGGTGGTCGAGGCGCACCAGTTGATGGAGTTCGAGCCAGCATATCGGCAAGATCATGCTGTCGATTGGCTAAAGGATCGCCATTGGGCTGATCGGACTGCCGGTGCCGCCGACCACCGGCAGTGGGCTCGCCGCGAACAGGAAATCATGGCGCCCGGTGTCGGCGAGCGCCTTCAGCGCCAGCCCCTCGAGCAACGGGATGCCAAAATCCCGAATGAGGCGCTGGTGCACGGGAAACACCGTGCCGGTCGCGAACGGCAAGACCTCGACCGCGAAATTATCGGCCCCGACCACGGCCACTTCACGCTCGGCGAGCCATAAGGCGGCGGCGAGATCAAGCCCAGGTTCGGTATCGAATGAAACGAGTGCGGTCTGGCGCTCGGCCCAGCCGGTACGGATCAACACGACGTCGCCTTTGGCGGGTTCGACACCGGCCGCGCGCGCCGCTTGCTCCAGGTCGGCGGCGCCAATGGCGGCACCATCGGCCAACGGACCGCCGCGTGCTACGTCGAGCAGGATCCCGCGGGTCGCGATCGGACCCATCTTGTCGATGCCGCAACGGGTCGCGCCGGTCGTTCCGCGCGTGCCGGACCCGGGAAAGCCGTTGTAGAGTTGGTCGTCGTACCAGGCGTGGCACAGCGCGTCGATGTGAGTGCCGATGTGCGCCGGCATCAGCAGCGTATCCTCCGCGAACTGGAACCCTCCCGGCCGGCGCGCGCCGGCCGCGTAATCGCCGCCTGAGCGACCCATGAAATGCTGCATGCCCGCCCGATGCGGCGGGAACGGGGTGCGCGCCGACAGCGGTTGCGCGAGGCCGATCACCTGGCCGGTGGATACCAGCGAGGCGGCGCGCTTCACCGCCGCCGCGTCGATATGATTGAGCGCGCCTCGTTCGTCCTCGGCACCCCAGCGGCCCCAGTTGTCCCGGCTCACTTCGGCAACTCCTGGGCGAGAGTTTTTAACTCGCGTCGCATGAGCTTGCCCGTGACGGTAACCGGCAGCGCCTCACGCAGCGCGATGAAATCCGGAACTTTATAGCGTGACGCAAGGTCCTTGCAGTGCGCGATCAACGTCGCCTCGGTCAGCACCGCCCCGGGTTTCGGCACGACGAAGGCGGCGATCAGTTCTCCTTGCGTGGGATCGGCCACACCGACGACCCCGGCCAGCGCGACCGAGGGGTGGCGCATCAGCACATCCTCCACCTCGGCGGGAGCGATGTTGATGCCGCCTTTCTTGATCATTTCGGTTGTGCGACCGATGAAGCGCATGTCTCCCGTTTCGGTCAGCTCCCCCATGTCGCCGGTGCGGAAAAATCCATCCGCGGTCAGAGCCGCCGTCGTCTGGCTGGCGCTCGCGCCGATATAGCCGCGCATCACATAACCTTTGACCTCGATCAGGCCGGCCTGGCCATGCGGAAGCATTTCACCGGTCAATTCGTCAACGATCCGGATCGTTACGCCGGGCAGAGGCGGTCCCTGACACGCGGCGCGGCGCTCCAGGGGCCAATGATGCCAGGTCACGCAGCAATTACCGTAGGTTTCGGTCTGACCGTAGACGTTGCAGATCTCCCGTGCGCCGAGGACCTGTGCCGCCGTCACGACATCCTGCGGCGCGCCAATGGTCAGGCCGGTGCGCAGGCTGCTGGTGCGCTCCGGCCGAAACGCCGGATGCGAGATCAACGCGGCGGTAATGGCGGGCAGCGTGTACAGCGCCGTGCACCGATGTTGTTCGATCAGATCGAGCGCTTCCCCCGGCTCGAAACGCGATTGCGGCACCAGCGTCGCGCCATGGGTCAGGACGGCGGACAATGCGTTCGCGCTGCCATAGGACCAGAACAAAGGCGGCGCCAGCAGCACCCGATCATCCTTGGTGTAGCCCTGACGCTCGCCAATGGCGAAGCCATTCTCGATGACGCCGCCATGCGACAGCGGCACCGATTTGGGCCGACTGGAGGAACCGGAGGTGTAAATGATAATCGCATCGTCCTCGGGACGAGCGGGCGTTCCAGCTTTGGCTGGCGGCGGTTGCGACATCGCGTGGTACGGTATCCATCCTGGATCCCGATCCTCGCCAAGCAGCACGATATCCAGCGGCGGCATGGTGCGCAGGTCGTCGGCGAAATTCTGGCCGCTGAACTGGTCCAAAGCGACCAACAGCCGGATGCCTGAATTGGCGATCAAATACTCCAGTTCGTCTCGCTTCGACCACGTGCTGAACGCGACCACCGCGGCGCCCGCCATGGCGGCCCCAAAGAACGTTTCCACCCATTCCGCCCGGTTGTTCATCAACAATCCGATGCGGTCGCCACGGGTCACACCGCGGGCGATCAGAAACGATGCGATGCGTGCCGCGCGGTCGCAGAGGGCGGCGTAGCCGATCGTTTCGCCGCCGTCGATCAACGCGGGATGCGAGCCCAACCGCGCCGCCTGCTCGCGCAACAAAAACCCCATGTCACGGCTGACGGGCATCGTCATGGTGTGAGCTTTCCTTGCGCGACCCAATCGCGCAGCACGTTCTTGGCCAATTTGCCGGTCGGGCCATGCGGCAACGAGTCAACGAATGCGATCGACTCCGGCAGCCACCATTTCGGTACCAGTTCGGCCAGATGCGCGCGCAATTCGTCCGGCGTCACCTCCGCCCGCCGCAGCACGATCAGGAACGGTCGTTCCTGCCACCGAGGATGCGGGATCGCGATGACGGCGGCCTCCGCGACAGCGAGGTGACGGCAGGCGGCGTCCTCCAGCGTCTGACTGCTGATCCATTCGCCACCGGACTTGATGACGTCCTTGGCGCGATCGACAATGCGCAGCGTGTTGTCCGGATCGATCGTGGCGACGTCGCCGGTACGCAGCCAACCGTCGGAGGTGACGGCATCGACATCCGAACGCTGGAAATAACCGCCGGCGATCCAGGCGCCGCGGGACTGCAAATGGCCCGGCGTCTTGCCGTCCCTCGGCAGCGGTTCGTCGTTATCGTCGACGATGCGGATTTCATTGCCAAACAGTGGCTTCCCCGGCGTGCCCATCACTGCCAGCGCCTCCGGTTCAGGCATCGCCCGCGGTGCGAACGAAATCGTCGCACCGCTGGTGGTTTCGGTCATCCCCCAGCCATGAATGGTTCTGATCCCGAACTCACGGAAATAACCTTCGATCATCGCCGCCGGAGGCGCCGTGCCGCCGGAATAGATCCGGTTCAGGCGGCCGAGGGACAATGCGCGCGCACGGCAATGATCCAGCATGGAAAGCCAGATCGTCGGGACGCCGGGGCCCGCGGTAATGCCTTCCTCGACAATCAGTCGATACAACCATTCCGTGTCGGCGCGCCGTCCGGGAAGCACGAGTTTCGTGCCATACATCGGGCCAAAAAAGGGA
Source organism: uncultured Alphaproteobacteria bacterium (assembly GCA_963719675.1). GTDB lineage: Bacteria > Pseudomonadota > Alphaproteobacteria > Acetobacterales > Acetobacteraceae > Rhodopila. The sequence goes on along the minus strand of CAVRDN010000097.1, from coordinate 92,948 downwards.
ACGGCCCACCCGTTGCAATGGAAAAAACCGGGGATCGCGATGATGGCGTCGTCGGCGCATAATCCCCAGCCATTGCCGGCGCCGGTGGACATCGCGGAGAGCACGGTGCCGCGATGCGTGTATAGCGCGCCTTTGGGATCGCCGGTGGTGCCCGATGTGAAGCACAGCAGGCACGCCGTGCGCTCATCCAGATCGGGCCACGCGAAATCCGGATCGCCGGAAGCGATCAGATCCTCGTAACACAGAACCTGAGGAAGATTCGTCGCCGGGATGGCTTCACGCGAGGCCATCACGACATACCGGCGAACTTCGCTCAGACGCGGTGCGAGCGATTTCGCCAGTTCGATCGTGTCAAGGTCGATGAACAGCGTGTCGTAGCCGGCAAAATTGATGGTGTAACAAATCTGCGCCGGCGGCAGTCGCGGATTGGCGGTGTGCAGCACCGAGCCCAGACCGGTCACGCCGTAGAACAGTTCGAAGTGCCGGTGCGAGTTCCAGGCCAACGATCCCGCCATCGTGTCCGGGCCATGACCAAGCCGGCGGAGCGCGGACGCGAGGCTCCGGGCGCGGGCGGCGACGATCCGGTAATTCAGCCGAGCGGTTTCATCCCGGCCAAGGGAAACCAGCGGCACATCGCCGAAATTCGTCGCGCCGTGTTCCAGCACCGACGACAGCAGCAAAGGGAAATCCTGATTAAGTCCGCGCACCGCATCCTCCGCCGATGAGTTTGGCGGCAAGCGGGTCGGCGGGCAACTTACGCCGGAGATGGCGGATTTTGCCGCACGGAATGTATGCTGCGATCGGTCGGATGGATCGCGACGACGTTCATCCCGGCCGGAAACAATTTGTATCCAAAACCATCCAGGAAACGCCACAACTCGTCTCGATCGATCTTCACGTCCTCAATCATCATGATTGGCAGGTGCTGTTCGATCGCGCGGCGCGCGCCCTCCAGGACCTCCATTTCCATCCCTTCGACATCCACCTTCATCAGGTCCAATCGGTCCAGATCCAAGGAATCAACGGTGACGGCGGTAACGTCCACCAGCCCTGCTTCGTCATAGTCGACAGGCTGTCCGATCCCTTCACTCCGCTCGCGGGGGCGTAGTTCCAGACTGCCGAATGAGCCAGGTTCGAGGTAGTTCGGAACCGGCATGCCAATAACTCCGGACTCGTTCGCGACAGCCGCCCAGATCGGCCGGGCGTTGAAACAGTTGTTGATCGCGATATTGCCGGCGAGCGCATGAAACAGTCGCTCCTGCGCCTCGAACGCCAGGACATTGCCCCAACCGGTCATGTGCTTCGCCCACTCGACCGTGAACACGCCGATGTTGGCGCCGATATCGAGCAACCGCACACCGTCGCCGAAATGCCGCCGGCGCTCGTTCAGCAAGCCGGCCACGACGGACACTTCGTAGGGGTCATAACTGGACGTGCCGAGCAGGGTGATACCGACGCCATAGGCTTTGCCCGGTTCGAACATTTTGTAGTCGAACCGGTTGACGATCATCGTGCCGTGGTCGGTCGATGCCAGGACGAATGCGATCGGACGGGGCGGGTAGGCCATCATTGCGATCTCCGAGAGGCTGCAACATACCGAGACCGCAACAAGCCGTCCAGATCTCGACATCGCGACACGGCCCGGTCATGTTCGCGCGCGCATCGTGGGAGGAAGACGCATGCCGGGTCTGATGGAGGGCAAGGTCGCGGTGGTTACCGGTGCCGGTGGCGGTGTCGGACGAGAAATCGCGATCATGATGGCGAAGGCGGGCGCCCGCGTGATCGTCGCCGATATCGGCGCGTCGCTGTCGGGCGAGGGCGGTTCCACCACGCCGGCGGAGCAGACCAAGGCGCTGATCAATCAACAGGGCGGGCTGGCGGAAATCTGCGCCGAGTTCGGTCGCCACCTGGGGCTCGGCCCGCAAGATCGTACAGGCCGCCCTGGATCATTATGGTCGTATCGATGCGGTGGTGAACAACGCCGGCATCCTGCGTGACGGCATCTTCCACCGCATGAGCGAGGACGACTGGTTGTCGGTTATCTCCGTGCATCTCAACGGCAGCTTCTTTGTTTCGCGAGCCGCCGCCGAGCACTACCGGACGCAAGAGAGTGGTGCGTTCGTGCACATCACCTCGACCTCCGGCCTGATCGGCAATATCGGCCAGGCCAACTATGCCGCCGCCAAACTTGGCATCACCGCGCTGTCGAAATCCATCGCCCTCGACATGGCCCGCTACAACGTCCGCTCCAACTGCCTCTCGCCCTGGGCCTGGAGCCGGATGACGAGTTCAATTCCGACCAACACCCCGGAACAGGCCGCCGCGGTCGAGAAACTGAAACAAATGACGCCGGATAAAAACGCGCCGCTCGCGGTGTTCCTGTGTTCCGACGCCGCGAAGGGCGTGACGGGGCAGGTGTTCGGTACACGCATGCACGAGATCTACTTGTTCAGTTCGCCTCGTCCCGTCCGCATCGTGCACCGCGCGGAGGGTTGGACGCCGGAAACGATCGCCGCGATAGCCGCCCCGGCTTTGGCCAGCGGATTCATGCCACTGGACACATCGGAGACGTTGTTCAATTGGGATCCAATCTGACGGCATCACGCCAGTCGCGCTGTCACCGCGGGCAAGCCCTCGAACTCCACCGTCACATGGGCAGGCGCGTCGAGCCAGACGGGCGGCGTCACCGATCCCAACATGACGCACTGGCCGGCCTTCAGGCCGCCAAAAGCGGCGGCAACCGAAGAACTGGCGAGAAACGCGAGGCAGGTGAACGGATGACCCATCAGGTCGCTCGTGGTTCCGGCGTCGCGCTCCACAGCGTCGATCAGGATGCGGCCTCGTAACGCGCCAACATTCAGGCGGCGCCAGTCGATGCCACCCTGATCGCCGAGTACGGCGGCGACGTGATAGACCTGATCGGCGATCAATGTCGGCGTGCCGAGTGTTTTCAGGTCGTCGTAACGGTTCTCGACGATCTCGATGCCGGCGACGAATTCGCCCACGGCGGCGGCGACCGTCTCCTTGGTGTAAGAGCCGGGCGGCAGGTCGTGCGCCAGCCGCACCGCGACCTCACACTCGACCCCAGGCTTTACACAGTCGGCGAAGCGCACCGATCCGGTTCCTCGGAACACGGTGGCGGCTTGCATGAAGCCGGCGGCGGGGCCGTCGAGGCCAAGATACTCCTGCATCCGCTTGCCGGTCGCGCCGATCTTGAAACCGGCGCACGGTACCGCGCCCACGAGTCGTGCCAGCGCCAGTTGCGCCGCCGCACCATCAGCCTCGGTCCGGGGAGCGATCGCGACCGGCAACGGCAGCACGAGGCTCCGCTCCAGGCGGAACTTGCGCAGCGCGGCCGCGGCGGGTTCGGGATCGTAACTCATGCGACTCTCGTCAGCTCATATAATGCGACGGCCGCGGCGGCGGAGACATTGAGGCTCTCGACCGCGCCCTTGATCGCAAGTCCCGCGATTTCGTCACAGGTTTCCCGGGTCAGGCGGCGCATGCCCTCGCCTTCGGCGCCGAGCACCAGTGCGACGCGGCGGCCGGCGAAGAATGGGCCGGACAGCGGTTTGCCTGATGCATCAAGGCCGACGCACCAGACGTTGGCGGCTTTCAGCGCGATCAGCGTGCGGGCGATGTTGACCGCCCGCAACAACGGCATCGTTTCCAAAGCACCGGACGCCGCCTTGGCGAGGGAGCCGGTTTCCTCCGGCGCGTTGCGGTCTTGCGTGATCACCGCGGCGGCGCCGAACGCGGCGGCCGAACGCATGATCGCGCCGATATTGCGCGGGTCCGTGACCTGATCCAACACGACGATCGGGCCGCGTTTTTCCAGCACCGCCGCGAGGCCTGGTTGCGCCAGCGGGTCGGCCAGCAACGCAGCGCCCTGGTGCGCGATGTCGCGGCCCAGAAGCTGATCGATACGGCCGCGGTCCGTGCGCTCTGGCGGCAGCGGCCACGGCGGCGCCAGGAGTTGCGTCAACGCGGCCTCGGCCTCCTCGGTCAGGATCAGGCGGCGCAGGCGGCGTTGCGGATTGGCCAGCGCGGCGGCGACCGCGTGATGGCCATACAGCCAAACCGTTCCCTTCGGCGTATCGGCGCCGGGCCTGGGCGCATCATGCTGCCGCGGCCGTTGATCGTAACGCTGTCCGTCGCGCCGCGGTCCATCGGAACGCTGTTGAAATGGCTGTCCTCCGCGTGCGCTCTCTGATCGTGTGCCCTCTGAACGCGGACCCTCCGATTTCGGGTTGCGCTGGTCGTGATGACCACCGCCGAGCGACAGCCGGTTGGGTGACCCACCGCCGCCCGGCTTTCCGCCGCGGTCGGGGGGACGACCGGGCCCACCGGGATTGGGGCCGCGGTTCGACGGCGGCCGGCCCGAGCCGCCCGGTCTGTTGCCATGTGGTGGTTTCATGCGGCGGGGGTATAGCGCTCGCATCGAGGTATGCCCAGAGGGACGGCCTAATGGGACGGCCTAATGGGACGGCCTAATGGGACGGCCTAACGGCCGGGTTGTCCTACGCCGGAGCAAGTGCCGCGGCGATGCGATCGGCGAGTTGTCCAATCGCCTCGCTCATCGCCGCGACGAGGTCTGATGTGGTCGCACCATGCTCGGGCACCTCGAATGTGACGCCACGCGTATCGCTGGCATGCCGGACCACGGCGAATTGCGCGATCAGGTGGACCGCGCCGTCCGTCCCCTGGTCCAGCCGCTGCACATTGACCTGCACCGTGGCATCCGGCTCGGCCGAAATCGCGCCGCTTTCCAGATACACCGTGCTGCCCGGCAAACGTTGCGTCAGCGCCCGTGCGAGAGTGCGGCCGATCATGGCGTCCAACGGTTCGCCCCACCAATCGTTCGGCAGGACGTCGAGGCGAAAATTCTCCGACGAACGAACGATTTGCGAGCGTTCCAGATACCGTGCCAATCCGATGCCCCGCAGCTCGATGATGCGCGGGCCGGAGCGGCGCACCGTGCCGGGAGGCACATCCAGAGTGTACAACTTCGGATTGGGCGATGCGCAGGACACCAGCAGCGAGGTGAGGCCGACACCCAGCGCGCGCCGGGAAAATGCGCGTCCCCGCGGTATTCGCATCAGCGGACCTCCTGCTCGTCGCGGCCGCGGATCAATGCCTCGGGATGGCGGGACAGCATGTCCGCCAGAATACGGACGGATCGAGCCGCGTCCGACAATTGCGCCAGCATCCGGGTCATATCGCGGCCGAACTGAGATCCGCCCCCATGACCGTCGTCGAGCGACCCCACCAGTTGATTGGCATGTTTGACCGTCCCCTCCAGATCCTCGGCGATTCGCGGCAGACGGCGCAGCAGCGGGTCGGCGCCTTTGTTGAGGTTCGCCATCAATGCTTGCGTGGCGTTCAGGGTTTCCGACAGCGAAGCGATCGCCTGATGCAGTTTCGGATCGTTGACCGTGTCGCTCGCGCCGGACAGCGTCTTGTTCAGGTTCTCACCGATCTGTTCGAACGGGATCGTCTGCAGCCTGGCGATCAGCGCGCCGGCGGAGGCGGTGATGTCGCCCTGGCCGGCGTCCAGCGGTGTCAGCACATAGGCATCGCCAAATTTGTCGAAGGCGGCCTCGGGCGCGCCCGCGACGATGTCCAAGGCAAGCTGTTTGGATCCGGTAACAAGATTGGCGCTTTCCAATCGGATCCGCAATCCGCGGTGCACGAGGTCGAACATCGCCTTATCCAGATCGTTATCTCCCGGAAGATGCAGCGGGACGATCCGATCCGGCTCGATCTCGTAACGGACCGCTACCTTCACCTCGTCCGCCACCGGGTTGTAGCTGAGCGTCACATTCGTCACGGCTCCGATCGGTAGTCCTTGCATCGTCACGGGTGAGCCGGCGCTCAGGCCGGCGACCGAGCCCTTGAAATAACTGATGAACCGCAGCGTGCGGTCGTAGCCGGCGGTTTCCGCCGCGTCGTGGTCCGCATACAGAGCGAACTCGTGATCGCCATCCGCGACCGGCGAGGACTGGGCCGCGTCCGATGTTTCGAACGCAATTCCCCAAGTACCAGGGCGCGCAACAATTCGAGCTGCAACCGAAGGCCGTTGCCGCCGAGTTGGATCGACGCGCCGGATGCATTCCAGAACACCGTTTTGTCGTGGACATATCGGTCGTGCACGGTGCGCGCACGAACGCGTGAATGGTGACGTCTTTCGCCATTTCCCCCAGATCCCAACCGAGTACCTCTCCAACGGTCAGATCGCGGAAGAAAATTGGCGATCCCGGATTGAGCGAGCCAATCCTGGACGCTTTCAACGTGAACGTTCGACCCGGAACGGAACTGTGCAGCACGGGTGGGTCTTCCAGACCGACAAAATCAGTCATTGGCCTCCCCCCCGCGGCCGCCGGTTCCAGTTGGATGTACGATCCGGAGACAAGTGTCTCCAGCCCGGTGACCGAGCCGGCGAAGAACCGGGGCTTTACGACCCAGAACTCGGCCTTATCGGTGAGCAGCGGTTTGGCCTCGCGAGTCATGCGGGCTGTGACGATGACGTGATTGCGATCCGGGCTCAGAGCGACTTTTTCGACCACGCCGAGATCGACGTCGCGCAACCGAATGCGGGACTGATCGGGCTGCAGGCCGGACGCGCTGTCGAACCGGATGGTGATTTGCGGTCCTCGTTTCGACAGCGTATCCCAGGCGAGCCACGCGGCCACGCAGGCGGTGATCAGCGGGATAGCCCAGATCAGCGATATACGTCGGCGCTGCTCCGCCCTGGTGCGAACGATCGCGACGGGGATTTCATCGCTCATGTCCGCCGCGGGGGCAGGACGGGGGCGGGCATGGGGTCCGCGTGATCCCAGATCAATCTTGGATCGAACGTGCGGGCGGCGAACATGGTCAGGATCACGACAGCGGCGAAGGCGAGCGCGCCGGGTCCGGGAATGATGGTCACAACGGCACCGAACTGAACGAGCGCGACCAGGATGGACTCCATGAAAATATCGATCATCGACCAGCGGCCAACGGCATCGAGCACGCGGTATAGCACGGTACGATCGCGCCGGCGTACCCGGACGCCCGCCATGGTGGTCGTCAACAGCAACAGCAGGCCGGCCAGTTTCAGTAACCGGTACCGCGACGCTCGCGAAGAATACAAGCAGGGCGAGGGGCCACTCTCCCGCGTCCATCAGTTCGCGCACGCCCTCCAGGATGGTACTTGGTTGTCCGGAACCGAAACGGATCACCGTCAGCACCGGATACACGTTCGCCGGAATGTAGAGGATGATGGACGCGAGCACCAAAGCCCAGGTGCGGGTGAGGCTGTCGGGTTTGCGGTGATGCAGGGCGAAGGCGCAGCGTGGACATAATGCGCCGTCGCGACCGCGCGTGACCAGTCCGCACGTGTCGCACCCCAGGCGGTGCAACCTCGCGCCCAACAGGCCCGCGGCCGGAGAAGGAGGCGCGTCACGTGGCTTCCGGGCGTCCAAAGCCTCCCACACCGCGTGCTGGTCCAGCAGGATATCGGCGGCCAGCATGGTCACCGTCAGTGCGCCAAGCGCCAGCAACGCGGGACCGAGATCGATGTGCGCGATGCCGCTAAGCCGCACGTAGGCGACGAACAGCCCCAGCAGAAAGATCTCCACCATGGACCACGGACGCAGATGCTCGATCCATGCGAACAGCATGCGAATCCCGGGCGGGCGCCGCGGCAGGCGCAACCCGACCAATACAGCGATCATGAACAGGATGCGGGCCAGCGGCGCGGCGAAGGTGGTGAACAGCACCACCAGCGACAATTCCCAAAGCCCGAAACTCCGTAGTTGCTCGGGACCGCTCAGCAATTCGGCGTCGCGGAACTGGCCGGCGGTGCTGACCGACAGCAAGGTCCAGAACGCGCCAATTCCGAACATGATGAGGGCGGTGAGATTGAGCACCAGCGGCGCGGTGAACGGATCGGCGCGGGTGTGACGCAGATGGGCGTCGCATCGCTGACAGGCCGCGCGGGCGTTGGCGGGCATCGCCGGAACCTGCTGGATGGTGCCGCAATCGTGGCACTCCATGAGGTGGGCACGGTTCGTGGGTGAAAGGGACGCCATCCTCGCAGGGTAACGCGGCCTGGCCGGCCGGAGAAGGACAGGGACCGTCGCATCTCAGCCACGCCCGCTTTGAAGGCGGGCTGTGCACCTCAGGCGATGACCAGAACGCGTTGGTTTTCGAAGCCGGCCCGCTAATACGTCGCGACGGTCTGTTTCGGCGAGGGTGCGGCGGCCCGTGCCAGTTCGCCGCCGCCAAGCATGGCCCGCATGCCCTCACCATTGACGCGCCACCACTCGTGCAAAACGCGGACGTCCCAGCCGATGCAGAAATGCTTCACGCCCATTTCCAGGTAGGGCGCGGCGCCCTTGATGTCGGCGAGTTCAACCCGCGGATGCAGCCCCTTCTTCAACGCCATCTCGATCGTCTTGCGTTCGGCCTTCACCACGTCCGGATGATTGCGCTGTCCGGTCACGCCGAGGCTCATCGAGTAATCCGAGGAGCCGAACTGCACCATGTCGAGACCTTTGACCGACAGAATGTTATCGAGATCCTCGACGCATTCGCGCTTTTCCACCATCACGGCGATCACGATCTCATTGAGTGCGTCCACGTAAGCGGGAGAGCCGCCTTCCTTGACCGTGCCGACGTCGCGCCGCATCCCAACGCCGAGCCGGCCGCCTGTCCCGGGCGTTTCGGCGCGCACGGCCGCCACGCAGGCCCGCGCGTCTTCCACCGTGCGCAGGTCGGCGAACAGCACGCTCTGAAAGCCGGAGCCGATCGCGCGCATCGCCTGATGGGTCCACTGGGTTTGCTCGACCTTGATCATGCCGGCGAGGTTCTTCAACTCCAGCGCGCGGCCGAGATTGTCCAGATCGTGCATGTCGAATGGCGAGTATTCCGCGGTGAATTCGACATAGTCATAGTTGCCGGCCTGGCCGACGAGTTCGACGAGGGTTGGCCACGTCGAAAGCAGATGCGTGCCGAGCGTGGGCTCTCCGGCGTTCAGCAACGCACGCAGGCGATTGTGGCGCATGGTAACGATCACTCCATGGGGTCTGGACAGAAGGCATGGCGAGGCGAAGTTCTCCGCCGGAGCGGCGAAGTGCCATGGTGAGCGATTGTCGTGCGGAAGTCGAGGCGGGTCGCGAACCGCGCGGTCGCATGTCGTTTGGATATCGGCCTCACTTGAACTCGCCGCGGGCGTTTGACGCGAATGACCGCGTCTTGAATCGGCCCAGGAAAATGACGATGTCGAATCCGCGCGTGCCTTATCAGATGGCGTCCGATCGTAAACCTCTGCCACCGCCCCGGCCGGGAAAGCCTCTGATTGTCCATGTCGTTGTCAATGTGGAGTATTGGCCGTTCGAGCAGCCAATGCCGCGGAAGTTGCTGCCTGGCCCGCACGGCAACGACAAGATTCCGGACGTGCCGAATTTCTCCTGGGTCGAGTACGGCATGCGGACCGGATTCCCGCGCATTTTGCACGCGTTGCGACGGCGCGGATTGCCGGCATCCACCACCATCAACGCCAGCGTGATAGATGTCTATCCGCGTGTGGCCGAAGCGATGCTGGAGGCCGGCTGGGAATTCATGGGGCACGGTTGGACGCAGAAGGCGTTGCAGAACGAGCCCGACGAAGGCGGTGTCATCGACAAATGCATGGAGCGTATCGCCCGGTTCACCGGCAAAAAAATGCGCGGATGGCTCGGCGCGGGATTGAGCGAGACGATGAATACGCCGGACGTTCTTAAATCCCGTGGTGTCGATTACGTCTGCGATTGGGTAATCGATGACCTTCCAACATGGATGCGCACGACGCATGGTCCGATGATCGCCGCCCCGTACTCGCTCGATGTCAACGACGGTCCGCTCTGGGCTGGGCTTGGGATGCACTCCAACGTGCAATATGACCGCGTGGTCTGGACGCTGGAAACGTTCGAGGAAGAACTAAGGAGTAACTGCCGGGTACTGGTTCTGCCTTTGCATCCGCATCTCGTCGGCGTGCCGCATCGCATGAACTGGTTCAATCGCATTCTCGATATTCTGGTGGCGCGAGACGATACGGTGTTCATGAACGGGTCCGAAATCGCCGACTGGTATGCGTCTGTCGAGCCCGCGCCGGCCAATATGACGGGCTAATCGAGGTCGGGGGGTCTGCGGGCGACACCGGCTGCCGCCTCATAAGACGCGGCGATCTCCAGAACCCGCGCGTCCTGGTGCGACGCCCCGATGATTTGCAGCCCGAGTGGCAAGCCTCGTTCATCGCGTCCCATCGGCACGCTGATCGCCGGGCAGCCGGCGAAATTCGCCAGCACGCAGAACGTGCCCGCGTTGTCGGGCGCCGGTGCACCGAACGCCGGCGCGGCCTGTGGCGTTGTTGGCGAAACGATCGCATCCACATCTTCGAAACATCGAGCCAGTTCGAATGCCGCGACATCGATGCGGCGATCGGCGGAGAGCAACTGACCGGCGGACATCTTCGCGCCGTAGTCGAGATAAGAACGCAGTTCCGGCGAAAACCGCTCAGGCTCGGCCCGGTAGAGCGCGCCATGCACGAAGGCCGCGTCCGCCTCGACGCGCGCGAACCCCGCGCGCCGGGCCTTCACGGCATCGTAACCTGGCAGAACCACATTTCGCGTGATCGCGCCAAGGTCGGAAAACTGTTCGAGCGCGGCCTTGAAAGCCCTGTTGACAGCCGGTTCGATCGGTTCGCGGGCGAACGTGTCGATCACGCCGAGACGTATGCCGTCGAGACGGAGTGCGCGGATCGTATCGTCGCGCGGCACTGGCCCACGGCGGGATTCGGTACATTCAGGATCGAAACCGCCGAGCACGCTCAGCATGAGCGCGGCATCCGCCACCGTCCGCGTCAGCAGTCCGGCGTGGTCGAGCCGGTAGCTCAACGGCACCACCCCACGCGTACTGACCAGGCCATAACTGGGCTTCAGGCCTACAACTCCGCAATAAGCCGCCGGAATGCGAACGGAGCCACCGGTATCCGTACCGAGCGCCGCGCAACAAAGACCCGCGGCGACGGCGGCACCGGATCCGCCGCTGGAACCTCCGGGTGAATGGCCGGGACGATACGGATTGATCGTCCGTCCGTGATGTGCGTTGTCGTTCGTTGCGCCAAGCGCGCCCTCGTGCATGTTCAGCTTGCCGAGAATGACGGCACCGGCTTCGCGCAAGCGGCGCACGATCGCGGAATCCTCCGCGGGAATGCGCCACGGCGTGCCGCCGAATCCATTGCTGGTGGGCACGCCGGCGACATCGATATTATCCTTCAGCGCGACAGGGATACCATCGAGCCTGCCGCGGCGTTGCTTTTTGGCGGCCCGCTCCGCGGCCGCGCGGGCCTCCTCCAGCGCGGTCTCCGCGCACAGCGTGATGAAGCAGTTCAGCGCATGGCCGGTGCCCCGTACGCGATCGAGGAACAGCCGCGTCAGCGCGACCGAGTCGATCTCTCCGCTATCGAGCATCCCGGAAAGTCGGGTGATCGACTGAAACGCCAGATCATTCATGCTCACGATGCTCCGTTCCGGTCGCGAGGTTGGCAACTTGCGGAATATTGAGCAATCCGCCCGGATTTCCGCCGATGTGGCGTTGCCAATGCGCGACACGGCGGGCACTATCAACACGGCATTGAGGTTGGCGGCAATCGGGCGCGAGATGCCCCATGCCGGAGGGGAGCTGCCTCGGCCGCCGGGGAATATCGCAACGATCCGGGTCCGGTCTCGGGACGGGATTATCGTTGCGTCAACGTTAAGGGGACTTCAAATGACGTATCGGGGATGGCCGCGGCTCGCGATCGCCATCGCGCTGCTCGCGGGCGCGGTCGGGCTGAGTTCGGCCGCGCGCGCGGCGGACACTGGACTGACCGCCACCGCGCGGAGCGAACTGGAAGCGATCCTCGCGACCGGCACGGGTGAGACGCATTTCACGCCGCCCGGACCTCCACTCGATGTCAGCTCGCTGAAGGGCAAGCTGATCTTCACCATTCCGACGTCTACCGCCATTCCGTTCTGCGATGTCGTCGACAAGCAGATGGATGAGTTCGCGAAACGTCTTGGGATCAGGCACGAGGTCTGGCAAACCACCGCGCAGCTTGGCCAATGGGTTCAAGGTTTCACCACCGCTCTCGCGCACAAGGCCGACCTCATCAACGTCGCGTGCGGCCTCGATCCCGCCACCGTCGCGCCGCAGATTCGGGAAGCGCTGAGCCAGGGGATTCCGGTCGTCGCCGCCCACACCTACGCTCTGGGCCAAACGTCGCTCGATGGGCTGTCGGGCATCGTTTACGGTGCCTATATTCATGCCGCCGAGTTGGAGACGGCGTGGGTCATTTTGAAGACCGAGGGCAAGGGCAATGTTCTCGTCATCACCGCGCCGAGCACCGCGAACAGTCCACTGATCGAGAAAGCGATCATGGCGATGTTCACGAAATATTGCCCCGACTGCAAAGTGCGCGTGGCCGGCGTGAACGCCGCCGACTGGGCCAGCAAGGTCGGGCCCACGGTGCAGAGCGCGATCCTCGCCGACCGCGCGTTGAATTACGTCATTCCGATTTATGACGGCATGGTGCAGTTCGTGATGCCGGCGATCATCACCACGGGCGCATCCGATCGGGTAAAGGTCGCGTCATTCAACGCGACGCCCGCGGTGCTCGACATGATCCGTTCCGGCGACGTCGTCACATTCGATTCCGGTGAGGACACGACGTGGCTCGCGGCCGCGATCCTCGACCAGGACATGCGCGTTCTGCTGAAGCAACCGCTGGTCAAGGACTACGCCGCGGGCATTCGCGCCTTCACCAAAACGGATGTGGAGGCCGCCGGTGTTCCGGCGAAGTTCGGCGTCGGCTACGGCGACAGCGCGCGCAACGGCTATGGCGAACTATGGGGCCTTAAGTGACGCGACGGTGGCGATCGCCGTGACGGAAAGCGGGCCGATCGTTCTTGAAGCCCGGCACTTCAGCAAGCGGTTCGGCGGCACGCTGGCACTGGATGACGTCGGGCTGACCATTGAAGGCGGCACGGTGCACGGTCTCGTCGGTCACAATGGCTCCGGCAAGTCGACGCTGATCAAAATCCTCGCCGGCTATCACGCGCCGGAGCCAGGAGCGGAACTCACCATCGACGGACACACCGTGCGATTGCCGTTGGCGCCCGGCCGCTTCCGTTCTCTGGGCATGGCGTTCGTGCACCAGGATCCCGGACTGATCGCGTCGCTCTCGGTGGTGGAAAATTTGCGCATTGGTAGCATCGCGCAACGGCATCTCGCGCCGATCGCCTGGCGTGATGAAGTCCGGCACTGCGAAGCGTTGCTCGCGGAATTTGGCATGGCGTGCGACCCGCGCGCGCCGATCGAGACGCTGTTGCCATGGCAACGGCCGATGCTGGCGATCATCCGCGCCGTGGATGAAACGCGCACCCTTCTGCGTGAAACGGGACGCGATCGCGGCCTGCTGGTGCTCGACGAGCCAACGTCGAACCTCGCTGATTCAAACGTCGGACAATTGTTCGACGTGATCCGCCGCGTGCGGTCGGCGGGCTTCGGTGTGCTGTTTGTCTCGCACGATCTGGACGAAATCCTCGCGGTGACCAGTCATGTCACCGTGCTGCGCGATGGACGGGTCGCCGGCAGCGGCGCGACCTCGGGCTTCACCCGCGGCGATCTGGTGCGGCTGATCGTCGGTCACGACATCGTTCCAGCGGTCAAAGCGGAGACCGAGGAAATGCCGCGCACGGATCATCTGGTGACCGTCCAGGACCTGAACGGGCCAGGGGTGCGCGCGGTGGATCTGTCGATCGCGCCGGGAGAAATCCTCGGCTGTTCCGGCTTGATCGGTTCCGGTTTCGCTGAGATTGGGCCGATGCTGATCGGGGCCGTGCAGGCGCGGCGCGGCGGGTTGCGTCTCGGCACCCACAGCATCGACCTCGCCACGATCACACCCGCCGCCGCCATCGCTTCCGGTATTTGCTACGTGCCCGGGGAGCGGCTGCGGGAAGGCTGCATCGGCGAACTGACTGTCGCGGAGAATGTCGGCCTTCCCGTGTTGAGGCGTTTCTTTCGCACGGGTTGGCTGCGCCGCGGCGCGCTCGCAAGTCACGTTCGGGTGCAGGTTACCCGTCTGGGTGTGCGGCCGCCGGATCCGTCGCTCGCGCTCGAGGCGCTCAGCGGGGGCAATCAGCAGAAGGTGCTGCTCGCCAAATGGCTGCAACTCGAGCCGAAGCTGTTGATCCTGCAGGAGCCGACGCAAGGGGTCGATGTCGGCGCGCGCGAGCAGATCTTCGCGATCATCCGCGCCTTCACCGCGCGCGGCGGCAGCGTGCTGTGCCTGAGCGGCGATCACGAGCAACTCGCGACCTTGTGTGGCCGGGTGCTGATCTTCCGCCGCGGCCGGGTCGCATGCGAACTCAACGGTCCCGAGGTTACCAAGGAGCGTATCGCACATGAATGTCTCGGGACCGACATCGCCACCGCCGCCTGAGCGGGCCGCCGTGTCTGACGACAAGCCGGTGACGATGCCCACACGTCAAAGCGCTTTCGGCCAGTTTTGTCACCGTTATGCCCTGCTCTTCGCCTGGGCGGCGACGATCGCGATCTTCGGCGTGCTGGAGCCCGACAGCTTCCTGCAGTTGCAGAATTTCACATCGATCTTCAATTCGCAGGCGGTGCTCGTCGTATTGACCTGCTCGCTCGTCCTGACATTGACGTCCAGCGAATACGATCTCTCCGCGGCATCGGTGCTGTCGCTGTCGGCGATGTTGATCGCGGTACTGAACGCGCAACATGGGGTTCCCGTCGGTTGGGCGATTCTGGTCGCGCTCGCGGCCGGCTTGCTGGTCGGGACCATCAATGGCGTGCTGGTCGTTGTGATTGGTATCGAATTGATCATCGCGACTCTCGGCATGGGCTCGCTGGTCGCGGGGACCACGCTGTGGATCAGCCACAGCAACATGATTTCCGGAATTTCGAACACGCTCGTCAATCTTGTCATCGTGCCCAGAATGTTTGGGATCTCGCTGGGATTTGTTTATGCGGTGGCGATCGCGGCGGCGCTTTGGTACTTCCTGACGTACACGCCGCTGGGACGCCAGTTGCTGTTCGTCGGACGAGGGCGGCGCGTGGCACGCCTGTCGGGGCTGCCGGTTGGGCAGCTTCGCTTTGGCGCCATGGTCGGCGGGTCGTTCCTCGCGTCGATCGCGGGGGTGCTCTATGCCGGGACAAGCGCGTCCGCCGACCCCAACTCCGGTGACAGTTTCATGCTACCCGCGTTCGCCGCCGCGTTTCTTGGGTCCACATCGATCGTTCCGGGCCGCTTCAACGCCTGGGGCTCGTTCGCCGCGGTCTACTTCCTGGTGACGGGCATCTATGGACTATCGCTGATGGGCATTGAGGTGTTCGTACAGAATCTGTTCTACGGCGGGGCTTTGATCATCGCCGTGGCACTGTCGATCCTGGTCCGCCGTTCCGAGACGCGCGAGCCGGATATCGCGAAAGAAGGGAATTAACCAGACATTTCGGTGACGTAACCGTACCCGGCCCATGCCGCGGATGGACCAATGATTGATCAGCTCGCTTCGATCCGCCGCACCACGGCGGCCGCGAATTCCTTGGTGGACGCGTGGCCGCCCAGATCGCCGGTGCGCAGTTTGTCTCCGTTCAACACGCCGTCGATCGCGGTTCGCAGCCGCCCCGCCAACTCGCCGTGGCCGACATGGTCCAGCATCAACCCGGAGGCGAGGAGCAACGCGACGGGATTGGCGATGCCCTTGCCGGCGATATCCGGCGCTGAGCCATGCACGGCCTCGAAGATCGCGGCTTTTTCGCCAATGTTCGCCCCCGGTGCCGCGCCCAGACCACCGACAAGCCCGGCGATCAAATCGGACAGAATGTCGCCGAACAGGTTCGTCGTGACGATGACGTCGAACTGCCAGGGATTGAGCACCAGTTGCATCGCGCAGGCATCCACGATCCGGTCGTCACAGGCGATCTTGCCCTCATAGTCCTTCGCCACGTCCAAGGCCGCTTCCAGGAATACGCCGGTCAGCGCTTTCAACACATTGGCCTTGTGCACAATGGTTACTTTCTTCCGCCCAAGTTTCAGCGCGTGCTCGAATGCGAAGCGCGCGATGCGGCGTGACCCATCCCTGGTGTTCACGCCGGACGAAATCGCCACGGCATGCGGATCGTCGCCCACGGGAATGTAATGCTCGAACGCGACGTAGAGCCCTTCCAGGTTTTCCCGCACGAGAATCAGGTCGATGTCCTCGAACCGGCCGCCCGGCACGAGCGTGTGTGCCGGACGCAGATTGGCGAAGAGATGAAATTCCTCCCGCAATCGGACGTTGACGGAGCGAAAGCCGCCGCCGACGGGTGTGGTCAGTGGGCCCTTCAGCGCCAGTTTCGTCCGATGGATACTGTCCAGTGTGGCTTTTGGTAGCGGGTCTCCGGCGGCGTGGATGCCGGCGAGGCCGCCGACCTGCCTGTCCCACTCGAACGGGGCGCCCAATGCATCCAGCACTTGGACCACGGCATCCATGATCTCGGGACCGATGCCGTCGCCCGGTATCAGGGTCGCGGGAATCTTGTTGGTGCCATGCGCCGCTGGACTGTCGTTACTCATGGCGTCGGCCTTTTTGGATGATGGGTGAAGCGGAGCCGCCGATTGGGGCGGTTCGATCTCTCCTATGGCATGAAACCGGCCTGGCGTTCACTGATTCTGATGCAGACCCATTCCGGCGATCGGGATCGTTCCGGCCCTTCATGAGGCACGGATTTTAACGCACGCCAAAAGCGTGGCCTGGCACGCGTGTTGCGTTCCCTCCAGCGGGATACAGCCCGAGGGTTGTGAGCGCCGCGCGAGGGTCCAAGCGATGACGAAACCATTCCACCTGGCCTGGTTCACCAATTTCACCCAGGGCGACTGGACCAATCCCGTGTCGGAAGGCACCGGCTCCTGGGACGGCAAATTCTTCATCGACATGGCGCAGGCGATGGAGCGGGCCTGCTTCGACTACATCATGCTGGAAGACACGCTGATGGTGTCGGAGGCCTATGGCGGCAGCCCGGCGGCGACATTGAAATACGCGCTGCAGGTACCAAAGCATGATCCGATTCCTCTGGCCGCCATGATCGCCGCCGCGACCTCCAAACTCGGCGTGGTGGCGACGATGTCCACGCTGGCATGGCCGCCATTCATGTTGGCGCGCGTATCGACCACTCTGGATCACATCGCCGGCGGACGCTTTGGCTGGAACATCGTCACCAGCGGCGAAGACACCGCCGCGCAGAATTTCGGCCTCGACAAATTGCCGCCGCGCGAGACGCGATACGCCATGGCGGACGAATACGTCGATCTTGTCTGCAAACTTTTCGAATCCTGGGAACCGGATGCGGTGGTCAAGGATTTGAGCACCGGCACCTACGCCGATCACACCAAGGTGCACGCCATCAATTTCGAAGGCGAGTTCTTCAAATGCCGAGGCCCCCTGAACACTGTCCGCTCGCCGCAAGGCAAGCCGGTTTTCGTACAGGCGGGCGGGTCGCCCAGAGGGCGGGCGTTCGCGGCGAGACACGCGGATTCGATTATCGCCGTTGGCAACGGTATCGAGGGATTGAAAAGTTACCGGGACGACGTCCGCCGGCACGCGATCGCCGCCGGTCGCGATCCGGATGATATCAAGGTGCTGTTTCTCGTCTATCCCATTCTGGGTGAGACGGACGACGAGGCTCATGCGAGACACCACCGCATGGTCAACGCGCCCGGCTTCATCGAGGCCGCGCTGGCGGCGGTGGGCACTGTCACCGACATCGATTTCTCGCAATTCGACCTGGACAAGCCGCTGCCGCCGCTGACCACCAACGGCGAGCAAGGGTCGCTTGATAAGTTCGCCCAGTGGGGGAGCGGCAAGACGTTGCGACAACTGGCGCAGGAGCGGTTTGACGCGGGGATTGAACTGATCGGCTCGCCCGATACCGTAGCGGAACGGATGGGCGCGGCGATGGAGGCCATCGGCGGCGACGGCTTTCTGATCAGCACACCATTTCAGCGCATCAGCCGGCGCTTCGTCACCGAGGTTTGCGAGGGTCTGGTTCCGGCCTTGCAACGTCGCGGCCTCGCGCGGACCGCTTATACCAGGACCTTGTTGCGAGATACGCTGCGGGAGTTCTGAGCTATACGGCCACGCTGTGCTGCCGCTCATCCACACGCGCCAGGAAGTCGCGCGCCCGGTCGGTGGCGGGCCGGGTGAAGAATGTCTCCGGCGGCGCGTCCTCAATCACGCGTCCGGCGTCCATGAACAACAAGCGTGTGCCCACCTCACGAGCGAACCGCATTTCATGCGTCACAACCAACATGGTCATGCCACCGCGCGCGAGCCCACGAATGACGGTCAGCACCTCACCCACCAGTTCGGGGTCCAACGCCGACGTCGGTTCATCGAACAGCATCAGCGTCGGCTTCATCGCCAGAGCGCGCGCGATCGCCACCCGCTGTTGCTGCCCCCCGGACAACTGCGTCGGCCGTTTCCCCGCGTGATCCGACAACCGCACCTGGGCCAAGAGATCAGCCGCGAGTTCACGCGCCTCGCTTTTCGCCATGCCGAGTACGCGATGCGGTCCGATCGCGACGTTGTCCAACGCACTTAAATGCGCGAACAAGTTGAAGCGCTGGAACACCATGCCGATGTGCTGGCGTTTGCGCGCCGTGGCGACGGAGGTATCCGGCACCAGGCGTCCATCACGCATATCGCCCGCCATGTTGATGCCGTTCACCACGACCTCGCCGGTCGTTGGCACCTCGATGCGATTGATGCAGCGGAGCAACGTCGATTTTCCGGCGCCGCTTGGGCCGATCACCATGACGATCTCACCCAGGACGATGTCGAGATCGACGCGGTCGAGCACCGCGCTGTCGCCGAAGACCTTCGACAAACCCCGAATGCGCAGCAGCGGCGTCGCGTTCATGCCAATCGCTTTTCGACGTATTCGGAGAACTTCGCCAGGACGGAAATGATGACCAGGTAGAAGACCGCGAGTTCGGCGTAAAGCTCGAACGGAGTGAATTTTGCGGCGATGATGGCCTGCGCCGAACGGGTGAGCTCGGAGATGGAAATAACCGACAGCAGCGACGAACTCTTCACCAGCGTGATCACCTCATTGGTCAGCGGTGGGGTGATGCGCCGCAGTGATTGCGGCAGAAGAATGTAAAGCACGGACTGGCGGTTGGTCATGCCGATCGATTTCGCCGCCTCCGTCTGGCCCGCGTCGATGGATTGCAGACCCGATCGCACGATTTCCGCGATGAACCCGCCGGAGTTAAACGCCAGAGCCACGACGCCGCTCCAGAACGCCGAGAGCTCCAGTCCGAACTGCGGCAACGCGAAATACACCAGGAACACCTGTACCAGCGCCGGGGTACCGCGCACGAAGTAGACATAGCAACGCACGAGGCCGCGGATGAGCACGTTCTCCGCCAGGCTCAACAGGCCGGCGACGGCGCCGATCGTGGTACCGAACAGCATCGCGAGCGCGGACAGTTCCAGCGTGACGACCGCGCCCCGGCAGAGGTAGGGCACTGCGTACCAAACGATGCCCCAGTCGAATGGATTCACCGTGCCGCCCGTTATGGAAGAGTGTCGGGCACGCTGCTGGGAGTGTCGAACGTCGCGCCGAACCACTTTGTCTGCAGCGCGGTCAATTCGCCGCTTTTCTTCATGGCGGCGAATTCGTCATTGACGAACTTCTGAAAGGCGGTGTCGTCCTTGCGGAACGCCATGCCAACCCAGGCCTTGATGTCCTGAATGCCGCCGACCTGTTTGAACAGGCCCTTCTGCTGCTGCATCACGACCATCAACGTCGACATGGAGTTCACTACGCCATCGAGCCGTTTTGTCATCAGGTCGGCGTATGCCTCCGGATAATGCTCGTAAAGCTTGATGTCGGCAAAGCCTGGTTTCCCCTGCGCCTTGAGCATTTCGTCGTACTTCTGCGCCACCTGCGCACCGGCGGAGCCCAACTGCGAGCCGACCTTTTTGCCGGACAGATCGGCGGCGGTTTTGATCGAGTTCATCCGAGGCGCGGATCAACACCATGTTCGATGCCTCCGCGTAGGGTTGCGAGAACAGCACTTTCTCCGCCCGATCCTTGGTGATGGTCATCCCGGACAGGATCGCGTCGAACTTCTTCGTGTAGAGCGCCGGAATGATGCCGGACCATTCGGTGTCGACGAACTTCACCTTGACGCCAAGTTTGTCGGCGAAATGCTGACCGATATCGCAATCGAAACCAACGATCTTGCCGTCCTGGATCGAACTCATACGGCACATACGCGGCTTCCATCCCGATCACCATCTCGCCGCGCTTCCTGATCTCGTCGAGCGTGTCCGCCCTCGCCCAACCGGCGAACAGAAGCACCAGGGCCGCGGCGATCCAGGTCCCAATTTTCATCCGAACTCTCCGTCGTTGCGTTCCGTCCGAAGGGCGTCGCATGGACGCTTCGGATTACGGGTTAGCAATCCTCAGGCCAGGCGACGCGGCGCGCGATTGACGCCGAGGGTCAATCCGCGGGCGAATGTCTGGGGATGTGCCGCCTTCAACAAGGCCGGGCAGGGGGCCGGGTATGAAAATAAGGCGGGTCATCCGATGACTGACCAAAAACAGTCATGATGCATAATTTATGTTCATTTTATCTGCATTCATGGGCAGTTCCGGCGCGGGCATGTGAGTGAATGCGTCGCCGAGACAGCGGTGGGGCTGCTCAATTTGCTGGCACGGGTCTTGCTGTTTCCGGACCTGACACGGAGGATCGCGGGAACGATCGATCCGTACAGCCGATCACGAGGCGCCAGTGCCACGCGGCACGGCGTGTCTTAGCCATGGAGACGTTGATGAACCCGGCCGTTTCCGCCCTGCCTCGCGCTTTCGACGTCGTGCTGAAGGGCGGCCGTGTGATCGATCCCGCTACCGGAACCGACGCGACGTTGGATGTCGCGATCAGCGACGGACGGATTGCCTCGGTCGGTGCCGACCTGCCGATCCCTCCGGGCGCGACCGGTGTGGACGTGACCGGCGCGATCGTCACGCCGGGACTGATTGATACGCACGCGCATGTTTATGAACACGTGACCGGGGACTTTGGCCTGAACGCCGATCTCGTGGGCGTGCGCGGCGGGGTCACGACCGTCGTGGATCAGGGCGGCCCGTCACCGCTGACCTTCAATGGCTTTCGCGAATTCATCGTGGAGCCGTCGAAAACCCGTGTCGTTTGCTTCGTCTCCTCATATCTCGCCGGCGGGTTGTTGGGTCACCGCTACGTCGATCTGTATGGACCGACCGGCATCAACGTGAACGCCATCGTCAAGTGCGCTCGCGATAATCCGGAGCTGATCAAGGGCATCAAGGCGCACGCCGAACCCGGCGGTTATTCGCGTTGGGGCCTTGAGTTCGTTGAAGCTCGGCAAGCAGGCCAGCCGGGCGCTTGGGTTACCGATTTATGTGCATCTCGGCACGTTGTGGCCGCAGAAAGAAGGCAGCGTGGTCGATCCTCAGACCATCATCGAGGAAGTGGTACCGCTGCTCGACGAGGGCGATGTGCTGGCGCATCCGTTTACCCGCTACCCGTCCGGGTTCGTGGGAAACGACGGGTCGATTCATCCGCTGATCCGGGAGGCGCGTGACAAGGGCGTCACCATCGACGTCGGGCGCGGCGCGCATTTCAGCTTCGATAACGCGCGCGCCGTGCTCGCCGCCGGCATCCTGCCTGACACGCTCGGCGCCGATCTGCACGGTTACAACATCAAATATCCTGACGGCGGCCGATGGTATCGCGGCATGTTCTCCGACACCGATGAGATGGAACCGCCCGATGACGCCTCGTTGCCGTTCTCGACGCCGTACGGTCTGCATCACACCATGAGTGAGATGCTGGCGCTCGGCGTCGGGCTGTCCGAGGTGATCGCGATGGCCACGTGCAACGCGGCGAAACTGTTACGAATGGAGGACCGGATCGGCGCGTTGAACCCAGGCATGGACGCGGACATTTCGGTATTTCGCATGCTGGAAGGCGAATGGACGCTGCGCGATTTGAATGGCGTCGAAGTCGTCGCGCACCAACTGCTGCATCCCGAATGCGTCGTGCGCTCGGGCGAGGTGATCGCGGTCGATAGCCCGTTGCTGCCCGACCTCACGCAGCTCGCCGCCTGACGTTTATAAGACGCGATCCGACAGACCGGCGGCATCGTGGACGGTCCGCAGCGCGTGAGCCCAGTCGAAGTTGCGGTAGACGGCGGCGAGGTTGGCGTAGGGGGGCGATTGCGCGAATAACTGAAACGTCAGGCGGTGCCCGGCGTAATCCGAATTCAGCAGGTCGCGTGCGAAAGCCAACAGTTTACGGCGGTCGTCCGACTGCCACGTTTCATTGATCGTGTAGAACTTCTCCAGCCACGGCGCGGTTTCCGGATCGCGGAACGAGGCCGCATCGGGCGTCACGCAGATCTGCCCGCCACACAATTCTCTCGCGATATGCATCATGTGGTGCAGTTGCGAGGACGCCAGAACGCGGCCGGTCATCAGCAACGACTGGTTCGGCATCAGCAATCCGCCCGGACTACGCGTGGCGGTCGCGATCGCGGCGGTCAGATGCGCGTTGATTCCCTCGCGGTAACAGGCCAGCAGCGCGAGTTTCTCCTGCACGGCCTGCTGATGTTCCAGCCCGGTCTGGCGGGCATTGAACAAGGCGGCCCCGATCATGAAATCCGCCATCCGGATGTTGCGCTGGACGTAAGCGAACGCGCTGTAGCGATGCAGCGTGGCGCGGATGAAAGTCGCGGCCTTGGTGTGCTGGTAGAACAACACGTCGTCCCATGGGACCAGCACGTCGTCGAACACCAGCAAGGTGTCCACCTCATCGAACCGGTTGGACAACGGATAGTCTTCGACCGGCGAACGGCCGGCGAACCCGGTGCGGCAGATGAACTTCAGGTTCGGCGCGCTGAGATCGCAGATGAAGCCGACCGCGTAATCCGAGAGTTGCGAATTGCCCCAGTTGGCGATGGTCGGCTTGGTAAACGCCTGGTTGGCATAGGCCGCCGCGGTTTCGTACTTCGCGCCACGCACGATGATGCCCGCATCGGTCTCTCTGACCACGTGCAGCAACATGTCGGGATCCTGATCCTGAGGCCGCTTCGACCGGTCGCCTTTTGGATCGGTGTTGGCGGAGACATGAAACGGGTCATCGCGGACGACCCGCATGACATGGTTTCGGATGTTCGATGAAAATCGCGGGTTGACTTCGTTCAGCACATCCTGGCCGTCGTACAGCGCCCACATCTCGCCGACGGTTTCATCACCGACCCGGGTGACGACGCCGCCGATGTCATCCAGCACCGCGTCAACCGCGGCGCGCTTCGCCTGCCAGTCCTCGGTCGCCAGGGGTAGTTTGGTGCCGATCGCGCAGGGCTCACCACTTGCGTCCGTCCAGGTCATCGTCCCGGCAAGGCGGGGTTCGTGGGCCATGTCGTAGATGCGAGCTCGAATATCGACCAGCGGTTTGAACATTGGATGGACGGTGACGTCCGCGACCCGCTCGCCGTTGATCCAGACCCTGCGGCCGTCACGAATGGAATCCCGATATTGCTGGCCCGTGCGAATCATGTCCGTCCCACCCGAGGTTCGCGGTCACAGATGCAGGACATATGCCATCTGGCATTGTTCTTGCCTGGATACTCCCGAAAGGAGGGTTCCGCCATGGACGAGTTCGATCATTCCTTTGAGCACGCCGGAGAGGATCTCGGACCCTTCACGATTTTATCTTACCTGATTGCGTTCACACTTTGCCTGACGACCTGCCTGTTGAGTTTGTCCGAGATGTCGCAGGTTGGCCCCGACGTGGGCACCGTGGTGACGTTCGATCCGCGTGAAGGGCCAAAGCATTGGGAGCAGCCGGGCATCGCGGCCCACTTCGCCCCCAACTCTGGGTCGCGCCAGGGTTGTGTGCTGATGCCATCAGTGATCGCGTCCACCGGTGGCAGCTTCGTGATCGAGGCAAAGGAGACGTCTCGCCCGCCGGTGTTCCGCGTGCACTGGTCCGGGACACGCACGGATCATGGCGCGGGAGATTGCGGGCGTTCGGCGGATCTGACGCTGCCGTTGACCCAGTTGCGAGCATTGGCGAACGTCGCGGGTGGATTTGGCGTGGACCATGGATTCTTCGAGCGCTGAGCACAGGCTTCAGGGTACCCGCAAGCCCATGTTTTGCCGCAACGTTGTCCATTCGTACTCCGTACGGAACAATCCGCGGTCGCGCAGTTCGGGGATAATCAGTTCGACGAAATCATTCAGGCCGCCTGGGAGAGTGGACGGCTGAATCAGAAAGCCGTCCACGGCGCGGTTGTCGAACCAGGTCTGCATCTCATCGACGATCATCGTGGCGGTGCCGATCACGGTGCGTTGACCGCGCGCGCCGGCGAAGCGCTGATATAGCTGGCGGATTGTCAGTCCCTCATTGCGAGCCCAATCGACGATCTGGCGAAAACCGGTCTGACCGGCGTTGGTGCCGTGCCGCTCGACCGCCTCCGGCAATGGGCCATCGACATCGTAACCGCGCAGATCGAACTTCCCCAGGCTGTAGGACAGGACTTCAAGACCGACATCGGGGTGGATCAGCGATTGCAGGTGCGCGTGTTTGTCCTTGGCTTCGGCCAACGTGCGGCCGACGATCGGATTGAGCCCCGGCATCACTTTGAGTTGCCATGGCTCTCTGCCAAAGCGAGGCATCCGGCCCTTCAGATCGGCGTAGAAGTCCTGAGCCTGCGTCAGGACGGTCTGCGGGGTGAACACCGCTTCGGCGGTGCGCGCGGCAAGCTCGCGACCGGCTTCCGAAGACCCCGCCTGGAACAACACCGGCTCGCCTTGCGGCGACCGCGCGACGTTCAGCGGACCCTTGACCGAGAAGTGCGCACCTTTGTGGTTCAGTTCATGCAGCTTATCGGGGTCGTGATATATTCCTGAGACGCGATCGCGCACGAACGCATCCACGTCCCAGCTTTGCCACAGCCCGCGCACGACATCGGTGAACTCCGACGCGCGATCATAGCGCGCGTCGTGTTCGTAGTGCGCCTCGCGGCCGAAATTAAATGCTTCTGACTGATTCGATGACGTGACGACATTCCAACCGGCGCGACCGCCGCTGATCAGGTCGAGCGAGGCGAACTTGCGCGCGACGTTGTATGGTTCGTTGTAGCTGGTGGTGGCGGTGGCCACGAGCCCAAGATGCGAGGTCAGCGGCGCGATCGCCGAGAGTAAGGTCAGCGGCTCGAAATAGGCCATGTATTGCGGCCAGCGTCGCATCGCCTCGGGCCGTCCGTCGCGGACGGCGAGCGCGTCCGCCAGGAACATCAGATCGAATTTGGCCCGCTCGGCGGTTTGCGCGAGTTCGACGTAGTGGCGGAAATTCGTGCCCGCATCGATTTGCGCACTCTCGTCGAGCCAGGACGCGACGTGGTGTCCCGTGGGGTGGAAGAACGCCCCAAGGTGAAGCTGCTCGCCGGGACGGGCGCGTGTCACGCGGTGATCGCGTGCTTGCCGACGAGCGCCCCACCGCGCAGCGCGCCCGCCCGCGTGTCGCCCCACTGCACCGCGTGCCCATCAGGCAGCAAGCGACTGAATGGCGTGGACAACCAGATGCGCAACAACACGCGCGAGGCGCCGGGCGCGTTCCTGAACGCCGTACGGCCGTGATAGGTCACGTGCTGAGTCATGAACTGGATGTCGCCGGGCTCGAAGGGCGCGAACAGGCAGATCTCATCGCCGATTTCGTGCAGCAGATCCATCGCGGCGTTCTGCTGTTCGGTCAGCGGCGGGACGCCGGGAACTTCCTGCGCCTGGTTGATGTAAGTGCGAGAATACTGGCTGGTGAAGCCGCCATCCGCGGCGCGGGCGAACACGGGCATCGGGAACACACGGTCGGGCCGATCGCCTTCCTCATCCTCCGGCCGCATGCGCCAGAACGGCTCGTAAAACACGCGCAGCAGATCGGGGCGGCGGCGCGCCATCTCATTGTGGATGGCAACGCTGGAAACAATCTTCGACACGCCGCCCTCGATCCCGTTGCCGACGCATAACAGGCTCAGCAGATCGCATTTGTCAGTGTGAAAGCGCAGCGCGCCGGTGGACCGCGCGACGGTGCGTGCCGAAATCAATTTGCCAACGCCGCTGTTGTAGTCCAACGCGGCGCCGGTGCCGGTTTCGTCCTTCACCTCGGCCAGCACTTCGCCGGCCGAGGTCTGGTAAACCGGCGTGCCGAGATTGACGCAAAATCCCCAGAACAGCCGTCGCAGTATGTCCCCCGGGAGCGCATCGACCGGCACGCCTGTCAGCCGCACCACTCCTGGGCCTTGCTCCAGTTGCCGCGCCGTCCATGCCAACAGCGGCTCCAGCTCGGGAATTGCAAATGCCCATTTGCCGAAGCCCGGACAGGGCGCATCGCGCGCCGCCTCAGCCGCCCGAGTCAGGGCCGCGATTTCCGTCTCCGTCAGGCGCCGCCGCCATGCGTCGGACCGCAGGAGATCGGGTCCGTGCCACGCCTGGGGTGTCTCGATCGGGGTCAACATTTCGGTCACACCTCCATTCGGCTGAGGAAACGATCCACGCGATCCGGCACGGCCGACGAGAAGAAATCGTTGGACGAGGCCCGATGCGCCACGATGCCGTGATCCATGAACATGACCTCGTTGGCCGCGCGACGGGCGAAGCCAAGTTCATGCGTCACGACGATGCTGGTCAGGCCCGTCTCGGCCAACTCGCGCATCACCACCAATACCTCACCCACGGTTTCAGGGTCCAAAGCGCTGGTCGGCTCATCGAACAGCATCAGAGCCGGCTCCATCGCCAAAGCACGGGCGATCGCCACACGTTGTTGTTGACCGCCGGACAATTCATCAGGGTAGGCGTCAGCCTTGTCGGGCAGATGCACGCGGGCCAGCAGGTCAAGGGCCCTCGCGCGTGCCTCCTCGCGCGGCTGGTGGCGCACTTTGAGAGGCGCCAGCATGATGTTGTCGAGCGCGGTGAGATGCGCGAACAGTTCGAAGTTCTGAAACACCATGCCGATGCGCTGGCGCACGGCGGAAGCGTGGCCTCCCTTCAGGCCGGAAATCTCCTGACCCTGGAACAGAATACTGCCGGAGCTGACCGGTTCCAGAAGATTCAGACAGCGTAATAACGTTGACTTACCCGAGCCTGACGGGCCGAGCACGACGAGACACGCGCCCTCTCGCACCGACAGATCGACACCGCGCAGGACATCGGTCTCGCCGAAGCGCTTCCAGATCCCGGCGGCATTGATGATGTCGGTCATCGCGCGGCCTGGGGTGCCATCGTGATCGCGACGACCCGGCGGCGGCGATGCGCGAGGCGGCGCTCGATCCGCGTCTGGATTTGCATGAAGATCGTCGTCATCACCAGGTAGTAGATTCCGGCGGCGAATAATGTTTCCAGATAGCGGAACGTGCCGGAGGCATCTTGTTCAGCCACCATCAGCAACTCCCGCACGCCGATTACCGAGACGATGGCGGTGATCTTCAACATGCTGATGAACTGGTTGCCGATCGGTGGGATGACGATCCGCAGCGCCTGCGGCAGCACGACCCAGAGCATGATCCGCGGTTCGCTCATGCCGAGGGCGCGGGCGGCAAGCCTTTGACCGCGGCCGACCCCGAGAATGCCGGCGCGCATGATCTCCGCCATGTAGGCGCCTTCGTTCAAGCCCAACGCGAGGACGGCGCAGGTGAAGCCGGACAGCACGATGCCGAAAGCGGGCAACACGTTGAAGGCGAAGACGAGTTGCAGCAAGACCGGCGTGCCGCGGAACAACCATAAGTAGCCGGTGACCAGATGGTGGATCGGGCGATAAGGTGCCTCCCGTCCGATCGCAAGCAACAGGCCGATGACCACACCCACCGCGAGCGCCGCGAGGCTGAGGCCCAACGTCACCAGCGCGGCATCGGCGAATTGTGCGCTGAACAGATATCGAACGAACAACGCGGGCGAAAACAGTGACATCAGGGCTTAATACGCCGCGCTGCTCGGTGGCATTTTCCAGCGTGCCAGAAGCTTCGCATAGTCACCATCGGCGACGATGTCCGCCATCGCTTTCTGAAGCGCCGCGAACAGCCTGGGATTATCCTTGCTGACCGCGATACCGACTTTCGTGTCGTTGTCGAACGGTTCGCCGGCGGGGGCGTAAGTATCCGGCGTCGCCTGCATCAACGCCACCGCGGTTGGGGTCGAAACGATAATCGCGTCGGCACGGTCCTGGGTCAGAGCCAGCGCGCAGGCGGTGGTGCCGGCCAGCGACAGCATCTCGATCTTCGGCTTGCCGGCGGCCTCGCAGGCGGCGCTCGTCTTGCTGGCGGAGGCCTCGAACACCGTGCCGACGGGGGCGGAGACACGATGCGCGCAGAGAGACATTTTGTCGGTCAGGCCGGCGGGATTGCCCTTGCGCACCACGACCTGATTGCCGACCAGGAGATACGGCACGAAATCCGCGACCTCTTTACGGGCATCGTTGATGTACATGCCGCTGATAATCGCGTCGATCCGCTTACCGGTCAGGGCGGGAATGATCCCCTTGAAGTCGATTGGCAGCGTGGTGAAACTCAAATTGAGTTTCTTGGTCAGCAGGTCCGCCAGATCGACGTCGAAGCCGATCGTCTTGCCGTCCTGAACATATTCGAAGGGCGGAAATGTCGGGGACATCCCGATGGTCAGGGTATTTTCGCTGACCAATGGCAGCGGCTGAGCCGACGCCGGTCGGGCGAGCGCCAAAAGAACCGCGGCGAGGATGGCACGAGCAAGCATAAGGTAACTCCGGACCGGGTTTCGGGATCGCCGGAGTTCCGTGCAAATGCCGTGCCGATGGATCAGTCTCGGCGACGCGCGATCATGTCGATTTCGATCAGGCCACCGCGGGCCAGAGCGGTGACGCCGACCGTGGTGCGGGCTGGCAGCCGCCCGGTACCGAAATACGTGCGGTAGATGTCGTTGAACGGGGCATAGTCGCGCTCGAACGCGGTCAGAAAGACACGCACCATGACGACCGCCTCCAGCCCGGCGCCGAGGCCCCTTAGTACACGGCGCAGATTGTCCATCACCTTGTGCGTCTGCGCCTCGATCCCATCGGGAATCGGACGCGAGTTGTCATCCGGATCGGTGGCGAGCTGGCCGGTAATGAACAGCCAGCCGTCCTGCTCCACAGCGTGGCTGTATGGCGCGACGGGAGCGGGCGCACCGCTGATCATATGAAATATCGGTTCCATGTCAGACGACCTCTTCTTCGACTTTATTGACCATGCGGAGGAAACGTCGAGTGCGGTCTTGCGCGGGTTGGTCGAGCACGGATGATGGCGGTCCTTGCTCGACGATCACGCCATCATCCATGAACAGGATACGGTCGGCGACCTCTCGGGCGAAACGGACTTCGTGGGTCACGATGATCATCGTCATGCCGGCCTCGGCGAGTCCGCGGATCACCGTCAGAACCTCGCCCACGAGCTCGGGGTCGAGGGCGGATGTCGGCTCGTCGAACAGCATGACCCGCGGCGCGACGGCCAGCGCGCGGGCGATCGCCACGCGCTGTTGTTGGCCGCCGGACAGGCGATGGGGCAAATGATCGGCATGGCGCGCCAGCCCAACGGCGCCGAGCAAGCGTGCCGCGATGGCCCGCGCCTCCTCCGGCTTCTGACGATACACCGAGACCGGCGCTTCGATGATGTTTTCCAGCGCGGTCAGATGCTCGAACAAATTGAAGTGCTGAAACACCATACCGATCCGCGCGGCGGCGCGGGCCTGCGCGAGCCTTTTACGGACCGGCCGAACTCCGCCGCCCTTCAGCGGCTCGTACCCGACAAGTCGGCCGTTGACCGTGATCTCCCCCCAGTCCATCGGTTCGAGATGATTGATCATACGCAACAACGTGCTTTTGCCGGAACCGCTCGGTCCCATGATGACTACGACCTCGCCGGCGTTCACCGTCAGATCGATGCCTTTCAGAATTTCTCGGCCCGCATAGGACTTTTGCACGTTGTGGCAAATCACGCACGGGCCGGCGGCGCTGGCGATATCGCGGCACAGTTCGCCAATCAGCGCGGGGAGGCGTTCGCGCCCGGTGGCGACCGGCATTTTCTCGCGCGGTGGCCTGGCGCCGAGCCGCGTTCTGATGCGGTGCGCGATCCCAACCCGTTCCTCGCGCAGGAAGTCGAAATGCCGCTCGAGTCCGATCTGCGCAACCGCGACCGCCGACGTCATGATCAGGTAAATCAACCCAGCCGCGGTGAACACCTGAAAAAACTGAAAGTTCTGTCCGACGATCTGCTCGGCGCTGAAGGTCAGCTCATTGACGAAGATCACCGATGCGATCGAGGTTCCCTTGATCATGCTGATCGTCTGGTTGGCGACGCCTGGCAGGATCGAGCGCATCGCCTGCGGCAAAATGATGCGGCGCAGCGTCAGCAATGGCGGCATGCCGAGCGCCGACGCCGCGATGCCTTGATTGCGATTGACCGATAAAATGCCGCCGCGAATGATCTCGGCGCTGAACGCCGCTTCATTCAGAGAAAATCCCAGTACGGCTGTCGTGAATGTGCTAAAAGTCAGGCCGATCGAGGGCAGCACGTCGAAGATGAACACCAGTTGCAACAACAATGGCGTGCCGCGGACGAACCAGATGTAGAACCAGGCGCCGCCGCGAATCGCCGCGTGGCGGGACAGGCGCAGCAATGCCAGCACAAGTCCAAGGAACAGTCCCAAAGTCATCGCGAGCGCGGCGATCTTCAGCGCGAGCAGCGCACCTCGCAACAGGAACGGCGACGTCAGATACTGCATGACACGCTCAGGCGCGGAGGTCGGGTCAAAACGGCTTCGATTGATAGTCGTAGGCGGGATTTGGGTTGAACTCGGTGATGACGCTCGCCCGCGTCGCTTTCAGAGCCGCACGGATGTCCGTCTGATCGGCGTCGATTACGCCGGTCTCGCCCGCCGCGGCGACGAACAGGTCCACGAACTGGTCGAACGCGAGTTCGGTCACCAGTTGGCCATGATGGGCTTCCCGCAGCGAGCGGCCGCGATACACCGCTTGGGCGTCACCGAAAGCCTGGCGCAAAAACGCGAGCAAGCCGGATTTAACGCGATCGACATCGACGCCCATGAAGTATTCGCCGAGATAGTCGTCGGACAGCAGCCGGTCGAATTGCAGATCGATCACCCGTGAGAGGCCGGCTTCTCCGCCAACACGCGCGAACAGCGTTGACGCACCATCCATATCGCGGGCCTCCTTTATTTCGTCAGGATTTCTGGTGGTAAAGCCCAGGATGGGTCGAGTTTGTATTGTTGATAGATTATGGTCATTTCGCCGTCGGCTTCGACCGCCGCGATGCCGTCGGCCAAGGCATGTTCGAGATCCGCGTTGCCTTTCGCCACCGCGACGCCCACCTTGATGCCCGGAAGGAAGCTAAATCCCGCCTCCAGGAGCGGCTTTTGCTCGGATATGGTTTGAGCGATCATCGCGTTGGACAGCATGACATCGACGCGTTCGGTCTCGATCATTTGCCAGGCCTGCGAGCGATCCTGAAACGTGTTTAACTCAATCGCCGGTTTGCCGGCCGCCACGCATTTATCGCTGATGTTCTGTAGCATTACGATCTCGACGGTGCCGAGCCCGGCAAGTGCTTTCGTGCCGCAAAGGTCATCGAGCGAGTGAAGGTTTTTCGGATTCCCCTTATGCGTGATAGCGCGGTCGGCCATGGTGGAATACAGCACGAAATCCACCATCTTCGCACGTTCCGGCGTATAATAGAGCACGTCCCACATGATATCGATGCGGCCGCCGGCGACGGCGGGCAGCAGGCCAGACCAGATCCCGGTCACGAACTCCACCGGTACGCCGATGCATTTAAACACCGCGCGCGCCAGATCGGCGTCGGATCCGACGATCTGTTCGGGATTTTTTGGATCGCGGAAGTTGAACGGCAGCGAGACACCGTCCTCGCCGATTTTGATCGTCTTCCCCGCCAGGCTCGGATAGCGCGTCGCCACCTTATCGGGTTCACAAGGTTTGGCTTCGTCGGCGCGGGCGGGAATGGCAGCGCTCGCCAACAGGACTCCGAGAAGCAACGCCGCCATCCAGTTCATGCCATCGATCCCCATCCAGGTGTTCGCCGTCACGAAAATGCAAGGCGTGTGCCAGCAGTTACGTGGTTGTATGGTCGCAACGGAACATCCCGCGACGAATACGACAATGAATTCCCTGTCGGCCGTCCACGACCTGTGTGACCGCGAAATCGGCGGCGACGCTCATCAGTGAATAAGCGTCGTCGCGGCTCAGTCGCCGGTGATCGGTCAGCAGAGTGAGCATATCCAGACTGGCATCCCGCATGGCGACGTTCAGGTCTTCATTGAAACCGTGCACGATCCAGTGGAGCGGCGTTTCCAGCAGCGGCGAAGGAAACCGGAAGTCCTTGCGAACGCGCACTTCGAACAGCACGTCGAGCGAGGCCTCGATCGCGGTGCCACTGATCTCGCCGTCGCCTTGCGATACATGCGGGTCGCCGACCGAGAACAAGGCACCCGGTACCTGCACCGGATAGTACATCGTCGCGCCCGCGCCGATCCGCCAGTTATCGATGTTGCCGCCATGTTTGCCGGGCGGGATGCTGCTGACACGTCCCGCTACGTCGGGCGCGACGCCAGCGGTTCCCAGATGCGGTCGCGTGGGAATGCGTATCCCCGCGAGGGTGGGCTGACAGTCGCACGCCGAACAATCGGTGATGCGTCCGGGCACGAGGTATTTTTCGGCGACATCGTACGCGAACATCGCCGTCGCCTGGTTCGCCTCTCGATGCAGACGATAAATCGTAACGCGTTCGCGCTCCTCCATTTCTCGATACAGAAAACCCCAGTGCGCCGCGAGATTGGATCCATAATCCAGCCGCGGCGTCATTTCGTGGTAGCGCACCTCCAGCATGTCGCCGGGCATCGCGCCTTCGACGAAGATTGGACCTGTCATGATGTGCACGCCGGGCGCGCGGTCATGCTCGGGGATCGCCGCATACAGCTCCCGAATGGCGGCGTCCATCATAAGATCAGGCGCATCGCCGGCATGGTGCGTGATGGCCTCGGCGCGGATCAGATCGCCACTCGTGACGCGTAGCGCGGGCGTGAGCGCGGCATCGAAATAGCCCCAATGAACATTGCCCGCACGCGCCGGAAGGTGGTGCAGCGCTGTCATTCGGCGGCGGTGCGAAGCTGCTCGCCGTCTCGGTTTCGCCATGTCGTTCGATACCGGTCAACCAGCCACTTGTTGAATTCCCGATGGGTTTGTTCCTGCCAGGAATACCGGCCGCGAATCGCAAATCGTGACCGCAATCCCCGTTGCACCAGCGTATCCACATGACGGTCCTGGGCGCCGATCCTGATCGAGGCCTGCACGTTGATCTGCCGCCGCTCCTCGAACAGCGGCTCGTCCATCGCGCCGGGGGCGTAAAGCACACCGGTTTCCGCCGTCGTGACCTCCGCCGAGTCAGCGTGCAAGATGAAGTAGCTGATCTGGTCGGAGCGGAACCCCATCGTGAGAGTCGGCGGCACGTTGGCGAAGATCACTTCGTTGCGCTGCTTGTCCGTCAGGTCCGGGAACAGCTTCAGGATGCAGCGTTGCAGCGGGTTCACCGCGCCGTCTCGGTGCGTTGTGCCATTGTACCGAAAATAACCCGCGGTGTCGGGCGGCAGTTCGGGGAACCGAGCCAGCGCGGAGGGGATCACGTCGTGCATGCCGCGGTGCAGCCGATTGGCGTGGTAGCCGTCGTTGTTGTTCTCGAACATGACCTTCCAGTTCCACGGATAGGTCGTGGTCCCGTCTGGCCGCGGCCCGTCGGCCAGATCGGCTTTATAGTTTTCGATTGCCTGTCGAAGTGTCTCCAGTCTCGGCGCCAACGGGCGCGCGTTCCAATCGAAATTGAGAAAGACAAAGCCAAGCCAGATTTCAAGTTTGAACTCCGGCAACCGAATCTGCTTCTTATCAAAGCCACACGCGCGGTCCATCGCCGGCGCGCCGATCAATTGGCCGTCCAGCGAGTAAACCCAATGATGATAGGGGCAGAGGAACGTCTTGGTGCGGCCGTGCCCCTCCGCGACCAGCATCGCGCGGTGTTGGCACACCGTCGAGAACGCTTTCAGGATGCCGTCCCGGTTGCGGACAATGACGATGGGTTCGCCGCAGTGCGTGGTGGTGAAGAACTGGCCTGGCTCGCGCGCCCAGGACTCGCGTCCGACGCAGAGCCACTCATGATTGAAGATGGCTTCCTTTTCGAATTCATGAAATTCGGCGTCGGTGTAGCAGGCTGGCGGCAACATTTCCGCTTCGTCGATCGGGAGGATCGAGGCGTCGAAGCTGGCGAATAACTGGTCGGTCAAGATGCTCGGTTTCAAGGCATATTCTCCATGATGCGAGGCAACCCAGGCCAACCATAATGCGCCCCGGAAGGCCAGACCAGATGCATCTGAGCGGAATTGCACCCTATTGTCGTGGACGATCCATCGTATGCATATGAACTAGTCTTCTAACGCCCATAATAAGGTCATATGATTAATAATCGTCCTTGAATGATCACTCTCCGGCGGCCATGTCCTCGACCACCGCGGGTCGTCTTGCGTTCGCGCCGGCGAAGCGGCGCCAGGCAATGACCCCGATGTCGGTTTTCGAAAGCCGTTCCGGTCCGGGCACGAGTGCCTCCACCAGCACCTTGTCCTGATCGGAGAAAATCCGGTCGTGTGCCCATGCGCGCCACAGGTGATAATGGACGCGATCGACGATTTCGCGCCATCTGCCGAGCCGGCGCCAGTTGTTGATGTTGAAGCAGCGCGTTGTTTCGGCGTCGATCGGGACCGCCCACTGCACGAGGCAATATTCGCCGCTCAATCGGCCGACGACGACCAGACCTGGAAGCCAGACCTCCGATTGGTTGCGAATACCGTAGACCTTGTGCGCCTTGGACTCGGCGAAGCCTTGCACATTGCCGCGGCCGGTGGGTTTCATCACGCGCCACCACTCGTTGTTTGGAAACGCCCCGAGGCCGGGATACTCGGCGCGCGTCATCCCGCCGGTGCGTTTGATCGCGATGCCCTTGTTGTCGTCCAGCGGCTTTGGATCGAGCGTCAGCGCGAAGGGCAGCACCGGCTGAAACATCAGCTCGGGAGAGCCGCGATGTACGAATTGCGCGTGATGATCCTGTGGCCAGTTGTCGACCAGCGCGCGCCAGTTGCATTTATAATCAGTGTACATCGAGATCGAGAAGAATGTATCCTGCCTGGCGATAAACTCGGGAACATCGGCTTCTAGAACCGACGGCTCCATCGACCCTGGCCACAGCCAGATCAGGCCGGCGAACTCCCGCACCGGATACGACCGTACGGAAACCTTGCGGGTCAGTGGTGAGTTTGGCCCCTCCATCAGCGCGGCGAGCAATTGCCCCGTGGAACCGTCGAAAGTCCAGCCGTGATAGGGACAACTGATCGAGCCGCTGCCGGCGTATTCGCATTTTCCGGCTGACAGTTTGACGCCGCGATGCGGACAGCGATCCTCCAGCGCGAATAATTTGCCGCCGTCGCGGAACAATACGATATCGTTGCCAAGTAACCGTACTGCTCGCGGCTTGCGCTTCACATCCCGCGCGGTGACGATCGGGTACCAGTAATTCTCAAACCCGCGCTTCGGAATGCAGAATCTCCGATAGGGAGCTTCACCAGGATCCTCGTCATACTCGATGTCGGCCATGCGGGGATTACCTTAGAACGCAAGCAGGTTATCGCGGAACAGTTCGTGGCTGTACGCCGCGCGAGTCAGACCGCGCCGTTGCAGCGCCGGTACCAGGCCGTCGGTGATCTCGACCACCGCTTTGCGGGTCAACGGATCCTGGATCAGAAAGCCGTCACCGCCGATCTCCTCCATGACCGCTGCCATGTCACTGGCGATACTGTCGGCGGTCCCGACGAAATCGATGCCGCCGCTGCCGGGATCCAGCAGCATCTCTCGCAGCGTGCGCGTGCCGTTGCCCGACAAGTGCGCTTCGAACGAGGCACGCGATGCATTGATGGTGAGCTTCGGCAAGGGCGCGTCGAGATCGAATTTCGAGCAATCGATGCCGCTCAGATACGACATCGCCGCGAGCTTCGCGTCCATTTTGTCTGCCATGCCGGCGGCCATGCGTGCCTGTTTTTCGCGGGCTTCCGGCAAAGTGTCGCCCAGAATCACCGAGGCACAATGCATGACTTTGCATGTGTCGGGCTCGCGGCCGAGAGGGAGCATCAGATCGGAGATCTCCCGGCGATATTGCTTCGCGGCGGCGATCTGACGGTTCTTCGCGATGATCAGGTCGGCATGCTTGGCGGCGAAGGCGCGCCCCGCGGGGAACCTCCCGCCTGACAGATCACCGGCCGGCGCTGCGGTCCCGGCGCGGTATTCAACGGTCCGCGGGATTTATAAAAACGACCTTCGTAATGAATTGGGTGGATCCTGGTGTGGTCCGCGAAAACACCGGATTCCGGGTTGGCGACGATCGCGTCAGGCTCCCACGATCGCCAGAGCCGATCGCAAACTTCCATCCACTCGTCGGCCATTTCGTAGCGAAGGTCGTGCTCGTAATGCCGGTCGAGGCCAAAATTTTGCGCCGACCGGTCGTTGTGCGCGGTGACGACGTTCAGACCGACCCGGCCCTGTGTCAGGTGATCCAACGTGGCGCCCAGGCGCGCGGCCAAATACGGCGGATAGAAACTCGTGGTGATGGTCGCGATGATGCCGATGCGTTCGGTCACGTAACCAAGCAGCGGGACCAGGGGCATGGGATCGCTCTTCGGCACCGAGAAGGCGTTGCGCAAATACCATTCCGGTGAATCCTGAAACGCATCGGCGATGAATGACCCATCCTCGATGATCAAACAGTCGAACCGGGCGCGCTCCAGTCCGCGAGCGAGATCCATGTAGAGATCCGGCTTCATCCAGTCGGAGCCGATGGTCCCAGCCCAGGGCTGGTGCCAGTTGTGGGGCGAGTAGCCTTTGCCGATGAACCACCCGAGATGAAACATGGCGTCTCCGATGCGAGATAGTGCCGGACGTTTCCGACTCTTCCCTCGCAATCGGCGTGCCAGACCTCGCAATGGCCGCGTGGCGTAACCCGGGTGCTTTCTGGAACAGGAATTGCACGGGCCAGCCCGACCCGTTCTGAAAGGATCGCTGTTTTGACCGATCACCATTTCCTGACCATCGCGGAGGCCTCGGCGAAGCTGCGGACGAAGGCGCTGTCGCCGGTCGACCTGGTCCAGGCTTTCATGGCGCGCATCAAAGCGCTGGACCCAAAGCTGAACAGTCACATCCTGGTCATGGAGGAAGCGGCGCTGACCGCCGCGCGCCAGGCCGAGGCCGAGATCGTGGCCGGCGGCTGGAAAGGCTCGCTGCATGGCATTCCAGTGGGGCTCAAGGA
The DNA here is from genome assembly GCA_963719675.1 of uncultured Alphaproteobacteria bacterium. GTDB lineage: Bacteria > Pseudomonadota > Alphaproteobacteria > Acetobacterales > Acetobacteraceae > Rhodopila. Next base: position 55,407 of record CAVRDN010000097.1, on the reverse strand, counting down.
TATTTACAACACCAAGGGCGTCGCGACGACCGGCCACTCGGCGTTGTTCAAGGACCATGTCCCGGCGGAGGACGCGTTCACCGTGCGATGTCTGCGCGAGGCGGGAGCGATCTTCACCGGCAAACTCTCGACATGGGAGTTCGCGATCGGCGGGAGTTCGTTCGACCTGCCATGGCCGCCCGCGCGCAATCCATGGGACCTGACCCGCGACCCATCGGGCTCTTCATCTGGCTCCGGCGCGGCGGTCGCGGCGGGATTGTGCATGGGAGCGATGGGCTCCGACACCGGTGGCTCGATCCGCGGTCCAGCCGCGTGGTGCGGCATCGCCGGGCTGAAGCCGACCTATGGCTGGCTCAGCCGGCGCGGGATCCTTCCGCTGTCGTTCTCACTCGATCACGCCGGCCCGATGTGCTGGACCAGCGAAGATTGCGCGTTGATGATGAACGCGCTGACGAAATTTGACCCGCTGGATAACGCCTGTGCCGACGTGCCCGCGCCGGATTTCGCCTCGGCGCTTGCCGGCGATCTCAAGGGATTGCGGGTGGGCGTGGTGCGGCATTTCTTCGAAACGGACCTCAGCACCGATCAGGAAACGATCGCGGCGCTGGAAAACTCCCTGATGGTCTTGCGCGACATGGGCGCGGCCGTGTTCGACGTCACGCTATCGCCGTTCGGCGTCTATGCTGATACCGGCAGCCTGATCTCTCGCACCGAGGCATACGCGTTCCATCAGGCGTGGCTGCGGGAAACGCCGGAGCTATATGGAGCCTTTGGACGGCAGCGGCTGATGGCGGGTGCGTTCGTGTCCGGCGCCGATTATGTCAATGCGCAGCGGCAACGAGCGAAACTTGTCGCGGAAGTCGCGAGCGCAATGCGAACCGCGGACATTCTGGTGTTCCCCACCGCGCGCTGCCCGGCGCGGGAGATCGGTGAGGATTCGATGGCGACCGGATTCCAGCCGTTCTTCAATCGCGCGTTCAACGTAACCGGCAACCCGGCGCTGTCGATCTGCGACGGGTTCAGCGCGGCGGGATTGCCGCTGTCGCTTCAGATCGGCGGCCGGCCTTTCGAAGATGCCTTGGTACTCAAAGTCGGCCACGCGTTGGAAAGGGCCTTGGGCACGCGGCAGCGCCGACCCGTGTTCGCCTGCTGACCGTTTCAAAAAGGACCATCGTGATGGAAACAACAACCTTCGCGGCGCGTCTCGCCGCGGCCGGTCTGAAACCAACCGAACAGGACCTGCCCGCGCTCCGGGCTCTCGTCGCGGATCTGGATCGCGCGGCGACGGCGATCCGCGCGCCAAGGCCGTATTCGGAGGAACCGCTGAGCGCGTTTCGGCTGCCCCGAGGTTGAAGGCTCCGCGAATGGCGGATCCAATCCGCATTCCCGCTCGTCGCGGCAAGGCAACCTTTGTCCGGCGCGGACAAGCCTTCACCGTCGTCTACGGTCTAGGCGCATTTCGTTGTCAGCGACCCGGACGCAGCCATCGCGTGATGATGCGCCACAGCAGGCCGCCGATCGAAAGCCGCGGTGGGACAGGCGTTGTCGAGACACCTCGCACCCGCGCCGCCAGTTCGCGCGCGGTGATCCCGGCGATTTCGGCGGCGAACTCGCGAATCACGGCGGCGCGGGCGAATTGCGCCAGCGGTCCACGCAACGTGTAATCGATCGCGACGCGCGCTTCGGTGGAGTTGGTATCGCGTTCGCGCAACGTCACCACGGCACGAGCGCTCAGCCGCGTGCCGGTCTTCGCGTCGCCACCATCGCCGGACAGGTCCGCGCGCCAGTGGTGGTCATCGAATGCCATTGTTCCCTCGCCGGTGAACAGGGTCTCGATCGGTCCGAGCGAGGCGCGCATTTCGCCGCTTAATCGGTTCGCGTCGATCCGGCTCAACCGAGCACCGGGCACACAGGAAGCGACCAACGCGGGATCGCGGATCGCCGTCCAGACGTCGCGTATCGGCAGATCGATCAAGAGTGTCTGGGTGATTCGCGAGGCACCCGGCGTTGCCATCGCGGATGCTCGCGGAATGACGGCGGTCTCCGCGAGGATGGGCAATGCACGTGGCGTTTCGCAGACGGTTGGCCCGCCTTCGGCCAGGACGCGCCGAATCGCGCGGACGATCCCCGCATACCCTGTGCAGCGGCAGAGATTACCCGCGAGCTCCAGCCGAACGGTCGCCTCGTCGGCATTGGGCAGCCGATGCACGATATCGCGCGCGGTGACCAACATTCCGGGTGTGCAATATCCGCATTGCAGTGCGTGCTCCGACGTGAAGGCGGCGCGCAGCCGGACGATCGTTGGATCGTGTTCCAGTCCTTCGATCGTGTGGATCTCCGCCCCCTCACAGGCGGCGGTATAAGCGATGCACGAACGGGCCGGTGCGCCATCGATCAGCAAGGTGCAGGCGCCGCAAACCCCATGCTCGCAACCAAGATGAGTGCCGGTCAGACCCAGCATGTCGCGCAGGAAATCCGCGAGGTGCGTGCGTGGCTCGATATCGGCCGTGACCGGTTCGCCATTCAGCGTGAACGTCACGCGGTTCATGCGTCTGCCTCGGACAGCGCTCGGGTCAGTACGACACGTTGCATGTGACGGCGTACGTCGTCCAATCCGTCCATCATCCGTAACGCGCGCGTCGCGCCATCAAGCGAGGCGGATTCGCCCTCCAGGAGCAGCGGTCTGCCGCCAAGCGCGCCGATCACCACGCGTCGCGTGCGCGGGGTGAGCAAAACGGCGGCCATCGCATGGGCGAAATCACCGGGCTTGCGACAGGCCTTCACATAACCCCACCCTGCATCCTTCGGCAGGCGAGGTATTCGAACCGCGCACAGGATTTCTCCCGGTGCGACGGCAGTGACGGAACGCCCCGCCAATGAAATCAGCAACCGGTACGGTCCGTGCGCCGTTCTGACCATGCAACAAAACGGACGCGCCGAGGGCGGTCAGCACGGTCACCCAGTCCGCCGCGGGATCGGCGTGACACAGGCTGCCGCCGATCGTGCCCCGGTTGCGCACCGCGCGATAGGCGATGGCATTGGCGACTCGCGATAAAATGTTCAGGCCGATATCGGGCACACCACCATCGGCGATCGCGGCGTGAGTCACGCAGGCTCCGATCGTCACGCTGTGGGCATCGGCGGCGACCCCGGCGAGTTCCGGAAGTCGATTGACCAGTACCACGCTGCCGGGTTGCGCGAGCCGCAAATTCAACATGGGCCCCAGCGACTGACCCCCGGCCATTACGCGGCCCCCATTACCGACGAGCATCGAAATCGCCTGTTCGAGACTATCCGGCCGGGTGAGTTCGAACGCCGCGGCCTTCATGCCGCGGCGCGGGCCAGCAAGGCGGCGAGCACGCGGTGTGGCGTGATCGGCAATTCGGTGAGTTCCACGCCAAGTGGTGCCAACGCGTCATTCACCGCGTTGGCGATCGCCGCCGGTGGCCCGATCGCGCCGCCCTCGCCGATGCCCTTCTGACCGAACATCGAAAGCGGCGATGGTGTGGACATGTGCTGGATGCGTGGCTCGGGTACTTCGGTCGCTGCGGGAAGCAAGTAGTCCGCCAACGTCGAGCCAAGTGGCTGGCCCGCCGCGTCGTACGGCATCTCCTCGTAAAGCGCGGTGCCGATGCCCTGCGCGGTGCCACCGATCACCTGACCATCGACGATCATCGGATTGACCAGTGTGCCGCCGTCCTCGCAGATCACGTAATCCAGGATGCGAATGTCACCGAGCTCGGTATCGACCGAAACCACGACGGCATGGGCGGCATAACTGAACGTGCCGCTGTCGCGCTTCGTCTTGTAGCCGGAGGTCACCTCGAGGCCACCCGAGGCGACGTCGTGCGGCAGGTCCTGCGGGCGCAGATACCAGGTGCGCGCGACCTCCGCGATCGGCACGCTGCCCGCCGGCCCGATGACCTCACCGTTACCGACACGCACCGTCTCAACCGGTGTCTGCAACAAGTGCGCGCCAATGGCGGCGATGCGATCGGCGAGTTCGCGGCATGCGGTACCGACCGCGCCACCCGCCGTCACCATGCAGCGCGAGCCCCAGGTTCCGGTGGAATACGGCGTCAACGCGGTGTCGCCATGCACGACACGGATCGCGGCGAGCGGGATGCCGAGCACCTCATGCGCGACCTGAGCCAGAGTGGTTTCCAGTCCTTGCCCGTGGCTCTGAATCCCGACGCGCAATTCCAGTCCGCCGTCCGGGGTCATGCGCGCCACCGCCTGCTCGAAACCTGGCACCATCGGAATGCCCCAACCGGCGTAGACCGATGTTCCGTGCGCCGCCTGTTCGCAAAAAATCGCGCTTCCGACACCAATGCGTAGCGCGCCGGTCATGTCCGCCTGACGCCGCCGCACGCCCGCGATGTCGATCGCCGCGATGGCGCGGCGCAGGCATTCGGGGTAATCGCCGCTGTCGAAATGCTTCGCGGTGATATTGTCGTAGGGCATCGCATTGGCGGGCACCAGATTGCGCAACCGGACTTCATGCGGCTCGAGGCCCGCCTGACGCGCCACGGCATCGAGCGCGACTTCCAGCGCGAAGCACACGCCGGCCCGCGCCACGCCACGATAGGGCAGGATCGGCGGCTTGTTGGTGGCGGCGGAAAATGTTCGGCACCGATACGCCTGCATCACGTACGGGCCGGGCAGGATCGAGGCCACCTGAGCCGCTTCCAGGCAGGCCGAAAACGGATACGCCGAGTAAGCGCCGGCATCGACCACGGCCTCGGCATCGATGCCGATCAGCCTGCCATCGACCTCGGCGTACAGGGTGATATCGTAGTCATGCTCGCGACAGTTCGCGTTGCCGGTGAGTTGTTCGCGGCGATCTTCGATCCAACGAACGGGATGACCGAGTTTGCGGCAAAGCCATCCCGCGCAAACTTCCTCGGCCAACAGAATCCCCTTGTAGCCGAAGCCGCCGCCGACATCGGGTGCGACAACGCGGACCCGCGCTTCCGGAAGGCCGAGGCAGCCGGCGAGTTCGGTGCGTACGATATGCGGCATCTGCGTCGAGGTATGAATGAGCAATTGCTCCAGGCGCCGATCCCAGGTCGCGACCACCCCGCGCCCTTCCATTGGCGACATGCATTGCCGCGCGGTGCGTAGCCGGCGGCGCACCACGATCGGCGCCGATGTCGCGAACCGCTCCGGCGCGACCTCGATGAACGTTTCCAGAAAGACGTTGTTGTCCCAGTGCTCGTGCACACGGATTTCGCTGCTGAGCGCGGTGCGCATATCGACAACGGCGGGCAGTTCGTCGAACTCCACTTCAACGGCGGCGGCGAGGTCCTCGGCGGCAGCGCGGCTGGCGGCGACGCAGACGGCGATCGGTTCCCCCACATGCCGCACCTTACCATCCGCGAGTACCGGTTGGACGGAGGCTTTGAAGCCTGGCAAAGCGGAGATCGCGACGATCGGTTGCACGCCGCTCAGATCGGCGGCGGTGAACACCGTGAGTTCTGCGCCAGGCGGCTTGCGAACCCCGCGAATGCGCGCATGCGCCACTGGACTGCGAACGAACGCCAGATCGCGCATGTTGGCGAGACGGATGTCCGCGATGAACTCGCCCTTGCCGCGCAAATAACGGTCGTCTTCAAGACGAGGCACGGATTGGCCGATGCCTTCGCCCTCCGTCTGCCGCATGAAGCTTCCTTTCCGCTTGCGTCGCGCGCGCGGTGATCAGCATACTGACGTTGCGATCGAGCCCGCAACGTGTGGCGGAGGAAAAAATGAACGCGCGCGTGTTGCCCGGCGAAATTTCGCGGCGAACCATTCCGGCCGGTGGCGGTTTTTCCGTTCGGCTCGACACCGGCGAGCGCCTTCGCATTATCGACACGCATGGCCAGCAGGCGGTCGATTTCCTGTGTTACGCGGCGACGTTGCCCGTGGATCGCTACAACGCGGCCAATACGATGAAGATCAACGGCAATATTTATCTTGGACAGGGAACAAAGCTATATTCCGATCGCGCTCAGGTGTTGATGCGCATCGTGGAGGATACGTGCGGGCGGCATGACACGATCGGCGGGTGTTGCAGCACATGGAGCAACCTCGCGCGCTACGGGATGAAAGATACCCACGCCTGTCACGCGAACTTCGTAACGGAGCTCGCCTGTTGGTCGCTGTCGCCATCGGACATCGTCGCCAATGTCAACTTTTTCATGAATGTGCCGGTGCGACAGGATGGCGGCATGGCGATCGAGGCGGGACTATCGAAGCCGGGGGATCATGTCGAACTCATCGCGGATATGCCGGTAATCGCGGTGCTGTCGAATTGCCCGCAACGCTCCAATCCGGCGGCGGGCTTTGGTCCGACGCCGATTGAGGTCGTCGTGCGCCGGGCGTAGCCGCATGTCGTTGTCGCCTGCCGAGCGCGGAACGTTCGCCAATGCGGCCGCGTCTCGCGTGGATCGGGTCGCACAGCTGGCGCTGCGTCTCGTGGCGGCGGCGTCGCCCAATCCTCCGAACGATACACGCGTCGTTGCCGGGACCGCGCGCGAGTTGCTCACGCGTCTGATACCGGATGCGGAGGTGACGGTTCACCCCGGATCGGAAACCATTGTGAATCTCGTGGCGCGCGTTCATGGAGCGCGGCCCGGGCGGCGGATCATCTTCAATGGTCACCTGGATACGTTTCCGGTCGGCGAGCCCGCGGCCTGGACTGTCAATCCCGCGGGGGAACTTCGGGACGGTAAGTTATACGGCCGCGGCGCCGCCGATATGAAAGGCGGCATCGCCTGTTCGATGATGGCGCTGGCGTTGCTCGCCGAACATCGCGCGCTATGGTCTGGCGAGGCGGTTCTCGTGCTCGGCGGCGACGAGGAGAGCATGGGACCGCTTGGCACGAAATTCCTGATCGATACGGTGCCGCATGCGACGGGAGACGCGGCGATCGTGGGCGACGCCGGTTCGCCGCTGGTGTTGCGCTTCGGTGAAAAGGGCTTCCTGTGGATTGAGATCGACGCGGTGGGGCGGGCCGCGCACGGCGCGCACGTGCATCTTGGAGTGAACGCGGTCGATCGGTTGCGCGCGGCGTTGGATGCGTTGTCCACGCTCAACACACTTGATGTGGATGCGCCCGATGCCGTGGCCCAGGCGATCGGCGCCGCGAAGCCTTTGTCGGAAGCCCTGTGCGGCGTTGGCGAAAGCGGCGTGTTGTCCTCGGTTACGGTCAACATCGCGCGCATGGAGGGCGGCGCATTGCCGAACCTCGTGCCCGCCAGGGCCAGTGCTTCGGTCGATATTCGTTTGCCGGTCGGCGTAACGATCGCTTCCGCGCGCGCGGCGTTGCAAGCCGCGCTGCTCGGACGCGAGGGCGTCACGTGGCGCGAATTGCGCTGCGTGGCGCCGAACTACACCGATCCAGGCTCGGAAATCGTGCGACGTTGCGCGTCGGTGGCAGCCGAAGTGCTGGGAGAGACACCCGCGGTCAACATGCGGGTCGGCGGTTCCGACTCGCGGCTCTATCGCGCCGCGGGCGTGCCGACCGTGGTTTACGGTCCGACGCCCCACAACATGGGCGGGCCCGATGAATATGTGAGGCTCGACGAACTCGACGCCGTGAACTCGCGTGCACGCATTGACGGCGCTGGATTTTCTCAGCGCATAACGTTGCGGTCACACGCAAATGAAAGAGGCAGCGAATGACATTTTCCATCGCCGCGCGTTGCGCCTCGACCGGCCGTTTCGCCGCGGCGGTCGCGTCTTCCTCCCCGGCGGTGGCCGCCCGTTGCGCGTTCGCCCGAGCCGGCGTGGGCGCGGTCACGACGCAAAACATCACCGACCCGCGGCTCGGCCCGCAAGGACTCGACCTGATGAGTCTTGGCGCCGACGCCGAGGACGCGTGCGCGATCCTGCGACGCGTGGCGCCGCATATCGCCTTTCGTCAACTCACGATGATCGACCGACGGGGGAAGACCGCGTGCTTTTCCGGCGGACGCGTGCTTGGGGTTCATGCCATGGCGCAAGGGCGCGATGTCGTTTCCGCCGGCAATTTGCTGGCGAACACCAATGTGCCACGCGCTATCGTCAGCGCATTCGAAGCGGCGGAACCGGGCGTCGATCTCGGCCAGCGCGTGATCGACGCAATGGCGGCGGGCCTCACCGCGGGTGGCGAAGCCGGGCCGATCCGCTCCTGCGGGATGGTCATGGTGGACACGGTCGCGTGGCCGGTCGCCGATTTGCGAGTTGATTGGCATGAGGCACCGCTCGATGAACTGGCCCGGCTGTGGGCTGTCTGGCAACCTCAGATGGCGTCTTATGTGACCCGGGCGCTCGATCCCAGCACGGCGCCGTCCTACGGCGTGCCCGGCAACCAATAATCCGCGTCAGGGCTCCGGCAATGCGGCGATCACATCGACTTCCACCAGCCATTCCGGCCGGGCCAGAGCGACCACCACGAGCCCGGTGAACACCGGGAACACGCCTTTCATCCAACGGCCCAACACGCGATAAATCGTCTCGCGGGAACGGATGTCGGTCAGATACACCGTGACCTTGCAGATGTGCTCCAGCGACGCGCCGCACTCACGCAACAGTTGATCGATGTTGCGCATCACCTGCTCGGCCTGCCCGGCCGGATCGCCGATCGCGACGCTGACGCTGGTATCGAGGTCCTGCGGACATTGCCCGCGCAGATAAATCGTGCCGCGTGCGATCACCGCCTGACAGAGGTCATTGTCGAGCTGCTGTTCGGGATACGTGTCCTTGGTGTTGAACTGACGAATGCGCGTGTGGGTCATGATAGATTCTCCGCCACCGACCGCGCGTCACTCCGCGGCCATGCGGGCCGGTGGAGGCGTGGTGCCCGCCGGCAGGTCGAATAACCCATCCGGCAGCGACGCGAAGAACGATAGCACATCCGCCGTCTTCACGACGTCGGCGTATTTCGCGTGCATGTCGCACAGGCTGATCGCGTGGCTCGCCTGACTGCGATCGAAACAGCCTTCCTCGGCCAGCGCCACGCGATAATTCAGGCTGAACGCATCGACCGCCGTGGCGCGCACGCAGCCGGAGGTCGTGGTGCCGGTGATCACGACGCTGTCGCAACCAAGAAGCGTTAAGTACGCCGCGAGGTTGGTTCCGAAGAAGCCGGACGGCTTCTGTTTGTGGATCACGATATCGCGCGGCCCAGGAGCGATTGGGGTGACGATTTGGGAGGGATCGAGGTTGGTGGCGGAGCGTGTCCTGTCTTCGTCGCGGCGTTTGTTTTTCCAACGCCAACTGCCGGCATCCCAGTTATCGCCTTGCCGGTAATAGTTCGTTGTATAGATGACCGGCAGACCCTTGCCGCGTGCGGCTTCGACGAGTTGACGAATATATTCGACGGCGACCCAGCTTTCCTCGCCGCAGGAACTCCGCCAGCGTTTGATGCTGTCCAGGATGGGTTCGGGGCGGTCGCCGCAGAACAGCCAGTTGACGTCGATCACCACCAATGCCGGGCGTTTGCCGAAGCCCGCCCAGAGCGCCGAAACCGCCAGCCGCGAACACGGCCTTATCGCGCTCGGTGAGGAATTTGTCCCATATGTGTTCGGTCATCGTTGGTCTCCCGCGGTCAAAACCGTCATCCGCATTCGTGTCGCCTGGACCATGGCTCTCCATGCGTGTCCGGCGAGCGGTGCAACCAGTGTGCCAGAGATTTGGACATGCCTCGCGGCGCGTTCAGGAAACCCACTGGGCGCGATGTGCGTACAATCGGGTCAACATGATGAATTTGTGATCTGAATGGTGGTGAAATCGTTTCGTACCACTGCGGATATGATCAATTTCTCGCCAGAAACGCGCCGACACTCATCCATTTGGTCGCCTGGCACCAGACTTGCTTTCTCCAGAGGCAACCCCGGATCAACACGGCATGACACAGGGGTATGACAATGGATCATTCACCGCGTCCCGACCTGTCGGACCCGGCCACCCTCGATATCGCCGATCTCGCTCTCGCGATCCGATCGGGGACACTCTCTCCGGTGACCCTGACCGAGGCGTGCCTCGAACGAATCGCCCGCTACGATCAGAGCATCCACAGCTTCATTACCGTGACCGCCGAACGCGCGCGCCACGCCGCGCTGACGGCTGAGGCGGAGATCAAGGCGGGCCGCTACCGGGGGCCCTTCCATGGCATCCCGTATGCGTTGAAAGACATCGTCGATGTCGCCGGCGTGCGCACGACAGCGCATTCACGGCTGATGCCGGATACGCAAGCCGCGTCGGACGCCCATTTGACGGCGCTGTTGGAGAACGCCGGTGGCATCCTGCTCGGCAAACTCGGGACATTCGAGTTCGCGCTTGGCGGACCGGCATGGGACCTGCCATGGCCGCCGCCGCGCAATCCGTGGAACACGGACTACCTGCCGGGCGGATCATCATCGGGCTCGGGTGCGGCGGTCGCCGCGCGGTTCGTCCCGGCGGCGATTGGAACCGACACTGGCGGCTCGGTCCGCTGGCCCGCGGCCTGTTGCGGGATCGTCGGGTTGAAGCCGACCTACGGCCTGCTGAGCCGCCGCGGCGTGCAACCCAACACCTTCTCCATGGATCATTGCGGCCCAATGACCCGCACGGTCCGCGACTGCGCTCTGATGCTGGCGGTTTGCGCCGGCCATGACCCGCTCGATCCCGGCAGCGCGGATGTGCCGATCCCGGATTACACGGCGGCGCTGGGCGGCGACATCAAGGGCATGCGGATCGGCCTGATCCGCGATTGGTACGCCGACGAGGCAACCCGCGAGGTGGCCGACGGTGTCGATCGCGCCGCCGCCGTTCTGGCGGGCCTGGGAGCGATCGTTGAAGAGGTCGCGATGCCCGACCTCGCCGACTATTGCGATTGCAAAACGCTCATATCCACCAGCGAATTGTTCGCGATTCACGCGCCAGACCTGCGCACGCGGCCAGAAGCGTTCGGCGCGAAACTGCGTCAACGCGTGGTCGGCGGCGTATTCATCCGCGCCGAGGACTATCTGGGAGCGCAACGCTGGCGGAACGACCTCGCGCGCGGGCTGCTGGCGAAGTTCAGCCGCTACGATGCGCTGGTCACCGCGACGTGGCTCAATGCCGCCGATCCGGCGGTTCCGGATGGCGCCGACTTCTTCCGGCGCGGAGTCAACGTCTCGATGCCGTTCTCGCTCGCGGGCGTACCCGCGTTGTCAATTCCCGTCGGATTTGGCGAACATAATCTGCCGCTCGCGATGCAGATCGCCGCCGCGCCGTTCGCCGAAGCCACCGTGCTGCGGATCGGCGATGCCTATGAGCGCGCGACCGACTGGACCAGCCGTATGCCCACTCTTGGAGTTTCCGAATGAGCGACAAACCGACCCAGGACGAGATCGTGCTGCTCGCGCGGCAGGCCGGCCTCGATCTGCCGGCGGAATATCTGCCGGAACTGATCGACGCATATCGCAACGTCCGGCGCATGATCGATCGGATTCCCACCGGCCGGCCGCGCGGCGACGAGCCGGCGCATGTCTTCGTGCCGGCGAAGTTCATGCCGGTGGGAGAATAAATCGTGTCGGACCTGACATTCCTCACCATCGCCGAGGCTTCGAACCTGATCGCGACACGCAAAGTGTCGCCGGTGGAATTGACCGAGGCGTATCTCGCCCGGATCGAAGCGTTCGATCATCTGCTGGACAGCTTCGTCACGTTGACCGCGGACCGTGCGCGGGACGAAGCGAAGGCGGCCGAAGCGACAATCATGACGAGCGGTCCGGTCAGCCGCATGCACGGTATTCCGTATTGCCTGAAAGATATTTACGAAACCGCCGGTATCCGCACCACCGCGATGTCGAAGCTGTTGGCGGATAACGTCCCAACCCGGAACTCGTTCTGCCAGGAGAAGCTGACAGCGGCCGGCTCGGTGCTGTTGGGAAAGAACGCCACGTGGGAGTTCGCGCACGGCGGACCGTCGTGGGACGTGCTGTTCCCACCCGCGCGCAACCCGTGGAACCGCGAATATTCGCCGGCTGGCTCCTCGTCGGGTTCGGGCGCGGCGATCGCGGCGGGGTTTGCTCCCGCGACATTGGGCAGCGATACCGGCGGGTCGATCCGCGGGCCGGCGGCGGCGTGCGGCATCGCGGGGTTGAAGCCGACCTACGGGCTGGTCAGCCGTCGCGGGGTCATTCCGAATTGCTTCAGTCACGACCACGCCGGTCCGCTCGCCTGGACGTGCGAAGATCTGGCGATTCTGATGCAGGTGATCGCCGGTCATGATCCCGAAGATCCCGGGTCAGCCGATAAGCCGATCCCGGATTATACCGCCGCGCTTGACCGGCGACGTGAAAGGCCTGACCATCGGTGTGCCGATGACCTGGCTGGAAGACGAAGACCCGCCAAAGCCCGAGACCAAAGCCGCGTTCGAGGCCGCGCTGGAGGTTTTCCGCGGACTGGGCTGTCTGGTCCGTCCCGTGAAACTGCCACCGCTGCGGCAGTTCGACGATGCCAAGAAGACCATCGCCGTGGCGGAACTGTTCACCATCCATGGCAAGGATTTGCGCACCCGTCCGGAACTGTTTGGCGCCAGCCTGCGGTATCGCATCATCGCCGGCGGCCTGGTCCGCGCCGAGGAATACATCAACGCGATGCGTATGCGCACCGATCTGGCACGCGCCATGCAGGCCGTCATGGCGACAGTCGATGTGCTGATGCTGCCGACTTCTGAGCCAGCCGGAAAGCTGGAGCCGATCCCGCCCTCGTCGCTGTTCACCCGTTCCTCGTTCACCACGCCGTTCAATGTCGGCGGCAATCCGGCGTTGTCGGTGTGCTCCGGTTTCGCCACCAACGGCATGCCGTTTTCGTTGCAGATCTGCGGCCGTCTGTTCGATGACGCGACCGTGCTGCGGGTCGGCGACGCTTATGAAAAGGCCACGCCCTGGCGCGCGAAACGGCCGGTTCTGGCAGTGACGGAGACCGCATGATGCGCCTTTCCCGCCGTGCCGCTCTGGCTGGTGTCGCGGCGGCCGGTCTGGCGCCGCGCGCGCGGGCCGCGGATGAAGCTGGATCCGTGCTGCGTGTCGGCATGACCATCGCCGATATTCCGCTGACGACAGGTCAGCCCAGCCAGGGCGGTGAGGGCCAGCGCTTCATCGGCTACACGCTGTACGACGCGATGATCAACTGGGATCTGTCCCACGCTGATCGTGCGGCGGCGCTGGTTCCGGGCCTCGCGCTGAGCTGGAGTGTCGATCCCGAAACGAAGACGAAATGGACCTTCAAGCTGCGTCCCGGTGTTAAGTTTCACGACGGCAGCGCGTTCGACGCGGATGCGGTGATCTGGAACCTCGACAAGCTGCTGAACAAGTCGTCGCCGCAATACGATCAGGCACAGGTAACGCAATCCGGGCCCTGGATCGGCACCACGGCGTCTTATCGCGCGCTCGACAAGATGACGGTGGAGATCGTCACCACGTCACCCGATGCCGTGTATCCCTATCAGGTCGTCAACATCTTCATGTCCAGTCCGGCGCGCTGGAAGGAACTTGGCGGCGATTGGGCGAAAGTCGCCGATCGCCCGTCCGGCACCGGCCCGTGGGTCATGGAGAAAGTGGTGCCGCGAGACCGTGCGGAACTGCGCCGCAACAGTGACTACTGGGATCCGAATCGGGTGCCGAAATCCGAGCGGATGATCCTGCGTTGCATTCCGGATTCCTCGACGCGCCTGGCCGCGCTGTTGTCCGGCCAGGTCGACTGGATCGAGGCGCCCCCACCCGACGCGGTGCCGCGGATCAAATCCTCAGGCATGCAGCTCGTGACCAACGTGTATCCGCATATCTGGCCGTATCAGCTCAGCTTTTTGCCGAGCTCTCCGTTCCGTGACATTCGCGTTCGCAAGGCCGCCAACCTCGGTATCGACCGCGATGGGCTGGTCAAACTTCTGGGCGGGCTGGCGGTGCCGGCGAAAGGCCATGTGACGCCGGGGCATCCGTGGTTCGGCAAGCCGACCTTCGACATCAAGTACGATCCCGACGCGGCGAAAGCGTTGATGAAAGACGCGGGCTTTTCGCCGAGCAAACCCGCGAAGGTGAAGTTCGCGATCTCGACGGCGGGATCCGGTCAGATGCAGCCGCTGCCGATGAACGAGTTCATCCAGGAGAACCTGCGGGACGTCGGCTTCGAGGTGTCGTTCGACACCATGGAATGGGAGGCGTTGCGCGCGCGCCGACGTGGCGGCGTCGATGCGCCGGAAAATAAAGGCGTCGATGGGCTCAACAATTCCTGGTCGTTCACGGATCCGGACATCGGGCTCATCGGCACCGCATGGAGTTTGAAGAAGCCGCCCGGGGGTTACAACTGGGGTGATTTTTCCGACCCGATCTCGGATGATCTCGCGTCACGCGCCAAGGTCGAATTCGATTCGGCGAAGCAGGATGCCCTGCTGGCTGAATTGCATGCCCGGATCGTCGATCAGTCGATGTGGATCTGGGTCGTGCACGACCTCAACCCGCGTGCGCTCGGACCGAACGTAAAGGGCTATGTGGAGGCGCAGAGCTGGTATCAGGATCTGACCCCGGTCTCGGTTGGATAATATGCATTTATACATTCTGCGCCGGCTGCTTTACACGCTACCGATCATTGTTGGCGTCACGGTTGTTTGCTTCTCGTTCATACACCTGGCGCCGGGCGATCCGATCAGCGCCGTGTTGCCGGAGAATGCGTCGGCGCAGGTGGTCGCCGAGATCAAGGCGGAATACGGCTTCGACAAACCGCTTCCGGTGCAATACCTGAAATGGCTGGGACGCGTGGCCGAAGGCGACTTCGGCACCTCGATCATGACGCACCGGCCAGTGGTCGGCGAGGTGATGCCGGCGGTCGCCAACACGGCGTTGCTCGCGATCGCCGCCATCCTGATTGGGTTCACATTCGGCATCGCACTGGGTCTGGTCGCCGGGTTTTCCGACCGGCGGGCCACCGATCGCTCGGTGACCGCGTTCGCCGTCACCGGCATTTCCATTCCGCACTATTGGCTGGGCATGGTGCTCGTGGTGATCTTCGCCGTGCTCTGGCGCGCACTGCCCGCGACCGGCATCGGACCGGCCGGAACGCATGTGTGGCTGTTCACATCGGATGATATTCGGCACCTGATCCTGCCCGCCGTTACTCTGGCGATGATCCCCGGCGGGGTATTGGCCCGTTCGGTCCGCGCCGTGGTGATCGAGGTGCGACGTCAGGAATTCGTTCAGACATTGCGCGGGAAAGGCCTCGGCCGGGCACGCATTTTCCTGCATATCGTCAAGAACGCCGCGCCCCCCGTTCTGGCGATCATGGGTCTGCAATTCGCGCAATTGCTCGGTGGGTCCATTCTGGTGGAGACGGTGTTCGCCTGGCCGGGCACGGGATTTCTGCTCAACGCCGCGATCGCCACGCGCGATCTGCCGTTGCTGCAAGGCACGGTCATCGTGCTCGCCACGTTCTTCGTGCTGACCAATCTCGCGGTCGATATCCTGCAGACCGCGATCGATCCACGCGTGCGCCGCACATGAGCGCTGTCGTCGAAAACGCGGCATTCGCCGGAGCGGCCCAGACGGCACGCCGGCGCGGAACCGGAGGGTTCTGGCGTCGTGTCACGCGGCATGTGCTGCGCGACAAGGTGGCGTTGCTGTGCGCGATCATCCTGGCGACCATCGCGCTGTCGGCGATTTTCGCACCATGGGTCGCGCCCGCCGATCCATACAAGACCAGTATGATCCGTCGTCTGCTGCCCCCGCTCAGCCCGCACTTCCTTCTGGGTACTGACGAACTGGGTCGCGACATGCTGTCGCGGCTGATTTATGGTGGACGCGTCTCGCTGACCATGGGTCTCGCGCCCGTCATCCTCGCCACCATCCTCGGCGGTTCGCTGGGCGTTACCGCCGGATATTTTGGCCGCCACGTCAACATGGCGATCATGCGCGTCATCGACGTGTTCTATGCGTTTCCGTCCGTGCTGCTGGCGGTCGCGATGGCGGGCGTGCTCGGCGCGGGTATCGTCAACAGCCTGATCTCGCTGACCCTGGTGTTCATTCCGCCGATCGCGCGAGTTGCCGAAAGCGTGACAACGCAGGTTCGCAATCAGGATTACGTGGAAGCGGCGCGCGCGACCGGCGCCTCCGCCCCGCGCATCATCCTGCAGCACGTGCTGGCCAACGTGACCGGACCAATCCTGACCTACGCGTCGAGCCTCGTCAGCATCGCGATCATCATCTCCTCCGGTTTGTCGTTCCTTGGGCTCGGCGCGGCGCCGCCGATCGCCGACTGGGGGCTGATGCTGAATACGTTGCGGCAGGCGATCTATGTCGCGCCGGTGAACGCGGTGTTGCCCGGCGCCATGATCTTCGCCGCGTCGGTCAGCTTCAATCTGCTCAGCGACAGTTTGCGAACCGCCATGGATGTGCGGGCGTGAGCGAGCGCGAGCGCGACCGCGGTGGTCCGCGGCAGCCGATGGTGTCGGTGACCGGATTGCGCAAGTACTTTCCTCTGCGTGGGCCGCTTGGCAACGTCAATGCCCATGTGCAGGCGGTTGACGGCATCAGCTTCACCGTCATGAAGGGTGAAACTCTGGGCGTGGTCGGCGAGTCCGGCTGCGGCAAGTCCACCACCGCGCGGCTGCTGATGCACCTGATCGAGCCGGACGCGGGTGAGATCGTTATCGACGGCGATCCGGTCGGGCACGGCGGCATTACGCTGCGCGAATTGCGCCGGAACATGCAGATGGTGTTCCAGGACAGCTACGCCTCGCTCAATCCGCGCCACACGGCGACGGCGGAGATCGCATTCGGCCTCAAGGTGCACGGCATGAAGGCGGCGCGCGCGCGGGAGGAAGCGCACAAGGCGTTGCGGCTGGTCGGGCTGGATCCGGATCTGTTCGGCGATCGTTACCCGCACGAGATGTCCGGCGGGCAGCGCCAGCGGGTCAACGTCGCGCGCGGTATCGCACTCAATCCGCGGCTGCTGATCCTGGATGAGTCAGTCTCCGCGCTGGATAAATCGGTGCAGGCGCAAGTGCTGAACCTGCTGGCCGACCTCAAGGAACGGCTGAGCCTGACGTATATCTTCATCTCGCACGATCTGAACGTGGTACAGCATGTCGCGGATCGCGTGCTGGTGATGTATCTCGGAAGAATTGTCGAGATCGGGCCGGTGGACAGCATCTACGCGAACGCGGCCCACCCTTACACGCGGGCTCTGTTCGCCTCTCGTCTGTCGATGGATCCGGCGCATCGCGTCACCGCTGTCCCGTTGGCGGGCGATCCGCCGAACCCCGTGCGTCCGCCTTCGGGTTGCCGGTTTCGCACCCGCTGCGCGATCGCGGAAAGTGTCTGCGCCGCGCATGAACCCGCCCTGACCGACATCGCGGGGGCGCATCAGGTTGCCTGCCACGCGGTTATTCTGGGCAGCGGCCACAGCCTCGCGGGAGGCATCGCGCATGCCGCCTGACCCTGTCGTGGACGTCACCGATTTGTCGGTTCGTTTCGTCAATCGCGATATCGATGTTCAGGTTGTCGACGGCGTGTCGTTCCAACTCGCGGCCGGTGAGGTGCTGTGTCTGCTCGGCGAGTTGGGCTCCGGCAAAACCGTCACCATGCGCGCGCTGCTGCGTCTGTTGCCGCCACATGCGCGGATCGGTGGCCGCATTCGCCTGGCCGGCCACGACGTCACGGCGATGACGGAACAGCAGTTGAATTCGGTGCGCGGTCCGGTCGCCGCGATGATCTTTCAGGAGCCGATGACCGCGCTCGATCCGGTGTTCAGCATCGGCACGCAGATCGCCGAGACGATCGTCGCGCACGAACACATTTCCTGGCGCGCGGCGCGCAAGCGGGCGCTGGAACTGCTGGAGATGGTCCAAATTCCCTCCGCGGCGCGTCGCCTCGATGCGTTTCCGCACGAATTATCCGGTGGGTTGCGGCAACGCGCGATGATCGCGCTGGCGCTGTCCTGCCGACCCGCTTTGTTGCTGGCCGACGAGCCGACGACAGCGCTCGACGCGACCGTGCAAATCCAGATCCTTTTGCTGCTGCGCTCACTGCAAGAGGAACTTGGCATGGCGACCATCTTCGTCACCCACGATATCGGCGTGGCCTGCGAGGTCGCCGATCGGATCGCGGTCATGTACGCGGGCCGCTTCGTCGAAACCGGACCGGTGGGCGCGGTCATCGCCCAACCCGCGCATCCCTACACGGCGGGATTGTTACGCTCCACGGTGCAAGCCGACTCGCGCGGCGGGCGGCTCGCGTCGATTGTCGGCTATCCGCCGGACCTGTCGAACATGCCTCCAGGTTGCGGGTTCGGCCCGCGCTGTGAGTTTCATCAGAGCGATTGCGACATCGCGGTCCCGGCGCTCAATACGATCGGACCGGCTCGCATGGTGCGTTGCCCGCGTCCTTTGACCGCGATCGCCAACGCGAGTGATATGCTGATCGACGCACGCGCGTAGCCACGAGGTATGATGCGATGGGAAAACGACAATTCCATCTCGCCTGGTTCCTGTCCCAGGGTTACGGTCCGAAGTCCTGGCGCGGCGATTGGCCCGGCAGCGACGTCGCCCGCTGGATGATGCCAGACCTGTTCGTCGATCTCGCGCGCGGCATGGAGCGAGCTTGCTTCGACTACCTCATTATCGAGGATTCCTCGATGGTGCCTTACACGTTCCGCGGCAACCACGACACCTACCTGAAATATGCCGCGAGCACGCCGAAACTCGACCCCGCCGTGCTGGTGCCGTATCTCGCGCAGGCGACGAAGCATCTCGGCCTGGTCCCCACGCTGTCAGTGACCGAGTATCCTCCGTTCCTGCTGGCCCGGTTGGTCAATTCACTCGATCACGTGACGGAAGGCCGCATCGGCTGGAACTGCGTCACCAGCAGCAATGACGGCGCGGCGCAGAACTACGGCCGCGACGGTCAGGTTCCGCATGATGAGCGTTACGAACTGGCGGACGAATTCGCCGACCTGGTCACGAAACTCTGGGATGCGTGGGAACCGGACGCCGTCGTGCTGGACCGTGAGACGCCGCTGTTCGCCGATGGCAACAAGGTCCACGCGGTCAATCATGAAGGCCGTTATTTCCGGTGTCGCGGACCGTTGAATGCGCCTCGTTCGCCGCAAGGACGGCCAGTGATCTGTCAGGCCGGCGGGTCGCCGCGCGGCCAGTTATTCGCCGCGAAGTGGGCCGATACGATCATCACCGACGCGGTCAACGTCGCGGAAATGAAGCAGTACCGCGCTGATGTGCGGGCGCGCGCCGTTGCCGCCGGGCGCGATCCGGACAGCGTCAAAATCTTGTTTCTCGCCTATCCCCTGGTCGATACCACGATGGAAGCCGCGCGCGAGCGTCGGCGGTCGCACCAAGAGGATTTCGCGCGCCATTTGGATCTGCAGCTTTCGTCGATGTCACGTTTGACCAACATCGATTTCGCCAAATTCGATCTGGATGAGCCGCTGCCGGCGGACCTGACCACGAACGGTCACCAGTCCTCGCTCGCGAAATGGATCGGCAAGACGCCCAGACAGGTCGCGATGAGCCAGGCGACCAAGGCCGGCATCGACTTCACCGGGACAATCAGTCACGTGGCGGGGATGATGCGGGACATCATGGAAGAAGTCGGCGGCGACGGGTTCCTGTTCTTCAACGGGACATTCGACCGGCGCTACGTCATGGAGATTTGCGACGGTCTGGTGCCGGAGTTGCAGCGGCAGGGACTGACCCGGACCGGCTATCCGCACAGGCACTTCAAGGACAACCTGCTGGACTTCTGATGCTGCTCCTCACTGCGCCGCCGCGACCTCCGCGGTCGCCGTAACGCGCGCCGCGCAGAACTTGAATTCCGGGATCTTCCCGAACGGATCCAGCGCCGGGTTGGTCAACAGGTTGACCGCGGCTTCGGCGTAACAGAACGGCATGAACACCATTCCCTCGGGCACATCGCGATCCGAGCGCACCTTCACCTCAACCACTCCGCGGCGGGTTTCGATCCGAATGAAATCGCCAGGGTTGATCTTGGCCCGCCAAAGATTCCGCGGCGACATGAAGGCGATCGCCTCTGGCTCGATCGCGTCGAGCACGCCGGAGCGCCTTGTCATCGACCCGGTATGCCAATGCTCCAGCACCCGGCCGGTGGAAAGCACCATCGGATAGTCGTCGTCCGGCACTTCATCGGGCGGCAACACGTTGGCCGGAACGATCTTCGCGCGTCCGCTCTCGGTCGGGAACCCGGCGTAGAAAATGATCTCGTTGCCGGGCTTGTCCGGCGCATCCACCGGATACGTCACCGCGCCTTCGCGCTCCAACCGCTCCCATGTGATGTTTTTGAACGACGGCATCATCTGGGCCATTTCGGCGAAGACGTCGCTCGGCCCGGTATAGGTCCAGGAAAGGCCAAGGCGTTGGGCGATCTCCTGGATAATCCACCAGTCCTGGCGTGCGTCGCCGGGAGGCTTGATCACTGGCCGCGCCAGTTGCACCCGGCGATCCGTGTTGGTGAAGCTTCCGCTCTTTTCCGCGAAGGCGGAGGCCGGCAGCACGACGTCGGCGTGGAACGCCGTCTCCGTCAGGAACAGATCCTGCACGACCAGATGCTCCAGCTTCGCCAGAGCCTCACGCGCATGGTTCAGGTCCGGATCCGACATGGCGGGATTCTCGCCCTCGATATACATGCCGGTGATCTGGCCCGCGTGAATCGCGTTGATGATCTCGACGACCGTCAGTCCGCGCACGGGGTCGAGTTTCGTGTCCCAGAACGTCTCGAACATCTCACGGATCATCGGTTTCTCGACCGACTGATAATCCGGATACACCATCGGGATCAGGCCCGCGTCGGACGCGCCCTGTACATTGTTCTGACCACGCAATGGATGCAGCCCGGTGCCGGCGCGGCCGATCTGGCCTGTCACCAACGCCAGCGCGATCAAACAGCGCGCGTTGTCGGTGCCATGGACGTGCTGGCTGATGCCCATGCCCCAGAATATGATCGAGGCGCGGGATTTGGCGTACAGCCGCGCGACCTCACGCAGGGTCGCCGCCGGAATGCCGCACACCGCTTCCATCCGCTCCGGTGCGAAGTCTTTCATCTTGTCCCGCAGCGCCTCGTAACCTTCGGTGTAGCCGGCGATGTACTGCTCGTCGGTGAGACCTTCCTCGATGATCGTCGACAACAGCGCGTTCAACAGCGCGACGTCGCTGCCGGGTTTGAATGCCAGATGATGCAGAGCATGGCGTGACAACGTCTGGCGGCGCGGATCGATCACGATCAGTTTCGCGCCGCGTTCCTTAACCGCGTTCTTGATGAAGGTGGCGGCGACGGGATGGTTCACCGTCGGGTTCGCGCCGATCACGATGATCACCTCGGCATCCAGCGCCGCCGAGAATGGCGCGGTCACGGCGCCGGAGTTGAGCCCCTCCATCAACGCGGCGACGGAAGACGCGTGACACAGCCGCGTACAATGATCGACGTTGTTCGAGCCGAAGCCGGTCCGCACCAGCTTCTGGAACAAATAGGCTTCCTCGTTCGATCCCTTGGCCGAACCAAATCCGGCCAGAGCCTTGGCGCCCTTATCGTCCCGAATGCGCGCGAGCCCGGACGCGGCGCGGTCCAACGCCTCTTCCCACGTCGCCTCGCGGAAATGCGTCCACGGGTTCGCTGGATCCACCTGATCCATGGCGTGCTTCGCAACGCCCGGCAAACGTACCAGAGGTCGCGTCAGCCGATGCGGGTGATGAATATAATCGAACCCGAAACGACCCTTCACGCACAGCCGGTTGTGGTTTGCCGGACCGTCGCGCCCGGTCGCGTAAACCACTTTCTCGTCCTTGACCTCGTAGGTCACCTGGCAGCCGACACCGCAATAAGGGCAAAGACTGTCAACCTTGCGGTCGGGCCAGACCACGCGTGTTTCGTTCTCATCGAGATACGCGGCGGGCATCAGCGCGCCGGTCGGACAGGCCTGCACACACTCGCCGCAGGCGACGCAGGTGGATGATCCCATCGGGTCGTCAAAATCGAATACGATCTTCGCTTCGGCATTCCGATACGCCATGCCAATGACATCGTTGACCTGGACCTCGCGACAGGCGCGGACGCACAGGTTGCATTGGATACAGGCGTCCAGATTCACCCGCATCGCGGGATGGCTCGGGTCATGCTCCCAACGTCGCACGGTTGGGAATCGGCTTTCGGTGACGCCGCTGCGTTCAGCCCAGCTCCAGAACGCGGAATCGGGATTGTGCGACGTCGCGCGGGCGGGTTGGTCGGCGACCAACAATTCCATCACCAATGCGCGCGACTTCACCGCGCGCTCGGACCGGGTGTGAACTTTCATGCCGACGGCCGGCGTGCGCTTGCAGGAGGCAGCGAGCACGCGCTCGCCCTCGATTTCCACCATGCAGGCGCGGCAATTTCCGTCGGGCCGATATCCGGGTTCCGGACGGTGGCAAAGGTGAGGGATCTCGGTGCCAACCCGGCGCGCGATGTCCCACAATGTCTCGCCTGGCACGGCCTCGACCGCGACGCCGTCGAGTTCGAACGTCAGGGTCGACATGTCCGTCGTCGCGCCACTCATCGCGCGCCCTCCTTCGGTGCCAATGTCTCGGGAAAGTAACGGATCAGGCAGGTCAGCGGGTTCGACGCCGCCTGGCCCAGTCCGCAGATGGAGGCGTCGCGCATGACCTGGGAGAGTTCCGACAAGAGGTCGGTGTCCCAGTCGTCGCGCTCCATCAGCATGCGTGCCTTCTGCGTGCCTGAGCGACAGGGCGTGCACTGGCCGCAACTCTCATCCTCGAAGAAGCGCATCAGATTGAGGGTGACGGCCTTCATGTCGTCCTGGTCGGAGAACACCACGACCGCGGCGGATCCGATGAAGCATCCGTGCTTCTCCAGCGTGCCGAAATCGAGTGGTATGTCCGACATCGACGCCGGAAGAATGCCGCCCGACGCACCGCCAGGCAGATAGGCCGCGAGCGCGTGACCATCGAGCATCCCACCGCAATATTCGTCGATGAGTTCGCGCGCGGTGATGCCGGCGGGCGCGAGCTTCACCCCAGGCTGTCTGACGCGGCCGGACACCGAGAAGCTGCGCAAGCCGGTACGTCCGTTGCGGCCGAAGCTGGTCCACCACGACGCGCCCTTCTCGATCAGGTCGCGCACCCAATAGAGCGTCTCGACGTTGTTGATCAGCGTGGGGCGGCCGAATAACCCGACCTGAAACGGGAAGGGCGGCTTGTGCCTGGGCAGTCCGCGCTTGCCCTCGATGCTCTCCAGCATCGACGATTCCTCGCCGCAAATGTAGGCGCCGGCGCCGCGGCGCAGATGGATGAGCGGCCCACCCGGCGGCAATTTCACCAACTCCCGCTTGAGGATCGCACGCGCCGCCGGATATTCGTCACGCAGGTAGACGTAAATTTCACCGGCATCCACCACATGGGCGGCGATCAGCATGCCTTCCAGGAAGCGATGCGGATCGGTGTTCAGATAATGCCGGTCCTTGAACGTGCCGGGCTCCCCCTCGTCGCCATTGACCGCCATCAATCGCGGGCCGGGCTCACCGCGCACCGACCGCCACTTGCGCGCGGTGGGGAACCCCGCGCCACCCAGGCCGCGCAATCCACTGTCGTCCAGGGCGGTCAACAGCGCCTCGATATCGAGTTCGCCGGAACGGATCCGCTCCAGCAGACGATAGCCTCCGCTCGCGACGTAGGCGTCGTAGCCAATGGTGTCATCGGGAATGTGCGGATGCGAGTTGTCCCGTGCGATCGCCTCGGCTACCGCGGCGGGAGTTGCTTTGTGCAGAAAATGATGGCCGATTTCGACGACCGGCGCCTGGTCGCACAAGCCAAGGCAAGGGGCCCGCACGATCCGCGCTTTGGCGTCCGGACCATTGGCATCCGGCAACGTCTTCAATTCCGCGAGCAGTCGCTCGGCGCCGAACAGCGCGCAGGTGATGCTGTCGCACACGCGAATCGGCAGCGGCGCAAGCCGAGGATCGCCTTCCTTCACCACATCGAAATGCGCGTAGAACGTCGCCGTTTCGTAGACCTCCGCGTAGGCCAGCCGCATCTCCACCGCCAACGCCGCCAGGTGCGCCGCCGAGATTTGCTTGTAGGTGTCCTGAATGAGGTGGAGATACTCGATCAGGTGTTCCCGCTCGCGCGACAGGCCGGCGAGAAGACCGGCGACATCGTGCTGCGCCTGTGGCTGGACATCACGGCCCTTGGGGATATTTCTGGCACGGCGGCGGCCGGCACCGGGGTGTTCGAACCGGACAACCTCGCCGGTGGGATGGTCGGTCATGAATGCTTGTCCCGTGCCGTCAGGGTTTCTTGTCCGTCCGTCGCGACGCATGCGGTCGTCGCCCTTCCGCTTATATTGCTCCAAAAAGGCCGGATAGAAAGGGCCGCGGACACGCGCCACCGCGACAGCGCGTCGCCGCGCATGCCCCGGCTCAAAGGGCTGGGCTGGCCTCGTGTACGGCCTCAGATCGCTCGCGAACAATTCGGGGAAAGGGTCGGCGACCCGCAACGAAGGCGGTCGCTCAAGGCTTCGGATCCGCTTCCGGGTGGAACAGCCGCTCACCCGCGACCGTGTAGCCCCCGATCGCCGCCTGCCCTTCTTCCGACCCGAGCCAGGTGGCGAGGCGGCGCGCCGGCTCCTGTTTCGCTTCCGGATGACGCCGCGGATCGAGTTGGATGACGTCATAGCGGTTGAGTAGCCGGCGATCGCCTTCCAATTCGATTTTCAGGCCAGCCTTGTTGGTGAAGCTCAGCCATGTGCCGCGATCGGACAGGGTATAAGCGCCCATTGCCGAGGCGGCGTTCAGCGCGGCGCCCATACCGCCGCCGATGTCGCGGTACCACCCGCCGCCGATCGACACCGGATCGAGCCCGGACACTTTCCATAGCCTTTTTTCCAAAGCGTCCGTGCCGCTCTTGTCGCCGCGTGAAACGAACGCCGCCTTGGCGTTCGCGATCGCCTTCAGAGCCGCCACCGCATCCGTCGTTCCAGCGATGCCGGCGGGGTCGGTTGTCGGTCCGACGATGATGAAATCGTTCCACGCGATTTCGGTCCGGGTCGCCCCGTGTCCCGCCGCCATGAACGCGGCTTCCGCCTCCGGATCGTGCACCAGCACCAAATCCGCGTCGCCATGCGCCGCTGTCGCCAACGCCTGCCCGGTACCCTGCGCGACGACCCGAACCTCGATCCCCGTCTCGCGTGTAAACGTCGGCAGGATGCGGTCGAGGAGTCCGCTGTCCCGCAGCGATGTCGTCGAGGCCAGCACGATGGCCTGGGTCACGGTCGTTCGTGGCGGGGGAGCCTCAGCCGCGGATGTCTGGGCCGCGGCCGCAGTGCCGGGAGCCTGGAACGCGGTGAGCAGGCCCATTATGCCGATCGTGGCCACTCGCGGGGTGAGGCAGGATCTCATGACGTCTCCCTGGTTTACGCGACGTGTCACCAATCCGCGCGGCGCGGACCCGAGGCGAGCGCGAACGCGCTCGCGCTGACCGCAACGCTGACGGCGATCAACACAATGCCGAGAGCCAGCGCGAACGCGAAGTCGCCCTCGCTGGTTTCCAGAACGATCGTTGTCGTCATCGTGCGCGTGTACCCCGCGATGTTGCCGCCGACAATGAGAATGGCGCCGACCTCCGAGATCGATCGCCCGAAGCCGGCGAGGCACGCGGTCATCGCGCCTCGCCGGCCGATCGATAACAAATGCGGGATAGCCTGGAGGCGGCTGGCGCCGGACACCAGCAGATCGTCGCCAAAATCCCGCCAGACGCTCTCCATCGCGCGATGGCTGAGAGCGGCCACGATCGGCAGCGCCAGGAGAAATTGCGCGATGACCATCGCCCCGGGCGTAAACAGGATCCCCAGAAAGCCGAGCGGCCCCATTCGGGACAGCAGAAGGTAGAGCACCAGGCCAACCACCACGGGAGGCAACCCCAGCAGGGCATTCGTCAACAGGATGAGCAGACCGCGCCCCCGGAAGCGGAAGATCGCGAGCGCGGCGCCACACGGCAACCCAACGGCGGTGGCCGCTGCGGTCGCGGAGAGGCTGACCACCAGGGACAGCGCGATCACGCGCAGCAACCCCGCGTCCAGGCTGGCGACGAGGCTGATCGCCTCCCGGGTGGCATCGAACAGGTTTGACACGCTTCCTCTGTCGCCTACCGCATCGCTGAATCCCCGCGCGGCTTTGCTCTCCGGCGCGAGGCCGGCACCGGGCGGTCGAAAAGCCGGCTCTTTGCCGGAGACGTCATGACCGGCCCCCGAGCCGGACATCCGTCGCCGCACGTGCCTTTCAGGATGGCCAGCCATGGCGGCGGGGCGGCAGCACGTCATTCTTTCGGCCCGGTATGAGTTTGTCCAGCCCGATGCCGCGCCGAGAGCCGGTGCGACTCATCGCCGACCCCGCGATGCTTTCGGGGCAGGCGGCTCCGTGATAGAACAACCGTCGATCCTATCCATGCGGGCCTATCCATGCGGGCCTTTCCATGCGGGAGACGCGGCGCACGATGCCAGGCAGGTGGTCCAGGGCCTACAGTCGCGATGATGGATGACCCATGAACGGTGCCCCGTGACACATGACCGGCGCCCCCCGTGCGCATGTCGGCTCGAGGAACCTGACGCGCGGCGGACTTGGTGATGCGGGTGATCGGACTCGCGGGATGGAGCGGCGCCGGCAAGACGACCCTGGTGGAGCGCCTGATCCCCGTCCTGAAAGCGCGCGGCCTGCGGGTTTCGACCCTGAAGCATGCTCATCACACGTTCGATGTCGATCGCCCGGGAACCAACTCGTGGATGCATCGGCACGCCGGCGCGCATGAGGTGGTGGCCGCGTCCGCCGACCGATGGGCGCTGATCCATGAATTGCGCGATCAGGCGGAGCCCATTCTGCCGGCTCTGCTGGCGCGGATGACGCCGGTCGACGTTGTCCTGATCGAGGGGTTCAAGCGCGACGCCCATCCAAAGATCGAGGTCTGGCGCGAGGCCAACGCGAAGCCGCCGCTCCATCCCGAAGACCCATCGATTATCGCGATTGCCTCGGACCCGATTTTTCCCGGAACCGGTATCGCGCGGCTGCACCTCGATGACATCCAGCGCATCGCCGATGTCGTTCAGGCGTGCGCCGTGCCGATCGAGAGCATAGACTGGCCACAACAGCCTGATGCTCAGGGGAAGTCCGGTGGCGCAACTTTCTGACGATTGCTTCGCGTTTGGCGGCGATCTGCTCACGGTTGACGCGGCGCTGCGCATGATCGCGACCGGCGTGACCTGCGTAGACGGCGTGGAGCGGATGGACCTGCGTGCCGCCGACGGCCGTATCCTGGCGGAGGACGTGATCGCCCCGGTCGATCTGCCGCCGTTCGACAATGCCGCCGTCGATGGCTACGCCGTCCGCCTCGCCGATCTGGAGGGTTCGCCGGAATTGCCGGTGGACGGGCGCCTCGCCGCCGGGGCGCCGGTCACCCATGCGCTGGAGCCCGGCACCGCGCGCCGCATCTTCACCGGTGCGGCGCTGCCGCCCGGGGCCGATACGATCTTCATGCAGGAGGATGTCCGGCTCGACGACGACGGCCGGGTACGGTTCCCTCCCGGTTTGCGGCGCGGCGCGAATACCCGGCCGCGGGGTGAGGACATCGCGCATGGCGCACGCGCGTTGCGGCAAGGCCAGCGCTTACGGCCGCAAGATCTCGCGCTGGCGGCGGCCCTGGGTTTGCGACGGCTGCCGGTGCGGCGACCTGTCCGGATCGGATTGTTCTCCACCGGGAATGAACTCATCGAGCCTGGGCTTCCGACCGGGCCGAGCCAGCGCTACGATTCCAATCGGGTTCTGCTGGCCGCTTTGGCTTGCCGCGCGGGAGCGGAGGTTCTGGACCTCGGTATTCTGCCGGACATTCGGGACACCATCGCCGGCGCCCTCACGAAGGCCGCGCGAGACTGCGACCTTATCCTGACCTCCGGTGGCGTCTCGGCCGGCGAGGAGGACCATGTCAAAGCGGCTGTCGAGGCCGGAGGCCGGCTGGTGTTCTGGCGGTTGGCGATCAAGCCCGGCCGACCGGTTGCCATGGGCCGTGTGGCGGGCGTGCCATTTGTCGGCTTGCCGGGCAACCCGGCGGCCGCCTTCATCACCTTCGTCCATGTCGCGCGCCCGTTGATCGCGGCACTCGGCGGAGCGCCGGTCGAGCCGCCGGTGACGCTTCGCGTACGCGCGGGCTTTCATTACCGGAAGAAGGCCGGACGGCGCGAATATGTCCGCGTGCGGATCGAACAGGACCCGGATGGTGAGCCGATCGCCTATAAGCATGGTGTCGAAGGCGCCGGCATCCTGACATCGCTGACGCAGACCAGTGGCCTGGCGGAACTCGCTGAAGCGACCACATCGGTCGCACCGGGCGATACGGTCAATTATCTGCCGTACGAAGTGCTGTTTTGAGCCGTCACAGTTCCGGATGAAGGGCGGCGAGGCGATCGGCTTCGCCAAGGTCCTCGGGGCTGTTGACGTTGAAGAACGGATCCACCGGGTCGGTCGTCCACTGTTCGACGGCGCAGCCGTAACGTCCGGTGAAGCGATCGATGCGGCGGATCCCCTGCTCCGCGACAGCCGCGCGAAGCTCGTCCCTGATGCGACACCGGCCACAGCGCAATGACCGGATGGGTACGGCCCTCGGAACCGGCGCATGCCAGACGCATGGCGTCGCGGCGGCGCGCGGCGTGCAGGCGCGCGACCAGATCGCGCGGCAGAAACGGCGCATCGCCGGCACCGTCACCACCCATTCGATCGAGGGCTCGGATCGCGCGGTCCATTCCAGCGCGGCGAGAACGCCAGCGAGCGGCCCAGGATTGTCGGGCAGACTGTCGGGGACGACCGGCAGGCCAGTGTCCTCGAAGCGGCTCGGGTCGTCGTTCGCGTTGATGATCAGCGCGCGTCACGCTGCGGCGCCAGACGATCGATCAGACGGGCCAGAACAGTCCGGCCTCCGATCGTGCGCAGGCTCTTGTCGCCGCCGCCGAGGCGCCGGGCGAGGCCGCCGGCGAGGATCGCACCAATGGTCGGCCCAATGGTCGGTGAGGTGGTCGCATCAGCCGTCATCGACCGCCGCCTTGCGCCGATGCCGGACGCTTTCCTCGGCCACGAATTCCAGGCTCTGATCGAACACGATCCGCTCCGGACACGACAGAGCCACGAAACGTTTGCCGCGGGCGCGGCCGATCAGCGTCAGGCCGGCGTCGCGCGCCAGTTCGACGCCCCACCCGGTGAAGCCAGACCGCGACACGAGGATCGGGATACCCATGCGCACGGTCTTGATGACCATCTCGGAGGTCAGCCGTCCGGTCGTATAGAAGATCTTGTCGCGCGCCCGTGATGCCATGGCGGTGCATGTGGCCCGCGATCTTGTCCACGGCGTTGTGCCGGCCGACGTCCTCCATATACACCAGCGGTTCGTCCTGGCAGCACAGCACCGCCCCGTGGATCGCACCGGCCTCCAGATACAGTGACGGCATCGTGTTGATCGCGTTGGTCAGCCGGTACAGCCAGGAGGTGCGCAGTTCGCGATGCGGCAGAGCGGATGCCCTCGATGACATCCATCAAATCGCCGAATGCCGTGCCCTGGGCGCAGCCGGACGTCTGCGTTTTCTTCTTGAGTTTCTCTTCGTAGTTGGTCTTGCGTTCGGTGCGGACGACAACGACCGCGAGTTCCTCGTCGTAGTCGATGCCGGTAATCGCATCCTCCGGACGCAGCATCCCCTGATTGAGGAAATATCCCACCGCGAGATCTTCGGGATAATCGCCGATGGTCATGGCGGTGACGATTTCCTGACCATTCAGGAACAAGGTCAGCGAGCGCTCGACCGGCACCCGTGTCGCGACCGCCGCGCCCGTGTGATCGATGCCGGTGAGGTTCACGGTCAGACGCTGGTCGTCCGGATTGGGCCGGACGCGGATGCGGTCGAAGTCATTCAGCAATGCAGGTCTCCTCTCCCGTCGATATAGGGTTGGAGCGCGCGATAGCGAACCCCCGCCGGTCACTCGCTGGAGGATAAGCGAAGGCGCGGCCTATTTTGATGACCCAGGTCTGGGCAACGTCTGGCAAAGATCTTGCGTGACGGATCGCCGTGACAGGCTGATCTGATACAGTGTCGGCCACAGCTTTCCGGTGACGAAAAGCCGGTCGGCGGAGGCGTCGTAGGCGATACCATTCAGCACGTTGTTTCCGGTCGCCTTCGTCGCCGAGGCGGCCAGCGCGGACAGATCGATCAATCCGACGATGGCGCCCGTCGCCGGATCGATCCGGATGATCACGTTGGTCAGCCAGACATTGGCGTAGATTTCCCCCTTCACCCATTCCAGTTCATTAATGTTCCGAATCGCATGGCCCTCGCACGTGACGTGGATCCGGCCAACTTCATTCAAACTGTCCGGATCGAGAATGCGAAGGTCGCTTGTCCCGTCACTCATGATTAAATGTGAGCCATCGGCGGTCAGTGCCCACCCTTCGCCGGGATAATGGAAGGTGGCACGCGGTGCGAAGGTTTTGAGGTCGTAGATAAAGCCGATCTCATTTTTCCACGTCAGTTGGATCAGCCGATCTTTCCAGATGGCGATGCCCTCGCCAAAGTATTGTGGATCGAGCGCGCGTTCCCGCAGGACCCTTCCGGTGTTCAGGTCGACCTGGCGGATCGAGGATTGTCCGGTTCGGCCGGTACTTTCGTACAAGGACCCCTCATAATACAGCAGGCCCTCGGTGAAGGCGTCCGGATCGTGCGGAAAAGTCCTGACAACGGTGGCGTCATATTCCGGAACCGCGGCCTTTGGCCCGGCAACAGGACCGGCCGCGAAAAAGACGATGGCCAGAACGACCAGCCGAAAGAAACGCGGCCTCATGCGATGTCTGCTCCCGCCGAAGGGTCTTGAGGCACGGACGAGCGTCCGCGCTCGATTGTATCGAACAGTCCGTCTATCGGCCATCGCGCCGGGCCTGTCACCGCGCGATCGTGTCTCGCTGGATGGTCCGGGCGGGATCGAGGGAACACGCCGGTTGCGCCTGCCGCGCCACGAACCCTAACCTTGGATCCGTCGCGCCCTCGCCAACGAGTCACCCATGCAACCTACGATGGTCAATCGCCGAGCCCTCGGGTCGGACAACACACTCAAGCTCGGCCTGTTCGGTGCCAACTGTTCATCCGGTCGCGCGGTGACGCGGGTCCCGGAACGATGGAGCGGCAACTGGTCCGATTGCCTGAGCCTCGCGCGGATGGCTGACGATGCCGGCATCGAGTTCATGCTTCCGGTCGGTCGCTGGAAAGGTTACGGCGGCGACACCGACTACCAAGGCGAGACCTTGGAAACGATCACCTGGGCTGCCGGATTGCTCGGGGCCACGAAACGGTTGACCGTGTTCGGCACGGTCCACGCGCCGATGTTCCACCCTCTGGTCGCCGCCAAGCAATTCGTCACCGCGGATCATATCGGCAATGGCCGCTTCGGACTGAACATTGTCTGCGGCTGGAACCAGGATGAGTTCACCATGTTTGGCGCCGACCTGCTCGACCACGCGGCGCGCTACGAGCATGCGCGAGAATGGCTGGACGTCATCAAACGCGCCTGGACCGCCGAGGACGATTTCGACTTCGACGGAAAATTCATTCGGCTCAAACGGGTGCGCGCCAAACCGAAACCGGTCGGCGGCGGGCGGCCGATCATCATGAACGCGGGCGCGTCGCCGACCGGCCAGGCCTTCGCCATCGCCAATTGCGATGCGCTGTTCTCGATGACGCCGAAAGGAAAGCTCGCCGAATTCGCCGCGCACGTGGCGCGCGTGAAGGCGTTGGCGCGTGAAACCGGACGCGAACTGGATGTGTATACCGTCGCCGTGATCACCTGCCGCCCCACCATGGCCGATGCCGAGGCGTATTACCGCCATTGCGTCATCGACAACGCCGATTGGGCGGCGGTCGATCGCATCATGGCCATGCGCGGCGACACGCGGGAAAAGTGGCCCGACGATTTCGAAGAACGCCGCTTGCATCAGGCCAACGGCATGGGCGGCGTTCCGGTGACCGGAGATCCTGACACCGTCGCCCGCGACCTGGCCGATATCGCCGCCGCGGGCGCCCGCGGCATCGCGCTGTCATTCGTGAATTACGCCGAAGAACTGCCATACTTCTGCGATGAGGTGCTGCCGCGACTGCGACGCCTCGGGCTGCGCATCTGACGGCGTCTGAAATGCGGCTCAACGACGGAACAGCGCCAGCGCATTCTCCCGGAAAATGAGCTTCCTGTCGTCGTCCGACAGGTAATCCGCGCTGTCGGCGAAATAAGTCAGCGTTTGCCGATAGGTGCAGTACCGTTCCACGTTCGGCATGTCGGAGCCCCAGACGAACCGCCGTTGGACCGTAGCGGTCCAGCAACTGGCGAATGTGTCCATGTGCGCGGGCGTAGGGGTATGGCATCCGACCGCCCCACTGAATTGGATACAGAATTTCCGCCGTCACAGCCTCGCCCTTCAACAACCGGTCCAACACCGGCGACAGCGTGATACGCTCGGTCTCGTCCGCGTAGAGCCCGGTCGTATGCTGTGCACAAGCACATGGCGCAGCGTCGGATGCCGTTCGACGATCGCCGCGAGGTGTCGCATCTCATCGTCATAGGTTCCGACAGGCGAATTGCCCGAGTGCACCCAGAACACCGGCAGATCGAGCCGCGCCGCCTCCCGCCACAACGGATCGTAAGCGGGATCGTCGGGCAGCGGCTTGTACGCGGACCGAAACATCGCGGTCATGGTAAAATAGAGGCCCTTCATGCCCAGGCGCTCAATCTGGTGCACCAGGCGCGCAAGGTGTTCGTCTCGATAAGCAAACGGTTCGTCTACCTGCGCCAATCCGATGAACCGGCCCGGATGATCTGCCGCCGCCTGCGCGAAATCCTCCGCGAGATCGCCGTATATCTTGTCGTTCTGCAGCACCGCGGTCGCGATGCCGGCGTAGTCCATCGATCGCGCCAGAACCTCCGCCGGCATCGCCATGTCGGCCATGTACGGCGGCAAGAACTGCACGTACTGATCCTCGCCATCCACGGTCCATTCGAACCGGCCGCAGCGGCCGACGCGGAAGTTTCGGTCCGTGCGCCGGCC
Source organism: uncultured Alphaproteobacteria bacterium (assembly GCA_963719675.1). Classification (GTDB taxonomy): domain Bacteria; phylum Pseudomonadota; class Alphaproteobacteria; order Acetobacterales; family Acetobacteraceae; genus Rhodopila. Next base: position 22,298 of record CAVRDN010000097.1, on the reverse strand, counting down.
GGCCTCGGACGGATCATTTGGATTCCACAACGGGCGTTCGCTCACGATCGCGTTGTCGCGCGCGCGCCGATAGGGTTGGTTGCCGTGCACGTGCATCGCGCGTTGCTGCTGCACCAGGTGAGTCGCCGCGTCGGGCAGGCCACAGGCTCCCGCCAATGGCGGAAAGATATGCGCGTGACAATCGATGATGCCGAAATCCATCGTGGCTTCTCCTAAGTTTGGTTCGGGTCGAACCAGTCGCGCAGCCCATCGCCCAGCATGTTGAACGCGAACACCAGCAGCGCGATGGCGACACCGGAGGCGATCACGACGTGAGGCGCGACCTCGATATATTCCCGGCTCGCGCCGAGCATTGAACCCCACTCGGGCGCCGGCGGCTGCACACCCAGTCCGAGGAACCCCAACGCCGAGGCGACGAGTACCGCCTGCCCGGCCATCAGGCTCAACTGGATCACGATTACCGACAATGCGTTCGGCAGCACATGGCGCCAGAGCACGCGCCGCGGATGCATGCCCAGACTGATCGCCGCGCTGATGTAGTCCTCTTCCCGCAGTTCAAGCACGCGCCCTCGCACCAAACGAGCCAACGGTGGCGTGGACGCGAGCGTGATGGCGACGGTGAGCCCCTCGAGGTTCGCGCCCACCGCGGCGACCATGGCGATTGCCAGCACGAGGCCGGGGATGGTCAGCAACAGGTCCACCAATCCGGTCAACACCCGATCCAGCATCCCGCCGAAATACCCGGCCAGCACACCCAGCGAGACTCCCAGCACGCCGGCAAGAGTGACGGGCACAAGCGCCACGATCAACGTGACCCGGGTGCCGACGATGATGCGCGAAAGAATGTCGCGTCCGACCTGATCGGTGCCAAACCAGTGCTCCGCGTCAGGTGGCTGCAACAGAGCGAGCAGGTCCTGATGGTCCGGATCTTCCGGCGCGATCGCGGGCCCCAGCGCGGCCAGGATCATGAACCCGGCCAGCAGCGTCGCGCCAATCCACAGGAAACGGTTCGCGCGCCGGTCAAACACCGCGCAATCTCGGGTTCGCGACCAGGAACAATAGTTCCACCAACAGATTGATCAGCAGAAACCCGGTGACGAACAGGATGGTGATACCTTGCACCAACGGGTAGTCGCGCACGCCGACGGCGTTGAGCAACAGGTCACCGATGCCTGGCCACGCGAACAGGCGCTCCACCACGACCGATCCACCCAGGAGATATCCCGCCTCCAGCCCGATCGCGGTGATGATCGGGACCAGCGCGTTGCGCAGCACGTGCCGCCACAACACACGTGTGCCTGACAGGCCTTTCGCCAACGCCGTGCGGACATAGCCACGCCGCGTTTCCTCGATCACCAGGCCGCGGGTCAGCCGCGCGATGACGGCGATCAGACGCGCCGCCAGAGCCAGGGACGGCATCAGCAGCGACAGCGCGCCGTCGAAGCCGAAGCTCGGCAGCCAACGCAGTTCGACCGAGAAGACCGCGATCAGCACCAGCCCGAGAAAGAAATTCGGCACCGCGAGAAACGCGACCACCACGCTCGAAACAACGAGGTCGGGCCAGCGGTTGTGCAATGCCGCCGCCGCGACACCCGCCGGAATGCCCACCAAAATGGTCAACCCGATCGCGCAGCCGGTCAGCGACAGTGTCGCCGGCACGCGTTCCAGGATGCGTGGCAACGGATTACCGCGGAACGTCGAAGAAAACCCCAGATCGCCATGCGCGAGGCCGCGCAATCGATCCGCGTATTGCACCAGCACCGGCCGGTCAGCCCAAGCTGATGGCGCGCGGCGTTGATCTCCGCCTGCGTGGCGGTAGCGCCCGCCATCAGCGTCGCCTCGTCACCCGGGATCGTCTTGAAGATGACGAAGAGCAACGTGACGACACCGAACAAAATGACGGGGATCAGCGCCAGCCGCGCGGCGATGTGGCGAGCCAGCATGCGTCAGGCGGTGGCGAACCGCATGTTCGTGAACACGATTGGCCAGACCTCGACGTCTTTTACCGTCTTACGCGTGGCGGTGATGTTTTCGTTGATCTGCAGCCAGATGTAAGGCGCGTCCTTCCAGATGATCTCCTGCGCCTGACCCAGCAGTGAGTTCCTGTTGCGCGCGGTCCGCGGTCTCGTCGGCCCGTTTCAGCAGCGTGTCCACGTCGGCGTTGCGATACCGGCCGACGTTCCAGACGTCCGGCTTGCCGGCGTCGTCGGCATTGGATTTGAACAGCGAATTGAGGTGATAGAGACCGGATGCATTGGACGGATTGAAGCCGAACATCGCGATGTCCCACTTCAGATTGGCCTGGTCCTGCCGCAGCGTCTCCCAGTAAGCGCCGCCCTCGACCTTGTTGATTTGCGCATCGACGCCAACCTGCTGCAACGCATTGGCGACGATCTCGCCGACCGATACGTCGTAGGGAAACAACCCGACCGACACATTGAACACCAGGCTGAGCGTGTTGGACGGCCCAAACCCCGCCGCCCGCAGCAGCGATTTCGCTTTGGCGGGATCGTGCGCGAGTTTCGCCACGGAATGGTAGCCCTGTGTGTTGAACGCGAGCGGAGAGTCGGGCGCGCGGGCATAGCCGAGAAACACCTTCTCGGCGATCGTCTCGACCGGCACCGCGAGATTAAGCGCCTGGCGCACCCGGACATCCTTCAATTTGTCGCGGGAGAGATTGATGACGCATCCAATCGGCCGCAGTCCCGGCACCGCGATGACCGCCGTGTTCGCATCGGCTTTGAGCGGGCCAACCAAAGGCACCGGCACATTGTCGATCACGTCCACGGACGCGGTGCGGAGCGCGGAGACACGTGTCGAGGCCTCGGCGATGTACCGGAACGTGATCTGATCGGTCCGCGGCTTGCCGCCCCAATAGTCGGCGAACGCTTCCACCACCAGTTCCTGACCAGGACTGAACTTCGTCAGACGGAACGGGCCCGCGCCGATCGGATTTTGCGCGATCCCGGTCTCGCCATATTTCGTGACGGCGGCAGGCGAGACGACGGCGGCGGATCCGTGCGCCAGGCTGTTTTGGAAGTTGCGAGAACGGCGCCTTGAGTTTGATCACCACGGTCAGCGGATCCGTCGCCTCCGCCGAAGCCAGCGGATCCCAGAGCGGACGATTCGTGGTGGTGCGTTGCTTGTCGATCAGCCGCTCCAGGTTGAACTTCACCGCCTCCGCGTCGCACGCGGTGCCGTCATGAAATTTCACTCCGGCGCGCAATTTCAGCGTCGCGGACAGCAGGTCGCCGGCGATCGTCCAGCTTTCGGCGATACATGGGATGATATTCATGCTCGCGTCGAAATCGAGGATCCGGTCATACAGGCAGAGTGCCGCCTCATACCCGGCCGGATAGCCTGAAAAGCTGCCGTGCGACGGATCGAGGGTCAGCGGCGCGGTGCTTTGACCGTACGTGAGGGCCTTGCCGGCACCGCCGCCTTGCGCCATCGCACGAAACGCGATCGGAGACAGCGCGGCGGCGGCCAGAAGGGATCGGCGGCGAATCATGACGCAACTCCAGTGGTCCAAAGCTCGTTCCAGGTAAAGATGGCGGGCATGCCGCCAGTGTGCACGAACACAAGAACGTCTTCGGGCTTATAACGGCCTTCGCGAATGTGCGCGATCATTCCGGCGGCGGCTTTTCCAGTGTAGATCGGATCCAATATGATACCCTCGGTGCGGGCGAACAAACGCGTTGCCTCCACGGCGGCCTCGGTCGGGATACCGTATCCTGGGCCGACGAAGCGATCATCGTTGACGATCTCCGTCGGTTGAATGCGTAGATCGAGCCCCAGGACCTCGGCGGTCTGATTGGCGATTTCGGCGGTGCGCGCCGGAACGCTTTCGAACTCGCCGGTAGCGGTGATCCCTTCCATCGAAAATCCGGCGTTGATCAACCGCCGCGCCAGCACTATGCCCGCCTGACCTTTGCCGGACGACGACATGTAGAAAGCCGTCGGCTCCGCCTTGAACTCCCGCAACTGCTCCAGGATTTCGAATGTCGTCTCCATGTAGGCCAGTGCCGAGGCGACATCGAACATCGGATTGTCGTTCAGGATGTGCGGACGTCCGCCCTCAGCCTTGACGCGCACCGCCAGTTCGTCGAGTTTCCGCCGCTGTGCCGCCGCGTCGGGAACGAAATGAACCTCCGCGCCGAGCAGGTAATCCACCAGCAGATTGCCCTGCACGACAGCCGGCCTCTCCCCGACCAGGACCAGGATCGTGCGCCAGCCCATCTTGTTGCAGGCGCCCACGGTCTGGCGGGCCGAGTTGGATTGGAGGTCGAGACCGACGATCACGGTATCCGGATTGTCGCTTGCCGTGCGAGCGAGGCGGAACTCCAGATTACGCAGCTTGTTGCCTCCGAACGCGACGCCGGTGAGATCATCGCGCTTGATAAAGATGCGCGGTCCACCAAGCGCCTTCGTCAGATTGGGCGCCTCCTGCAGCGGCGTGTTCCTGATCGCGATCGCTACCCTCGGCACCTGGGCGATGCGTTCCTTGATCCAGGCATAATCCTGGAGCGCGGCGTCGTTCATGCGGTCTCCTTCGGAAGTCCGCGGAAGTGTGGCACCCCGGGTTCGCCGCGCAATCCCCCCTCACAAGCGCCATCCGGGCGCGGGGGCGATGCCAGCGCTTCAGGATCGCCGACCGCGACCGCCAGCGGCACCTTGGAATCGTTGCAAGCGACCCGCGCCTCGGTCATATTTCTCCAGAAAACGACTAAGTTTATCAGACGTTAAGTACGCACAACCGATTTTTTCCACGGGAAACGTGATGGCGATTTCTGGCGGTAACCTTGACAGTCTCCTCAATCAAACCTTCTCCGTTGACGGTGCTTATCTCGGTGTCAACTTTGAGTTGGGCGCGGAAACCGGCACGAACCCGCACGCGTTGCTGATTTCGACCACCGTCCAATTGAACGGCGCCGCCGGCTATGGCGCGACGACCGGTATCGGCGAGACGATCCAGGTTGTGTCGGTTGACGACGACAACAACATGATCGGGCTCGTTTTCTCCGTCGCCGCGTTGTCCTTCACCTTCGAGCAGACGGAAACCGTGGTGGGCTTTGACCCGAGCACCAACGCGGTGCTTTTGTCGGGCGTTCAGAATGCGGGCGGTATCGCCGATGCCATTGCTCTTGGTGCCACATCCGGCGCGTTCTCAAATGCTCTGAGCGTGCTGTCCCCGGCCGCGCTCACATCCGGCGTGACAATCACGTTTTCCGCGGTTAACCCGCCGGGACCTCCGACCATCACCGGCACCACGAGCGATCAGGTCGTCTCCGACGAGTCGGGACTCGCGCCTTTCAGGTACGGTCACGATCGCGGATCCCGAGGTCGGTGAGACCGAAACGATCTCAGTAACCCTGTCGGCGGCGGCGAATGGCACGCTCACCAACACCGGCGGCGGCATCTACAACGCGGCCACGGGCGTTTACACGGTCAGTGGCACACAAGCCGCCGTGACAGCCGCTTTGGACGGCCTGGTATTCACGCCAACGCCGGGTCAGGGCGGGCCTGGGCAGACGACCTCCACGACCTTCACCATCGAGGATACCGACTCAGCGGGACGCGCCGTCACCGACAGCACCACGAGCGTGATAGCAACCGACAGCGTGCTTGGTAATCTTGGCATCGATCAGCAACTCGAACTCATTTATATCGCCTATTTCAATCGGGCCGCCGACGGGGGCGGAAACGCGTTCTGGAGCGATCAGAACACCAAAGCACAGGCGGAAGGCCAGAGCGCCGCCACGGCGTTGACCAACATCGCGAACTCGTTCGCGCCGCAACCGGAAACCATCGCGCTGTACCCGTTTCTCGGTACATCTGACCTCGACCTGAACTCCCCGGGAACCCAGTCTGGCCTGCTTAATTTCGTCGCGAGCGTCTACCAGAATTTGTTCGATCGCGCTCCCGATGCGGCCGGACAAGCGGTACTGGGTCAGCCAGATTACCGAGGGTGCGGTTGAACTCGGCGCGGCGGCTCTGGCGATCGCCAATGGTGCGACCGGAACGGACGCGAACGAATTGCTCAACAAGATCGCTGTCGCGCTCGACTTCACAATCAGAACAGCAAGTGCCGGCCTGGGCGTTACGCCGCCATTGCCGGCCGCGTTCGCCGCGGCCGCCGTCGCGGTGTTGAGCAAGGTCGATGGAATATCGGTCAATGACGCATCAGTTACCGCGGGAGAGGACGCGACGAGCGCATACATCTCCGGTGCGACAGCCGGCCATCAGGCGGTGCTCACCGCGAGCAAAGTCGACGATCCGAATGTCATTGCCATCGCGGATCAACAGAACTCGATCGATCCCCGGACCAGCCGCCTCGGGATGCGCTTTCTCGCGGTCGCCAACGCCACCGTGAACGCCGATCCATTCAGCTACGAGCAGGCAAAGAGCAGCCTGGACTTCAGCGCGTCGAGCCCGACGCCCAACGACATGGCCGCGGTCGGCGCGGGAACCAATGCACCGCCGCGGTTCGATCCGATGCTTTGGAGCGGAGGTAGCCCCGTCGTCTCGCGGGGGCAGGGACACGACACCTTCGTTAGCATGATTGCCAATGGAAACAGGCTGGCCGGTCTCTCCTGATCACGCCGGGGTCGCGGCCCGTTCAGCGATGACGCCGTCCACATGCACCAGCCGCGCGGCGTAGGGCCGCAACTCGTCCTCGGACAGCGTTTCCTTCGCCAGCAGGTCGGCGGCGGTTTCAAGCAGCAACGGCTTGTTGGCACCGAGAATGTTTCGCGCGCGCGCGAACGCATCGTCGATCAAACGGCGGACCGCCACATCGATCGCGCCGGCTGTCGCATCGCCATAATGGCGCGGTTGCCAGTCATCGGCGCCGGGCGCGTTCAAAAAGGATTGGCGCTCCGTCTCATACGCGACAAGGCCCAGGTTGGGGTCCATACCGAAACGAGTGACCATGCTACGGGCGATCTCCGTTGCTTTGGTCAAATCGTCGGTGGCTCCGGTGGACACGTCAGGGAACACCAGTGTCTCCGCGGCTCGGCCGGCGAGCAACAAGGTCATGCGGTTGAACAACTCGCCTCGGTCCATCAGGAAGCGATCCTCGATCGGACGCTGCATGGTATATCCAAGAGCGGCGATTCCACGCGGAATAATCGAGACTTTTTGCACGGGATCGACGCCGGGCAACGACAGAGCAACCAACGCGTGGCCCATTTCATGATGCGCGACGACCTCGCGTTCATGCGGGTTCAACAGCCGGTTGCGTTTCTCCAGACCCGCCGTGATACGCTCGATGGCCTGGGTGAAGTCGAGGATCGTCACCGCGTTGGCGCCGCGCCGCGTCGCCAGGAGTGCCGCCTCATTCACAAGGTTCGCGAGATCGGCACCGGTAAATCCAGGCGTCAGCGCCGCCACCTCTTCGACCGAGGTGTCCGGCGCGAGTTTGATTTTCGCCCCATGAATGCGAAGGATATCGATCCGGCCTTTTTTGTCGGGACGATCCACCAGCACCTGACGATCGAATCGGCCGGCGCGCAGCAACGCCGGATCGAGGATCTCGGGCCGGTTCGTGGCGGCGAGCAGCACGATGCCCGATTTGGTATCGAAACCATCCAGTTCGCTGAGCAACTGATTGAGGGTTTGCTCCTTCTCGTCGTGACCGCCCATGCCTGGAATGCCAGAGCCTCTGGCGCGACCGAGCGCGTCGAGTTCATCGATGAAAATAATCGCCGGCGCCTGCTGCCGGGCCTGATCGAACAGGTCCCGCACGCGGGCGGCGCCGACGCCCACGAACATCTCGACGAACTCGGAGCCGGAGATCGAGAAGAACGCGACGCCGGCCTCGCCCGCCACGGCACGCGCCAACAAGGTCTTGCCCGTCCCAGGCGGCCCCACGAGCAAAACTCCCTTCGGCATATGCGCGCCGAGCTGGCTATAGCGCACCGGGTCACTGCAGGAACGAGACGACCTCCTTCAGTTCGTCTTTCGCCTCGTCGACGCCGGCGACATCGGCGAATGTGACCTTCACGTCCTTTTCGACGTAGACCTTGGCCCGGCTTTTCCCGATCGCCATGAGACCGCCGGCACCGCCCTGGCCCGGACAGCATCGGCCGGATCAGCACCATCCACAGCAAGAAAAAGCCGACCGCCGGCATGAACCAGTCCAAGCACCGTCTCCAGCAAACCTGGGCCTGGCTCACCGGTGAACGTCACGTCGGCCTTGGTCAGATTGTTGCACGCAGCGCGGGATCGACCCGAACCGTGGAAAAGCCCGAAACATTGGGAGTCCGGAGGGGTCTTGTATTTCCCCGTGATGGTGGTCGGGCCGACCACGATGTCGGTCAACTGCTGTTGTTTCAGTAGCGATTGAAATTCGCTGTATGGGATTGTCTTAACCCCTGCGAGTGACAAGCAGGCTCCTGGATGAACAAAATCGCGATGAACGCCAGGATGATGTACCAAAAATTGATGTGGTGTTCGCGCTTGATTTCCATCAGCCGCTCCTTCGCGATCCCACGGACATCACGATATTTCCGAATGCATCCAGCGACGCGCGCGTGCCGCGCGGCACGAGACAGGTGGCGTCATATTCCTGCACGATGAACGGCCCTTCCCGTCGCGACAGTGCCCAGACCGGCGCGATCCACGACTGGCGTGTCGATCCAGCCATCGCCGGGAAACCACGCACGCCGCGCCGGCGGAACCGCCGCCGCGAGCGGCGGGATCCGTTCCGGCAGCCTGGGGCGTTCCGGCAAGCCGCGCGCCATGCCGGACAGACCGATCAGTTCCACCGCTTCCTCCGCCGGCGCGCGGAAGCCATAGATCCGCTCGTGCTGTTCGCCGAACAATGTCGGCGATCTGCGCCGGCGTTACCGGCCCATCCGGCAGCGGCACGTCGATTTCGCTCGACTGCCCGAGGTAGCGCGCCTGTGCGGACCGCGTGAATGACTGCCGGTCGGGCGAGAACCCGTCGCGGGCCAGTTGCGCCGCGCCGGCTTCCGCCAGTGCCGTGCAACACGGCATTGATGCCGCGCCGGATCCAGCGGCATCGAGGCGGGCCCGCAAACTTTGGCTGGCGTGATGCTCGGTGTCCGCGACCAGCAAGCCAAACGCGCTGAACACCCCCGGCAACGGCGGCACGACAACCCGTTCGATCCCCAGTTCCTGGGCGATCCCGGCCGCGAACAACGGACCATTGCCGCCGAACGCCAGCAGCGCGAACTTGCCGCGGATCGCGGCCGCGCTCCACCGAAACCGCGCGGATTGCGCGCATCATCGTGGCCGAGGCCAGCCGCAACATGCCGATACGCCGCTTCCTCCATCGACAGCCCAGCGGCCCCGCCAGATCGCGCGCGATCGCCGCGGCGGCGGCGTCCCGATCCAGCTTCAACGCGCCACCAACCAATCCGCCCGGATCGAGATACCCCAGCACCAGATTGCAATCGGTGATCGTTGGCGCGACACCGCCGCGACCATAGCAAACCGGTCCCGGGTCGGCGCCCGCGCTGCGTGGTCCGACCTTGGGCGCGCCGCCTTCATCCAGGCGGCAGATCGAACCCCCGCCGGCGCCGACCTCGGCGAGGTCGATCGCCGGCAGCTTCAACATATATCCCGCGCCCACCAGCAATCGCGATCCGGCCATGACGCCGCCGCCGACCTCGATCGCTTCGGTGCGGATCACCTCGCCGTGCTCGATGAGGCCGGCCTTCGCCGTCGTGCCGCCCATGTCGAACGTAATGATCCGGGCTCTTTCAGACGCCGAGCGAGCGCCGCGCCGCCCACCACGCCGGCGGCCGGACCGCTCTCGATGATGTGCGCCGGAGCGGTGGCGGCGAACGCGGCCGAGGCCAGACCGCCGTTCGATTGCATCAGTTGCAGCGGCGCATCGATCCCCAGACGCGCGCAAGCCGCGCATCCAACGCGGTGATGTAAGCGCGTACCACGGGCTGCACGTAGGCGTTGATGACCGTGGTGCTGGTGCGCGGATATTCCTTGATCTCCGGCAGGATCTCGCTGCTGACCGAGATCGCCATATCCGGCAGAGCGGCGTGCACCGCCTCGGCGACCGCCCGTTCATGCGCCGGATTGGCGTAGCTGTGCAGCAGGCAGATCGCGACACTTTCGACACGCTCCTCGCGCAGGCGACGGATCGCGGCGTCGATGCTCGCGGGATCGAGCGGCACCGACAATCGAGCCATCCGGCCGCAGCTTTTCGGTCACCTCAAGACGCAGCCGGCGCTCCACCAGCGCCGCGCGGTTTCGTCCAGCGCTGATCGTACAGCACCGGCATGCGCAGGTCGCGGATTTCCAGGATGTCGCGGAAACCGCGCGTGGTGATCAACGCCGTGCGCGCGCCCTTGCCTTCCAGCACGGTGTTCGAGCCGACGGTCGTGGCGTGCAGCACCTCGGTACACCGGTGCCGCGGCAGCAGCGCCTGAATGCCGGCGATGATGCCCTCGCCGATAATCGTGCGGCGTGGAGGCGACTTTGTGGGTGGTCACGCGGCCATCTTCAGTGATGGCGACGAGGTCGGTGAACGTGCCGCCGATGTCGATGCCGATGCGCAAAGCTCATGCGGCGGGCTCCCACGCGACCGCTGGCAACGGCTTGCGGGATAGCACGCAGTCGCGCCCGCAATGTCTCCGTCGCGGCGCGATCGATCTCCGGCGGGTCGCCGCGCGCGACCACACCGTAATCGCGAGCCGCGCCCTCGATCGTCACGAGCCCATCGCGCAAATCTCTTGCCACCAGCGCCAGATCGCGGCTCAGCGCGTCGCCATGACCGCCGGCGCCGGGCAGATCGTGCCGGAACACCTGGCCGCGCCGCAAGGTCATGGTCAGTTTGGCGTGCAGCGTCTCCTCGGTCGGCATGCCGGGATCCAGCATGTTGCGGCCGAACGCGCCCGGCACCGCCGCCCTGCAGCCCGTACGGCCGATGCGTCTGGCGATCGGCGCGAACCTGCAAGATCCCCTCGTCGGCCAGCATCCGCCAGGTCTTGCGCTGCGCCATGCCGCCGCGGAATTTTCCGGCACCGCCGGTGTCCGGCACGAACTCGTAATCCAGCACCTCCAGCGGGTTTTCCGCCTCGATCACCTCGACCGAGAAGCTCGCCATGTTGGCGAACATGCACGGTGTTGCCATCAAGTCCGTCCGCCCATGGCCGCGCGCCCCAGGCACCGGAGATGAAATCGACATAGATGAACGGATTGAGGTCCTTGTCGTAGCCGCCGATGGTCAGCCCGGTGTTGCCGCCGTCCGAGGCCGCCATCACGCGGTCGGGATACAGTTGCGCCAGCGCGCCGAACGCACAATCGACGCCGCGGAAACCGGTCAGTCCGCGCGCCGCGCAGGCGGCGGGCAGCTTGCCGTTGGTGATGGTGCCCGGCGGGGCGATCACCTTGATCGGCCGGAACACGCCATCATTGTTCGGCATGTTGATCGACAGCACCGACTTCACCGCGGTGAAGCTCATCGCGGCGGTGTAGCTCCAGGTGTTGTTGATGGCGCCTTTGACCTGCGGCGGCACTGCCGGTCCAGTCGACTTCCATCGTGTCGCCGCGCTTGCGCACCGTGCAGACCAGCTGGATCGGCACGCCCGTGTCGATCTGGTCGTCGTCGATCCAGTCGGTGAAGGTCGCCTCGCCGTCCGGCAGCTCAGACAGGCAATGCCGGGTCAGGCGCTCGCGAATAGTCCATCATCGCGACCATCAGGCGCCGGACCTCATCGGCGCCGTAACGTGTCGACCAGATCGGTCAGGCCGCGGGCGGCGATCTCGCACGCGGCGAGTTGCGACCGAATGTCGCCAAACACCCGGCCGGGCATACGCACGTTGCGCTCGATCATGCGAAACAACGTGGCGTTGGCCTTGCCGGCGTTCGTACAGCTTCAATGGCGGGATCCGTAAACCCTCGGCGTAGATCTCGGTGCTGTCCGAGGCGTTGGAGCCTGGCACGCGCCCGCCGACATCGGTATGATGGCAGATCGTCGCGGCGTAGGCGATCACCGCGCCATCGGCGAACAGCGGCCGGAATATGAAGATATCCGGCAAGTGCATGCCGCCGTCATAGGGATCGTTGTTGATGAAAATGTCGCCCTCGGCGATGTCATCCCCGAACTGCTGCAGGCACGCGCCCGAGCGCCACGGGGATCGAACACAGATGTCCCGGCAGCGATAATCCCTGCGCCACCAACCGGCCTTCCGCGTCGCAGATCGCCGCGCTGAAATCCATGATGTTCTTCAATACGCCGGAATAAGCGGTGCGATAGATCGTCAGCACCATCTCGTCGCCGATGGCGGAGATCGCGTTACGGAACAGTTCCTCGGTGATCGGATCGGGCATGTCTCTTGGCTCGCTCGCGGGAGCCGCGATCCGACCACCGATGCCCGACAGAGGCAACCCGTGTCGCGGCGCGTTATCGATCCCGCAAGGACGGCGCGAGCGCGACCGCCAACGGCAAGGTCAGCAGACACACACCGGCCACGGCGAGGATGGCGTGCGCGGGTCCAATCGCATCGCCCACCAGACCATACATCACCGGCGCGATCGCTCCGCCGCCGATCGTGCCGGTGTAGAACAGGCTGAATGCCCGCTCGCGCCGATCGGGTGCGACCAGTTCCGGCACCGTGCCGTACAGCACCGACGATGTTCCGTTCAATGCGATGCCAATCAGCACGAGGCTGGCCAGCGCGCCGTTCAGCGGCAATGGATCGAGCAGTACGATCCCGGCGGCGGTGGCGAATTCGGTCAGCAGCACCGTCCGCAGAACCCCGAATTTCGCCCCCAGAACGCCGCATGCGAGTTTGCCGGTGGCGCCCCCCAGAAACACCAGCGTCAAAGCGAGGCCGATCATCGGAGCGGTCGCCCCTTTGCCGCGCAAAATGAACGGCAGGAAGGCCAGGAAGCCCATTCGCGTGCCGCTGTCGAGCACGCCGATCAGCAACAGCAACGGGAACGCGAACGGACGGTGCGGCCGGTCGGTCGCGGGTGCCGATCGATCCACGGGTGCCGCTCGCGTTCCGCCAATGCCGCGCGGCAACAGCAAAAGAATGCCCGTGGCGACGACCAGGCCCAGCGCGCCGATCAACCCAAGCGCCGATCGCCAGGGCATGACGACCAGCAACCACGCGAGCGCGGCCGGGATCGCCATTTTTCCCAGATCACCGGAAAAATTGTAGGTTCCGAGGGCCGTCCGTGCGCCCGGCCCGTCGTACGCGCGTGCGACCAGAGCGGACGCCAGCGGGTGCTGCGTCGCCGATCCCGCTCCACCCGCCAACAGTGCCGCCGCCAACAGGACAAATCCCGCGCTGCTCAGGCCAATGGTCAAATAGGCCCCGGCCGCCAACGCGGTGCCGAGCGCCAACACCAAGGGCGCGCCGAAACGGGCGGCCAACAGGGAAGCCGGCACCTGCAATCCCGCCATGGCGCCGGTATAAAGCATCCGCAATGCGCCCAGCGCGGCATAACTGAGCGCGAACTCGGTCTGCCAGACCGGCAGCAACACGTAGATCAGGTCGGTAAAACCATCGTGCAACGCGTGCGCGCAGCACGCGACGCTCAGCACCCGCCGCCGATCCGCGAGCCCGATTCCGACATCGGCGAATGCGATATTTGTCTCCGCGACAGCCATATCGACGCCTCCATGTGCGTCATCAAACTGTCACACAAGGGCCGCCGCGGGAAGCCGGAGAATGATAGTAACTTGTCTAGACGTCCAGATGAATTCAGGCCGGAATACAGCGCTCCATCGGCACGGATCGGCAGTCCATCTCGTAATCCAGACCCTGAACCGGCGGTCGCGCGAGGTGCCAGGTCAACCCATGCCGGGCCGCGCCGCGCCGCGCGATCTCGTCCTGGAAAAACGGATGCGGATCATGAACGGTGTAGACCTGAACCGCGGTCGTCTCGGACCAGGTGGCGCCCAGAGCGGCCATGCGCTGCTCCATGCGACCCAATACGAAGATGCCCTTCTCACGCATGCCAGCCGCGCTGGTATCGCCGAACCGGACGGTGCGTTCGCGGTACGACGCGTGGCCTTCTTCAGCCTCGCCGCTGCCGGCGATGACGAAGCTGCCCGCCGCGCCCGCACGCGCGCGGGCGAAACTGAAGGCGTGGAACGAAGGTTCGGCCGGCTTGTCGATCTCGGGGCACACGTTGCTGCGCGCGACGGGGTTTTTGTCGCCGGTCATGACGCCCCAGCGCTCGAGCGTGCCGCAGTAGTGCCGGTTGAACGCGATGAAGCCAGCGTCGGTGAACGGCGCGGGCGATCGCAATTCGCAGGCGCAGAACGCCAGCAGCGGCACGCCTTGTTCACCCAGATACCGCTCGATGAACGCGAACCCGGCGGCGAGCGGCACCGGTGTGGGGAACATCACCCGCTCGATTTCGTATCCGGTCAGAGCGCCGACGCCGGCCGAATACTGGAACACGCCGGGAATGTAACGATATCCGCCGGCCGGCACGTCGATCGTGTCACTCATGCTCACCAGCCTCCATCGACGCCGAGCGCCTGACCCGTCACGAACGCCGCGCCGTCCGAGGCCAGGAAGGCGATCGCCGCCGCGACCTCATCCGGCGTGCCGAACCGGCCCACCGGAATGGCCTTGGAGCGTTCGGCGAAGCCGCGTTCCAGGTCGTCGCCGAATTCGCGCCGATTGGTGCTGATCGCCCGCGTGGTGCGGATAGGTCCGGGCAACACCGCGTTGACGGTGATCCCATGCGGCGCCAGATCCAGCGACAGCGAGCGCACGAACCCGACAATCGCCGCCTTCGACGCCGCATACGTGGCCCGCCGCGGTCCTGGACGGAACGCCGCCTTCGACGACACGCAAACGATCCGCCCCCAACCCGCCTTCCGCATCGCCGGTACCGCGGCGCGCGACATCAGGAACGCGCCCCGCGCATTGACCGCCATGGTTTGGTCCCAGGCCTCGACCGGCACGTTCTCGATTTCGTTGCGATCCGCGCCCTGCGGCGCGCCGGCGTTGTTCACCAGGATGTCGAGCCGGCCGTAACGAGCCAGCACCGTATCGACCATTCGGCGCGCGTCCGCCTCCTGGCTGACATCGCCGATGGCGGAGGATGCCTTCCCACCGGCGGCTTCGATCTGCTCGACAAGGCTGTCGACGCCGCGCCAGGAGGGATCGACATCGCCTTGCACGTTGTGCTCGTTGGCCAGACCGGACGGTGCGACATCCGTCACGACGACGGTGATCCCGGCCGCCGCCAGCGTGCGCGCGGTCGAGGCGCCGATGCCGATCGGCTTGCCGCATCCGGTGATCAACGCGACCCGGTTGGTGTTCGGCATGATGTCCTCCTTAGCGGCGCGAGTATTTCACGACCCGGCTTTCACGCGCGGCCCCATTCGCCGGGCTGCACGACGTAGATGCTCTTTTGCGAATCACCCCAGATGCCATGGATCGAGCGGTGGATCGGCGCGCCCCAGCGCGCGAGGCGTTCGCCGTCCAACGTCAGGATACTGACCATTCCGCCATTATGTTCCGGAATATAAACGATATCCTCGTCATCGACGTAAAAGAACGCCGGGCCGATCATTTCGGTTGGCCAGACCGTGAGCAACTTGCCGTCAAGATCGAACACCTGCACACGGTCGTTTTCACGATCCGCCACCAGCAGCCGGCCGCGGCTGTCGTACCAGATCCCATGCGGCAGATTGAACTGGCCCGGTCCATTGCCCGGCTCGCCCCAGGAGAACTGGTAGGTGCCATCAGCGGAAAACTTATGCACCCGCGCGTTGCCATACCCATCCGTCATGTACATCTCGCCGCTGGGCAGTACCGCGATATCAGTGGGCAAATTGAACGGTGCCGCCGCCGTGCGTCACTTTCTTCCAGGCGACGGAGGTAAAATCGTCTTCGGGCACGCCGGTATCGGACTTGTACCCTTTGACACCAATGGTCCGCAGCAATTTCCCGTCGTTGGTGAACAGCATGAACTGGCCGAGGTGCTCGTCGGTCAGCCACACGCGGTCCTGTTCGTCGAAGCGAATGGCGTGCGGGAATCTAAATAACCCGGCGCCCCACGACGATTTGAAATTGCCGTCGCGATCGAAGATCACCACCGGATGCTCGGCGGATCGATTGAAGCAAAACACCCGGTCCCGCGAGTCGACCGCGACCGCCGCCGGCCGCATGTCGATGCCATCGCGGCACCCGAGCCCAGTTTTCGTTGACGTCGTAGGTGTGCTTGCCGCTGCCGACGATGGGGTCCATCGCGTCCTCCCGTGGTGCTTGCCTTGCCCGGATCATAGAGCAGGGCGCGCACGGGAGGAAACAGAGCGACTCAGCGGGCCTTGAAGTTGGGCTTCCGCTTTTCCTTGTAGGCGGCGATGCCCTCTTGCATATCTTCAGACTGCCGCACACGGGCGATCGTTTGACTGATCCCGACCATGCGCTCGATCGGGCCCACCGGCATCACCTGGGCGACCAGCCGTTTCAGCGCACCGATCACCAGCGGCGCGAATTCCAGCAGTTCCGCCGCCATCTCCAGCGCGACGGTTTCGTGTTGGCCATTCGGAACGACCCGGTTGACGAAACCGACGTCATAGGCGCGTTGAGCCGGCACTTTCGACCCCAGCAGCATGATCTCCATGGCCAGCTTATGCGGCATGCGCGTGACCAGCGAACTGATGCCGCCCGCCGTGGTGCCGAGTTTCGCCTCCGGATAATAGAACGTGGTGCTTTCGGTGGAGACCATCAGGTCGCACATCATCACCATGACGATCGCGCCGCCGATCACCCAGCCGGTCGTCGCCGCGATGATCGGCTTTTCCGTATCGTAACCAATCGTCGGGATCGCGCGCCACAACTCCGGCAGGTTCGACACGTCCGCGCCCGAGCTGAACGCCCGCTCGCCGACGCTGCTCAGCACCGCGACACGCTGGCTGTCGTCGGCGTCGAACGCTTTGAACGCCTTCTGCAATTCGACCGCCACGTCCTGATTGATGGCGTTCAACCGCTCCGGCCGGTTGATCCGAATGATCGAGATCGCGCCTTTGGTTTCGACGGTAACAGCGGACATCATGTTTCCCCTGAGGTAAGTGGCCCCTCGAACGCCGCCCATGCGGTCGGCGCCTCGCGGAGCAGGATTTTGAACGACGTGACGGCGCGGCCGCCATGGCCCAGCCGCCCTTCGAGACAGGCGGCGGCGAGCAACCGGTGAATGTGGAACGCCATATATTCTGTGGTCGTATTGATCCCGACAGCAGCGGATTCTCATCCAGATTGCTGTAATCCACGGTATCCAGCACGCGGCGCAATTCCGTCTTCGCCAGTCCGATATCGACCAGCAACTGATGGTGATCCAGCGCCGGCGCGCGGAACTCCGCCTCCACCGCGAATGTCGCGCCGTGCATGCGTTGCGCCGGTCCGAATTCCTCGCCCTGGAAACTATGGGCGATCATGATGTGGTCGCAGACCGTCAGGCTGTACATCGTTTATGTCTCATACGTGATGACGTGGCATAGCCCGCCCGGCGCCAGAATGCGCGGCATCGCGTCAGGCAGATCCTCGAACCGCGTGGGTCCCTCCAGCAACGCGTCATAGGCGGGATTATCGAGCAAGGCGAGAGCGGTTGCCAGCCGCTCCGAAAACGAGCGCCGGCCGCGCATGGGCGGAGCGACGGCGCCCACCTGCGAGGCGATCAGACGCAGGCGGCGCGCGTGGAACGCTTCGCCCAATGGCACGGCGGGTTCGCGGTCGCCGTACCAGGACGCTTCGATGATCCGTCCCTCGAACGCGGCGCGATCCAGCGCCAGGCGAAGGCCGGCTTCCGATGCCGAGGCATGCACGATCAGTTCCTGGTCGGCCGGCGCGGCCGATGGCAACGCGAACCGACAGCCAAATCGCACCGCGAGCGCCTCACGCGCCGGATCGATATCCACGACGGTCACGCTCACCGCGGGCACGCGCGCCAGTAATGACGCCGTCAGCAGCCCGACGACTCCGGCGCCGATGACAAGGATTTGTTCGCCGGCGAGCGGCGCCGCGTCCCAACAGATGTTCAGCGCCGTTTCCATGTTCGCCGCGAGCACCGCGCGGTGCGTTGGGACCGCGTTCGGCACGGCGACGCACAGGCCATCCGGGGCGACAAAGCGATCCTGGTGCGGGTGCAGAACGAATACCCGCGCGCCGTCGTTGAGCGCGCCCACGACGCTGTAGCCGTATTTGACCGGAAACGGGAACGTTCCGCCCATCAACGGGGCGCGCATCGCGTCGAATTGTCCGGGCGGCACTCGGCCGGCGAAGACCAGCGCCTCGGTGCCGCGGGATACGCCGGATGCCAACGCTGTTACCGAGGATGGCCAGGGGCCGGGGCGGACAGAAGCTCCGATCGAAGCTCGCCGCGGCCCGGTTCAACCGTCCAAAAGGCGCGGGCGGTGCCCGGTGTCACGTGTCGTCCGCCAATGGCGCGCGCACCAACGGAATGTCCAGCAGCACGTCGGCACCGATCCGGTGCACGGTCCAGGCGAAGCGTCGCCCGTCCTCCAGGCGCTCGACCGGCGGCAGCGGGAACGCCGGCACGCCGCCGCCCATGACCAGCGGCGCCACCGTCACGTGCAGTCGATCGAGCGCGCCGGCGGCGAGAAAGCGGGATACCGTGACGCCACCGCCTTCGACGAAAATGCGTCGCAGGCCACGGGCGCGCAGCAACGCGAGGATCGCGGCGATATCGAGCCCGGAGGGACCGCGCGGCACCGGCAACACCCGAGCGCTTCCGAGCCGCTCCGTCTTCGCCCGTTCCGGCGCGCAGAGCAGTAACGTCTCCGACTCGTCTTCGAAGACGCGGTAGCCGGCATTCAGCCGCCGGTCGGTGTCCAGCACGACCCGGACCGGGTTGGGTCCATCGACCAGCCGCGTGGTGAGCCGCGGATTATCGGCGCGGACCGTCTTCGCTCCAACCACCACTGCATCGCACAGGGCGCGCAACTGGTGAGTATGGCGCAGATCGTCGGGTCCGCTGATCCAGACCGATTCTCCGCCCCGCGTCGCGATATAGCCGTCCAGGGATTGCGCGACGCGGCCCAGTACGAACGAGCCTCCGGCCGGCACCGGGGCGCGCAACGGCGCGAATAAAGGGTCCCACCCGTTATCGGGCGTACCAGTGGACGCCGGCCGCGGAGTGGCTTCGACGAGATGATCCATGATGCGCCCTTACCATGCCGCCAGGGGTGCCGGTAGTTGCTCCGGGCGCGGCCATCTCTCTTATACGTCCCGAGACGGCTGCTTATTCCCGAATACAGCGCGGTTACCGAGCCCCCGCGCCGGCCTGGATCGCTCACCCGCGGGCTGGTCAGGCGCGGGTCGACAAAGCCATGGCGCCGGTCAATCCCCGCCGGCGGCCCTTGGTTCCATACGACGGCGTGGCGACGGCCGCGGTCGCCGCGCGCACGACAATGCCGATCACGCGTTGCTGCGCCGTGATGGCCCGACGCAGCAACCGCCGATTCTCCCGCGCCAGCGCGTCCAACCTCTGGGCTGCCGCGACCAGGGCAGGATCGGGGGGCCCGGCCGCGGTCTCCCCGAACGCCATCAACCCGGCGAGCGCGGCGGTTTTCTCGGGCAGCAACGCCGTGGTCCGGGCGAGGTCCATCGCGGTCAAAGCGGCGTTTTCCCGATCCAGCACGTCGGCGAGGCGCCGGGCCGCCTCCAACGGAGTCGCCGACGGCGATGATCCGGGCATCACGACTTTCCTTCCTGCATCCTCAACATCGCATCGTGGATGGGGCCCGCGAGACCAAGTCCGCCCGCGGCGGCGATCTGCTTGCCGATCTCATCCACCAGCATCGGCTTCCAGGTTTTCTCGCCTTCGCCCGGACCGAACATGCCTTTTCCGTCTTCGACCGTCGCGAACATCGGCTTCAGGAATTCGCCCAGAGCCATCGCCTCGAAATCGCGGGCGGTCTTCCACAATTTCGCCGAATCCATCGGTGCCGATGGGCGCGTCACCCCGCCCGAGGTCGCCGGCGGCGCCGATGGTCCCGATGTCGTCGGTTGCGATTGGGGCGGGATCACGCTCATCATTTCACCTGCAGGTCGGCTTGCAACGCCCCGGCGGCCTTGATCGACTGAAGGATCGATATCAGGTCGCGCGGGCCAACGCCCAGTGCGTTGAGGGAGGCGACGAGGTCGCGCAGCGTGGTGCCGCTGTCCAGGATGCCGAGTTTCTTGTCGTGCCCATCATCGACCTGGATCTGGGTGCGCTGCACCGTGGTGGTGGTCCCATTGGAGAGTGGGCCGGGCTGGCTGACCTGTGGGGACTCGGTAACCCGGATCGTCAGATTGCCCTGCGCGATCGCGACGGTGCTGATCCGCACATTGTCGCCCATCACGATCGTTCCGCTCGCCTCGTCGATGATTACCAAAGCCGGACTGTCCGGCTGCACACGCAGGTCCTCGATCCGGCCCAGTACCTCGATCGGATCGCGGGCCGCGATGTCCAGTACGACGGTGCGCGGATCGATCGCCTTGCTGATCGGACCCAGGACACGGTTGATCTCGGCCGCGATGCGCAACGCCGTCGTCAGATCCGGGTTTCGCAGGCCGAGCCGGATCGAACTGCCACTCTTGTCGAGGCGGAACGCGACCTCCTTCTCGACGATCGCGCCGTTGGCGATCTGGCCGGCGGTGGGAACGCCACGGGTGACCGAGCTGGCGGCGCCTCGCGCCGCGATGGCGCCGGTCGAAACCGCGCCTTGTGCCACGGCGTAGACATCGCCGTCCGCCGCGAGCAGCGGCGTCACCAGCAACGTGCCGCCGGTCAGGTTCGTGGCGTCCCCAAGCGCCGAAACCGCGATGTCGATGCGGCTTCCACTATGCGTAAACGCCGGCAACTCGGCGGTGACCATCACGGCGGCGAGGTTCTTGGTCTCCAGTTTCGCCACCTGGTCGCGCGTGTTGACACCCAGCCGCTCCAGCATGCCGATCAGCGATTCGCGGGTGAAGACCGCGTTATCCAGCTTGTCGCCGGTGCCGGCGAGCCCGACGACCAGGCCATACCCGATCAGTTGGTTGGCGCGCACGCCTTCGACGTCGGTGATGTCCTTGATGCGCACCTGTCCGTACGCGGGCAGCCCCGGCGTCAACAGTCCGACCGCGAGCAGCAGCCGCGGAAAGGCTCGGGCAATGATGACAATTCGACGACGCCACGCCACGTGCTGGCCTTCCCGGTAAGAACTTCGCAACCATTGGCGGTCACATTCGATCCGCTGGTCCATGCCATGAGCAGGGCAAATCCCGTGCCAGGCGCGAAACAGGCGAAACGGCGAGCATTTCAGGTTTTGCGCGAGGCAGGATTTGCCGCCCGGCAGCGATGGCCCGGTTGGAGGTGCGGATATGGTCGAAGGCGTGAGAGCAAGCGGCATCGGCGGACCGGGGGCGATCGCTCGCGACGACAACAAACCGGGAGCCGGACGTTTCTCGATCGAGGATGGCGGTGCGCCGGTCGGGCAAAACGCACGGCCTTCCTCGGTGACGAGCATTGGCCTCGACAGTATGCTGGCGCTGCAGGCGGTGGACGAAGCGGCCGAACGCGATCGGGCGGCGCGTAAACGCGGGAACGCGATCCTGGCCGCGTTGACCAGGCTGCAGCGGACGATGCTCGCGGCGGAGGATCCGTCGATGGCGCTCCGCGACATGAATGACCTGACCTCCGACACCCCGGTCGCCGAAGATCCTGGCCTCGCCGCGATCGTGCGCGCGGTCGTGCTGCGCTCGCGAATTGAAATCGCGCGCCGGGATCTCGCAAAGCACGGACACCGGGATGGGGCGGAAGCCAGTTGAGCCGAGGCGGCGGCATTTTGTTACGGATGGATGACGGTTGTATCCGCCATCCGCTTCCGCGGTTCACTGTTTCCCTTGCCCATCCCCCTTGGCGCCGCATTGGGCCGTCGCTATAAGCCCGCCCGTCGGGCCGCGCTTCGAGGGCCGGATGCCGCCGCTCACCTGTTTGCGGCGGAAACAGAATAAACAGGACCGGCGCCGATGTTGCTTACGTTGCCCCCGACTACCGGCCTTCCGAGGACGAGGAATTCATTAGTCCTCTTCCAGGTCGAGTATTTCAGACAAAAACTGTTGCGTTGGCGTGCCGAATTGCTCAAGGAAGCCGACGGGACGCTGGCGAGCCTGTCCCAGGGCGGCATTTTGGAACCCGACATCACCGACCGCGCCAGTGTCGAAACCGACCGGGCACTGGAACTGCGCACCCGCGACCGTGCCCGCAAGCTGATTTCCAAAATCGACCAGGCACTGGGCCGGATCGAAAGCGGAACCTATGGTTACTGCGAGGAAACCGGCGAGCCGAT
>CAVRDN010000096.1:0-114704 GCA_963719675.1 uncultured Alphaproteobacteria bacterium | reverse complement strand
GTCAACGCAAAGTACAAATGTCCCCTGGTTCCGCAAAGTAAAATGTCCCCTTGGGCGGCGAGGAGGCCTGGCCGGGGGTGGATAACGCTCGCGCGCGCGACCGGCGACGAGTCTGGCGCGAGCGAGCGTTATCCACGCCCTGACGGCACTGACTGTTGAGATGGTGCGCCCCGGGCGGCGATGATCGCGTCGAGGCGGACATCGATCGTCTTCTCATCCTCGGCCGGGTCGGGGACCGGATAATGCCCATAGGCGGTCACCGGCAGGACCCGTCCTTTGTAATGCACCGTCATGCCGCCGCCGATGAAATGATGCAGCGTCACCTTCGCCCCACGCAGCGCGGTGCCGGGACCGTCGGTCTTCACGCAATATTTCGTGCCGGCCGAACTGAACGTCAGAGCCTTCGACAGAACCCGCTCCTCGCGCCGGGCCAGCAGATCGTCCAGCGCCTCCGCCGTTTCGGTCCAGGGCCGGTGCGCCGAAGCCGGGTCGCGCGGCGGCACCGCGAACCTTTTGTTATGCGTTTCGATAAAGACCGGCAAAAACCCATTCGCCGCCTCCATCGAACAGATGTTTCGAAGACGCATCTCCTTCACCAGACGGTCCTGCAACGTCTGGTTCGCCCGCTCCACCCGGCCCTTCGCCTGGGGCGTCAACGCGTGGATCGGCTCGATGCCCAGCCGCTCCGACACCCGGCCGAACTCGGTCTTGCCGTCGCCGCTTTCGGCGTCCTTGGCGTTGACCCGGAATATGCCATGGCGGTCCGAGTAGAACGCCAGCGGCACGCCATGCGCCAGCACGTGCGCCCGAAGCGTCTCCAGATAAGCCCGCGTCGTCTCGGCCGGCACGAAACGCAATGCCGTCAACCGGCCGGTCGCGTCGTCGATGAACACGATCAGCGTGCAGCGCGGCCCCCGGCCCTCGAACCAGTCGTGCGGGCTGCCGTCGATCTGGATCAGTTCGCCGAACCGCGGGCGCCGCTCGCGCAGCTGAAACACACGCCGAGCCCGCCGCCGCTTCGGCTTCCAGAGCTTCAGTTCGATCTGGAGCCGCCGCACAGACTCTCGTGAAACCGCGATCCCATCCAGTTCAAAGCAGCTTCTCCGACGCCAGCGTCGCGCCAAAGTCCGGGTATTTGTCCGTCAACAGAACCTTCACCCGCTCGCGGGTCGCCTCGTCCAACCGATTGGGCGCGGCCCGGCCACGCCGGCGCGACACCAGACCCGCGTCACCCGCTGCCCGCCAACGCCGCACCAGGCGCTTGAACTGGCGAACACCGATGCCGAGCCGCTCGGATGCTTCACGTTGGCCCAACAGACCCTCGACGGACTGGCGGACCACGTGGGAACGCTCACGCTCCTTGGCACTCATCCAAAGTCCCCCAACGCTCATCGATCCCCCGCGCCAAAAAGGGGACATTCTAGCTGTGCGCTAAGGGGACATTCTCGCGTTGCGGTAACACCGCGTCTGACGCGCTTGACACCCATCGGTCCGGCGACTAGGTAAGGCGCCCTCGGCCGGTCCCATGGTGTTTTGGGGCGGCCGCCGTTCGCAGGCAACGAATGCACGCGGTGCCGCTTCCCGGTTTCGGGTAAGCCAAGGCCGTATGTCTCATTCAACCCGCGGGGTGGATCGTTCCATCCTGACGGGTCATCGTCTGTTAGACGGCGGCTTTCGCATGGTCCGAGGGCGAAATGTCGTGGACCGGCGTGGTCCGGGACACGGATCAGTAAGGGTGACGCAAGCCAGATGCCGACCATCAACCAGTTGATCGCCAAGGGGCGGGAGCCGCAGAAGACCCGGAACAAGGTTCCGGCCCTGCAGGGCTGCCCGCAAAAGCGCGGCGTCTGCACGCGCGTTTACACCACCACGCCGAAGAAGCCGAACTCGGCGCTTCGCAAAGTGGCCAAGGTGCGGTTGACCAACGGCTATGAGGTCGTGAGCTACATCCCGGGTGAGGGTCACAACCTGCAGGAGCACTCGGTGGTGCTGATCCGCGGCGGCCGGGTGAAGGATCTTCCCGGCGTGCGCTATCATATCCTGCGCGGTGTGCTGGATACCCAGGGCATCGCCAAGCGCCGGCAGCGTCGTTCGCTGTATGGCGCGAAACGGCCGAAATAAGGGAGCGCGTCGATGTCTCGCCGTCACCGCGCCGAAAAGCGCGAAATCCTGCCGGACGCCAAGTTTGGCGACGTCGTGCTCAGCCGTTTCATGAACGCGCTGATGTATGACGGCAAGAAATCCGTCGCCGAGGGCATCGTCTACAATGCCCTGGACGTGTTGAAGCGGCGGGGCGGGGCGCAGGCCGACCCGATCCGCATGTTTCATGAGGCGCTGGACAACGTGAAGCCAGCGGTGGAAGTGCGGTCCCGCCGGGTTGGCGGCGCCACCTACCAGGTGCCGGTCGAGGTCCGCACGGACCGGCGTCAGGCCCTGGCGATCCGCTGGATCATCGACGCGGCCCGCAAGCGCGGGGAGCATACGATGCAGGACCGGCTCTCGAACGAACTGTTGGACGCGGTGAACAATCGCGGCTCGGCGGTAAAAAAGCGTGAGGACACCCATCGGATGGCCGAGGCCAACAAGGCCTTCAGCCACTACCGCTGGTAAGTTCCGCACAGAACATATCGGACAGCAACTCAACGGACCCCTCCCAGTTCAGCCACAGCGGGATCCACGGAGAACACGACGATGGGTAAGGCGAAATTCGAGCGGAACAAGCCGCATTGCAATATCGGCACGATCGGCCACGTCGATCACGGCAAGACGTCGCTGACGGCCGCGATCACCAAGGTGCTGGCGGAGACCGGCGGCGCGACGTTCACGGCGTACGACCAGATCGACAAGGCGCCCGAGGAAAAGGCGCGCGGCATCACGATCTCCACCGCGCACGTGGAGTATGAGACCGCGAACCGCCACTACGCGCACGTCGACTGCCCAGGCCATGCCGACTATGTGAAGAACATGATCACCGGGGCGGCGCAGATGGATGGCGCGATCCTGGTGGTGTCCGCCGCCGACGGCCCGATGCCGCAGACCAGGGAGCACATTCTGCTCGCCCGTCAGGTCGGCGTGCCGGCGCTGGTCGTGTATATGAACAAGGTCGACCTCGTGGACGATCCCGAGCTGATCGAGCTCGTCGAGATGGAACTGCGGGAGCTGCTGTCGTTCTACGAGTTCCCGGGCGACGATATTCCGATCATCAAGGGGTCCGCGCTTTGCGCGCTGGAAGGCACCAAGCCGGAAATCGGCCATGACTCGATCCTGGAGCTGATGAAGGCGGTCGATGCCTACATCCCGCAGCCCGAGCGCGCGACCGACCGGCCGTTCCTGATGCCGATCGAAGACGTGTTCTCGATCTCCGGCCGCGGCACCGTCGTGACCGGCCGTGTCGAGCGCGGCATCGTGAAGGTCGGCGAGGAAGTCGAGATCGTTGGCCTGAAGCCGACGGTGAAGACGGTGGTGACCGGCGTCGAGATGTTCCGCAAGCTGCTCGATCAGGGCCAGGCCGGCGACAACATCGGCGCCCTGCTGCGCGGCACGAAGCGTGAGGACGTGGAGCGCGGTCAGGTGCTGGCGAAGCCCGGATCGATCACGCCGCACACCAAGTTCAAGGCTGAGGCTTACATCCTGACGAAGGAAGAGGGTGGCCGGCACACGCCGTTCTTCACCAACTACCGGCCGCAGTTCTATTTCCGCACGACCGACGTGACTGGTGTCGTGCAGTTGCCGGAAGGCACCGAGATGGTGATGCCCGGCGACAACGTGACGATGGACGTGGAACTGATCATGCCGATCGCGATGGATGCGCAGTTGCGCTTCGCCATCCGCGAGGGCGGCCGGACCGTGGGCGCGGGCGTCGTCGCCAGCATCACGGCCTGATTGCAAGTCTTTCCCCGGCGCTCGGCCATGGTGGCCGGGCGCCGGTGCGTTTTTTCGGCCTGAACGATGGATCGACGGTCATCTGGCCAAGGATCCTCAGGTAACCGGACTGTAGAGCGAACGATGGACAACCAAAATATCCGCATCAGGCTCAAGGCCTATGATCACCGCGTGCTGGACAACAGCACGAAGGAGATCGTGAACACGGCCAAGCGCACGGGTGCCCGCGTTCGCGGACCGATCCCGCTGCCGACGCATATCGAACGTTTCACCGTCAACCGCTCGCCGCACGTCGATAAGAAAAGCCGCGAGCAGTTCGAGATCCGCACGCATCGCCGGTTGCTGGATATCGTGGAGCCGACCCCGCAGACGGTGGACGCGCTGATGAAGCTCGACCTCGCCGCCGGCGTGGACGTCGAGATCAAGATCTGATGTTTGGCATCGTCTCTCCCGTCATGGCCGGGTCAGGCCCGGCCATGACGATGTGCCACCTGGGTGTTCAGTCATGAGCAAATTACGCACCGGCCTGCTGGCCAAAAAGCTTGGGATGACCCGCATCTTCCGCGAGGACGGCACACATGTGCCGGTGACCGTTCTGCTGGTCGATCAGCTTCAGGTGGTTGCCACCAAAACCCAGGAAAAGGACGGCTACTGCGCCGTTCAGCTCGGTCTGGGCAAGGTCAAGGTGAAGAACGTCACGCAGCCGAACCGCGGCCACTTCGCCAAGGCGAAAGTCGAGCCGAAGGCGAAGCTGACCGAATTCCGGGTTGACGCCGACGCGTTGCTGGAGCCCGGCGCCACCTTGTCGGCGGCGCATTTCGCGGTTGGCCAGAAGATCGACGTCTGCGGCACCACCAAGGGCAAGGGCTTCGCCGGCGGCATGAAGCGCTGGAACTACTCCGGCCTCGAGGCCAGCCACGGCGTGTCGATCAGCCATCGCTCGCTGGGCTCGACCGGAAACCGGCAGGATCCCGGCCGCACCTTCAAGAACAAGAAGATGGCCGGCCATCTGGGCCAGGAGCGGGTGACCACGCTGAACCTGGAAATCGCGGCGGTCGATCCGGACAAGGGTCTGGTGATGATCAAGGGCGCGGTCCCCGGCGCGAAGGGCGGCTACGTGCGCATCCGCGACGCGGTGAAGATGCCGCCCAAGGACGCCGCCTTCCCGGCGGTATTGCTTGAGCAGGCGGCGGGCTGAGGAACGGACGATGCAGATAGACATCACCACGCTCGATCAGGGCACCGCGCAGGGATCGCTGGGTAGCGCCGAGCTGCCGGACGAGTATTTCGCCGTGAAGCCGCGGGCGGACATCATGGCGCGCGTCGTGCACTGGCAGCTTTCGAAGCGCCGCGCCGGCACGCACAAGACCAAGGGCATGGGCGAGGTGCAGGGCACCACCAAGAAGCCCTACCGCCAGAAGGGCACCGGCAACGCGCGGCAAGGCAGTTTGCGGGCGCCGCAGTTCCGCACCGGCGGTGTCGTGCATGGGCCGGTCGTCCGCTCCCACGAATATCGCCTCAACAAAAAAGTCCGCCGCCTGGGCCTGATCTGCGCCCTGTCGCAGAAGGCCGCCGACGGCAAGCTGGTGGTGCTCGACGCCGCCGCCGGGCCCGCGAAGACCGGCGAACTGGCGAAGAAGCTCAAGGCGCTGGGCTGGAACTCGGCGCTGATCATCGATCACGTGGTAGACCAGGGCTTCCTGCTGGCCAGCCGCAACCTGCACAAGATCGACGCGCTGCCGACGGTCGGCGCGAATGTCTACGACATTCTGAACCACGACGTGCTGGCGATCACCGTCGCCGGCGTTGAGGGCCTGAAGGCGCGGCTGAGCGGGGCGTCCGCCTCGGCCGACGACACGGCGGGAGAAGCCGCATGAGCGAGACCGCGTCAGCGCCGGCCAGCGTGAAAAAGCCGAACGTGAGACTGTCGCGCGAGGCGATGTATCAGATCATCCGCGCCCCGGTGATCACCGAGAAAGCGACGCTGCTGTCGGAAAAGAACCAATACGTGCTGCGCGTGTCGCTCGACGCCACCAAGCCGCAGATCAAGGCGGCGGTCGAAGGGCTGTTCGGCGTGAACGTGCTGCCGTGAATACCATCGTGCGGAAGGGCAAGACGAAGCGGGTCAAAGGCAGGCCAGGTCGTCGCTCCGACGTCAAGAACGCGATCGTTCGTCTGGCGAAAGACCAGGCGATCGACTTCACCACCAGCCTCTGCATCGGGCGCGCGGGAAATGGCACTCAAGCAATTCAATCCGGTCACGGCGAGCCTGCGCGGCACGGTGCTGATCGACCGCTCCGATTTGTGGAAGGGCGGGCCCGTCAAGGGGCTGACCGAGGGTCAGCACAGCCACGGCGGGCGCAACAACCATGGCCGCATCACCACGCGGTTTCGTGGCGGCGGGCACAAGCAGTCGTACCGCATCGTCGATTTCAAGCGGAAGAAATACGACATGCCGGCGGTCGTGGAGCGGCTGGAATACGATCCGAACCGCACCGCGTTCCTGGCGCTGATCAAGTACGCCGACAACGAACTGGCGTATATTCTGGCACCGCAACGCCTTAAGGTGGGCGACACCGTGGTCGCCGGCGCGCGGGTCGATATCAAGCCGGGCAACGCGATGCCGCTGGCGGCGATCCCGGTCGGCACGATCATTCACAACATCGAAATGAAGATCGGCGCCGGCGGCAAGATCGCTCGCTCGGCCGGAACCTACGCGCAACTGGTCGGCAAGGACGCCGGTTACGCGCAGATCAAGCTGACCTCGGGCGAGTTGCGCGTGGTGCGGGCCGAGTGCATGGCCAGCATCGGCGCGGTGTCGAACCCCGACAACATGAACCAGAAAATCGGCAAGGCCGGCCGCATGCGCTGGCTCGGTTTTCGCCCGCACAATCGCGGCGTGGTGATGAACCCGGTCGATCACCCGCATGGCGGTGGCGAAGGGCGGACCTCGGGCGGCCGGCATCCGGTCTCGCCGTGGGGCCAGCCGACCAAGGGCTACAAAACGCGGACCAACAAGCGGACGGATAGTCTGATTATCCGTCGCCGGAATAAAGGCAAGTAAGATGGCACGTTCCGTCTGGAAAGGTCCGTTCGTCGACGGCTATCTGCTGGCCAAGGCGGAGACGTCGCGCAGCTCGGGCCGCAACGAGATCATCAAGATCTGGTCGCGCCGCTCGACGATCCTGCCGCAATTCGTCGGACTGACCTTCGGTGTCTACAACGGCCACAAGTTCCTGCCGGTGCAGGTGAACGAGAACATGGTGGGACATAAATTCGGTGAGTTCTCGCCGACCCGCACGTTCACCGGCCACTCGGCGGACAAGAAGGCGAAGCGGGGCTGACATGAGCGAAGGCGATTGGGGCTGGCATGAGCGGAGGCGATTGGGGCTGACATGAGCAAGCCGAAACACGAACGCGCGTTGGCGGATCATGAGGCGCAGGCAATCCTCAGCAACGTGCGGACCAGCCCGCGCAAGCTGAATTTGGTGGCGGCGATGATCCGCAACCTGCCGGCGCAGCGCGCGATCGCCACGCTGACGTTCAGCAAGCGGCGGATCGCGCATCAGGTGCGCAAGACGCTGGAAAGCGCCATCGCCAACGCCGAGAACAATCATCAGCTCGACGTCGATCGGCTGGTCGTGACGCGGGCCGAGGTCGGCCGCTCGATCGTGATGCGCCGGTTCCACGCGCGCGGCCGCGGCCGCTCGGCGCGGATCGAGAAGTGGTTCAGCCACATGAAGATCGTGGTGGCCGAGAAGCAGGATGAGGTCGAGGCCGACAACGACGTGATCGAGGCGTCCGCGATCCCGACGCCGGCCGCGCCATCCGATCACGCCAGCACCGATGCGACGCTGTCGGTGCCCTCGACCGAGGGGACCGAGGCCGAGGCGGCGCGAGCAGTCGATGTCCGCCGATGCCGCGGGCCATGCCGCGGCGGGCGAGCATTCGCCGGGCGCCGGACAGGGCGCGGGGCAGGGCGCGATGACCGATCACGCGCACACCGACGCCACGCTGTCGGTGCCGGAGACCGAGGGTACCGAGGCGGAAGCCGCGCAGCAATCGATGTCCGCACGATGCCGCCGAGGCAGCCGACGAACACAATACGCCGCCGGATCAATCCGGACAGGGAGCCACGTAGGATGGGTCACAAAGTCAATCCCGTCGGGCTGCGGCTCGGCATCAACCGGACGTGGGACAGCCGCTGGTACGCCGGTGGGGACTACGCGAAGCTGCTGCACGACGACCTGAAGCTGCGCGATCACCTGCGCACGCATCTGCGCGGCGCCGGCGTTTCCCGCGTCGTGATCGAGCGGCCGGCGAAGAAGCCCCGGGTGACGATCTACGCGGCGCGTCCCGGCGTGGTGATCGGCAAGAAGGGCCAGGATATCGAGGTCCTGAAGAAAGAACTCGGCAAGATGGCCAACGCCGAGGTGTCGTTGAACATCGTCGAAATTCGCAAACCGGAAATCGACGCGACCCTGATCGCCGAAAACATCGCGCAGCAGCTCGAGCGCCGCGTGGCGTTCCGCCGGGCGATGAAGCGCGCGGTGCAGTCGGCGATGCGGCTCGGCGCGCTCGGCATCCGGATCAATTGCGGCGGCCGGCTCGGCGGCGCGGAAATCGCCCGGGTCGAGTGGTACCGCGAAGGCCGCGTGCCGCTGCACACCTTGCGCGGCGACGTGGATTACGGGACCGCCACCGCGAAGACGACCTACGGCACCTGCGGCGTCAAAGTCTGGGTGTTCAAGGGCGAAATCATGCAGCACGACCCGATGGCGCAGGATCGCCGCGCGGCCGAGCAAGCGCCGCAACGCTAAGACCAGCGAAGTACAGGTAAAAGACGATGCTTTCCCCCAAGCGCTCGAAATACCGCAAGCAGCACAAGGGCCGCATCCATGGCCTGTCGAAGGGCGGCACCTCGCTGACCTTCGGCACCTATGGGTTGAAGGCGCTGCAGCCGGAGCGGATCACCGCGCGCCAGATCGAGTCGGCGCGCCGCGCGATCACCCGCGCGATGAAGCGGGCCGGTCGCGTCTGGATCCGGATCTTCCCGGATGTGCCGGTGTCGACCAAGCCCGCCGAAGTGCGCATGGGCTCGGGCAAGGGGTCGCCGGAATTCTGGGTGGCGCGCGTGGCGCCCGGCCGCATCATGTTCGAAATCGACGGCGTGTCGCCGGAACTGGCGAAGGAAGCCCTGACCCTGGGGCCGCCAAGCTGCCGATCAAGGCGAAGTTCATCACGCGGATCAGGAGACGCCTGAGATGGCCAAGGCCGCGCTGCACAAAATTGGCGACATTCGGGCGAAGACGCCGGATGAACTCGCCGACCTGCTGCTGGAATTGCGCAAGGAGCAGTTCAACCTGCGCTTTCAGCGCGCCACCGGCCAGAACGAAGGGTCTGGGCCGGGTGAAGCAGGCTCGACGGGAAATCGCCCGGATCAAAACGATCCAGGGCCAACACAAACGTGACGCGGCGAAAACCGCGTCGCAGGCATAGGAGACGGCGGACGATGCCAAGGCGCGTGCTGACCGGACGGGTGACGAGCGATAAGATGGACAAGACCGTGACGGTGCTTGTCGATCGCCGCGTCATGCATCCGCTCTATAAGAAGTTCATCCGCCGCTCGAAGAAATACGCGGCGCATGACGAAGCGAACGTCTGCAAGATCGGCGACACGGTGCGCATCGAAGAGTGCCGCCCGATCAGCAAGCGGAAGACCTGGACGGTGGTGGAGCGGAACGGTCAGGCGACCGCCGAAGCGCCCGCGCCGGCCGAGACCCTTGAAGGAGTCGCGGCATGATCGCTGCAGAATCCACTCTCGACGTCGCCGACAATTCCGGCGCGCGCAGGGTGCAGTGCATCAAGGTGCTCGGTGGGTCGAAGCGCAAGACCGCCTCGGTCGGCGATGTGATCGTCGTAGTCGATCAGGGAGGCGATCCCGCGTGGCAAGGTGAAGAAGGGCGACGTGCACCAGGCGGTGATCGTGCGCACCTCCTATCCGGTGCGCCGGCCCGATGGCTCCGCGATCCGTTTCGATCGCAACGCGGCCGTGCTGATCAACAAGCAGATGGAGCCGATCGGCACGCGCATCTTTGGCCCCGTTGTCCGCGAGCTGCGCGCGCGAAAATTCATGAAGATCATCTCGCTGGCGCCGGAGGTGCTCTGAACATGGCCGCGCGCATTCGCAAAGGCGACACCGTCGTGGTGATCACCGGCGTCAACAAAGGCCGCCGCGGTGAGGTGGCTCTGGTGATGCCGAAAGCGGACCGCGCGATCGTTTCGGGCGTCAACATGGCGACTCATCACGTGAAGCCCAACCGCATGGGTGAGCAGGGTGGCATTCAGCGGCGCGAGGCAGCGATCCATCTGTCGAACCTCATGCTGATCGACCCGAAATCGGACCAGCCCACCAAGGTCGGCTTCCGGATCCTGGACAACGAACCAAGGTTCGCGTCGCCAGGAAGACCGGCGAAGTGATCGAGAGTTGAGGCCATGAGCAGAGCGGGAATCAGGGCATAAGTGGAACGAAGAAATCAGGCGGCAAGGCGGGTGCGAAGACCGGCGCCAAGAAGACGGCGGGCGGTCGCGGCAATCAGGGCGCGCCACCACCCGGACGCGAGGAACGCCGCGCCGCGCGGATGCAGGAGACCGGCGGCGTCGCCGAGCCGAAAGCCTCCGCCGGTGAGATCACGCGCTTCCACAAGCGCTACATCGACGAGGTGCGCGCGAAGCTGACGGCAGAGTTCGGCTACAAGAACCTGATGCAGGTGCCGCGTCTGGAAAAGATCGTCATCAACATGGGCGTCGGCGAGGC
Organism: uncultured Alphaproteobacteria bacterium; assembly: GCA_963719675.1. GTDB lineage: Bacteria > Pseudomonadota > Alphaproteobacteria > Acetobacterales > Acetobacteraceae > Rhodopila. The sequence goes on along the minus strand of CAVRDN010000096.1, from coordinate 104,005 downwards.
GACCGGCGATCAGAAGAAGCTCGACTGCCGCGGTCGCCGAACTGACGCTGATCGCGGCGCAGAAGCCGGTGAAGACGGTGGCCAAGAAGGCGATCGCCGGATTTAAAATCCGCAAAGGCCTGCCGATCGGCTGCAAGGTCACGCTGCGCAAGGAGCGCATGTACGAGTTCATGGACCGGCTGGTCACCATCGCGCTGCCCAGAGTGCGCGACTTCCGCGGCATCCAGGGCAAAGGCTTCGATGGCCGCGGCAACTTCGCCATGGGTCTCAAGGAACAGATCATCTTCCCCGAGATCAACTACGATCGCGTCGAGGACGTGCGTGGCATGGACATCCAGTTCGTCACCACGGCGAAAACCGATGCCGAGGCGAAAGCTTTGCTCAAGGCTTTCGATCTACCGTTCGCCAACTGAGTTTTTGGAAGACCGTTTTTGGAATACCCCTGGATCCTCGGGTCATTCGAGGGTCCGGCAGGTTCCGGAGGAAAGAAGACAGGATGGCCAAAACTTCGCAGGTCAACCGTAACAAGATGCGTGAACGGCTCGCCGCCCGTGACAAGGGCAAGCGCAAGTCGCTCAAGGATATTGTCATGGACCGCACGTTGCCGGTCGAGGATCGTTTCAACGCCTCGCTCAAACTCGCGCAACTGCCGCGCAACGGCGCGAAGGTGCGCGTGCGTCTGCGGTGCGAGCTGACCGGTCGCGCGCGCGGCAATTACCGTAAATTCAAACTGTGCCGCATCGCGTTGCGCGACCTCGCCAGTGCCGGGCAGATCCCCGGCATGGTCAAGGCCAGCTGGTAAGAGAAGGGAACGGATCCATGTCACTCTCCGATCCCCTGGGCGATATGCTCACACGGATTCGTAACGCGCAGCGGGCGCGGCACTCGATGTGCGTCTCGCCGGCGTCGCAACTGCGCGCCAACGTGCTCGGCGTGCTGAAACGCGAAGGTTTCATCCGCGGCTACTCGGCCGAGGAACTGCGGCCCGGCGTCGCGCGCCTGAAGATCGAGCTGAAATATAACGAGGGCGAACCGGTCATCAAAGAGATCACGCGCGTCTCGCGGCCCGGCCGGCGCGTCTATTCGAAGATCAAGGAATTGCCGCGGGTCTACGCCGGCCTCGGTATTTCCATCCTCTCCACGCCGCGCGGCGTGATGAGCGATGCCGAGGCACGCGCCGCCAATGTTGGCGGCGAAGTCCTCTGCCGCGTGTTCTGACGGAGACGATCGATGTCACGCGTTGGAAAATATCCGGTTGAACTCCCGGCGGGCGTGCAGGTCGCGATCGCCTCGGGTATCCTGACCGCGAAAGGCCGGCTCGGCGAGTTGAAGCTGCCGCTGACCGACCTCGTCGAGGCCAAGGTCGAGGACAACAAGGTCTCGGTCGCGCCGAAGAACGGCGATACGAAGTCGCGCATGATGTGGGGCACCACGCGCGCGCTGATCGCGAACATGGTGAAGGGCGTTTCCACCGGCTTCGTGAAGTCGCTGGAAATCACCGGCACCGGCTATCGCGCGGCGGTCGCCGGGCCGAACCTGGAAATGAACCTCGGGTTCTCGCACCCGGTGGTGTTTCCCATCCCGGCCGGGATCAAGATCACCTGCGAGCGTCCGACCTCGATCAAGGTAGAAGGCGTGGACAAGCGTCTCGTCGGCCAGGTCGCCTCGGAAATCCGCGCGTTCCGTCCGCCGGAACCCTATAAGGGCAAGGGCGCGCGCTACACCGACGAGACGATCCGGCGGAAGGAAGGCAAAAAGAAATGAGCTCGAAACAAGACCTTCGCGATCGCCGCAAGCAGCGCCTGCGCTATCAGCTTCGCCAGAAGTCGCACGGCCGGCCGCGGTTATCGGTGTTTCGCTCGGAGCAGAACATCTACGCGCAGGTGATCGACGACGAGAAGGGCCACACGCTGGCGGCGGCATCCTCGCTGGACAAGACGTTGCGCGAGGGATTGAAGACCGGCGCCAACAAGGATGCCGCGACGGCGGTGGGCAAGCTGCTCGCCGAGCGGGCGCTGGCGGCCGGGGTGACGCAGGTCGTGTTCGACCGCGGCTCGTATTTGTATCACGGCCGGGTCAAGGCGCTGGCCGACGCGGCGCGCGAGGGTGGACTGGACTTCTGATCCCGCCGACGCGGGCGGACGTGCATCCCGCGCGGGCGGGTGGACGTCGGTTTGGGAAGGCGGTGCGACTTCGGTTCACCGACACGGTTTGACTTCGGTCCGCGAACGCGGGCCTGACTTTATCCCGCGCGAGCGGGTCGGACGGCATCCCGCGGACGCGGGTAAGACTTTTTCCCGCGAACGCGGGTGAGACGACAGAGGATCGAACGGAATGGCACGGGAACCCAGGGACGGCGGCCGGGATCGCGGCAGGGGACGCGGTGAGGATCGCGAGCCCGATGACGGCATCATCGAGAAAATGGTGTCCATCAACCGCGTCGCCAAAGTGGTGAAAGGCGGACGCCGCTTCGCGTTCGCCGCGTTGATGGTGGTTGGCGACCAGAAGGGCCGCGTCGGCTACGGCGCCGGCAAGGCCCGCGAGGTGCCGGAGGCCATTCGCAAAGCCACGGAACGCGCCAAGCGCGCGATGATCCGCGTGCCGATGAAGGAAGGCCGCACCCTGCATCACGACGTCGAGGGGCATTTCGGCGCCGGCAACGTGATCCTGCGCTCGGCCGCCGCCGGCACCGGGATCATCGCCGGCGGCCCGTTGCGCGCGGTGTTCGAAACCCTCGGGATCGGCGACGTGGTGGCCAAAAGCCTCGGCAGCCGCAATCCGCATAACATGGTCAAGGCCGCGTTCGACGCGCTGAAGCATTGCGCCAGCCCGCGCTCGGTCGCCACGCGCCGCGGCAAGAAAGTGTCGGAGATTTTCGGCCGTCGCGACACGCCCGCCACCCCGGGCACGCCGGCGCCGACCGAGGAGCAGCCGAATGCCTAAGGTTCGCGTGACCCAGATCGCGTCCGTGCTCGGACGCAAGCCGGGCCAGAAGGAGACCTTGATCGGTCTCGGTCTGAACAAGATCCGCCGCACCCGGGAGCTGGAAGACACCCCGTCCGTGCGCGGCATGATCCGTAAAGTCGCCCACCTGATCAAGGTGGAGGAGTTGTCCTGACATGAAGCTCAACGAACTGCGCGACAATGAGGGCGCGCGCCTGAAGTTCAGGCGGCTTGGCCGCGGCATTGGCTCGGGCAAGGGCAAGACGTCGGGCAAGGGCGTGAAGGGCCAGAAGGCGCGCGAGGGCGTGGCGCTGAACGGGTTCGAAGGCGGCCAGTTGCCGATCTATCGCCGGCTGCCGAAGCGCGGCTTCAGGAACCTGTTCCGCAAGAGCTACGCGCCGGTCAATCTCGGCACGCTCGACGCGGCGATCGAGGCGGGCAAGCTCGATGCCGGCCAGATGATCACCGAGGAAATGCTGATCAAGGCCGGCCTCGGCAACGATCACCTCGACGGCGTGCGTCTGCTCGGCGTTGGCGAGATCAAACGCGCGGTCAACATCACCGTATCCGGCGCCTCGGCGACCGCGAAGGCGGCGGTGGAAGCGGCTGGCGGATCGGTGACGACGACCGTCGTCCGGCCGGAGCCAGCGCCGGCGGCCTGATCATCGGGCGGGGTTGTCCGCGGACGGCCCGTCGCCGCGATCCAGAGCACGCGCGCGGATCGCCGGGCGTTGTCTTGGTTGCCGATGACGTGGCGGGCGGTCGTGCTCCCGCCGCTCGGCGAGATGCGTACCTTCAGACATCCACGAGCCGCTTCGTCCCCCCGCGTGGGCATGTCGGATAATTTTACACATTCGCCCGAACCTCGGCGCGACTTCGCCGCGGCGCTCCGTCTATCAATTCGACTGTGTCGGAAATTTTTACACCTCGGCCGATTTCGCAAACCTGTCGCTCCGGTAATCCATTGAAAAACATCGCCTCTCCGAGTTGGCCTGAAACTTGCTTCTGTAGCCTTGTAGCAAGAACGCCATTTGCGAGAGGAGAGGACGATGCGGAAATCCACGAGGTCGCTTTATTTTCTGTCCACGGCCCTGAGTTTGTCACTCGCAGCGTGGTCGGCACAAGCCGATCCAGCCCTTCCCGGTCTGACAAACCTCAATTTCGTGTCGTACACGGGTTCAGCCCCCAAGAACTGCTTTACATGCGTCGACCCGACCGGGTGGACCGGCGGGAACGGGCTGATCTACATCGACTCGCCCACGGCCGGCGCGGATGGCGCATCGGGCAATGGCGGGATTGCCACCTACCAGGCACCGTCCGTGATCCCTGGGCTTTTGCCCTACAATTACGTCGAGGCCGACGGCAACCCGCACTATGAAAGTGGATTCAATCTATGAAACCGTGACCGGCCTGAGCGCTGGCACCACCTATACGTTGAGCTTCTATCAGGCGGCCAGTCAGGAAGTCGGCTTCAGCGGACCCACGACCAATCAATGGATCGTCGCATTGGGGGCCCCGGGTCCACGCTGTTCTCCGCCTCCGGGACCGCTCCCACCGTTTCAGACCAGAACTGCGGCTCAAACTGTGTGTATACCGATAGCGACCCGTCCGCCTCCATCGCCGCGTCTACGGTCATGAGTGTCCCGAGCGAAGGACTTGTCGACTGGAATTACGTTTCGGTGAGCCTGACGGCGGACGCCACGACCGAGACCTTGAGCTTCCTCGCCTGGGGCGACAACGGCAACACCGCGAACCTGCCGCCGATGGCGTTCCTGACCGGGGTCAACTCACCAGCAGGCCTGGTGCCGACTCCGGAACCGGCCAGCATGGCGCTGTTCGGTGTCGGTCTCGCCGGCCTTGGCGGGATCGCGCGGCGCCGTCGCGCGAAGCGGTCCGACTCGAAATAAATCACGGCTCCCACGCACCTGGGTTTGGATTGAAACCAACCCAGGTGCTAAGTTTCCCGTTGCGCGCATCGACCGACCGGGACGTGGCCGTTGTCTGAGTTCCTTCGCCTCCTGCACGAATACCCGCTCCTGTTGAGCCTGCTGAGGCACTGTACGTGGCTCGTGCTGCTCTGCCTGCTGTTCCTGCCGCTGGAGCATTTCTTCACGGCGCAACCCGGCAAGGCCTCGCTCCGCACCGCTCCCGGTGATCTCGGGTTTTATTTCATCAGCGGCTTCATTCCCCACTTGCTGCTTCTCGTGCCGCTGTCCATCGCGGCGTGGCTCGCCTGGCATCTGGTGCCATGGCGTGTCCACGCCGCCGCCGGCCGCCTGCCGATCTGGCTCAGCGCGGCCCTGGCGTTCGTGATCGCCGATTTCGGTTTCTACTGGGGCCACCGCCTGGTGCACCAGGTGCCGTTCCTGTGGCGCTTCCATTCGGTCCATCACGACCCCGAGCGCATCTATTTCCTGATCAGCGCGCGCGCCCATCCGATCGACAACGCGGTCATCCGCCTGTGCGGCCTGGTGCCGATCTACCTGCTGGGCCTCGGCGCGCCCGAGAGCGTCAAAGGCTCGCTGGTGGCGACGGTGGTCATGCTGGTGATGACCACCTGGGGCTTCTTCATTCACGCGGACCTGAAGTGGCGTTTCGGCCCGTTGGAGTGGCTGTTCGCGACCCCCGGCTTCCATCACTGGCATCACACCCGGTCGGAGCTTCGGGATCGGAACTTCGCCTCGATGCTGCCGGTGTGGGACCGGGTCTTTGGCACGCATCATCTGCCCGCGGGGTTTCCGACCGCGTACGGGATCGACGAGACGCTCCCTTCGTCGGTGATCGGCCAGTTGCTATACCCGCTGCGCGCGCCGGAAGCCCCGAGCCAGCCGGCGGACGTCAGGATCCAGCCGGCGGACGTCAGGCCGGCCCGGAGCACGATCGCCTCCGGCTGATCCCATCACGGCCGGCGACGGTTTCACGTTCCTTTCAACGCCTCCAGCAGCGGCCGAAGCAGGGCCTCGTCAGGACGCCAGCGTCCGACGGAGCTCCGGTAAATCGGCTGTCGCACCTGGACCAGGCTCGCGGTGTGCACCGGCCGCGCGGTTTTGTGGAACTCGAGACACGCCGGGTCCCACGGCAGGTCGCAATGCGCGATGATCGCGCGCGCCCAGGAGGGGAAATCCCGCACGAGGGCTTCATACTCGACCTCCAGCATGACGCCGGGCGGCAGGGTCGCGCGCCAATGTGCCATCAGCCCCTGATAGGCGCGGTAATAGCGGCCCAGTTCGGCGAGATCGTAGCTGAATGGCTGATCGCCGGAGAACAGCTTCGAGAAGCAGGACAGGCAGGTGTCCACCGGGTCGCGCGAGACATGGATGATTTTCGCGTTCGGCAGGATCAGGCGGATCAGGCCCACGCAGGTGAAGTTGGCCGGCATCTTATCGACGATGCGCGCCGCGTCCGGGGCGAGCGGGCGAAGCCCGGCCACGTACTCAGCGCCCATTCGCCGCAATTCCTCGCCGCTCATGGTCCAGACGGCTTCCGGAAACGATGTCGCGCCGATCTTCCCCGCGCTCATGCGTCCCACGGCGCGCAGCAGCGCGGTGCGCTCGCCGGCACCGAAGATCGCGTGGTGGCTGGCGAGAACCTGTTCCACCAGCGTGGTGCCCGAGCGCGGCATGCCGACGATGAAGACCGGGACCGGTGACGGATCGCCCTGGCCGGCGCGGGCCGCGAACAGCTCCGGCGTGAACACCCGGGCGATCCGCCGCAACGCCGCCAGGCCCGCGGCTTCCTGGTAGTCCGTCGTGGCGCGCTTGATCGCGTTGGCGCGCAGCAGATGTTCGAATCCACGATCCCGCTCGCCGGCGTCGTCGTACGCCTTCGCCAACGCGAACAGCAGCAGGCACTGCTCCTGCGCGGGGTACGACGCAGAGACGCCGCACCATGGTGTCAAGCACGTGGAAAATCTCGTCGCCCGGCCTGACCTTGTCCAGTTCGGCCAGGTAATAGGCATACTCCGGCCGGTTGGGCGCGAGCGCGACGGCGCGGCGAAAGTGAACCAGCGCCTCCTCCATCGATCCAAGCTCCGCCAGGATGGAGCCGAGCAAGCTCATCGCCGGCGGAAAGTCCGGCGCGGCGGCGAGGACCTCGCGTGCCAGGCCGAGCGCCTCGAGGTGTTGCCCGTTGTTCTTCATGGCCATCGCCATGCCCGCCTTGGCATCGATATGGTCGGGATGGCGGGCCAGCACGGCGCGGTAGTGTTCGATGGCCTCCGGCTGGCGGCCTTTGCGATCGAGCAGGGTGGCGATCCCGATATGCGCGCCCGGATCGTCCGGATCGGCGGCGAGCACCGCCTGAAACGCCGCCATCGCCTCCTCATCCCGATAGAGCCGCGACAACACGGTCCCAAGCGCCAGTCGCGCCTCCAGATACTCCGGATCCACATCCAGCGACTGGGCGAAATGATCGGCGGCCCGCGCGGGGTTGTCGCGGGCGAGCAGATTGCCCAGACCGAAACTGGCCTCCGCGAAGTCCGGATCGGCCGCCAGGGCGGCGGCGAATTTGGCGGCCGCCTCGTCCCGGCGGCCGAGCCGCGCCAACACGGTCGCGACGCCGTAGTTCGCCTCCGGATGGGCCGGGTCCGCGGCGAGGATCGCCTCGTAGCTCGCGATCGCCTCCTCGTCGCGGCCCAACTTCTGCTGACACGCGGCCAGGCCGAAGCGCGCTTCGATCAGATCGGGCGCGACGGCCAGCGCCTGGCTGAAATATCCGGCGGCCTCCTCGTGACCGGCCGAGCGCCTGCAGCGCCGCGGCCAGGTTCGCCAGTGCCTCGGGCGCGTCCGGCGCCACGGCCACGGCCCGCCGCAGCAGCGCTTCGGCCTCGGCGGGCCGCCCTGACCGAGGCGCAGCGCGCCCAGATAGACCAGCGCGTCGCCGTGCGACGGCTCGGCCGCGAGGATTTGCTGGTAGGCGCGGGCGGCATCCTCGGTCCGGCCCTGACGATGTAGCGCGGCCGCCTCGTGGAATTCCATCGGACTGCGCGGCTCCTGTTGTGGAATGCGCGAAGATGATCGGGAGACTTCGGCGTTGTCCAGCAGATCCCGCGGCCGGTGGCGCGACACGAGACGATCCGGAGGCGACGCCGATTTCCGCGTACCGGCTTTTGACCGGCGCACCCCAATACGGGTAAACCGTTTCGCCGCCGCCGACAGCCTTGCGTTCACCCCCGCCAGCGGGGACAATGGCGGCCGCATTCAAAGGGATCTTCCATGGCTTCCGCTGCCGAACAGCTCGCGGCAAACCTGAGTCTCGGCACCTTCTCCAAGGCGACCGAACTCAAGCAGCGCATCTGGTTCACCCTGACCGCGCTCGTCGTCTACCGGCTCGGCACCTACATCCCGATCCCCGGCGTCGATGCCTCGGTAATGGCGGAGATGATGCAGCGGCCGGGCGGCGGCATCTTCGGCATGCTGGACATGTTCTCGGGCGGCGCGGTGCGCCGTGTCACCGTCTTCGCGCTCGGCATCATGCCGTACATCAGCGCCAGCATCATCATTCAGTTGATGACCGCGGCCGTCCCCTCGCTCGAGGCGCTGAAAAAAGAAGGCGAGATGGGGCGTAAGAAGCTCAATCAGTACACCCGTTATCTGACCGCGGTCATCGCGCTGTTCCAGTCGTACGGCATCGCCGTGGGCCTCGAGTCGATGCATGGCTCGTTCGGACCGGCCGTGCTCGACGCCGGCTGGTTCTTCCGCTTCTCCTGCGTCATCACCCTGGTCGGCGGCACCATGTTCCTGATGTGGCTGGGTGAGCAGATCACCGCCCGCGGCATCGGCAACGGTCAAAGTCTGATCATCATGTCCGGTATCGTCGCCGGCCTGCCGGGCGCGCTGGCGTCGCTGCTCGATCTCGGCCGCACCGGGGCGCTGTCGCCGGTGTTCGTCGTGGGGTTCCTGGTGCTCGCCGTCGCCACCATCGCCGCCATCGTGTTCGTCGAGCGCGCGCAACGGCGCATCCCCGTGCAATATCCCAAACGCCAGATGGGCAACCGCATGTTCGGCGGCGACACCACGCACATGCCGTTGAAGATCAACACCTCGGGCGTCATTCCGCCGATCTTCGCCAGTTCGCTGCTGCTGATCCCGGCGACGCTGGCCGGGCTTCACCACCGGCGGCGCCGATCTGGCTGCAGGACATCATGGGCCAGTTCGCCCATGGCCAGCCGGTCTACATGGTCACTTACGCGTTGCTGATCATCTTCTTCGCGTATTTCTATACCTCGATCGTGTTCAACCCCGAGGAAACCGCGGACAACCTGAAGAAATACGGCGGTTTCGTGCCGGGCATCCGGCCCGGCAGCGCGACGGCGGCGTATTTCGACCGCATCCTGACGCGGCTGACCACGGTCGGCGGCCTTTACCTCGTCGCCGTCTGCATGCTGCCGGAGCTGCTGATCAGCGATTACGGGCTGCCGTTCTATTTCGGCGGCACCTCGATCCTGATCGTGGTCTCGGTCACGATGGATACCGTCACGCAGATCCAGTCGCATCTGCTGGCGCATCAATACGAAGGGCTCATTCGTAAGAGCAAGGTGAAGGGACGTCGGTGAAACTCATTCTCCTGGGGCCCCCAGGCGCGGGGAAGGGCACGCAGGCGCAACGTCTGCGTGACCGTTACGGTATCGCTCAGATCTCCACCGGCGACATGCTGCGCGCCGAGGTCGCGGCCGGCTCGCCGATTGGCCGGGAGGCCAAGGCGGTCATGGAATCCGGTCAACTCGTCTCCGACGACATCATCATCCGCATGCTGGGCTCGCGGATCGAGCAGGCGGATTGCGCCAAGGGTTTTATCCTCGACGGCTTCCCGCGCACGGTGCCGCAGGCGGTCGCACTGGACAAGCTGCTCGCCGGCAAGGAGATGAAGCTCGACGCGGTCATCGAACTGCGCGTGGACGACGCGGCGCTGGTCGATCGTATCGCCGGGCGCTTCACCTGCGCGAAGTGCGGCACCGGCTACCACGACACGTTCAAGCCGCCTCAGCGTCCTGGCGTCTGCGACGTCTGCGGCAGTGACGCGTTCAGCCGCCGCGCCGACGACAACCGGGAGACGGTGACCGCGCGCCTCGACGCCTACCACAGCCAGACCGCGCCGATCCTGCCGCACTACGCGGCGCAGGGGAATTTGCGCCAGGTGGACGGAATGGCCGACATCGACGAGGTCACCCGGCAGATTTTCGCGGTGACCGACAAGCTGACCTGAGTGTCGGGACCGGGCGCCTCCTCCGACCCGCGCGCCTGGTTGGCCGAAGCCGATCGTCTGCACCACGCGAAGCAGTTCGCGCCGGCGGTGGCGCACTACCGGGAAGCGCTGACACGCGACCCGGCGTTGTTCGACGGCTGGTACGGCCTCGGGTTCGCCCAGAGCGCTCAGGGCGAATACGGCGAGGCGATCGACGCGTTTCGCCGCGCGTTGGCGCTCCAGCCCGACGCTTCCCGCGTGCGGGTCAATCTGGCCGAGTCGCTGTTCGCTCTGGGCCATGTCACCGAGGCGATCCGGGAATACGAACGCGTTGTCCTCGAGGGCGATCAGGCCGCGCGCGAGATGGCGCTGCGCAATGTCGCCTGCATCGCGCCCGGCGACCCCGCGCAGGACAACGCCGCCATCCAGCGCGTCCGGCGGCGCTGGGCTCAGGCGGAGGCGGGCTCGGTCCGGCCACGCCATCCGGCCGCGCCGGCCAACGCGAAACCGCGGCTGGGCTACATCAGTTCGTTCTTCGGCGAGCGGAACTGGATGAAGATGTTCATGGGCGTGATCAACGCGCACGATCGCGACGCCTTCGAGGTGCATCTGCTGGCGACCGGCAGCCTGCCCTCGGCCGCGTCCGGCTATCGCGACCGCCCGGACGATCGGATCTGGGATATCGGCGATATCCCCAACGCCGAGCTCGCGGAGCATATCGCGGAGGCGCGGCTGGACGTGCTGATCGACCTCAACGGCTACAGCGACCTCGCGCGTCTCCCCTTGCTGCTCTACCGCGCCGCGCCCGTCCAACTCTGCTGGGCCAACATGTACGCGACCACCGGGTTCGCGACGGTGGATTGCGTGATCGGCGATCCCTGGACCATTCCGCCCGAGGAGGAGCGCTTCTGCGTCGAGCGTGTCCGCCGGGTGCCGCGCACCTACCTCGCGTTCGCGGTGTCCGGTCAGGTCCCCGGCATCGCCCCGCCGCCGCGGCTGAGCACGGGTCACGTGACGTTCGGCAGTCTGATGTCGGCCTACAAGATCACCGACGCGGTCATCGCCTCGTGGTCCCGCATCCTGCGCGGCGTGCCGGGATCGCGTCTGCTGCTGCGCAATCGCGCGCTGCGCGAGGCGTCCAATCGCGCCGACTTTCTGCGCCGCTTCGCCGCCAACGGCATCGACGCCGCGCGCCTGTCGCTGGAGGGGGGCGGCGAACATTTCGACTTCCTGCGCACCTACGATCGTATCGACATCGCGCTGGACGCGTTTCCCTATAACGGTGGCACCAGCACGGCCGAGGCGCTGTGGCAGGGCGTCCCGCTGCTGACGTTCAACGGCGACCGGTGGGCGTCGCGCACCAGCCGCTCGATCCTGATGGAAGCCGGCCTGAGGGAGTGGGTGGCCGACGATCAGGCGGGGTTCGAGTCGCTGGCGATCCGGTTGGGCATGGCGCCGGAGGGGCTGGCGGCAAAACGGGCTGGCCTGCGCGCGAAGGTGGCGGCGAGCCCGGCGTGCGACACGCGCGGACTGTGCCGGGCGCTGGAGGCGATTTATCGGGAGGAGATCGCGGGCAGGGCGGGCGGCTGAGGCCGGAAAGCGCTGGGGCGTTGCCCCAGGCCCCACCAGGAGGCGTTGCCTCCAGGACCTCCACCAAGGCGGTGGCCCTTGGAACCATTCATTTTGGTGGCGGGATGAGAGGGGGCCGACGTGGCGTTTCGATGTCGCGGTTGGCCCCCTCTCATCCCGTCACCAATGGACAGATCTCAAAGGGCCTCGCCCGGCGCCTGCCCTCGGGCTTGACCCGAGGGATGGGGGTCCCGGGGGCAACACCCTGGGCGGGTCCGAGGGCAGCCCCCTCGCGCTTCCCGCCCGCCACCGCCGGCCCGACCCTTGAATCTCCGTCCCGACGACCAAAATTCGCACTCGGTGATTGACCGGGCCCATTCGCCGTGTATAGTCCGCCGCCTTGGCGCACTCCCCGCACGGGGCAGTGCCGCTTGCGCATTTTCTCGGGACATGACGGCCTGATGTCGTCCCGGGACCGACAGGAGAACTGGGCGTGGCACGTATCGCCGGTGTGAACATTCCAACCAACAAGCGCGTGTTGATCGGCTTGCGCTATATCTACGGCATCGGCCCGAGCAAGGCCGCCGAGATCTGCGGCAAGCTCAATATTCCCGACGATCGGCGGGTGAACCAGCTGTCCGACGATGAGGTGTTGCGCATTCGCGAACTGATCGACCGTGATTATCAGGTTGAGGGTGACAAGCGGCGTGAAGTCGCGATGAACATCAAGCGGCTGATGGATCTCGGGTGTTATCGCGGTTTGCGGCATCGCAAGGGTTTGCCGGTGCGTGGACAGCGGACGCATACCAATGCCCGCACCCGCAAGGGCAAGGCTGTGGCGATCGCCGGCAAGAAGAAAGTCACCAAGTAGGACTGTCCGTCCGTTCGGATTTTGGATGCCGCCGAAGACTTTCGCGTGCGGTAAGGTAATGGAGCACAATCGACAATGGCGAAACCCGCCGCGGCAGCGCGCCCGCGCCGCAAGGAAAGAAAGAACATCACCTCTGGCGTGGCGCATGTTGCCGCGACCTTCAACAACACCGTGATCACGATCACGGACGCCCAGGGCAACGCGATCGCGTGGTCGTCGGCGGGAAGCCAGGGCTTCAAGGGCAGCCGGAAATCCACGCCCTACGCCGCGCAGGTCGCGGCCGAGGACGCCGGCAAAAAGGCGCGCGAGCACGGCATGGAGACGCTGGACATCGAGGTCAGCGGACCCGGATCGGGACGGGAGAGCGCGTTGCGCGCGCTGCAGGCGGTGGGCTTTCAGGTCAGCGCGATCCGCGACATGACGCCGATCCCGCACAACGGCTGCCGGCCGCGGAAACGGCGGCGGGTCTGACGTTTCAGTTCGCGCCCATACTCGGGGCGGACGTGGTTATTGGCGGACCGATACCGCCCATGCCGGCAATGGCGTGAACATATATCAGGTGTGACATGAGACAGAGCGCGGTCATTCAGCGGAACTGGCAGTCACTGATCAAGCCCGAGAAACTCGAGGTCGAGCCGGGCGCCGATCCCGCGCGCGTGGCCACCATCATCGCCGAGCCGCTGGAACGCGGCTTCGGCATGACCCTCGGCAACGCGATCAGGCGGATTTTGCTGTCGTCCTTGCAGGGCGCGGCGGTGACGGCTGTGCAAATCGATGGTGTTTTGCACGAATTCAGCTCGATCGCCGGGGTGCGGGAAGACGTCACCGACATCGTGCTGAACATCAAGCAACTCGCGCTGCGCATGCACGGGGAGGGGCCGAAGCGCATGACGCTGACGGCCACCGGGCCCGGCGAAGTGAAGGCGGGGCAAATTCAGGCCGGCCATGATATCGATATCATGAACCCGGATCTGGTGATTTGCACGCTGGACGATGGCGCGAAGCTCGGCATGGAGTTCACGGTCAATCTGGGTAAGGGCTACCAGCCCTCCAGCGTGAACCGGCCGGAGGATGCGCCGATCGGACTGATCCCCGTCGATTCGATTTACTCGCCGGTGCGGCGCGTGTCGTATCGCGTCGATCCGACCCGAGTGGGTCAGGTCACCGACTATGACAAGCTGCTGCTGACGGTTGAAACGAACGGCGCCGTGACGCCCGAGGACTCGGTGGCTCTGGCCGCGCGCATCCTGCAGGATCAGTTGCAGTTGTTCATCAACTTCGATGAGCCGCAGCAGATCCGGTCCGAGGAGCCGCGCGACGATCTGCCGTTCAACCGGAATTTGTTGCGCAAAGTGGACGAACTGGAATTGTCGGTCCGCAGCGCCAACTGCCTGAAGAACGACAACATCGTCTACATCGGCGATCTTGTGCAGAAGTCGGAACAAGAGATGTTGCGCACGCCGAACTTCGGCCGCAAGTCGCTGAACGAGATCAAGGAGGTGCTGACCTCCATGGGCCTGTCGCTCGGGATGACCGTGCCGACCTGGCCGCCGGAAAACATCGAAGAACTGGCCAAGCGGCTCGAAGAGCCGTTCTGAGGGGATTGAACCATGCGTCACGGGGTTGCCGGCCGGAAGCTCGGCGTTACATCCACGCATCGCATCGCGATGTTCCGCAATCTCGCGCATGCGCTGATCAAGCATGAGCAGATCACGACGACGTTGCCGAAGGCGAAGGAATTGCGCCCGGTGGCGGAGAAGCTGATCACGCTTGGCAAGAAGGGCGGGTTGGCGAATCGCCGGCTGGCGCATGCGCAGTTGCGTGACGACGTGATCGTCAACAAGCTGTTTGGCACGCTGGCGGAACGGTATAAGAGCCGCGCCGGCGGATATTGCCGCGTGCTGAAGGCCGGCATTCGCTACGGCGATGCCGCCGACATGGCGGTGATCGAGCTGGTCGACCGCGATGTGTCCGCGAAGGGCCTGGACAGCGGCCCGGTGGCCGAGCGGGCCGAGGAAGCGACCGAGGCCTGAAACACGTCGTGGCCGGGCCTGACCCGGCCATCTCGCGCCGCGCATCGGTCGATTGAGTGACGATCGGCGTGTGTCTATCCCGCCGGGCTGATGTCCACGACTTCCATCGATCTCACCTCATCCGGCTCGCCGGTGTACATGATCAGCGACATCGTCTCGGTCGCGATCATCGCGCTGTGCGGTTGTCCCTTCGTGTTGAGACCGTAACCACCGGCATTGCGCGCGGGCTGCCCGGATTTCGTGCCGCGGCCACCCTCGAGATTGAAGATATGCTCGTCCGACAGCGCGACGGCGACGATCTTTATCAACTTGCCAGGCGGCGGCAGAAACCGCGCGATCCAGGAGATGCCGCCTCCCTCGTGCCGGCGATCGACAAGGATCTTGAGCTGCACGAGGTCCTTCCCCTCATACACCGCGTCCGGCCCATAGAACGGCACGCCCGAGGTCCATTCGGTGGCGCCGATATCGACGTGGATCGAGGCCATTGCTTATCTCCCGCTGTGATGGTCATGCGAGCATAGCGCCGCTCTGCTGACAGCGTCATGTCAGCAGAGATCGCGGCCGCCGCGCCACTTGCCCGCCACGCGATATCGGCCGATCCTTCTCCCGACAGCGGGCCCGACCCGCGCGAAGGGAGAAACGACAATGGCCATATTCGTTATCGGCGGCACCGGATTTATCGGCATTCGGGTCATTCCGTTGCTGGTCGCTCAAGGTGAATCCGTCGTCTGCATGGACATCAATCCGAACGCGCCGACGCTCGCGGGACTTGGCGACAAAGTGACCGTCGTGCGTGGCGACGTCACGCAGTTCGATGACGTGATCTCCAACATGGAGGCGGCGAAGGCCGATCGCGTCATCAACCTGTCGTACAATCTGGGACAGGATCTGCCGCCGCATCGGGCGACGAAGCTGAACATCGTCGGCATGGATAATTGTTTCGAGGCCGCGCGTATTCTCGGCGTGAAGCACACCGTGTTCGCCAGTTCGCTCGCCGTCAGCGGGCAACAGAAGAATTTCGGCGAGCGCCCGGTGACCGAGGACGATTATAAGTACGCGGTCGTGCAGTATGGCTCGCACAAGGCGTTCAATGAGTTCCAGGCGAAGGACTACATTGAGAAGCACGGCATGACGATCACCGCGGTGCGGCCGGCGAACGTTACGGGTCCAGATAAAATACGCGGCTCGGTCGATCACGTGAACTGCATCACGCGGCCGGCGCGGGGTGAGGCGATCTCGTTCCCGTTCGCCGACGCGATGCGCATTCCGATCCATGTCGATGACATCGCCGAGGTGTTCGTTCGCGTGCTGATGAAGGACAAACCGGAACATGCCATCTACAACTCCGGCGGTCAGACCATCAGCCTGGGTGACCTGGCGGACATCGTGCGCGGCTATTTGCCGGATGCGAAGATCAACTTTGAAAAGCAGACCGGCGGCAAGGAGTCGTCTGGCAATTACCTGATCGACAATTCACGCCTGGTTCAGGAGTTCGGCGTGCAGTACCGGCCGTACCGCGAGCGCGTGTTGCAGATCATCAACGAAGTCCGCGCCGAGAGTGGGCAACCGCCGATCAAGGGATAGCGGCGCAGCGCTGAAGCGGCGCCGTTTCCCGGTCACGAACCGGGCGTTATGGCACCGAGGTCTCACGTCATGGCCGGGCACCGACCCGGCCATCTCTGGCCGCGCGTGCCGCGACAGATCACCGGGTCGGTGCCCGGTGATGACGCCGAGAGGGCGGTGATGACGCGGAGAGGGCGGTGATGACGCGGAGAGGGCGGTGATGACGCGGAGAGGGCGGTGATGACGCGGAGAGGGCGGTGATGACGCGGAGAGGGCGGTGATGACGCGGAGAACGCCGTTATGACACTGGCAGCACCGCGGCCGCGGGGGAGCCTGGATGTCGCGGTAACGACCCGCGCCGCCACGCTGTCAGACGTGGAAACTTTCCCCGCACCCGCAACGACCCTTTTCGTTGGGGTTGATGAACGTGAAGCCGGACGCCAGCGCCTTGACCTCGTAATCCATCGTGGTGCCGATCAGGAACAGCGACGCCTTGCGGTCCACCAGCACGGTCAGGTCCTTGTCTTTCACGACCTCATCGCCGGGACCGGGTTCGTCGGCCCAGGACATGTCGTAGGCGAGGCCCGAGCAGCCCTTGGTGTTGACGCTGATGCGCAGCAACTTGCCATTCTCGCCGGACGCGTAAAGCTTGCGGAGACGGTCCGCCGCCGCATCGGACAGCGTCATCAAAGGCGGTAACGCGCGGATCTTACGCGGTGTTGTTGTCGTTGTGCTCATGGACTGCCTGCTCATTCAGAACATGTTTAATTGCAACCGGGCTTCTTCGGTCATACGGGTCATGTCCCACGGCGGATCCCAGACCGTTTCGACCTCGCAATCGGTCACCCCCTCGATCCCCATCACCGCCTCCTTTACCTGCTCCGGCAGTTCCTGGGCGCTCGGGCAGGCGGGAGCGGTCAAGGTCATTTCAACTTTGACCTTGCCGTCATCGAGAATGTCGATCGCGTAGATCAGGCCGAGTTCGTAGATGTTCACCGGGATTTCCGGATCGAACACGGTGCTGATCGCGTCGATCACGGCGGTCTCGGTGATTTTGGGCGGCGTATCACCGTCCGGAGTCCAGCTACCGTGGGGTTGGCTCATGTCATTCACTGCTCGCCTCCCTCGTGCCTTCCAGAGCGGCGATCAACGCATGCCACGGCAGCGTCGCGCATTTCACCCGGGACGGATATTCGTGAACGCCCGCCAGCGGCTCCAGCCGTTCCAGCGATTCGTCGAGACCGCTGTCGTGCTCGGGGCACGTGCCGGTACGCACCATTTCGCGAAACGATTCAAACAACGCGCGGGTGTCGGCTTTGTCGCGGCCTTGAACCGTTTCGGCCATCAGGTCGGCGGACGCGACGCTGATCGCGCAACCGCGCGCCTCGAACCCGGTTTCCGCGATCTTGCCGTCCCCGCCGATTTTAACAAACACCTCGACCCGGTCGCCGCACATCGGATTATCGCCCTTGGCGGTCACGTCATAAGCGGCGAGTCGATGCCCGTGCCGCGGCTTGCGGCCGTGATCCAGAATCACTTCCTGATACAGGTCGCGAACGTCGTCGTCGAACGTCATGTGAAGAACTCCCGCACCCGGGTCAGCGACGCGGCGAGAAAATCGATTTCCTCATGCGTCGTGTAAATGCCGAAACTGGCGCGCGCGGTGCTGTCGAGACCGAAACGATGCATCAACGGCTCGGCGCAGTGATGTCCCGCGCGCACCGCGATGCCCTGCCGATCGAGCAATGTCGCGACATCGTGCGCGTGCGCGCGGTCCAGGGCGAAGGCGACCACGCCGCCGCGATCCTGCGCCTGCCCGAGAATCCGCAGACCTTCGATCCGTGATAGCCGGGCCAGCGCGTGTTCGGTGAGAGACGCCTCGTGCGCCGCCATTTCGTCGTAGCCGATCGCCCGTACATAATCGATCGCGGCTTTGAGGCCGATGCCTTCGATGATCGCCGGAGTGCCCGCCTCGAACTTATGCGGCACGCGCGCCCATGTGGACTTTTCGTAGGTGACGGAGGAGATCATTTCGCCGCCGCCGAGGAACGGTGGCATCGCCTCCAGCAATTCGCGGCGCGCCCACAGCACGCCGATGCCGGTCGGACCGTAAAGTTTATGTCCGGTCCAGGCGTAGAAGTCGCAGCCAATGGCCTGCACGTCCACGGCGCGATGCACGATCGCCTGGGAGCCGTCGAACAGCACCTTCGCGCCATGCGCATGCGCCAGGCTGACGATCCGTTCGGCCGGCGTCACGGAGCCCAGTACGTTCGACATATGCGTGATGGCGACGAGGCCGACCTTGCCATCGGCCAGCAATGCCTCGAACGCCGCCATATCCAGTTCGCCGCTGTCGGTGATCGGCGCCACGCGCAATTCGGTGCCATGCGCGTCGCGCAGCATCTGCCAGGGCACGATGTTGGAGTGATGCTCCATGCCGGAGATCAGCACGGCCTGGCCAGGTTTCAGCACTGCTTCGGCCGAAGCTGTGCGCGACGAGGTTGATCGCCTCGGTGCTGTTGCGCACGAACACGATCTCGTCACGGTCGGGCGCGTTCATCAGCGCGGCGACGGCGTCCCGCGCGGCTTCGTAGGCGTCGGTGGTGCGCTCGCTCATCCAGTGCAGGCCGCGATGCACGTTGGCGTATTGCGTTTCCATCGCCTCGCGCATGGCGTCGATCACGGCGCGCGGCTTTTGCGCCGAAGCGGCGCTATCGAGGAACACCAACGGCTTGCCGCGGATCGTCTGCGACAGGATCGGAAAATCCCGCCTGATCTTTTCGATATTCATGGCTGGCCTTCCCACCAACGCGCGACCGCATCTTCCAACAGTCCGCGCGCGGTGTCATTCGTCACGGGATCGAGCGCCTCGGCGAGGAAGGCGCGCACCAGGATGGAGCGTGCCTCGCTGTCCGGAATGCCGCGGCTGCGCAGGTAGAACAACTGCTCGGGATCCAGTTCGCCGACCGTCGCGCCGTGGCTGCATTTAACGTCGTCGGCGAAAATCTCCAGTTCCGGCTTGGTATCGATCTCGGCATCGGGCGACAGCAGCAGCGCGCGGTTCATTTGATACCCGTCGGTGCCTTGCGCGCCGCGGGCCACTTCGATACGGCCCTGGAACACCCCGCGCGACTGTCCCGCCAGCACGTTCTTGACGGTCTGCCGCGACGTCCCCTTGGGCGCCGCGTGCCGTACCACGGAGGTGAAGTCGGCGTGCTGCGAACCGGTCAGCAGTTGCGCGCCGTTCATGTGCGCGATCGCGCCGGCGCCATTCAGCGTCGTGTGGATTTCCGTCCGCGTGATCCGCCCGCCAATGTTGAGGGTGAAACTGTCGTAGGTCCCACCCGCCGCGACGGCGGCATAGATGGTCGCCAGATGGAACGCGGCGATCGAATCCGATTGCAGCCGTACATGGGTCAACACCGCCCCGTCGGCGACATGGATTTCGCTGACCGGGTTGTGCAGATAGCCGCCTTCGCCGTGCGACAGTTCCATCAGCGTCAACCGCGCGCCGCGGCCGAGGCGGATCATGTGCCGCGGATGCGCCGACGTTCCGTCGATCCCGGCATGCACCAGAAACACGATGCCGGCGTCTTGATCTTCCGGAATGCTCAGCACCGCGCCGTCCTCGGCGAGCATGGTGTTCAGCGCGACCATCGGATCACGATCGGGCCAGGAGAGTTCGCCGAACTCGGGTTGGTCGGCGAAGCGGGCGAACCCCGGCACCGACGTTGACAGATCGGCACGAAATATCCCGCCCGAGAACACCAGGCGCGCGGCGGCGTCGGGCAGCACGAAGGCGGGCGACGCATCGTGCGCGCCGAACGACATCGAGCCAAGCGGCTGCAACGTGGTGTATTTCCACGCTTCGGCGCGCCGGCCCCGCGTGGCGCCCGGCAGGCCCAACGTGCGGAACGCATCGGCGGCGGCGGCACGCAAGGTGGAGTCGCCGGGCAGGCGCCCGAGCGACGCCTCGTAGCGTGCCAGGAACCCCGCCGCGCCGGTTTCGGAAATCGCGTTCACGCGGCCTCCGCCAACATCGCGCCGTAGCCGCTCTTTTCCAGTTCCTTCGCCAGTTCGGGCCCACCGCTACGCACGATACGGCCACCGGCGAGCACGTGGACGCGGTTCGGCACCAGATGGTCAAGCAGGCGCTGATGATGCGTGATGACCAGCGCGGAGAACGCCGGCCCGCGCAGCGTGTTCACGCCTTCCGCGACGATCTTCAACGCGTCGATGTCGAGGCCGCTGTCGGTCTCGTCCAGCACCGCGAAGCGCGGCCGCAGCAGTGCCATCTGCAACACCTCGTTGCGCTTTTTCTCGCCGCCGGAGAAGCCGACATTGACGTTGCGTTTCAGCATGTCGTCCGGCATCGCCAGCCGTTTCAGTTCGCCACGCGCCAGCTTCAGAAACTGCACCGCGTCAAGCTCGCTCTCGCCATGCGCGCGGCGGACGGCGTTCAGCGCGGTGCGGATGAAGTTGGCGTTGTTCACGCCCGGCAGTTCGATCGGTGCCTGAAACGCCAGGAACAACCCGGCGGCGGCGCGTGCCTCGGGTTGCATGGCCAACATGTCCCGACCTTCGAACGTCACGCTGCCGCCGGTGACGGTGTAATCCTCGCGGCCGGCCAGCACGTAGCCGAGCGTCGATTTGCCGGAACCGTTCGGCCCCATGATGGCATGAATTTCGCCCGCCGGCACCGACAGATCGATGCCCTTCAGGATCGGCCTGGTACCGATCGAGGCGGTCAGTCCATTGATCTCCAACATTTAACCCACCGATCCTTCAAGGCTCACCGCCAGGAGTTTCTGCGCCTCGACGGCGAACTCCATCGGCAGTTCCTTCAACACATCCTTGCAGAAGCCATTGACGATCAGGTTCACCGCGTCCTCTTCGCTCAATCCGCGCTGACGGCAGTAGAACAACTGATCCTCGGCGATTTTCGACGTCGTCGCCTCGTGCTCGATCTTCGCCGAGCGATTGCGGCTTTCGATATACGGCACGGTGTGCGCGCCGGACTCGTCACCGATCAGCAATGAATCGCACTGGGTGAAGTTGCGCGCGCCGGAGGCCGACGGCAGCACCTTCACCAGGCCGCGATACGTGTTGTTGGAGCGTCCCGCGCTGATGCCCTTGGAGATGATCGTGCTGCGCGAATTCTTGCCGATATGGATCATCTTGGTCCCGGTATCGGCCTGCTGGCGACTGTTGGTCACGGCGACCGAGTAAAACTCGCCGACGCTGTCCTCACCGTGCAGCACGCAGGACGGATACTTCCAGGTGATCGCCGAGCCGGTCTCAACCTGAGTCCACGAAATCTTCGAGCGCGCACCGAGGCAGGCGCCGCGCTTGGTGACGAAGTTGTAGATGCCGCCTCGGCCTTCGGCGTCGCCGGGATACCAGTTCTGCACCGTGGAGTACTTGATGGTCGCGTCGTCCATCGCCACCAGTTCGACGACCGCGGCGTGCAACTGATTTTCGTCGCGTTGCGGCGCCGTGCAGCCTTCCAGGTAAGACACGTGCGCCCCGGCCTCGGCGATGATCAACGTGCGTTCGAACTGGCCGGTGTTGCGGGCGTTCATCCGGAAATACGTCGAAAGCTCCATCGGGCAACGCACGCCCTTCGGAATGAACACGAAGCTGCCGTCGGTGAACACCGCGGAATTCAACGCCGCGAAGAAATTGTCCGCGACCGGAACGACGCTGCCGATGTACTGGCGGACCAGATCGGGATATTCCCGGATCGCCTCGGAAATCGGGCAGAAGATCACACCCACTTTCGACAACGTCGCGCGGAACGTCGTCGCCACCGACACGCTGTCGAAAACCGCGTCCACGGCGATCTGGCCCGAGCCCTCGACATACCCGTCCTGATCGGCGCCCTCGACGCCGGCGAGAATGGCGCGTTCCTTCAGCGGAATGCCCAGCTTCTCGTACGTCCGCAGCAGTTCCGGATCGACCTCGTCGAGGCTTTTCGGGCCGGGTTTCTTTTTCGGCGCGGCGTAATAGTGGATGTCCTGGTAGTCGATGCGCGGATGCTCGACGCGCGCCCAATGCGGCTCCTCCATCCCGAGCCAGGCCTGGTAGGCCTTCAGGCGCCATTCCAGCATCCAGGACGGCTCCTGCTTGCGCTCCGAAATCAGGCGGATGGTGTCGGCGCTCAGTCCTTTCGGCGCGACATCCATCTCGATGTCGGTCTCGAATCCCCATTTATAGCCGGATTGTGTGACAGACCGGACGGTATCGAGGGTTTCACTGTCGGCTGGCATTGGGAAGTCCTAATTCGGCGTTACGTGGCCCGCGCGCCAGTTCGGCATCGGGTGAGACGCGGAAAACCGCGGGGATCGCCGCCTCCCGCATGTCGGCGAGGCTGATGGCGGACAGCGCCCGTTGGATTGCCTCGTTCACCGGGTCCCAACGGCCGCGTACCGGGCAAAGCGCCAGAGATTCACATTCGGTGACGGAGCCATCGACGCAGGCGGCCAGCGTGATCGGGCCGTCCATCGCGGCGATAACCTCGCCGACCGGGATGTCCTCCAACGGGCGCGCGAGGCGGTATCCGCCGCGGGCGCCGCGCTGGGAGGTGACCAGAGCGGCGGCGGACAAAGATTTCAGCACCTTGGCGACGGTTGGCTCGGGGATCCCGGTGGTGGCGGCGATCCCGGGCGACGTCTGCACCTGCGTCCCGGCGTCGAGGCGCACGAGCACCACGACCGCATAGTCCGTCAGCTTTGACAGGCGTAACATCGTCGCCAAACCTTTGAATGGTATAACCGGACCGTGTCAGTCCTGATTGGTCGGAAATGGCCCATCCACCGGCACCCGTCAAGGGGGTCGCGCCGGTGTTGTGCGCCAGGGAAGCGCCGGGGCTTCCGCCCCGGACCCCGACCAAGAGGCTTTGCCTCCTGGACCTCCACCAAGGGCAGTGGCCCTTGGAACCATTCATTTTGGTGGGGTTTCAGAGAGGGGCCTACACGGACCTTGCGAGGTCACGATCGGCCCCTCTCTGAAACCCCACCAATGGAGAGATTTCTAAGGGCCTCGCCCTTAGATGGGGGTCCATGGGGGCAACGCCCCCTGGCGGGTTCGAAGGGCGGAGCCCTCGCGCTTCCCGGGTTCACAAGCCCTCACGCGGCGCCTAGAACGACGCCGGTTTATCAGGAGACAATGTGATGGCGGGCATGATGGAGGGCAAGGTCGCGGTGGTCACCGGGGCCGGCGGCGGCATCGGGCGAGAGATCGCGATCATGATGGCCGGCGCCGGCGCCAAGGTCATCGTCGCGGACATCGGCGCCTCGCTGACCGGCGAAGGCGGCTCCGCCAGCCCGGCGCAGCAGACCAAGGCGCTGATCGAGCAGAAAGGCGGCGTCGCCGAAATCTGCACGGAGTCCGTGGCCGCCTGGGGCTCGGCGCAGAAGATCGTGCAGGCCGCGCTCGACCATTTCGGCCGCATCGACGCCGTGGTGAACAACGCCGGCATCCTGCGCGACGTGATCTTCCACAAGATGACCGAGGACGACTGGCTGTCAGTCATCGCCGTGCACCTGAACGGCAGCTTCTTCGTCTCCCGCGCCGCCGCCGAGCATTACCGCAAGCAGGAGAGCGGCACGTTCGTGCACATCTCCAGCACCTCCGGTCTGATCGGCAATTTCGGCCAGGCCAATTACTCCGCCGCCAAGCTGGGCATTACCGCGCTGTCGAAGTCGATCGCGCTGGACATGCAACGCTACAATGTGCGGTCGAACTGCATCGCGCCGTTCGCCTGGAGCCGGATGACCCAGTCGATCCCGGCGAGCACGCCGGAGCAGCAGGCGCGGCTGGCGAAGATCCAGGCGATGACGCCGGACAAGAACGCGCCGATGGCGGTGTTCCTGTCGTCGGACGCGGCGAAAGACGTCACCGGGCAGGTGTTCGGCACCCGGATGAACGAGATCATCCTGTTCAGTTCGCCGCGGCCGATCCGTATCGTGCAGAAGTCGGACGGCTGGACGCCGGAGGACTGCGCCAAGGTCGCCGCGCCGGCGCTGAAGTCGGCGTTCATGCCGTTGGATCGCTCGGGCGAGGTGTTCAGCTGGGATCCGGTCTGAGTTCGCCCGATCGTCGCCGGTTGGCTGAGCTCGACCGGCGGCGCGGGGCTGTCTGAACAACCCGGGTCATCCGTCGCGCGCCGGGTCCGCGCACGGCGCCCGATCAGCCTGACCTGACGGGTGCACGGCGTGCCGTGCCCAGGCAGGTGCGCGGTCCGGACTACGCGCGGTCCGGACTACGCGCGGTTCTCCAACGCCGGCCTGGCCAGGACCAGGCGCATGTTGGCGCGCCGGTTTGTCGCCGCGGTGATCCGCGGCGGCGTGGTCTCCGGCGGCTTCCCGTCCCGCGCCTGAGCCGGCCCCTCGGCCAGGTCCGCTGGCGTGATCGAGGTCGCTCCGGATAACGCGTCCGCCGCGGACCACGCCGGCGACCCGCCGTGCTGCCGTTCCGCCACCGGCTCGCGCGACCCGGTTCGCGGCGCGCGTTCTCCGTCCGCGAATTCCGGTTGCCCGCGGGACACGATCGCCGGCGCGTCGATCGCCGAAGTGGCGTCGATCGCCGAGGTCGCCTCGATCGCCGCGATCGGCAGCACCTCGGGCGTACCTGTCGGACGCCGGCAGGATCACGCTCACCGTCGTGCCGATAGCGAGCGTGCTCTCGATCTCCAGCCACCCACCGTGCAGTTCGACGAAGATCCGGGTGAGCGGCAGACCCAGCCCCGTACCGCCATGGCGGCGGGCGAGGCTGTTGTCGACCTGCACGAAGGGCTGCAGCGCGCGCGGGATGTCGCGCGGCGCCATCCCGGGCCCGCTGTCACGGATCCGCATCGCGATGCCGGCGGAGTGCCGGCTCACCACCGCGCGGACGGTGCCGCCCGGAGCGGTGAATTTGATCGCGTTGGACAACAGATTGAGCAGCACCTGACGCAGCCGCACGGTGTCGGCCTCGATCGGGGGCAACGGTTCCTCGATCTCGGTCTCCAACGCGATGTTCGCGTCGCGCGCCTTCTCATGCATGATGCGGACCGCCGCGCGCATCACCGCCTCCGGCCGCACGACGCGTTTCTTCAGTTCGATCTTGCCCGATTGCGCTTTCGCGATATCGAGGATGTCGGTGATGACATCCATCAGATGCCGGCCCGCGTGCAGGATGTCGTCGGCGAATTCCCTGTACTGCGGCTGTCCGACCGGTCCGAACGTCTCCTTGACGATCATCTCGGAGAACCCGATCACCGCCGACAGCGGCGTGCGCAGTTCGTGGCTCATGTTGGTCAGGAAGTCGGTCTTCGCCCGGTTGGCGGCCTCGGCCTCGTCGCGCGCCTCCCGCAAGGCCGCCTCGCGTTCCTTGAGGAACGAAATGTCGCTGGCGATCAGCACCGTGCCGCCCTCCTTCGAGGGGCTGTAAGTCAGCCGCAGCCAGCGGCCGTCGGCGAGCCGCGTTTCCCCCGTCGGATGCAGCAGGCCGTCGTCGATTTCCACCGGTACCCGCTCCCCCTGCGCGAAGGTATTGCGGCGGCCTGGAAAGAACCGCCGGATGCGCGAATTGGCGATCAGCACGCGGCCGTCGCAATCCAGCAGGGCCACACCGCTCTCGGCGCCCTCGATCGCGTCGGCGAGTTGGGTTTGCGCCGACCGCCGCGCCGCGATCTCCCGCTCCATGGTCAGCCGGATGTTGTCGCGCATCGCCATCATCGACGACACCAACCGCCCCAACTCGTCCCCGCCGCCTGGGCTGATCTCGGCATCGAGTTCGCCCGCCGCGATCCGGCCGGCGGCATGGGAGGCGGCGGCGATCGGCGTGACCAACTGACGGGCCAGCATCACCGCCACCAGCCAGCCGATCAGCAGAACCTGCATCGTCGCGAGCACGCAGACGGTGCGATAGCGATCGATCAGCGTCAGCGCGTTGCCGCGGTCGCGCGCGCTGTCCTCCAACGTCAGATCGCCCAACAGCGCGAGGCTTTCCTGGACCCGCGCGGTTTGCTCCCGCAGTGCTTCCCGCTGCCCGGCCGACGGGATCGCATCGCGGATCGCCTGCCAGTCCTCGAACGCCTGCTCGGCCGTCTGCGCGGCGGCGGCGGAGGTGGCCGTGGTCGATTGCCGCGCGGCGACGCTGAGATCGACCTTGACGGCACGGTCGAGCGCGCCGATGCGATCGGTCGATGCCGCCAGGATCGGCGATCCGAGATTGGACCCGGCGGACGATCCGGCGGCGGTATCCCGCGCGATCGCCAGTTCCAGCGCGTTGAAGTCGGCCCGCGCCTGATCCGCGTGAGTGATCGCGGCCAGCGGATGATCGAACGTATGTTCGACGAGTTGGCCCGACGCGACGACACTGTCGACCGCATAATAGCCGAGCCCGCAGGTGATCGTGGCCAGCATCAGAAAGGCCAGCGTGATCTTGCCGCGGATGGTGAGAAAAAATTGTCTGGAAAGCCAGGAGGGTGTCATAATTTTTGGCCAATAAAAGAAAATCGATTTTTCCGCCGGCTTCCTTTCAATCCGGTATCACCTCGTCTGGATATCGTGCCAATTTCAATTTTATGGTCCGGCTGTTGTTGAGACGCGGTGGATCGGCTGTCGCTGGCCGGGGAAAGCCGGGGTCGCGGTCGGGCGACCGGCCACGAGGGACGACAGTCGGGGCACGCGAAATTCGTCGCCCCATTACAGTCGGCCTCGCTTTACAGTCGGGCCACGGTATGGACGCCAACACGGAGCGAACCGCATGACAGCACCCTTGGACCGGGTCCTGGACCACGAGACGTTGCGAACCCTGCGAACGCGCTCCGATGCGCGCGGCGCCCTTCGCCTCGGCGTGCATCTGGCCTGCCTGATCGCGGCCGGATGTTGGGTCGCCGCCGCCTCGGGCTGGATGCTCGTGCCGGCGGTCTTCGTGCTGGGCCTCGTGCAGGTCGCGCTGTTCGCGCCGGCGCATGAGACGATGCATCAGACCGCGTTCGCCTCGCGCCGGGCCAACGCGGTGGTCGGCTGGCTGACCGCGGCGCCATCGCTGCTGAACGCGGAATTCTACGCCGCGTTTCACCTGGCGCATCATCGGCATACGCAAGTCGCCGGGCTGGACCCCGAATTGATGTCGCCCGCTCCCTCGACCCCGGGAGCCTACGCGCTCCGCATCCTGGGCCTGCCATTCTGGCGGCTGCGTCTGACCGTGTTGGCCGATTGCTGGCGCGGCGACCTGAGCCGGTATCCCTTCGTCGCCGAGGCGGCGGCGCCGGCGATCATCCGCGGCGTGCGGGCGATGAGTTTGGTGATGTTGGGTGGCGCGGTCGGCTCGGCGTTGCTGTTCGGTTGGGCGACGCCGTTTTTATTCTGGATCGGTCCGCAGGTATTGGGTCAGCCGCCGTTGCGCGCGTATCTTCTGGCCGAGCATACCGGATGCACGCACGATCGCGACGGGTTGACGAATACGCGAACCACGCTGACGACGTGGCCGGTACGGTTGCTGATGTGGAACATGCCGTATCACGCGGAACACCACATGTATCCGTCGATCCCGTTCCACCGGTTGCCGGAGGCGCACGCGGCGCTGCGGGAGCGGCTGGGCTTTGTGCAGAACGGATATGTAAGGTGGAACATCGGCTTGCTGATTGGTCTGATGCGGCGACGAAATGTTACGACTCCATACTGAAATCGGCCGTTTCGGCGGCATCCCTGCTATCGACACCTCACGTTATGCCGAACGTTGGTGATACGGTTCTGGCGCCCATGTTGGTGCGATGCCATCGGCGTATCGGCGGTTTGATTCTTCCCTTTTGTACACACGGAAAAAATACATTTAACCACCGATACAAAAAACGGATCCGCGGCGCGTGCAATCCGTCCACCGGTGTCCGGCACGATGGCGCGCTTTCGATATTCCTCGCCATCGCGAAGGAACGAAATGTCCGGCCTTTCGTTCCGCCGCACTCCTCCCCTTAAATCGCCCCCTCCCGCCGCAACGCCGCCACTCCATCCGCGCCGAGACCCAGCCAGTCCCCGTATACCTCCGCGTTGTGCTGACCCAGAGCCGGACTCGGCACCGCCTCGGTCCGGTCCGCGCCGTGCAGCCGCAGCGGCGAGTTCGGCAGAATCACATCGCCCAATGACGGATGGTTGACATGTTGCAACATGCCGCGCGCGTGCATGTGGGCATCGTTCATCACCTCGATCGCATTGCGTACCGGCGCGCACGGGACCCGGGCCCGCTTCAATATCGCGGCGACCTCGGCCTTGGTGTGCGTGGAGGTCCAGGCGGAGACGACCGCCTCGGTCGCCTCCATGTTCGCCGCGCGATCGGGGTGGCTCCTGAACCGCGGATCGTCCAGCAAATCCTCCCGCCCCATCGCGCGCAGCAGGTTCGGCCAGTGCTCTTCCGTCACGACGTGCACCGCGACATGCCCGTCGGTCGTAACGAACGCGTTGTATGGCGCGCTGGCCAGCCCCGCCTGGCGGTTGCCGGCGCGCGGCGGCGCCTTCCCGGTGCGCCGATAGTAGTCGTAGCTGGAGGCCAGCGTCGGATAAACCGTCTCCTGCATCGCGATCTCGACCAACTGGCCTTCGCCGGTCGCCATGCGCTGGAACAAAGCGGTGACCACGCCGGCGTAAAGGTGAATGCCGCCCATGAAATCCACCAATGTCGGTCCGGCTTTCATCGGCGGGCCGTTCGGATCGCCGGTGATGCTCATGATCCCGGAGTTGGCCTGGATGGTGAAATCCATCGCGAGGTTGT
The DNA here is from genome assembly GCA_963719675.1 of uncultured Alphaproteobacteria bacterium. Classification (GTDB taxonomy): domain Bacteria; phylum Pseudomonadota; class Alphaproteobacteria; order Acetobacterales; family Acetobacteraceae; genus Rhodopila. Next base: position 75,088 of record CAVRDN010000096.1, on the reverse strand, counting down.
CGCGGTCCGGTCCCGAAATGCCGAACCCCGTGCCGGTGGCATAAACCAGCCGCGGATTGACCGACTTCAGCACGTCGTAGCCTACGCCGAGATCGTCCATCGTGCCGGGCGAGAAATTCTCCAGCAGCACGTCGGCGCGCGCGGCCATCTGCTTCAGCAGCGCGACGCCACGCTCCGATTTCAGATTGAGCGTCACGCCTTTTTTATTGGCGTTCAGCATCGCCATCGGCAAGGTCGTATCGCCGCCGGTCGCCATGACGCGGCGGCGCAGCGGCTCGCCGCGAGGCGGCTCGATCTTGATCACGGTGGCGCCCGCCTTCGCCATCAGCATCGTGGCGTAGGGGCCTTGATAGATCTGGCCGAAATCGAGCACGGTGATGCCCGCCAAAGGAGTTGTCATCCTGGACCTCTTCCGAATTCTGGCATCAGGATAGAGCGTTCCGCCGCGACTGGCGAACAGGGGAGGGACGAGGTCCGATGGATTTGTATGGTGTGCTGAAAGCCCTGCACGTGTTGTGCGCGGTGATCTGGGTCGGTGGCATGTTCTTCGCCTACGTCGTGCTGCGGCCGAGCCTCTCGGTGCTGGACCCGCCGCAACGCATCGCGCTGCACGGTCAGGTGTTCCGGCGTTTCTTCCTGGTCATCTGGCACGCGATGCCGGTGATCGTGCTCAGCGGCTTCGCGATGATCTTCGCGGTGTTCGGCGGCATGGCCGGCGTGCGCTGGAACGTGCATGTGATGATGCTGCTCGGCCTGATCATGGCGGCGATCTTTCTCGCGATCTTCTTCGGTCCCTACCGCGCTTTTCGCGCGTCACCGGGTCCCGCGCCGCTTGATTCGATACGCAAACTGATCGCGATCAACCTCGTGCTCGGGCTTCTCACCAGCGTCATCGCCGTGCTTGGATAAGACGCGTCAAACGGGGGGAGAGCACGATGGTGGACCGGTCGAACTGGGATCCGGAAATGGCCGCGTTCACGGCGGCCGGCGAGGAAGAGGCGAAAGCCTACCCGCCGATCCGCCTGGAGATCCCGTTGGAGCCGCATCGGCGCACCAACGACGCGCTCAGCATGCGCACCGCCGAGGGTGGACCAACCGTCGCCGAGACCACCGATCGCTGGGTCGCCGCGCGCGGGCGGCGCATTTATTGCCGCGTGTACCGGCCGCGCACCGATGTGAAACTGCCGGTGCTGGTCTGGTTCCATGGCGGCGGTTGGGTCTGGGCCTCGGTCGATACGCATGACCGGTTGTGCCGGGAATACGCGGCGGCGGCCGGCGTCGCGGTGGTCAGCGTCGATTACGCGCTGTCGCCGGAAGCGAAGTTCCCTCAGGCGGTGGAAGAATGCGCCGCCGTCGTGCGTCACATCGCCGAACATGGCGCCGACTGGGGTCTGGACGGATCGCGCATTCTGCTCGGCGGCGATTCGGCGGGCGGCAATCTGTGCCTCGCGACGGCGTTGCTGCTGCGCGATTCCGGCGGACCGGCGTTGCGAGGGATCGTCGCGTATTATCCGGTATGCGACAGCCGGTTCGATACGCCGTCGTATCAGGCGTTCGGCGCCGGCGGCTACGGGCTGAATTGCCAGCGCATGGAGTTTTACTGGAGCGTCTACGCGTCGCACGAGGGCGACCGCTCGCACCCCTTGGCGGCGGTGTTGCGCGCCGACCTGCGTGGCCTGCCGCCGGTGCTCGTGCACCTCGCGGAACTGGACGTGCTGCGCTCCGAAGGTGAGGCGCTGGTCGCGAAACTGCGCGAGGCGGGCGTGCCGGTGGAAACCGAAACGTTCAACGGCCTGCCGCATGGGTTCGTGCGTGCGACCGGCTTTGTCGGCAAGGCGCGCGACGCGATGAGCAAGGCGGTCGCGTTCATGCGACGGGTGGCGTGAGCATTCGCTACACCGCCATGCGTCCGCCATCGACGAACAGGTTGACCCCGTTGATATAGCGGCCGGCGTCGGAGCAGAGCAGCATCGCGGCCCCCACCAGATCGTCCGGCCGGCCCAGTCGGCCGGTGGGGATGCGGCTCGCGAGCGCCTCGCCCTCGATCGCCATTTGATCGCGGTTGCGCGCGGTCAGGATCGCGCCGGGGGCGAGGTTGTTTACCGTGACGCCCTGACCGCCGAATTGCCGCGCCAGACTGAGGGTCCAGTTCAGTTGCGCGGCCTTGCTCCCGGCGTAGACCAGCATCGCGGGGTGGGGCCGTTCCTGCTGAACGCTGCCGATGGTCACCACCCGGCCCCAGCCGCGCCCGGCCATCGGCGGCACCAGGGTTTGCAGCAGCTCCATCGTGGTGCGCAGGTTGACGGCGATCTGGCGGTCGAAGTGTTCGCGGGTGATGGCCTGGAAGTCCTCGGGCAATTCGATGGACGCGTTGAGCACCAGGATGTCGATGGCTGCCCAGACGGTGACGGCCGCGGCGAGGTGGCGGCCGGCGTCGTCCTGGACGAAATCCTGGCCGAACGCGGCGGCCTCTCCACCCATGGCGCGAATCTCCTGGACGACCGCGGCGGCATCATAGGCTTCCTCGGCGGTGCCGGCGTGATGGATGGCCAGGCGCGCCCCGGCTCCGGCGAGGCCGAGGGCGATCGCGCGGCCGATTTCGCGGCGGGCGCCGGTCACCAGGGCGGTGCGGCCGGTCAGGCGGAAGGCGGCGAAGGCGTCGGACATGAGCAACTCCCGGGGGCGGTTGGGTGGCTACCATTTCAAGGCCGGGGTGACGATGGCCCCGCCGGTCGAGGGCCCATGGGAAATGGCCGGTGGGAGGATGGCCGGTGGGAAGATGGCCGGTGGCAGGATGGCCGGTGGGGGAATCCGGTGGGAGGAGGGCCGGTGGGGGATACGGCCCGGTGGAGGATGCCTCAGAGCAACGCGTCGTCACGTGGAGCGCCAAACCAGGCCTCGATCGCGCGTGTCATGGCGCGCGCGATGACCTCCCGGTGCGCCGGGTCGTTGAGCGCGGCCTCATCGTTCGGATTGGACATGAAGCCCATTTCGATCAGCACGCTGGGGATGCCCGACGCACGCAGCACGATGAAGTTCGCGTGCCGCTCCGGCGACGGCAGCACCGGCAGCCGCTGGCGCAAATCGCGCACCAGTTGGCGCGCGATCCGGTTGGACGCCGCCCGGGTTTCGCGGGCCGCCAGGCTGGCCAGAATGCCCAGCACCTCCGTCTGGCTCCTATCCGCACGGTCATCGTCTTCGGACCCGAAGCCATTTTCCCGGTCCGCCAGAGCCTCGGTCTCGGCGTCCGAGGCCTCGCGCGCCAAGGTGTAGACCGACGCGCCGCGCACTGTCGGATCGGACAACTGATCGGCGTGCATCGACAGAATCAGGCTCGCGCCCAGGTCGCGCGCGATCTCCACCCGAAGGTCGAGGCCGACGTAATGGTCCTGTGTGCGGGTCAGTTCGACCCGGAAACGGCCCGCTGCCTCCAGCCTGGCTTTCAGCGCGAAGGCACTGGCCAGGGTGACGTCCTTTTCCAACGTGCCGCTCACCCCGGTCGTGCCCGGGTCGTGGCCGCCATGGCCGGGATCCAGCATGACGAGCGGCCGATGGCCTCGCATGAGACCGCCCGCGCCGGAGGCTGGCGCCTTCAGGCCCGGCTGGGCTTTCGCGCGGTCCAGATCGCCGAGCAGGCCGCAAAAAGCCGCGCCGCCACCCGCCAGACGGCGCAGGATCAGGCGGCGACGAATTGGGGGGTCGAGTTGCATGCCGCAGTGTACGAAGGGCCTCCGAGTTGCATCACGCGTCTTCGGGCCGGGGTGCGATAACGACTTGCGAGGCCGGGTGATTTGCTTCATCCTGGCCTCGCCCCGTTGATGCGTACGGGCGTGCCGGTCGCCGGTGCGCCATGGCCTGAACCGGTGGATGCGTGACCCCTGGGTTGTCCGACCAAACGCCGGGACAATCTGTTGGGGGAGGGTCCGCGCCACCTCGGCCGCTCGTCCGTCCATGGCACGCCCATGAACTCGTCTGAACCAGTGGGTTCGACACATGGGACATGTCAGTTCGGTCCGCCTCGGACGGAGGCATGATGACTTTTCACCGGGCCGCGCCCCAGCAGGAGCGCGCCGTCCGTGCACCAGGACCTGATGACCCGTAGCGCGCCGCGATCAACAGCGCCGAAGCCGGCTTCCATCCCACCGGATGGACGTCAGCCACGGCCGGTCGCCGGTGTGTTTTGTCCTGATCGCGCGGACCCAGCCTTTACCGCAAGCCTCGTCAGCCACCTTTCGCCAGGAGCCAGGCCGCCCAGGGACCCGTCGTTTGGGCCTGGAAGCGGACTGCTGCTCTGGCGGCGACCGGTGGCGCACCGGAGTTCAACCCCTGATGCCCAAGCGTATGTTGATCGATGCCACGCACGCGGAAGAAACCCGCGTCGTGGTGCTGGACGGGAATCGCCTCGAAGATTTTGACATTGAGACATCGACGAAGCGCCAACTCAAAGGCAACATCTACCTCGCCAAGGTGGTGCGGGTAGAGCCGAGCCTGCAGGCGGCTTTTGTTGAGTACGGCGGCAACCGACACGGGTTCCTCGCCTTTAGCGAAATCCACCCGGACTACTATCAGATCCCGGTCGCCGACCGGCAGCGGCTGCTGGACCTGCAGGCCGAGCAGGCGCGTCTGGAGGACGAGGAAGACGATCTCGAACTCGCGCTGAGCCAGACGGCCGCGGCGGCGGATGACAGCGCGGCGGCGCCCCTCGAGGCCGCGCCCGACGGAGCGCCCGACGGGACGCCCGACACCGCGCCCCCCGACGACGCCGCGCCCCGCACCCACACAGCGCCCACGGGGGAACGTCGCGAGGAGCCGGCCGCGGCGCCCGACGGGGAGCCCCAGCCCGAATCATGGGCCTACAGCGATCTGCCCAGGCTGGTCGTGTCCTCCGAGGATGCGCCGGGCCATGCCGCCGGTCATGACGGCTTCAACGGAACCACGTACGTCGCCGCGCCCGCCGCCGGCGATCATCCCGACGAACCGTCGGCCCCCGACGCCTGGTCCGCCGAAGTCACCGTGGAATCCTGGGCCGTCGCCGCGGTACCGGCCCTGATCGCGCGGGAACCGACCGTCACCGCGCCCGCCTCCATCGAAGCGGATGCGGAATTCGCCGACGACGAGCAGCCGGACACCGCCGACGATCTCGACATGTTCGGCTCGATCCCCGAGGAAGCGCCGCCCGAAACCATCGGCGGCGGCGACAGCGACGTGGACAGCGAGAACGGCGACGACCGGCCGGAGCGCCGCATCCCGCCGCGCTTCCTGCGCAACTACCACATTCAGGAAGTCATCCATCGCCGCCAGATCCTGCTGGTCCAGGTGGTGAAGGAGGAGCGCGGCACCAAAGGCGCGGCGCTGACCACCTATCTGTCGCTCGCCGGCCGGTTCTCGGTGCTGATGCCGAACTCGCCGCGCGGCGGCGGGATTTCCCGGAAGATCACCTCCGCCGCCGATCGCCGCCGGCTGAAGGAGATCATGGTCGAGCTCGACGTCCCCAAGGGGATGGGCCTGATCGTGCGCACCGCCGGCGCGCAGCGGCCCAAGCCGGAAATCAAGCGCGACTGCGAATATCTGATGCGGCTGTGGGACGACATCCGCGAGCACACGCTGAAATCGATCGCCCCCGCGCTGATCTACGAGGAAGCCAGCCTGATCAAGCGCGCGATCCGCGACGTCTACTCGCGCGACATCGACGACATCACCATCGACGGCGAGGAAGTCCTGGCGTCAGGCGCACGAGTTCATGCGCATGCTGATGCCCTCGCACGCCCGCAAGGTGCATCTGTGGCCGGATCAGGGGCAGTCGCTGTTCGCCCGCTTCCAGGTGGAAGCGCAGCTCGACGCCATGCTGCAGCCGACGGTGCAGTTGCGCTCGGGCGGCTATCTGGTGATCAACCAGGCCGAGGCGCTGGTCGCGATCGACGTCAACTCCGGCCGTTCGACGCGGGAGCGCAACGTCGAGGAGACCGCGCTGCGCACCAACCTCGAAGCCGCCGACGAAGTGGCGCGGCAGTTGCGGTTGCGCGATCTGGCGGGCCTGATCGTCATCGACTTCATCGACATGGAGTCGAAACGGCACAACGCCATGGTCGAGCGCCGCCTGAAGGAGGCGCTGAAGGACGATCGCGCCCGCATTCAGGTCGGCCACATCAGCCATTTCGGCCTGATGGAAATGAGCCGCCAGCGGCTGCGCCCGTCGCTGGAGGAAACCACCCTCATCGTCTGCCCGCATTGCAACGGGACCGGCCACGTCCGCGGCACCGAGAGCGCCGCGCTGCACGTGCTGCGTGGCGTCGAAGAGGAAGCCGGCAAGCGCCGCTCCGCCGAGATCGTCGTGCACGTGGCGATGGCGATCGCGCTCTATATCCTCAATCACAAGCGCGAGCGGTTGAACGAGATCGAGCGGCGCTACGGCATGCGGGTGATCATCGCCGCCGACGATTCGCTGATCGCGCCGCGGTTCCGGATCGAGCGGCTGCGCGCGCTGGCGCCCGGCGAGGAGCCGCGCTTCGTCACGCCGGACGCGCCGCGCTCGGCGGTGGTGCATGCCGCGATCGCCGACGCGGTGGTGGAGCCGATGGACGCGGAGGACGAGGAGGATCTGGCCGAGGCCGATGAGGACACCGACGCCGCGGTGGCCGCCGGCAACGGCGAGGATACCGAGGAAAGCCGCGAGGCCGAACGCCGTCGCCGCCGCCGTCGCCGCCGCCGGCGGGGTGGCCGGGACGATGACGGCCGCTCCCCGGACGGCCAGGCCGCGCCGGGGTCTTGCCGCCCCCGGTGGGATTGCCGCGGGTGGTGCCGCCGGACCGGATCTGCCGTTCGAGCAGATGGCCTCCGAGGCCCATTTTGACGCCGGGCCGGCGCCGGTCGCCGAAGCGGCCGCCGCACCTCCGGCGGATGACGACGACGCGCGCCGCCGGTCTCGCCGTGGCGGACGGCGCCGCGGCCGGGGCGACGGCAATCTGTCGCCGCTCGGTGTGCCGGGGGCGGAGCAGCCCGACCTGGTGCCGGTTTATGCTGGCCCGACGCCCGCCGACCCGTTCGGCAGCGGCCATGTGTTCGACATCTTCGACGTCATGGAGCAAGCCGAACTGAATGCCGCTCCGGTCGCCCGGGCGCCGGCCGGACGGCGTGGCCAATCGGGCCGCTCCCGCTGGCAGCCGCCGCATTGGGCGGTCGCCTCGGAACCGCCGATGCTGGCGGGTGAAACAGCCACCACCGGAGGGCGCCCCGAGCGCGGGCCCGCAGCCGAATCCTGGGCGTTGCCCTCGCGGCCGTTCATGTTGCGGCGAGACCGGCACGCGCCGCGCTGGCGTGGCGGCCAGGCCGCCGCCGCGTCTGGCGTTCCAACCGGAGCCGCGAACGTGGCCGTATCTGGTGCGCCGGGTGATGCCCAGCCCGCGACGGCGAGCGAGATGGCGACTGGCACGGCCTCGGACATAGCGGCGCCGGTTGAAGCAACAGCCTCCGTCGCGCGAGCCGTGCCGATCGAGGCCGGGCCGCCGCCCTCGACGGACTCAATGGCGCCCGAAGTGGCTGCCGCGCCGGCGCCGGTCGCGGTTGAGCCGGCCGTGCCGCCATCGGACATCGTGGAACCGTCCCAGCGCCCGTCGGATGCCATGGAGCAACCCGCGCTGTCGTCGGTCGCCGTCGAGCCCGCGGCGAAGGCACCGAGGACCGGAGCCGATGGACCTGGCCACATCCGCCGAAGCCCCCGCTCCCGGCTCCCACGCCGAGCCGGCGCAGGGTGCCAGGTCGGCCGAGGCACAGGCGGAACTGCCCTGGTCTGCCGCCCCGGATGCCGCCTCGGATGCCCACCCGCCTGCCGGGGGGGCGCATGCCGGGGGGGCTGGCGCCGGCGCGCCTGTCGCCGACCGTGCCGCCGGCGCGCCCGACAGTCAGCCGGACGCGGCGCCGGAGGCACCGCCGGTGCCCGCCAACGACGTCGTCTCCGGCCCGGTGGTTCAGCCAATCGTGATCGGGTCCGAGTTAACGCCGCCGGTCGAACGGAAACGCGGATGGTGGCGCCGGCGTTAAGCACCTGAAGCAAGGGAGCCGGCCGATGCGCCTGACCAACATCGAAACGCCCGCCGCGTGGACGGTCGCCGAACTCGAGGCCGATCCGAACTGGATCGTCACGCTTGACGATGCCGCGCGGGACGACCTGATCGGCGCCGTCCGCGCGGCGTACGATCCGGATCGCAGCCTGTTCGATTACCGGCGTGGCGAGTTCGACCTCGGCCGCGCCTGGTCGCCGATCGTTCGCTGCCTGCGGGAGATCAAGGAGGGCCGCGGTTTCGCCCTGCTGCGCGGTCTCCCCCGCGACAGCCTCTCCGCCGCGCAGTTCGAGCTTCTCACCTGGGCGATCGGCCTGCATATCGGCGTCGCCCGGCCGCAGGGCAAGGCGAGCCAATACCTGTCCGCCGTGCGCGATGCCGGCACCGCGTACCGGACCAGCCGAGGTCGCGGCTATTCCTCCGCCGCCGAACTCGACTTCCATACCGACAGCGCCGACATCGTTCTGCTGGCCTGCTATAACGTCGCGAAGTCCGGCGGCGAGAGCATGGTGACCAGTTCGGTCGCCGCGCATAACGTGATGGTCCGGGAGCATCCCAACCTCGCCGCGCTGCTGCATCAGCCGCTGTACTTCAGCCGCCAGCAGGAACAGGCGCCGGATGAGGCGCCGTTCTATTCCAACCCGGTCTGGGACGAGGCCGCCGGCGTCCTGTGCAGCAAGTGGAACCGCAACCGGTTGCTCTCGGCTCAGGCGCTGGAGGGCGTGCCGAAACTGTCGCCGTTGCAGCATGAGGCGATCGATACGCTCGACTCGATCCTGCGCCGGCGGGAGCTGATGTACGCGACGTATCTGCGGCCCGGCGACATGCAGATGCTGAACAACCACGTCACGCTGCACTCGCGCACCGCGTTCGAGGATCATGACGATCCGGCCTTGAAACGATGTTTGTTTCGGCTGTGGCTGGCCCCGCCGGACTGGCCGGTGCTGCCGGAAAGCTGGCGCCCGGCGTATGGCTCGGTCGAGGCCGGGACGGTGCGGGGCGGCATTATCGGCCAGGCCTATGACGACACGCGCCGCGCGTATGAGCGGCGCCAGGCGGCGGATCTGGGAATGCGGGTCGCCTGATCCAGGATCACGCGTCAGGCCCGGCCATGACGACAGCCCTCCGGCCGTCGCACCCGGACCGCCGCTACGCCGGGACCACCTTCGCCGGGAGTGCGATGCGGCGAGCCAGACGTTGCGCCGGACGCTCGGCTGCCAGGTACAGCACCCATGCCGCGGGTATCGCCAACACGACCGCGAGCCCGGTGATCGCGCTCTTCGGCATGACGTCGTGCAGCGCGTGGCTCAATCCCACCAGCAGCGGCACGTGCACGAGATACAGGCTGAACGAAACCCGCCCAAGAAATACCAGTGGCGGCGACCGCAACAGGCCGCGCAGGCGGCCTGGCAGCCGCGCCACCAGGATCAGCAAGACCGACGCGACCGAGATGGCGAACAGATCGTCGGAACATAACAGCAGCATCGCGCCACCGAGGCATGGAATCCTGTGTTCCTTCCCTGTTGGGAGGCGATCCAGCGCTCCCAGCGACAACGCCGTGCCGATCAGGAAGCACGGTGCGAAATACGCCGTGGCGAGAAGGGTTTCGGGCGCGCTGTACCCCAAAGTGATGCGGCCACCATGTCCGACAAGGGCGCCCTCGGCGGCACCGGCGATCGCGCAGACCGCCGCGATCCGCCATCCGGCCACCACACCAGGCAACCATCGCGATGGCGTCATGCGAGACGCGAGCAGTGCCACGATGACCGCCGGCAGAGCCAGGTAGATCGACGTCAGGATCAGCGAATGCGGTGCGCCGCTGTCCGAGGTGATCAGGTGGTCACCGATCTCGGCGCCGAACAGCGCGCCGCAGGCCGCCAGCAACAGCGTCCCGCCGCGCGACCGCCAACGTATCGCCAACGACACGACCAGAGGCAGCAGCAGCGACAGGCGCAATTCATGCGCCAACGTCCATAACGGAGGGTCGAGGTCGAAATCGCCCTCAACGCCGATCAGCAACGTCTGCCTCCCGATCCCGGCGAAAGTCGGGGCGCGCGTCCAACTGGTGGCGCCCATCCAGGCGTTGGGATCGAGCCACGCTCCAGGCGCGTGGCAGAGCGCATAGAGCAAGGCGGAAAAGATCAGCGCGGCTCCGGCGGGCAGGCAAAGGCGAACAACCCGGCGCAGCGCGAAGATCAGGAACCCTGGCGACGGGCCGGCCAGCAAGGCGCGGGTCAGGACCAGACCGCTCAGGACAAAGAAGAAGATCACGCCGTGCCGGCCGCTGGTCATGGCCCGTAACGGGGTCGCGCCGAGGACCTGGAAAACCGGCAGTTGCCGGAGCGCCAGATTGTCGCATGCGTGCGACAGCACGACGCTGAACGCCGCGATGCCGCGCATCGCATCCAGTTCGGTGAGGCGACCCTGGTTAGATGCTGATCCGCTCGGCGGGGATCCGATCTGCATGATGCCAGCACCTGGACCATGCGGCTTTGCAGTCCGGTTTCGTATGCCCTTTCCGCGGACCGCCGGGACGCGTCGGCCAGGGCCGGGTCAGTCGGCCGATTGCCCTCGTGTGACCGGTGGCGTGCCGGCCGCGCTTTCCAGCCCCGCGTCGATCGCGGTCAGCGACTGCCGCCCGGTTTCGAAGCCGAAGAACAGGAACGCGCAGCCGCACAGCGCCATCCATGCCGCGAAATACAGGAACCCCGGCACGATCGCGTCGATCGTCGCCTGTGGCTTGATGACGTCGGACGCGCCGATCATCAACGCCAGCCCGAGCGGGCCGATGATCTTGCCGATGCCGCCGAAGCCATACGCCGATCCCATGCCGGTCGTGCGCAGGCGGGTCGGCCAGACCTCCGCCATGTAAGGGCCGATCACCGCGAAGCCGCCGTCGTAGAAGAAGTCTCCGCAGACGATCATCAGCCAGAACACCGACACGCCGCCGATCATCAGGTTGTGGCCGAGCCCCGCCGCGGCGATGCAGAACGTGCCGCCGAAGCCCATGAGCAGGCCCGCCGGGCGGCGGCCGATCAACTCGGACAGCACCGAGAAGCTGATGCGGCCCGCGATGCCGGCGAGCGAGACCCAAAGGAACAGATACGCCGCGCGCGCCGGCGTGACGCCGAGTTGCAGAACGAACAGCGTCGGCGCCCAGAGGATGATGCCATAACTCGCGGTTTGCGCCCCGATGCTCGCCATCCAGGACACCGCGAGGCTGCGCGGATGTTTGAACAGATCGGTCCACGCGGCGTTGTCCTGGACCGGCGCCTCATTCGGCATCGGCAATGATTTCCGGAGCGACGCGCAGCGCCCATGCGACGGAACGGCGGGCGTCCTCGCGGCGGCCCTGGCTCATGAGCCAATGTGGCGATTTCGGCACCCAGCCGCGGATCACCAGCGTGAACGCCGCCGGCAGCAAGCCGATCAGGAACAGCCCGCGCCAGCCGATCGTCTGCGTGAAGAACGCCGCGAACGAGGAGGCGATCATCACGCCGAGCGGAATGAACACGGTGACGAGGCCACCGATGAACCCGCGCATCCGCGCCGGAACGAATTCCTGCACCAGGGGCAGATCGACGCAGTACAGCCCGCCCACGCCGAAGCCGACGAAAAAGCGCATGACCGAGAGATAGATCCAGCCGTTGTCCGGCGTGAAATACAGCAGCCCGCTGGCGATGGAGAAATTGAGTACGGTGAGAATGAACACCTGGCGCCGGCCGTACACATCGGCGATCCGACCCCAGATGAACGCGCCCAAAATCGCGCCGACGCCGGATGACAACAATATGATGGCGGATTGACCCGCGGTGAGTTGCCACGGCCTGATGATGAAAGCCAAAACGAAAGCAATCAGAAAGTAATCGAAAAACTCCAGCATGTCGCCGATGATCGCGGCGGCGATGATTTTGAGTTGATTGGCGGTGAGCGATCTGGCTTCATCCAGGCGCGCGAACATGGCAATTCCTCCGATCGTTCCCTTGGTCGTTCCCTTGGTCGTTCCCTTTGATCGCCGCGACGGACGATATTGACTCGCGTATATCGGACTCGCATGTTGCCGCCGAGCCGTGAGTGAACTCATGCGGGCGATTTTGCCCATCGAGGTCAAGCCCGTCGAGGTCAAGGCCCGCTGCCCGAAAATGATCGCTCACGTTATTTGGAAAGTTCCCGTGCCGTACCGAATTCTCCGCCATCGTGACTGCGTCGAACCAACTGAACCGACCGTTTCGGAATCGCGGCGAGGCGGCGCGCGCGCGGCGCCGGGATGTGTCGCATTATGACGGCTTTCGATATCGTGTTCGGCTTTTTGGCCGGCATCGTTTCATGTTTGACACCCGAGGCATTTCCGCTGCTGCCGCTGATGGTGTGCGCCGCCGGTGCCGAAGGCCGCGCCAGCATGCTCGCGCCCGCCGTCGGGCTCGGCTTGTCGCTCGTGTTGACCGGGCTTGTCGCGGGGCCTGTCACCACGCTGACCGGCATCGACTTTCGCTCCGTCGCCTGTGTCCTGCTGGGCGTGCAGGGATTCATCCTGATGAGTGCCTCGTTGACCGAGCGCTTTCCGCGCCTCACGGGTGGCCGGGGGGATATGTTCGATGCCCAGGGGGGCGGGTCTTCGGGTCGCGTGGTGCGGCTGTGTATGCTCGCGATCCTGGTCGGCGCCAACTGGTTTCCGATGCTTGGGCCGATGCTCGGGCGGGCTTCGGCCATGGCCGCGGATATCTGGAATTCCGGTCTGGCGCTCGCCGTCCTGTTCGCCTTTGGAGTGGGCGCCGCGCTCCCGTTGATTTTCCTCGGCCGCGTGCTCCGGTTGCTGCTGCGTCCGTTCGGCGGCGGCGGGATACTCCACGGCATGGCGGGCAAGCGTGTGCTGGGCCTGACGTTGCTGGTGGTGGCGATCATCGGCGGCACGCGGTTGGAGTTCATGATGAACCACTGGATCGGCGCCCTGTTGCCGGACTGGACCCGCAAGCTCGCTACGACGTTCTGACCGTCGGCGGCGGCATAACCCCGCCGGTGTCCTGGCCGGCCGGCGGCGGAACGACCGGGCTGGCGCGGGCGCGTCCGGTGCTGGCAAGCTTCGCCCGATGCGGCTCACTCTTCCTGGCACGACGCGCGCAGGCGCGCCCGTGTCCCTTCAGTTCGATGACCGGCCGGTCGAGGCGCTGGAGGGCGAAACCATCGCCGCCGCGCTGTCGGCCGCGGGGATCCTGACCTTTCGCCACACCCTGAACGGCGCGCCGCGCGGACTGCATTGCGGCATGGGCGCGTGCCAGGACTGCGTGGTGACGGTCGATGGACGCATCGGCCAGCGCGCCTGCGTGACGCCGGTGCGGGGCGGCATGGAGGTCCGGTCGGCGGCGCCCGCGCATGTCGCGCCTTTCGGAGACACGCGCCCGTCGGAGGAACGCGCGCCCGATGTCCTGGTGGTCGGTGCCGGTCCGGCCGGCCTGGCCGCCGCCATCGCCGCCGCCGAGGCGGGGGCCGCGGTCGTGCTGCTCGATGAACGCAGCGCGACCGGCGGCCAGTATACCAAGCCGGCCGGTGGCGCGCTGCGCGATGCCACGCCCGACGCGCGGTTCCGTCTGGGTCTTGAAACCCGGGCGCGGGCGATGCGCGCCGGCGTGACGATCGAGACCGACGCGCTGGCGTGGGGCGCCTTCGCGCCGGACGAGATCGCGGTCCTGTTGCGCGGCGTCGCGGTGACCTTTCGCCCGCGACGGCTGATCCTGGCGCCCGGCGCGCATGAGCGTCCGGTCCCGCTCCCCGGCTGGACGCTGCCGGGCGTGCTGACCAGCGGCGGGCTGCAAACGCTGGTCCGCACCCAGTTGGTCTGTCCCGGAGAGCGCGTGCTGCTGGCGGGGACCGGTCCGCTGAACCTGCAAGTGGCGTGCGACCTCGCTCGCGCGAGGGGTGAAGCCGGTGGCCGTGCTGGACAGCGCGCCGCCGCCGTGGTCGGCCTGGCGCGATGGGATGCCGGATGCTGAAGGCCGCGCCCGGCCTGATGGCCGAAGGCGTGCGGATGCTGTGGACCCTGCGGCGCGCCGGCGTTCCGGTGCTGTGGTCCACGTCGTTGCGCGGCCTGACCGGATCCGGCCGGGTCGAGGCGGCGGTGCTGCCGGATCGCACCATCCCGGTCGATGTCGTCGCGTTGAACGCCGGGTTCCAGCCGGAAGTCGGGCCTCGCGCGGGCGTTGGGCGTGCCGCATCGGTTCGTGGACAGCGGCCTCGGTCATCTGGCGACGGAGACCGACGAGGACGGCCGCACCTCGCTTGGGCTCGGTGTTCGCGGTCGGCGATGGCGCGGCGTTGGGCGGCGCGCGGGTGGCGGCCGCGCGTGGACGCCTGGCCGGTCTGGCGGCGGCCCGCGACCTGGGTCACGCGGCGCCGGAGGATGCGGGGACACGGCTTTCGTTACGGCGGGCGTTGGCGTTTCAGGACGCATTGTGGCGAGCGTTTCCGTTGCCACCCGTCGATCCCGGCATCGATCGCGGATGCGACGATCGTGTGCCGGTGCGAGGAGGTCACCGCCGGCGCGTTGCGGACGGAGCTCGCGGCGGGGCTGCGATCGCTGGCGGCGCTGAAGAAGGCGACGCGCGCCGGGATGGGACGTTGCCAGGGTCGTTTCTGTGCCGCGACGGTCGCGCGGTTGTGCCCAGGTGCCGCCCGAGCCGGACGGGTTCGCCGCACCGCGCGCGCCGGTGCGGCCGGTGCCGGCGGCGCCGCTGATGCACGAGGCCCCGGAATTCCAGGCGCCGCTGCTGGAGGACCTGACGCCGGTTCCTCGTGCTGATGGCGAGCCGAATGAGCGGTTGACGGCGCGGGTCGTGGTGATTGGCGGCGGGATCGCCGGCCTGTGTCACGGCGTACTATCTGGCGCGTGGCGGCGCCGACGTCCTGATCGTCGATCGTGACGAAGCCCGGCATGGCCGCGAGCACCGCCAACGCCGGCAGCCTGCATGTGCAGTTGCTGTCCTACGACTTCACCGACGACACGCCGGAGGACGGCGGTCCGGCCGCGCATACCCTGCCGCTGGCGCCGCGCAGTATCGCGCTGTGGAAGGAGATCGGCGCGGCGGTTGGCGAAACGCTCGGTATTCGCACAGAAGGCGGACTGATGCTGGCCGAGGACGCGGCGGGCATGGCGTGGCTGCGCCGCAAATCGGCGATGGAGCGGCGGTGGGGGATCGAAAGTCATGTGCTCGGCGCCAACGAATTGCGTTCCCTCGCGCCGGCGTTGTCGGAGCGGATGGTCGGCGCCGATTTCGTTCCGGCCGAGGGCTATGGCGATCCGTTGCGCGGCACGCTGGCGGTGCGGACGCTGGCGTTGCGGCATGGCGCGCGCGTGCTCGGCGGGAGCGGAGGTGCGGGCGATCGCGCGCGAGGGCTCTCGTTGGGTGATCGACACGTCTCGCGGCCGTATCGAGGCCGGTACCGTCGTCAACGCCACCGGTCCCTGGGCCGCCCGCACCGGCCGCATGGTGGGGCTGCATTTGCCGGTGACCGGGACCGTGCAGCAGGTGATCGTGACGGAGCCGGCGCCGTTGCTGACGACGCACCTGATCGCCGTCGCCAACCGGCATCTGTCGCTGAAACAACAGGCCAGCGGTGGGTTCCTGGTGGGCGGCGGCTGGTTCGGCGGGTTCGACGCGGCGACCGGGCGAACGCACAATCTGCGCCGGAATATCGAGGGTAACCTGTGGGTCTGCGGGCGTGCGCTGCCCGCGCTGCATGGGCTGTCGATGATCCGAAGCTGGACCGGGATCAATCCGGCCATCGACCGCGCGCCGATTCTGGGTGAGGCGCCGGGATTACCCGGCTTTTATAACACGGTGACGGCGAATGGTTACACTTTAGGACCGATCGTCGGGTATCTGACGGCGGAGGCTATTTTGCACGGGGAGGCGGTGGACCCGCATTACCGATTGGAGCGGTTTGGGTGAGGCTGAGGTCTCGTTGTCGGAGCATGGCGGGGGCTGGCTCGGTTCGTGCGTGAGGGACGGTCCCATTTCATCACGGAGTTCGCGGAGAACTCGGAGGTCGCGGAGTTTTCTTCAGGCAAGCCCGCTGTCCGATCAGATTTTGTTGTTCCAATTCCGTTATGGGCGGGCTCGACCCGGCCACCTGTCGCCGCACGGCCCGGATTGTGTGATGGCCGGATCGCGCTCGACCGTGGAAAGGAGAAGCTGCCGTCCTGGCTCAACCGGTTTTGAACCAACTTTAGCCCCGCACGCCCCAATCGATCGCGTTGCGCAACAGCGTCATGAACCCGTCCGACTCCCACGCGCCATGAAACACCGCCGGCAGGCCATCATCAGGCCGGCCGGCGCGCGAGGCGGGATTGTGACAATGCCCGAGCGCGAAGTACGTCACGCCGCCCTTGCCGACGTCCCGCGTATAGCCGAGCACCCGTGTCTTCCCATCCTGTAACAACGACGTATCCGACTTATAAACCGGCCCAATGCTGGGCGACACCGCGCCCGGCCCGTACTCCGCCGTCAACAGGATCCGCGTCGAAGCCGGATGCTGCAGTTCGATGAAGTACGGCTCGTCCTCGACTTCGAAGGATGCCCCGACGCCGCGTGTCAAAGCATGCTCTTTGACATCCACGCGAAACCCGCACAGCGGTGGATGCGTGAGGAAATAACTGCCGAGAACCGCGTGATGCCCGGTCTTCACCGTGCGGCGCTGGCGCACGCCTTCGACGCGCTCGGCTTTGCCGCCGCTGGTGCCGTGCAGACCAAGCCAGTGACCGCCGGCCTGCATCCATTGCTCGATGGCGCGGGATTGGGCCGCGTCGGGATAGGGACCGGCGACATAAGTGATCAGCAACCGGGAGATCGGCAGCCACTTCTCGACGTCGGCGAAGTCGTTGCCGACAGAGGCCGGGATGTTCTGCTCCGCCAGTAGCCCCAACAACCGCAGGCGCGCGTAATCGTGATCGTGACCGGCACTCGAGCCAGGCGGAAATCCACCGGTGATGAGATGCGCGCGGCCGGAATTGTTCTCGCTCATGGGTTCGCCTCGCTTGCTGTCTGACTTTCCTGGCGCGACTGACATCGGCAAAATCGCGCGGACTGTCAAATGCCGCGGTGCGAATTGTTGCGTCACCCAACCGATATCAAACGGGTTGGCTCAGCCGATCGGACGCAGTCCCGGTGGTTCCGCGGCACGATCCACGAAATGCCACGCCGGATCGTACTGGCCCCGCTTACCCCCCGCCGACGCGCAGCCGCGGACCTCCGGCACCGCCCAGATTGTTCCGCAGCGCCGAAAGCGCCGCGACAATCGACGGAGCCGCCCGCGCCGGCCGTCCCGCCGCATGCCGCTCCGGCGTTTGCAGAAACCACCGCACCGGCCTCAATTCGACATCGGCGCGCGCGATCGAGAACGCACCGTCCGCCGTTTCGATCTCGCCAACCGTCCGGTGCCTGATCGAGCCGCCCATCGACCCCCCACAGCCGCAGACAGTCTCGTAGCAGCGTCCCGAGTTCCGCGTCATTCACAAACGCGCGCCGCTGAACATGTCGTCGGCGACCTTGCGATGCTGCCACTTGCCGTCGCTCAGGCTGCCTTTGAATTCGCC
This sequence comes from uncultured Alphaproteobacteria bacterium, assembly GCA_963719675.1. Classification (GTDB taxonomy): domain Bacteria; phylum Pseudomonadota; class Alphaproteobacteria; order Acetobacterales; family Acetobacteraceae; genus Rhodopila. Next base: position 57,445 of record CAVRDN010000096.1, on the reverse strand, counting down.
GTTCTCGACCACGACCTTGCCGCGCAGCACCGTCAGGCACGGCCACGCCTCCATCTTGCGGCCTTCCCACGGCGTGTAATCCGCCTCGTGCAGTTGCGCCGCCGTGATGACCCGCTTGTCGGCCGGATCCAGCACCGTGATGTCCGCGTCCGACCCCGCCGCGAGAGCGCCCTTGCGCGGATACAGTCCCATGATCTTCGCCGCGTTGGTCGAGACCAGATCGACGAATCGCGACAGCGAATACCCGCGCTTGCCCACCATCTCGGTATACATCAGCGACACCCGCGGCTCGACGCCGGCATTGCCGCCGGTGGTGTCGTCGATCCGCGACCCTTGCAATTTCTTCGCCAGGGTACAGCAGATTTCATCGGTCGCCACGCAGTTGATCGCGCCATCCAGCGTGCCGGCCCACAATTCCCGGTGATCCTCCGCCGACTTCAACGACGGATAGGTGTGGTAGATCTGTCCGTTCGGGCGTTTGTAATCCTCGTTGGTATACAGCATGTACTGATGCAACGACTCGCCATAGATCGGCACGCCGCGAGACCGCGCCTCACGGATCGCCTGCACGCCGGTGCCGGCCGAGACGTGCATCATGTACAGCGCCGTGCCCTTGATCTTCTCCGCCAGCCGGATCACGCGGCGGAACGAAATATCTTCCGACAGCGTATTGTGCACCTCGGCCATGTTCTCGAAGCCGGTCCGCCCTTCGCGGATCAACTTCGCGTACATGTGCATAACGATGTCGTTGTCTTCGGAGTGAATAACCCCCAAACCCTTGTTCGCCGCCAGCACCTGGAAGATTTCCCAGATGTCGCCGAAATCGACCATGCGGCCCTTACGGCTCGGCGTGATGTCGGTGGTGAAGATCTTGACGGTCGGAAACCCCGCCTGGATCGCCTCCGCGATCTGGCCGGGCAGATCGACCGGCAGCGCGCCCTCGACCATGATGTGTTGCGCGTAATCGCAGGCGCAATGATTTTTCCAGTCCTCCTCGCGCTTTTCGATCGCGTCGCGCACCGTGGCGCCTTGTGAGGCCCGGGTGAAGTCGATCATCGTCGTGGTGCCGCCATGCACGGCGGCTTTGCTGACGACATCGGGCGGTTCGGTCAGGCCGGCGCTGCCGTCCGGATTGGGCAGATGCCATTTGCAATGCACATGCGGATCGATCCCGCCCGGGATGACGATCTTGCCCGTGGCGTCGATCACCCGCGCGCCCGGTGGCGATCGGGAAACCGCCGCTGGCGGCGATGCCGACGATCTTCTCGCCGGCGATGGCGATGTCATAGGCGCCGACACCCTGCGGGGTCACCACCGTGTCGCCTCGAATGAACAGATCAACCATGATATCCCCTCCAACGATCGGCGGGATCATCCCGCGCCAACGTGGGAGAGGCAAGATGCGGCCTGTGTTCGATGTGGTGGTGATCGGCGCCGGGATGGCCGGTGCCTCGATCGCGGCCAACCTTTCCGCGCATCGCCGGGTCGCGCTGGTGGAGGCCGAGGAAGCCGCCGGCTACCACACCACCGGCCGCTCCGCCGCGTTGTGGACTGCGAATTACGGCCCGCCCGATGTGCGCATTGCTGACCCGCCTGTCGCGCGCGTTTTTCGAAACGCCGCCGGAGGGTTTCGCGACCGTGCCGTTGATGCGGCAGCGGCCGGTGCTGTTTCTCGCCACCGACGGAACAACTGCCGGACCTGGATCAGGCTGTTGGCCGAGGGCAGCGGATTGCGCCGCAGTCACCACCGCCGAAGCCGCAGGCCATGCTGCCCGCGTTGCGCAAGGACTACCTCGCCGCGGCGGCGGTCGAGGACGACGCGTTCGACATGGATGTCAGCGCGATCCATCAAGGGTTCCTCCGGCAACTCCGCGCCCGGAACGGTGTGCTGGCACTGCGCAGCCGCGCCGGACGGATCACGCACGCGTCCGGCGCCTGGCATGTCGAGACGTCCTCGGGCGCGGTGTTCCAGGCCGGCGTCGTGGTGAACGCCGCCGGAGCCTGGGGCGATGAGGTCGCCACGCATGGCCGGCGTCGCGCCGATTGGTCTGATACCGAAACGGCGCACCGCCGCGATCGTCGATCCGTCGCCGTGGGACGCCGAACATTGGCCGATGGTGCTGGACGTGGCCGAGAACTGGTACGCCCGGCCGGAGGCGCGCACCCGCCTGATGGTCTCTCCGGCCGACGAAACGCCGTCTTACCCGCACGACGTCCAGCCCGAGGAAATCGATATCGCGACCGGCATCGACCGCATGCAGCGGGCGCTCGACATCGCCGTGCGGCGCGTCGAACATGCATGGGCCGGGCTGCGCACGTTCACGCCCGATGGCAGCCTGGCTTTCGGCTGGGACGCCGCCGCGACGGGATTCTTCTGGTGCGTGGGGCAGGGCGGTTATGGCATCCAGACCGCGCCCGCCGCCGGACAACTGACCGCCGCCCTGGTGCTCGGACACGATCCGGGGGAGGCCGCGCCGGCCGTCAAGCTGATTGACCCCAACCGATTTCGCACGGCATGACCCGGCGAAACCAGGGGCAAACCGAGGGAACACGCCATGCTTTCCGACGCCGATAACATCCTGCTCACCCGTACCGGCCCGAAGACGCCGATGGGCGATCTGTTCCGCCGCTTCTGGCAGCCGGTGCTGCTCAGCGCCGAATTGCCGGAACCCGACGGCGCGCCGCTCCGCGTCACTGTCCTCGGCGAGGACCTGCGCGCCTTTCGCGCGACCGATGGTTCGGTCGGTCTCGTCTCCCCGCGCTGCCCGCACCGCGGCGCCGATCTGTTCTTTGGCCGCAACGAGGAAGGCGGCATCCGCTGCGCCTATCACGGCTGGAAGTTCGCCACCGACGGACGCTGCCTCGCGATGCCGACGATGGACCCCGGCCCCGCCCGTGAACGCGCCGAGCAAAACGTCCGCCTCCCGGCTTATCCCACGCGCGAGGCCGGCGGCTTCGTCTGGGCTTATCTCGGCCCGCGCGAGCACCAACCGGCACTGCCGGAACTCGAGTTTCTGACACTGCCCGCCTCCCACGTTTTCGTCTCCAAGAAGCTGCAACAATGCAACTGGGCGCAGGCGTGCGAAGGCGGCCTCGACACCGCGCATTTCTCCTTCCTGCACATGGCGGTTTCCGACGCCGCCGACGTCACCTCGCGGTTGATGACGCAAAGTTTCGTCCGACCCCGACACGGTGCGCTGGATGCGCGACGATGGCGCGCCGCGCTTCACCATCACCGAGCATCCGGCCGGTCTCGTCCTCGGCGCCGCCCGCCGCGGCGATCCCGGCGAGAACTACTGGCGCATCAGCCAGTTCCTGATGCCCAATCACGGCCTCGCCCCCAACGCCTTCCCGGGCGAGAACTACCATGGCCAGTGCTGGGTGCCGATCGACGACACCTCGTGCTGGATCCATTGCTACACCTGGAACCCGGACCGCCCGCTGACCGACGCCGAGCGGGCTCGTTTCGCGCAGCGGCTCCGGTGTGCATGCCCAGGTTGACGCGGGTTACGTCCCGGTCCGGCGGCGCGAGAACGACTATCTGATCGATCGTGCGAAACAAAAGACCGAAACCTACACCGGGATCGAGGGCGTGTCGGAGCAGGACGCCTGCATCCAGGACAGCCAGGGCCTGATCGCCGATCGCACGACCGAGCATCTCGGCCCGACCGACATGGGCGTGATCCGGTTTCGCCGCCTGATCCTGGAAGCCGTGCGCGCGCTGCGAGATGGCCAACCGCCGCGCGCCGTCGCGCATCCCGGAGGCGTATCGCGTTCGCTCGGGCGGTGCCATCGCGCCGGCCGATGTGCCGTTGGAACACGTGATGCGCGCTCGTTTCGGACACGAACATGGATTGGCGCGGGGCGATCAGTAACGGGTTCCCACTCGGGTTCGCTGGATCACCGGAAAATTCGGGCGCCGGGAACGCGTTGATCCGGCGGTTCATCGAGAGTTGAATGGCTGGCGCGACCCGATCAACAGGAGCCAGTCATGCGTCCCCAGGCGGAAGCGAGGGTCATCCGGTCCTCTGACGTCGAGCCAACCAGCTTTGGCCCGCTCGCCGAATACCGGCGGATGACCGGTCAGGACGGATCGCCGATCTTCACCGGGGTGCAGACCTGCGCGCCAGGCTATTCGACGCCGATGCACTGGCATCCGTATGTGGAATGCCTGTTCGTGCTGGAGGGCGCGATGGAGGCGTTCCTCGAGGGGCAGGAGGACGCGCCCGCTTTGCTCGGTCCCGGCGACATGATCACGCTGCCGGCCTACGCGCCGCATATTTTCCGCACTCACGGCGACCGGACGCTCCGCATTCTGGGCATCCACGCCTCGCCCACCCGGATCGTCAACCTTGTGAGCGACCAATCCGCAACACTCTGATACTAAAATATATCTCGATCTTAATACCCTGGCATATTCGCGACACATTTGACCATGATATTGCCATTCATGTCGGGCCAGATGCGCCCCGCCCGAACGGAATGGAGACAGATATGTGCGCGACGACTTTCGGCACACTCACGATGGCGGCGATGCTGAGCGACCCGCTGATCCAGGAGGTCATGCGGAGCGACCGGGTATCGGAGCGTGAGTACCGAGGCATTGCTGTTTCGGGTGAAAAACTCGCTGGACGGGCGGGAGCGGCCGTTCCGGGGGGCGCGTGCGGTTCCGCCGCCGCCCGAAACGGACGTCACCGGGATGGAAATGTCGCCGCGCGAGATGTTCGCTCTCGAAATGGCGGACGCCTGACCGCGGCGAACGCGCGAATGGCGTGGCGCCGAAGAGGAAACGGGATCTCGCGGGACATCGCGAAGGCGGTTCAGCGCGGCCGGTAACGATTTTTCGAGTCCCATCGTGTGCGGCGGCTTCGCGGACTGGAGCGGTTGTGACGCCGCTCCACCCATGACACCCCGCGTACTGGCGGGCGGCACGTTATGCCGGCTAACCGGTCGCCTGAATGAGGCCGAGTTGCCTCAGCGCCGTCACCCCATCGTCCAGGCCAATTTCCTCGGCGATCCTGCCATCCCTGAGACGCAGGACGGTGGTGCCCGTGAAGTGCATCTTCCGTCCGGTCGCGCCGGGAAGAGAGCCGGCCAGGAAGTCGGAAAAGGCCGCGCCGGTATGCGTGCCGCCGCCTTCCCAACGGCCGACCCCAACGGCCGACCCCAACGGCCGACGACGAAGTCGCCCTCGGCGACGAGGTCGGCCGCGTGACGGGGCAAAACGTTGGCGATCCGGCGGCCTTGTCGATCGGGCCGCCATTTTCTGAGCGGGACGCTTGATGCCCGACCATGGACCACGAACGGAAAACAGCGGTCGGAGCGCGACGATCGGCCTTATGCGACGCGGCCGATGGGCGATGCGTGTGAGATGCCTGACGCCGGCGAGCTCACCCTGGCGGGCGGGCCCGCCATGAGCGCCCGATCATTGCTCGCCGGACGACCCGGCGCATGCGGTCCGCTTGCTCATTTTGATGAAGCAACGGCCTGCGCTTGCGCGGCAGCCTGGGGTTCCGATGCGGTGGGCATCGCGCGATTGCCCGCGTCTGAGGTGCTTGCCCGCGCATCCTCGGAATGGCTGGTGGGCGGCACCGCCGATGCGTGCCCAGGCCGAGGTTGGGAGACGCCGATCGGCGCCCGTGACTGATGCGCCGGGTCGACCGGAGCCGGTGCGATCGCGGCGGGGGGAGCGAATGCGGCCACGGCGGGGCGAGCGAATGCGACCGTGCCGAACGGCGCGGAGGCGAGCACGGCGACCGGAACGGATGCGACCGCGGCGACCGGAGCGGGGCGCTCGGGGCGGCCGGAACGGAGGCGACCGGGGCGGCCGGGGCGGAGGCGACCGGAGCCGAGGCGACCGGGGCGGAGGCGACCGGGGCGGCCGGCGCGGAGACGACCGGGGCGTCCGGCGCGGCCACCGCTGTCGGTGTCGCGGCGGGGGGAGCGTCCGGCTCCGGCGTCATGGGAGGCGCCGCCTGGATCGTTTCGACAATGGCCGGCCCGTTGGCGGTCTTCGCGGCCCGCGTCTGATATTGGTCCAACCGATCGAGATTCATGTGAAACGACTTGTTCATCGCGACGAGGTTGGAGCGGGTGCCGCGACGCATCGTGTCCATCTCGCCGCGCAGCGTTTCGCGGAAACTGTCGATCAGCACGGCATGAAACATCACGCAGTGACCGGCGAGCATGACCTGCGCGGCGTCGCGCGGGCCGAGGTCCTCCAGCATCGCGGTGGCGACGCGGGCGCGCACGGCTTTGTGCTGAGGCCCCTCATCCGGACGCTGAGAAATCGCGTTGGCCATCTCGTCGATGACATGGTCCATAATATCTTTGGTGACGAATGGCTGCTGCGCGTGCATGGCGGACTTGACCCCGGTTCGGGTGAGTGCGGAACGTTAATATAACTAACATAGAGAGCGCGTCAAGAGGGAGTGCGTCACACGGGAGTGCGGCAAGGGGGAGTGCGGCAAGAGGGAGTGCGGCAAGAGAGGGGGTGCGTCAGGAAGGTCATTCCGCCGGCGGGTGTGGGCAGGCGTCCGGCTCGGAAATGGCGAAATTGGCCTTTCAATGAACGAACGCCCGATGTGCGCCGGAACGCGGGCCGGCGCGCGCCGCGCGAAAAGATTTACCACGAAGCGCACGAAGTCCACGAAGCTTGCTTCGGCGATCCAGGCCGCCGGGGCGCCGACAGGTGCGTGTAAAAGCATGGCCTGGGCCGGCATGCCATTCGCGACGCCGGCGCACTCGCGAACGCCTGGTCGTGCGAAGCAACCTCAGGCGGTGCCCGGCGATGACCGCACGGAAACGCTGGCCCGACCGCCATCGGCCAAAAAGATGTGGCCACGCCGAGACCCGTGCTAAGCTAACCGCGATACGCCCGAACCCGCGCCAGCCCACGAACCCGAGCGTCCCCGATGTCCGCCACCATGACGACCGCTGCTCGCCGCATCCCCGCCAGCGCCCTGCTCACGCGCGCCGAGCTCGCGGATCTGCGCGCCCGGATCGAGTGGAAGAGTCTCGCGCTCATCGCGCACGCCTGGCTGGTCATCCTCGGCGCGATCGCGATGGTCGCGGTCTGGCCCAACCCGCTCACCTACATCCTGGCCGTGATGCTGATCGGTTCGCGCCAGCTCGGTCTGGCGATCCTGATGCACGACGGCGCGCACGGCTGCCTCTCACGCGACGAGGCGCGGAATGTCGCCCTCAGCCAATGGCTGTGCGCGTATCCGATTTTCGCCGACACGCTGGCTTACCGCACCTATCATCTCGCGCACCACGCGCACACCCAGCAGGCGGACGACCCCGATCTGGTGCTCTCCGCGCCGTTCCCGATCACCCGGGCGAGCTATCGGCGCAAGCTTGTTCGCGACATCACCGGCCAGACCGGATACCAGCAGAGGAAGGCGCAGTTTCTGAATGCCCTGGGCGATCCCGCCTGGCCGTTGGCGCGCCGGCTGCGCCAGCTTCGCGAGAGGCTTGGACCGCAGCTCGCCGTCAATTTGGTGCTGCTGACCGGATTGTCGGTGGCGGGCGTCTGGTGGGCGTATCCGCTGCTCTGGCTCGTTCCGCTGTTGACCTGGATGATGGTCATCACGCGCATCCGCAACATCGCCGAGCACGCGGTGTTGCCTGAACTCGGACGACCCGTTGCGCAACACCCGCACCACGCGCGCCAACCTGATCGAAAGGGCGTTCATCGCGCCGTATTTCGTCAATTACCATCTCGAGCATCATCTGCTGTTCTACGTGCCCTGCTACAACCTGCCCAAAATACATGCGATTCTGATGCGGGGTCCGCATGCCGCGCGCATGGAAGTGCGGCACGGCTATCTGGCCGTACTGCGCCTCGCGACCGCGAAGCCCGACACCGAGGACCGGCCGGGCGAGATCGTCAACAACGCGCGGCGCGTGCGTGGCGGCTCGCGGATCGGCGACGATCAGGCGTCTTCCGGGTTCTGACGTTACGGAGCCGTCGCCGGCAGCGCATGGCCCGAGGCGACCGCCATCGCGCCCCACACGAGGTCGCGGTAGGCCTCGTCGAACGACACGCCCTTGATGCTCCAGGTCTTTCGCTCCGCGCCGGCGCCGGTCTGAAACGCGCCTCTCCAGCCGGGATCGGCAGCGTTCCAGCGCACCGTCCCGGTCACGACCAGGGTATCCGGCGGCACGCCGGGGGTATCGATCCGCGCCATCGGCGACAGCACGAGGCGCATGCCGAAGCGCCGCGCCGCCGCCAGCAGCGCCTGACGCTGCCGCTCATCGTTGTCGCCGTCCGCGGTCAGCGGAAACGTGCCGCCTCTGGCGTCGGTAATCTCGATGCGCGCGAGTAACGTCGGGCGCGCGGCCAGCCAGGGCTGGTCGCCGAGTTCACCCAGCGCCGCGTCGATCTTCGCCGGGGAGAACCGCGCGATCAGCGTGTAGGGACGCTCGCGCGTGCCTTGCTCGTCATGCTTCGGCAGATCGCTCATGCGGTCGAGGTAAAGGAAGTTCTCGAGCATGTCCGACGCTTTCGCCGCCAGCGGATCGACGCGAGGATCACGCAGCAAACCGGGATCGCCCGAGCGTTTCACCAGCACGTCGCGCAACGCGTGATCGAGGCCCTCTGCGCGGGTAGACTCGCCGGTACCGGTCACGATCGCGCTGCCCTCGCACAGCGCCGCGTCGTCCCGCGCCGACGCGGCGGAGGCGCACAGAACGAGGCCGACACACAGGACACCGATCGACGCGGGACGGATCATGATGGCGTTGGTCCATTTCCAAAATCGAGCACGGCCGTCGCGGCGCCGCCGGCCGCCACCCGCATCGTTTAAACGACCGGCCGGGGTCGGTCACGACGGGCCAGGCGCGCGTGCGGTTTATCCGACGAGTGGTACGACGTCGCGCGGGCGAATGGCAACGCGCGGCGGGACGGAGCCAGCGGCGGCCGCCGGCTGGTGGGAACTTTGATCCAGGTCAATGTGCGATCGCCCGGTTCCACTACCGCTGCGATCGGCGCTTCGAACGGACCGCGCGGGACGGTCACGCTTTCCCGCTCAATTCGCACTCCGCGACCATGCGTTCCATCGAAACGTCGCGAGGAGGATCGCATGAAATCACTTGCCGGGTGCATCGCCGTGGTGGGCTGCCTGACAATTCTTGGTGGAACGGCGAAAGCCCAGTCGGGGAATCCGGACGCGGATTGGTTGAAGGGAACGACGGAGGAGCGGTTGGACAAGCTCGCCGAAGTTCAGCCCGGCCTCGGAACGGTGATGCTCGAATATTCGTACCGCTTCGGCACGCTCTTTTACGCCGCGAAGGCCGGCGACTGGGCGGTCGCCGACTATCAACTCAAGGAAATGACGGAAATTCAGGAAGTCGGCGAAAACACCCGGCCCGGCCGCGCGGCGGCCCTGAAGACTTTCGAGGAGAAGTCGCTCGGCCCGATCGGCGAGGCCATCAAGCAGCGGAACCTCAAAGCGTTCAACGTGGCGTTCCAGGCGGCGATGAAGTCCTGCAACGAATGTCACACGGAGCAAAAGTATGGCTTCATCCATTATCAGTTGCCGAAAGCCTCTCCGTCGCCGCTCTCGCTCCGGCCGTGACCTGGCCGGGTCGAGGGGGTCACCCAATCCGCACGCCTGATGGCGCCCGACACGCCCGGTGAATCGCGGCCGGTGAACCGCGGCCGATGATTCGCGGCCGGCGTTCGTGTTAAGGAAGCGACACCGGGCAACGGACCGCGGCGGGATCGCGGCGACGAGGGAACGATGAAAGCGGAAACGGTCGCGACTGGCGCATGGTCGAGCGTCCCGTGCGTCGTGGCGGGCGTGTGCGTCTTCGCCCTGGCCGCGACGACCGCCGTCGCCGGCCCGCCGTTCCGCACCGACGATCCCGAGCCGGTGCCATTCCAGCATTTCGAGATCACCCTGTTCTCGTTCGGCACGCGAACGACCGGCGGTTGGTCGGGCATCGGGCCGGCGCTCGAGGTCAATTACGGGGCGGCGCCCAATCTGCAGCTTCATGTCATCGTGCCGGTGGGTTACAGCGCACCGGCAGGCGGCGCGCTCGGCTTCGGCATGGGCGATATCGAGCTTGGCGCGAAATACCGCCTGATCACGCCGGGCGACGACGATTGGTACCCCCAGGTCGGCGTGTTTCCGCAGGTCGAGGTGCCGGCCGGCAACCCGTCTCTGGGCCTCGGCACCGGACACACGCAGGTCTTCCTACCGATCTGGCTGCAAAAGGACTTCGATCCCTGGACCGTCTACGGCGGCGGCGGGTATTGGATCAATCCGGGCTTCGGCGACAAGAACTACACGTTTGTCGGCGTGGCGCTGTGGCGCAAGGTGACCGACGCGCTCGCGATCGGTGCCGAGGTGTTCCATCAGACCTCGTCCGGCGACGGCATCAAGGACAGCACCGGTTTCAATGTCGGCACGACCTATGACGTCTCCGACAACTGGCATCTGCTGGCCTCGGTCGGGACCGGTGCGTGGAATCGGACGACCACCAACCAGATCTCTTATTACCTTGGGCTGCAACTGACGTTTTGAGCGAAGCCGGCCGTGCTCGTGGCGTGTCTCACGTGCGAATATCTCGCGTTGTGACGGAGCGCGGGAGCGCCTCGCGGCCGGGGGCTCCGCCGCGCCATGGCGATGCGCGCTGACCGGAGGCCGCGGCCGCCGGGATTTCGGCAATCGCCGCGCCCGGGTCTATGCTGTCGGAACGAACGGCGACGCCTCCGTGGCCGCGAAGGGAGAGACTCCAACATGGCAACCTACGTGCTCCTGCATGGGGCCTATCAGGGCGGCTGGATCTGGCGAGACGTGACGCCGCATTTGCGCGCCGCCGGCCATACCGTGTTCGCACCCACGCTGGACGGGTGCGCCGAACGCCGCCACGCGCTGCGGCCGGGCATCGATACCGAAAGCCAGGCCGCCGAGGTGGCCGAGATGCTGTTCTTCGAGGACCTCAAGGACATCGTCCTGGTCGGCACCAGTTGCGGCGGCATGGTCGCCTGCCGGGTCGCCGAACTGGCCCGCCCGCGGATCGGCCGCATCGTGCTGGCCGACGCGCTCGCGCTGTTCAACGGCGAGGCGGTGTCCGACCATGTCAAACGTCCGACCGCGGTGACCACCGACCTCGGCACCGGTCCGTCGCGCGAGGACGCCGCCAACCGCATGTTCATCTCGCTCTCCGAACCCATGAAGTCATGGGCGCTCGAACGGATCACGCCGCATCCGATCGCGGCGATGCAGTCGCCGGTGAAGCTGGAGAGTTTCTGGGGGCAGAACTGGAACGCCACGGTCATCTGGTGCCGGCAGAGCGTCAACCCGCCGGTCGCGCACCAGCGCCGCGCCCAGCAAACCCTGGGTGCGAAGTGGCACGAGCTGGATACGGGGCACTACCCGATGCTGACCGAGCCGGAGAAGCTCGCCGGGCTGATGATGGCGGGGTAGCGCATGGCTGATCCGCCCGGCGCCGAAGGTCCGGGCGGGACAGCCGGCCCGATGCCGGCGGGCGGGCGGGCGCCGTCGCGGCGCGCGCGAGGACCGCATCCGGTAGACGATGGACCAGGACAGACCAACCGACTATCAGAGGCCTCCCAGTTCGAAGTCGCCGTGCCCCTATGCTGAATCGCCTGCTTGCAGGCCTGGTCGATACCAGCCGCCGCCATGCTTTGCTCGTCCTGCTCGCCGGTTTCCTGCTGGCGGTCGTCTCGTGTGTCGTGGCGGCGACGCGCCTCGGCGTCAGCACCGACACCGACCAGATGTTCTCCGCGTCGTTGCCCTGGCGGCGCAACGCGATCGAGATGAACAAGGACTTCCCGCAGTTCCACGATCTGCTGGTCGCGGTGATCGATGCCAACGAGCCGGAAGAGGCCGACGCCACGGCGGACGCGCTGGTTGAGGCGCTCAAGCCCGATCAGGCGCATTTCCGCTCCGTCCGGCGGCCCGACAGTTCGCCGTATTTCGACAAGAACGGGCTGCTGTTCCTCGATCTGCCGCAACTGACCGCGATCATGGACCGGACGATCGACGCGCAGCCGTTTCTGGGCCAACTGGTGGCCGATCCAACCGCGCGCGGGTTGTTCTCGGCGCTGGCTTTGCTGGGCGTCGGCGTAACCCAGGCGGGCACCGATCTGACCCCCTACGACGACGCGATTCAGGCCTTCCATCAGGTGCTGGCCGACGCCGTGGCCGGCAAACCGCGCCCACTGTCGTGGCAGAAATTTCTGGGCGCGGGGCTGTCCGACCTCGCCGGCAAGTATCGCTTCGTGCTGATCCAGCCGCGGCAGAATTTTGGCGCGCTCGAGCCGGGCGGCGAGGCGACCGCCGTGGTGCGCCACGCCATCAGCGAACTGGAGTTTGTCAAATCCGGCGACGCCCATGTGCGCATCACCGGTCAGGTCGCGCTCGCCGATGAGGAGTTCGCGACCGTGGCGCAAGGCGCGGTCGAGGGGCTGATCGGCAGCGTGGTGCTGATCACGCTGTGGCTCTACCTCGCGGTGCGGACGTGGCGGCTGATCGTGCCGATTTTGCTGACACTGGGTCTCGGGCTGTTGCTGACGGTATTGTTCGCGGCGCTGGCGGTGGGGACGCTGAACCTGGTCTCGGTCGGCTTCGGCGTGATGTTCGTGGGCATCGCCGTCGATTTCGCGATCCAGTTCGCGGTGCGCTTCCGCGAGTATCGCCACGCGACCGGCGATCCGGTGCAAGGGATGCGCGACACCGCCGCGCGGGCCGGCATTCAGATCCTGTGCGCGGCGCTGGCGACGGCGGCGGGCTTCCTGGCGTTCGTACCGACCGCGTTCTCCGGCGTCGCCGAGCTTGGCCTGATCGCCGGCGGCGGGATGCTGATCGCCTTCCTCTGCACGCTGACGTTCCTGCCGGCCGCGATCTCGGTGTTCAGCCCGCGCGACGCCGCCGCCGAGGTTGGCTTCGTCTGGGCTCGCCCGCTGGACGATTGGATCGAGGCCAATCATCGCTGGTTGCTGGCGGTGTTCATCGCGCTGGTCGGCCTCGCGCTCGCGGTCGCGCCGCGGATGACGTTCGACTCCAATCCGCTGCACACCAAGAACCCGAATACCGAGGCGATGCGCACGTTGCGCGACCTGATCAACAACCCGCTGACCGATCCGTACACGATCGACATCGTGGCGCCGGACGTCGCGGCGGCGGATGCTCTCGCCGACAAATTGCGGCAACTGCCGACGGTGTCCGAGGTGCGCGACATCGACAGTTTCGTGCCGAAGGATCAGGCGAAGAAGCTGGCGGTGATCGCGGACGCGCGCACCATCCTTGCGCCGACGCTGGCCGCCGCGCCGCCGGTCGCGCCGATCACGGCGGATCAGGTGCGCATGGCGGCGCGCGTGGCCGTCGGCCAGATCGACCCGGCGCTGGCGAAGTTGCCGAAGGATCACCCGCTGGCCGCGGTGGACGGCGATCTGCGCAAGTTGAGCGATGCGTCCGACGCGGTGGCGCTGGCGGCGAACGAGGCGTTGACGCGGTTCCTTCCGCTGCAACTCGATCGCCTGCGCGAGTCGATGAACGCCACCAAGGTGACACGGGCCGACATTCCTCCGGACATCGCCCGCGACTGGGTTTTGCCGGACGGCCGCGCGCGCCTGCAGGTGCTGCCGAAGCCGGATCTGCAAGGCCTCGGCGGGCTGGCGGGCTTCACGAAGGAGGTGACGCAACTCGCGCCCGATGCCGGAGGGCCCGCCGTCACCATCGCCGCCACCAGCGCCACCATCGTCGATGCGTTCCGCACCGCGGCGGTGAGCGCGCTGCTGGCGATCCTGGTGATTTTGTCGCTGGTGCTGCGCCGCGCGCTCGACGTCATCCTGGTGGCCGCGCCATTGCTGCTGTCGGCTCTGCTGACGCTCTACTTCGCGGTGCTGCTTGGGCTCGCGCTGAACTTCGCCAACATCATCGCGTTGCCGTTGCTGCTGGGTGTCGGCGTGTCCTTCAACGTCTATTTCATTATGAACTGGCGCGCCGGACGCACCCATCCTCTGGGTTCCGCGACGGCGCGCGCGGTGCTGTTCTCGGCGCTGACCACCGGCACCGCGTTCGGCTCGCTGGCGCTGTCCGCCCATCCCGGCACCGCGAGCATGGGGGAGTTGCTTCTGATCAGTCTGGGCTGCACGCTGATCTCCAGTCTGATATTCGTGCCGTCGCTGCTGGCGACGTTGGGGCCGCCCTCGGATAATTGAGGATGGCGGACGAGGAGGTGCCATGGCTTGCTCCGTGCCGATTTATTATTTGCTGCACCGGGAGGCCGCCGACGGTTCGGAAGCCCTGTTGATGGAGCCCGATCTGGCCTCGGCGCTGGCGGATGCCGTGTCCGATCCGGCGTGGCGCGCGGTGCGGATCACGTTCGGCCGCCAGGTCGTGCTGGAAGGGCAGGACCTCGCGACCGCCATCGCCGAGAGGCAGACCGCATGATCGCTCTGGACGTCGCCATCGCCGACAATCTGCGTCAGGTGCGCGAGCGAATGGCCAACGCCGCGCTCCGGGCCGGGCGGAAGCCCGAGGATGTGACGCTGGTCGCGGTGTCGAAGACCAAACCGGTCGAGGCGGTGCGCGCCGCTTTGGCCGCGGGACAGACGGTGTTCGGCGAGAACCGGGTGCAGGAGGCGGCCGAGAAATTCCCGCTGCCGGGCGCGTCGTTGCATTTGATCGGCGGGCTGCAGACCAACAAGGCGCGCGACGCGGTGCGGATCGCCGATGTGATCGAGACGCTCGATCGGCCGCGGCTGGCGGACGCGATCAGTGCCGCGATGGCGAAGGAAGGCCGGCGGCCGTCATTGCTGATCGAGGTGAATACCGGCGGCGAGGCGCAAAAGTCCGGCGTCCCGCGCGACGAGGCCGATGCGTTCATCGCTCGATTGCAAGGGACGGTTTGGCGACGGGTTGGCCGGACTGATGTGCATCCCGCCGCACGGCGAGGATCCGCGGCCGCATTTCACCTGGCTGGCGGATCGGGCGGCGCGGCATGGGTTGCGCGTGGTGTCGATGGGGATGTCCGCCGATTACGAGATCGCGATCGCATGTGGCGCGACCTTGGTGCGGGTCGGGACGGCGATCTTCGGTGGGCGGAGCTAGCTTCGGCGCGGACGCGGAAACCGGGTCGCCGCCTCCCGCCTGGCGCATTGATTTCGATGTTGGGCGGGTTCGGGACGGCGGTTAGACGTGAGCAACGTTCGCTCGCGGCAACGGGGCGGCGACTGGTCACGCCGGCGCGAACAGCCGATCCGCTTCACCCTCGACCGCCAGCGGTGCCGGCTGGATCTCGCCCAGAAACGCCGGATCGCGTTGCAGCACCGGCAGCACCTGATCGGCGAACAGCCGCATGTTCCGTTCCGCCAGATGATGCGGCATCGATCCGAACGAGAACTCGGTCACCAGATGATCCATGCCCGTCAACCGCCGCAACTCGCCGACCTGTTGGATGCAGTCATCCGGCGTGCCGACGATCTGGATGCTGACATAAAAGTCCGTCGCTTTCGAACGGAAGCCCGGATCCTTCATCTTGGTATACGTCTTCGCCAGCTTCCCGTATGACTCGTACCCCTTCACCGTGGACAGATGCCCGTCCGAGAAATGGTAGTGGTTATCGATGGAATCCCACTTTTCCCCGAGGTAGCGCAAGGCCCACTCGCGCGCCTCTTCCCGCGTCGGCGCGCAGGCGACATTGGTCAGAATGATCGGCGGCTTCGGCGTATGGCCAACGCTCTGGGTGATGGCGCGGTAGCGGTGCACGTCCTCCGCCGCCTTCGGCCATTCGTTCTGCATCACGATCAACATGCCGAAGCCGAGTTTCGCCATCAGTTCCGCCGACTCCGGACTGACCGCGGAGGCATGAAAACGTCGTTCCGGATGAGAAATGGGCCGCGGGCGGATCGACGTCCGCGGAATTTGATAGAACTCGCCTTGCCACTCGAACGTATCGTTGGTCAGCGCCTTGATGATCAACTGCGCCGATTCGAGGAACCGGCCGCGCGCCTCGCCCATCGGAATCCGGAATCCTTCGTATTCCGCGGTCGCGGCGCCGCGGCCGAAACCCATCAGTGTGCGGCCGCCGCTGAGAACATCCAGCAGCGCGATCTGCTCGGCGACGCGGATCGGATCGTGCCACGGCAGCACGATGACGCAGGTGCCAAGCGTGATCTTGTGCGTGCGGCCGGCGTAATAACTCAACAGTTGCAGCGGCGCGGGCGACATCGAATAGCCGGTGAAGTGGTGCTCCAGCGCGAACAGCGAGTCGTAGCCGAGCGGTTCGGCCAGGTCGCCGAGGCCCATGTGCTCGTGGTACAAAGCGGCGTCGGGACGTCCGGGTTGTGCGAGGATACTGATCGCGGTGCCGACTTTCATGTGGCGCCTCCGGGCAGGAAACTGGCGAAGCACAGGCCGGTGCCGGTCAGCGCCGGCGTGCGGTAGCCCGGCGTGTACGACACCCAGTCGAGATCGAAGCCGGACACCGCGCCGGCGAGGCAGATCCAGTTGCGGATTTCCGAACTGCCCGACATCAGCTTGTGCAACGGCGCGGTGCGGAAAAATTCGCTGTCGTGGCGTTTGAACGCGTCGATCACCGCGAGGTCGAACGCTTCATCGACGACGAAATGACTGAGGCCACCGGATGCCAGCACGCCAATGCGCGCGCCTCCGTCGAAGCCTTCGACCGCGCGGCCGATCGCCTGGCCCAACGCGAAGCAGCGGGACGGGGAGGGCTGGTTCGGCGGATAGTACGCATTGAGAAAAACCGGCACGACCGGCACCGGGGCCGGCCCCATGAGAAACCGGTGCACGAATGAAACGGCGTGGCCCTCGAACTTGCCCGCCGGCGTTCCGGCCATCGCGGACAGATCGAAGTCGTCACGTTGCAGAGCGTCAATGAGATGACGGGCGAGGCCGGCATGGCACGGATAATCGACGTCGCCGTCCGCCTCCTGATAGCGCATGCGTGCCCGGTCCAGCGGCGCGGTCGCCGCTTTGGCCCGCGCGTTGCCGATCTTGTCGCCGTAATACACGCCGATCGCCGGCATGTTGCTGTGGTCGAACAATTCCTCCTGGTCGTCGCCGATGACGATCAGCGCGTCCAGCTTCGCGCTTGCGATATCATCGCGCATCCGGGCGATCGCGGCCTGCGTGTTGGCATGGCGTTGCCGCAGCGTCCTGGGCTCGATGCGCGCGGCGGCATCCGGCGGCGCGTGTTCCAGCAAATCCGCGTAACGGCACGGCCGGCCCTCGAAATCGACATGCTGACGTGCGCGGTCACGCGCGAGAAACGCCCCCTCCACCCAGTCCTCCGCCTGGGCCGCGAGCATCGGACTGTGCGAAGAACCAAATCCGGCAACCAACCGAGCCATGGATCCCTCCGTGGAGCGACGGGCCGCGCCGGCGACGGCGCGGCCCGTGTGTCAGCGTCAGCGAATGGGCGAGAACGATGCCGGCAGCAGAATGGCGTTCTTCTGCTTCACCGTGGTGCCCGGAGGACCGCCCGGCGGCCATGCCCCCGCGGCGCGCGCGGCGTCACGCACCTCGAAGCGCTGATTGGCATCCTTGTAAGCCCAGATGTGGCACCATTTGTTCAGTTCGCCGAACTCGGAATACCACGCGCCGACCAGCGGCGAGTATTTCTGCCGGCCTTCGATCTTCTCGGACCAGCGCTCGATCATGCCGGGAATGGCGCCGGCCACGAGGGTATACTGGCGCATCTCGAAGATCGGCCCGATCTGCCGCGGCTCGAGCTTCGGCGAGAATGGCGCCGGCAGGAAGATCTCACTCTCCTGCGTCACCACGAATTCGCGGATCGGCGGCGGCCAGCCTTCTTCCTTGGAGGCGGCGGCGCGCACCGAGGCGCGCTGCTCGAAGCTGTCATAAGCCCAGACGTGGATGATCTGGTTCAGCGGGCCGATTTCGGTGTGCCAGAACGCGGCGAGCTTCGAGTGCTTTTCGCGTACCGGGAGCGCCGCGCCGAACCGCTTCTCCGCCTCGGCGATCGAACCTGGCTTGAGCGTATAGGTCCGCATTTCGATGATCATTGGCCGTCCTCCTGTTGCCTGATGCGGGAACCTTAGAGCATTTCCGGGCAGGCTGAAAACCGGGGGCGGCGGAAGCGCCAAAGCGATTCGGGAGTGCGATGTGTCGTGCCCGGCGTGCTACAAGGCGGTCTGTCCTTCATGCGCCTTCGCCCACGCGACGGCGAGCGGTGTCGCGGCGCGCAACGCGTCGGCGACGGCCGCGACGGTGGCGGCGTCGATGCCGCCGGCCCGCTCGCACGCATGTTGCAGCGTGCGGGAGGCTTCGGTCAGACCCGCCAGGCCGACATTGCTGGCGGACCCGGCCAGCGCATGGGCTTCGCGCCGGACCGTTTGAATGGCGCCGTTGGCCGCGCCGAGTTGAATGGCGGCCAGATGGGCGGGGGCGTCCTCGACGAAAATGGCGATCATCTCGGCGACCCCGTCCGGGCCGATCTCGTCGGCGAGCTGGCGCAGGAACCCCGTGTCCAACACAGCGGCGGCCGGTGAAGCGGCCGGTTCGGACAGTTCCGGTGTGTGCGAATCCGGAACGATATCATCCGTGGGGGACTGAGGCGCCGGGTTCGGCGGCGGCTCCGAGGTGCTCGCGTCCGATGCCGCGGCATCCACCCCCGCGGCACGGGACACGGCGGCTCGCGCCAGCACCGCGCGCAAGCGGTCCAGCGTGACCGGTTTGGTCACGAAGTCGTTCATGCCGGCGGCTTCGCAGGCGGCCCGGTCCGACGGCAGAGCGTTGGCGGTCAGGCCGATGATCACCGTATCGCGGCGCGGCGGCGCGCCGGCCCGGATCGCGCGGGTCGCGGCGAGGCCGTCCACTTCCGGCATCATCATATCCATCAGGATCACGTCGTAATCCGCTTCCGCCGCCGCGCCGATCGCGCGCGCGCCGTCGTCCACCGCGTCGACCGTGTGCCCCATGCGCGTCAGCATGCGTGTGGCGACGTGGCGATTGGTGGGGTTGTCCTCGGCCAGCAAGACGCGCAGGCGAAGCGCCGGCAATGGTCCGTCGACATCGGCCCGGGCCGCCGGCCGCGCCGCGGATGCGCGCCGCGCCCGGATGCTGAACGACACCGGTACTGCCCGCGCCCGGCGTGCTGTCGACCGCGAGCGTCCCACCCATGAGGGCGACCAGACGGCGGCAGATCGCCAGGCCCAGTCCGGCGCCTTCGAACCGGCGGGAGAGCGAACTGTCGGCCTGGGTGAACGGGACGGACAGGCGCAGGCGGCTCTCGGGATCGATCCCGACGCCGGTGTCGATGATCGCGAAGCTCAACGTGACCGTCGATGGGTCGGCGGCGATCGCGCGGACCTCGATCGTTATGCCGCCGGTTTCGGTGAACTTGATTCCATTGTCGATCAAATTCTCCAGCACCTGCCGCAACCGCGAGGGATCGCCGCCGATATCGCGCGGGATGTCGTCGTCGATGCGGGCCAGAAGCGTGAGCCCCTTGGCGCGCGCGTGACCGTTCCGGGCGGAGATTGTGTCCTCGATGAGAGCACGCGGATCGAAGACGGCGTCCTCCAGTTCCAGCGTTCCGGCGTCGAGCCGGGTGAAATCGAGAATGTTATGGATCAATAACGACAACTGCTCGCTGGATTCGCCGATGACGCGCAGGTAGTCCAGTTGCTCGGCGGTCAGCGGCGTCTCGCGCAGCAGGCCGGCGGCGCCGATGATGCCGTTCATCGGCGTCCTGATCTCATGGCTCATGACGGCGAGGAATTCGGTGCGCGCGCGCATCCCGGCCCGGGCGGCGTCGCGCGCGTCCACCATTTCGTGTTCGATCCGTTTGCGTTCGGTGACATCGGTGAAGGTGCGCACCGCGCCGCCATCGGGCAAAACGGTGGTCCGCACGTCCAGTACCGTGCCATTGGCGCGGGTCCGCTCATAGAACGGCACCGCCGGATCGATGCCGCCGGCTTTCACCATGTTCGCCAATCGGCGGTCCTCCGGGTCATCCGAGGGAACCTCGCCATGGCGTCGCTGCCATGCCACGAGCGCGTCGAAGTCGCCGCCCGGCCTGGCGAGTTCGGCGGGCAATCCGAGCAGTTCCGCGACCCGCCGGTTCACCACCGGCATGCGGCGGCGACGGTCGATCATCAGGATGCCCTGGCTGATATTGTCCATGGTGAGTATCAGGGCCCGCTGAAACCGCGTCAGCCGAAGACGTTGCTGGATCATTATGATACCGACGATCAGCACGGCGAACGACAGCACCGCGCCCGCCAGCACGGTGATCCGCCACTCCCGCCGGTAGAGCGCGAAGACCGTGTTGCCGGTGTAGCCGGCGGCCACGAACAATGGCGTGCCGGGGACCGCGCGGTAACTGAAGATCCCGAGATCGTCCATCTCGGTTCCCATTCGGCCGCCTCGCTCCGCCGCCATCGCCGCGGCGTTATCCATGACCGTATCGCCGGGGAGCGGTCCGTCGCCCGCCGCCTTGATCCGCCGCGTGATCTCCGGCTTCGCGAACACCTCGCCGACCCGCGCGGTGTCGGGTTGCGCGGCGCGGACGATGCCGTCGTCGCCGATCATCATCGTGAAGCCGCCGTTGGGGAGTGCCCCGCTTTGAAACTCCGCGATCACCAGAGGGTCGAAGGAGGCGATCACCACGCCGGCGAACCCGCCGTCCGGGTTGACGATGCGGCGGGTGAACTGGATCGAGAGCCGGCCGGAGGTCCGCCCGGTCACCGGCGTGCTGATATACAGGCGGTCTTCGGTCGCCGCCGCCTGTACGCGAAAATGCGGACGGTCGGCGATGCTGACCGGCGGCGGCCCGTTGTCGCCCGAGGCGGTCACGATGATACCGCTCGCGTCGGCGATGCTGATCTGTACGGCGACTTTCATCAGTCCGGCGTGCTCGCGCATCCACGGACCGATGTGGAAATTCGCCTTGTCGCGCAGCCAGAGCGCGCGGCTTTCGAGCAACGCGGCATCGAGGATCGCGACCGACCGGCTGACGTTCTCGTCCAGCGTCTCGGTCAGGGCGGCCGAGCGGACCCTGGCGTCGTTCACCGTATGCCGGTATTCGGCGCCCAGATGGAGCCAGATCACGCCCCAGATCAGGCAGAGCGCGCAAAGCAGCATCCCGGCCTGACCGAGCGGTGAGTCGAAGGCCGCGCCGGCCCGGTTCAAGCAGGCACCGTGGGCGGGTCGGCCAGCCCAGCCGCGAACGCGGGTGGCGCGCCGGGCGGCGTGCCATATTCGCCGGGCGGCATCGCGCGTTGCGTGGGCGACATCCCGTACTGGGCGGGCGCGTAGGCGGACAACCAGGCCACGAGTTCGGCCTCCGGCATGGCGCGGGCGAAGTGCCAGCCTTGCCCGACCTCACAGCGGACCTGGCGCAACCGTTGCGCGACCGACTCGGTTTCGATCCCTTCGGCGACCACGCGAAGCCCCAGTTCGCGTGCCATCGACGTCGTCGCGCGGACGATCTTCCATGCCTCGGCGTCGGTTTCGCAGGGCGAAATGAACGAGCGGTCGATCTTGAGTTCGGAGAACGGCAGCCGCAGCAACGTCAGCAGCGACGAATGGCCGGTGCCGAAATCGTCGATCGAGAGTTCGACCCCCTTGATCCGGAGCCGGGTCAGCACCTCGGCGGCGAGCAACGGATTGGCGATCACGGTGCTTTCGGTGATCTCGGCGATCAGCGCGCCCGGCCCGACGCCGGTTTCCAGCAGCAAACGCTCGATCTCGTCCGGCAAACTCGGGTCGGCCAGTACCAGCGGCGAAATGTTGACCGACACGCGGCAATCCGGATGCGTGGCGCGCCAACGGCCGCAGGCCTCCAGCGAGGCGCGCATGATGTGAAATGTCAGAGGTATGATCAGGTCCGATTTTTCGGCGAACGGCACGAAAACTTCCGGCGGGCATCCGTCCACCATATCGCCGTTGGCGGCGCGGCGCGGCCAGCGGGCGAGGGCCTCGACCCCGACCACTTTTCCATCGACCAGCGAAACCTGTGGTTGATAGTGCGGCACGATCAGTCCGTCCTGGATGGCGTAGACCAGTTCGGTGACGCTCGGCGGCCGTTGCTGCTGATCGATGACCTGAGGGATCGACCGCGGCGGCGCGTCTCGCAGCAGAGTCCGGAGCGCGACCGGCGAGGCCGGCTTGCGCAGCGTGCCGGCGACGCGCAGCCCCATGCCCGCCGCCAGCCGCAGGCTCGCGGTCAGCACCCGTTCGTCGAGCCGGGAGAGAAAGATCAGGGTCGGATCGCCGCGGCCGTCGCGCAGCGCTTTCAACAGGCTGATGCCCTCGGTCTCGCCGAGCGAGAGATCGAGCACCACGGCATCGTAGCTGTGTTCCGCCAGATGGTTCGCGGCTTCGCGCAGGTTGGCCGCATCGTCGACGGTGTAGCCCATGGGAGCGACGGTGCGCGTGACGAGCGTCCGTTGCACCCGCTCATCATCGACGACCAGCAGGCGTTTTTGGGCGAAGTCGGAGGAATTCATGGTGTCTCTCCCAAGGGACCGGCCCCCAGGGGACCGGCCCTCAGGGGAGTGGCCCACAGGGAAGTGGCACTCAGGGGAGTGGCCACCAGGGAAGTGGCACTCAGGGGACTGGCCCCCAGGGGAGTGGCCCCGGCGGGACCGGTGGCCCAGGGCCGGGCGATCCAGGGATCCGCGATCCAGGCACTGGCGGGCGCGGCACCGGCGAGCAATGGAGGTATGGGCAATGGATCTGACCGAAAGTGTGGCCGGGTGACCGAAACCAACGGGCCCGCTGATCCGCATCGCACCACGAAAAGGTGAACAGCCGGTTAATGCGAATGACCGGCGGCGCGCCGGTCGCGTGAAACGGTGGCGCGACGCCGCGAAATCGCCTACCTGACGGATCGAACCGAGATTGGCGAACGGACCCTGCCGCCACGATGCCGCCGTCGCGCACGCCCAAGAGGGCCATACCCAGGACGCCTCAGGACCCCGAAGGCTACTACGCCCGTCTCGGGGTCGCGCCGTCGTCGGATGCCGCTTCCATTGCGGCCGCGTGGCGGCGCGAGGCGCGCGTGGTGCATCCCGATGTGCCGGAAACCGGCGATGCCGCCGCGTTCCTGGAACTGAAACAGGCGTACGACGTGCTGAGCCATGCGACGCGCCGCGCCACGTACGACCGTCTGGCGCGACGGGCGGCGGCGTCGGAACCGGGCGCCGGGGGCTTCGGCGCATCGGGCTTCGCCGGAGGGGGATCTGGAGCGGCCGCATCAGGCTTTGGCGCATCAGGCTTTGGCGGATCAGGCTTTGGCGGATCAGGCGTTGGTCGGCCGGGCTTTGGCGGGCCGGGCTTTGGCGGGCCTGGGTCCGCCGGAGCGGGGCCCGCCGGCACGGGATCTGGTGGGCCGGGATCTGGTGGGCCGGGATTTGCCGGCTCCGGCTTCCCCGGCGGCGGTGGAGGCGATCCCGCGCCGGCCGGCTCCGGCGCTGGCCGATCCTGGTTTCGCGTGCCGGGGTTCGGCGTCTTCGGCTCCGGCGGTCACGACGCGACGCCGTTGCCCGACATGGCCACGCCGCGCACCCGCCATCCGCGCCTGCGCGATCTGCCCGCCGCCGTCTGGGTCGGGATGGCCGTCGTGGTGGTGATCGGCGTGCTCGAGATCGGGTGGCGTTTGACCGCGTCGCCCACCGAGGAGCCGCATGCGACGATCGCCGGCCACGGCGCCGGATGTGCCGCCGCTCTCGCCCAACGATCCGGCGGCGTCGCCATACGGGCCGGCGCCGCTGCGTCTGGCCGGCACGCCGAACTTCTACGTCGTGCCGACCGCCGCCGCCGCGATGCTGTGGAAGGTGGACGCGGCGAAGCACATCCTCGTGCCCTGGACTCAGTTGCCGGCGTTCAGCGCCGTGCAGGCGCTGCGGCTGCTGAAACCGAGCGGCATGGTGGAGGTCAAGGTCACCAACTGGCCGACGGCTACATCGACGCGGCCCGGCTGACCCCCGGCGACACGGCGGCGGCGGCGCGTGCCTGGTGCACCTACAACGCCGGTCCGTCGCCGGCGAACGGGGAGGTGTTCAGCCGCGGCGAGACAGGGAGCCTCAAGATGGCGATCGAAAACCGGTCCGGCCAGTTGGCGGTGGTGAAACTCCGCTCCGCGGCTGGAGCGGTCCTCGCCAGCGTGTTCGTGGAGCCCGGTGGGGCAACGACATTGGACGGGTTGCCCGCGCAGCCGGTCGAAGTCGACTTCGCCACCGGCGAGGTCTGGAGCCGGGCCTGCCACGGGTTCGCCGCCGGCATGCGGGCGGCGCGGCTGAGCGGCCTGGTCTCGATCGGGACGGCGTCGCGGCTGGCGATCCCTCCCGACGCGGCGGTCTCGACCGCGGAAATCTCCGACCAGGCGTTCGAGCGGCGATAACGTTCGTGGCTATCGCTGTGCGCCTGAGTGGGGGAGCGCGCGCGCATGACCATTATTTTGCAGGAATCGTTACGCGGATTGTTCTACGCGCCGTTTTACGTCGCGCTGGCGCACGACGCGTATGCCGCCGAAGGGCGTCGGGGTGCGGTTCGTCAGCGCGCCCGAACCCGGCCGCGCGGCGACCGCGGTCATGTCGGGCCTGGCCGACGTGAATTGGGGCGGCCCGATGCGGGTCATGCAGACCTACCATCAGGACCCGGGTGCGATCTCGTGAGTTTCGCCGAGGTGGTGACGCGCGATCCGTTCCTGCTGGTTGGGCGCGACGCCGCGCCGGGCTTTTCGGTGCGCGATCTGGCGGGCGCGCGGCTGGCGACGGTCAGCGAGGTGCCGACGCCGTGGATGTGCCTGCAGGAGGACCTGCGCCGCGCCGGTATCGCGCCCGGAACGATCGACCGGGTCGCCGGCGCGACGATGGCGGACAATTGCGCCGCGCTGCTCGCCGGCTCGGTCGATGTCGTGCAGGTGTTCGAGCCGTTCGTTTCGGTGTTGCAGGCCGAGCACGGGTGCCACGTCTGGTACGCGCAGGCGAGCCGGGTCCCAGCAGTTACACGACGTTCTACACGCGCCGGCCAACGCTCGCGCGGCGTGGCGATGAACTGCGCCGGATGGTGCGGGCGATCTACAAAACGCAACGCTGGGTCGCGGGTGCCCCGGCGGCCGGCATCGCCGACGCGATAAGCGCGTATTTCCCCGACACCCCGCCGGCGATCCTGGAGATGGCCTGTGCGCGGTACAAGGCGCTGGGGATCTGGGGAAACCAGCCGGTGCTGCCGCGGGCGGGCTATGACCGTCTGCTGTCGAGCCTGGTGTCGGGTGGGTTCGTCAGTCCGGGCACGCCGTTTTCGGTCGCGGTGGACAACAGTCTCGCCGAGGCGGTGGTGGCTGAAGGCGCCGCGTGAGGTGACGCTGGTCCGGCCGCGATTCGACGACGTTCCGGAAGCGCGGCGGCGCAACCTCGCGGCGGTGGCGGGGAAAGATACGACGCCGGAATTGCGCGTGCGGCGGTTATTGTTCCGGATGGGCTATCGGTTCCGGCTGCACCGGCGCGATTTGCCGGGGACGCCGGACATCGTGCTTGCCGCACGGCGGAAGATCGTCGAGGTGCGCGGCTGTTTCTGGCATCGCCATCCGGATCCCGGCTGCCGCAACGCGGTGCTGCCCAAAGTGCGCGCGGACTGGTGGGCGGCGAAGCTGGCGCGCAACGTGGAACGCGACGCGCGCAATCTGGCGGCATTGCGGGAGGCGGGATGGTCGGTGCTGGTGCTGTGGGAATGCGAGGTGAAGGACGACGCCGCGCTGGAGGCTCGGTTGCGTGCGTTTCTGGAATGAATACCGGCGCCGGGCGCATGGTTTCCGACGAGGCCGCCAAACATCGCCGGGATCTCGGCCCGTCCGGGCGTGACCTTTTCGCGGCGCGGTGCCGACCGGGATGCAAGACTGACCGGACGTCAGGTCAGTGGCACTTGAACGCCTCGAACGGCTCCTGGCAGTTCAGGCAACGATGCAGCGCCTTGCAGGCCGTCGAACCAAACGCGCTGATCCGTTCGGTGTTCGTCGCGTGACAGCGCGGACACGCCACGCTCGAACGCGCGAATAATGCGTCGCTACCCAATCCGGGTTCAGGCGGCGCGATCCCCAGGTCCAGCAATTTCGCGCGAGCGGTATCGGTCAGCCAGTCGGTGGTCCAGGCGGGCGTCAGCACCAGCCGCACTCTGACTTTTTCAACGCCGGCGTCGCGTACCGCCGTCGTGATCGCGTCGGTGATCTCTCGCATCGCCGGACAGCCGGAGTAGGTCGGCGTGATCGCCACCTCGACCGTGCCGCCATCCATGCGCACGTCGCGCAAAATGCCCAGATCGTCGATCGTCAGCGGAGGCAGTTCCGGATCGGTCACCGAAGCCGCCGCCGCGCGCGCCCGTCGCAGGACCGTCACCATGTCGCGCCGGGATAAGTCCGAGGGAGGATCTGCATCTCCGCGAGCAGGTGCCCCAGGTGCTCGGTATGCCGGCCGGTTCGCCCGCCGCTTTGCATCCAGCCGTCGTCCGGCTGGCGTAACGTGGCTCGGTTCAGGACTGGCGCCACGGCATCTCAGCCACGCGTCGCGATTGTCGGTGATCTCGCCGGTGTACGGCCACAACGCATCGACGGCGTACTGGGCGCGACGATGCGATTCCTCGGTGCCGTCGCCGAGCCGGATCAGCCACTCGGCGGCGTGCCGGACGTGATACGCGGTTTCCTTCTTGGCCTTGTCCGCGACCGCCGTCAGCGCGGGATCGGCGAACCCGGCGCGCCACTTCTGATCCGACGCGACGGACACCAGAAACAGCCGCGCGATGGTGAAGGCGAAATCGCCGTTCGGCAGCTCCATGATCAGGGCGTTGCGGAACGCCGGCGGATCGCGGAGATAAGCCAGTCCGTCCTCGGAATGACCGGTCAGTTCGCCGGCCGCCTGATACAGCATCCGCGCCTGACCGATCAGGTCGAGCGCGATGTTGGCCAGCGCGAGTTCCTCCTCCAGCAACGGCGCGTGGCCGGTCCATTCGCTGGTGCGGTGACCGAGCATCAGCGCGTCGTCGGCGCAGCGCCAGCAATGTCTGCGACATGTCGGCGTTTCGGCAACGTGATCGAGGTCGTGGTCACCGTCACATGTTCCCGACTTCGTCGGGCACTTCGTAGAACGTCGGATGGCGGTAGATCTTCGAGCCCGTCGGCTCGAACAGCGATTCCTTATCGGCGGGATCCGAGGCGACGATCGCGTCGGACGGCACCACCCAGATGGACAGCCCTTCGCCGCGGCGGGTGTAGACGTCGCGCGCCGCCTGCAACGCCATCTCCGGATCCGCGGCGTGCACCGAGCCGGCGTGCCGGTGCGCCAGGCCGTTGCGGCGCACGGATGAAAACCTCCCACAGCCGGGTCGCGGGGTCCGCCATCACGCCGCCTTCGCTCTGGCGGCGCTGTTTCGCCGCCCATGCGCTGCGGCGGCCTCGCGCACCCAGGCGCCGTCGTCATGCGCCTTGCGCCGCGCGGCCAGCCGCTCGCGGTTGCACGGACCGTCGCCGGCCAGCACGCGGCGGAATTCCTCCCAGTCGATCTCGCCAAATACCCAGTGCCCGGGCCTCGTCGAAACGCAGGTCCGGGATCGGGAAACGTCAGGCCCAGATGCAGGCCCTGCGGCACCGTCGCATCGACGAACTTCTGGCGCAGCGCGTCATTGGTGAAACGCTTGATCTTCCATCGCATCGAACTGTCGGTATGCGGCGACTGCGTGATCCGGCGGTCCGAACATCATCAGGCACGGCCACCACCAGCGGTTCAGCGCATCCTGCGCCATGGCCTTTTGCTCGGGCGTGCCGCGGCACAGCGTCAGCATGATTTCGTAGCCCTGACGCTGGTGGAACGACTCTTCCTTGCAGATACGGATCATCGCCCGCGCGTACGGACCGTACGAGCAGCGGCACAGCGGGATCTGGTTCATGATCGCCGCGCCGTCCACCAGCCAGCCGATCGCGCCGATGTCGGCCCAGGACAGGGTGGGATAATTGAAGATGGAGGAGTATTTGGCGCGGCCGGTCAGCAACTGATCGACCAGTTCCTCGCGCGACACGCCCAGCGTTTCGGCGGCGGCGTAAAGATACAGACCGTGCCCGCCCTCGTCCTGCACCTTGGCGAGCAGCGCGGCCTTGCGGCGCAGCGACGGCGCGCGGGTGATCCAGTTGCCCTCGGGCAGCATGCCGACGATTTCCGAATGAGCGTGCTGGCTGATCTGCCGGATCAAGCGTGCGGCGATAGCCATCCGGCATGGCGTCGTTGGGCTCGATCCGCTCCTCGGCATCGATACGGGCCTGAAACCGCGTCGCGGCTTCCGACGTATCGGCCGGGGCGGACGCGGTGTTGAGGCCCTGGCTGTACATCGCTCAGCCGGCGTGCTTGTGGACGAAGGTCTTGATCATTTCCAGCGCGCGCAGCGAATCCGGCGCGGTGGGGCGGCCGAGATGAACGCGTGCGGCTGGCCGGGGAAGATCTCCTTGATGATCGGAGCCGCCGGCTTTCGCGTAGGCGGCGGCGAAATTGTCCGCCATGTCGGGCGTCAGATTGTCGTCGGCGGTGCCTTGCATGATCAGCATCGGCGGCTTCGCGACCGCCTCGCCGCGGGTCAGGATCAGGGTCGGGCTGCCTTCTTCCATGTCAGCTTCCGAGGGCCAGAATTTATCGTGCGAGATGACGAAGCGTTCCTGACCCGCAGCCTTCTTTACCCGATAGCGCTGCAAGGGATCGGCGACCGGCCAGCAGCCGATGGCGAATCGCAACGAGGCATCGGCCGCCGAACCCGGCAACGGCAACTTCGCGTAACGGGGGTCATTCGGACGCAACGCGCTCAACAGCAGCATGTGCCCGCCGGATGACGTGCCCAGACCGCCCACCAGATCGGCCCGGCTGTTGAACTTTTCCGCGTTCGCCTTCAGCCAGCGAATGCCGAGATTGACGTCGGCGATGGTGTCCGGATACCCGGCCACGGGCGGCATGCGGAAATCGATCGACAGCACGACGATGCCGTCCGCCGCGAGCGCTTCGGCGATCGAGACGTTGTTGAACCGATCGCCTCCGGTCCACGCACCGCCATGCACCTCGAGCACCGCCGGGAACGGGCCTGGGCCGATCGGTTGATAAAGTCGCGCCAGCAAGGGTTGGTCGCCGTGGCGCTGATACTCGACATCGTCCGCGCGGAAATCCATGGCTGTACGGTCCTCCTGGGGCTGACTGTAGCGCTTCCGGGGGAGGGGCGGCAAACCCGGCGCGGTTTACTCCGGCCAGAAGTCGGGGTTCATCGCTTCGTCGAAGGTGAACGGCGGTCACCCGATTTCCGCCCGGAGCCCCCGCTTGCTATAATCCCCCCGATCAAACCGCCCGAGAAAGACCTCGCCCCATGGACTTCGCCCTCACCGAGCCCCAGCAACAGATCCGCGACCAGATCCTGCGGATTTGCACCCGGTTTGACGACACCTATTGGCTCGAGCGCGATCGCGACGCGGTCTTTCCGCACGCGTTCTTCAACGCCATGGCCGAAGGCAACTGGCTTGGCATCGCCATGCCGGAGGCGTACGGCGGCGCGGGTCTCGGCATCGCCGAAGCCGCGATCATGATGCAGGCGGTCGCGGAGTCCGGCGCGGCGATGAGTGGCGCGAGCGCCATTCACATCAACATCTTCGGCCTCAATCCCGTCATCGGTCCACGGCACCGAGGCGCAGAAAGCCCGCATGCTGCCACCGCTGATCGGCGGCAAGGACAAGGCGTGCTTCGGCGTCACCGAGCCGAACGCGGGCCTCAATACGACGGCGATGACCACGCGCGCCGACCTTCACGGCGATCATTATCGTATCAACGGCACCAAGATCTGGACCTCCACCGCGCAGGTCGCGAACAAGATACTGCTGCTCGCCCGCACCACGCCGATCGACAAGGTCAAACGCAAAACGCAAGGCCTGACCTTGTTCTATACCGACCTCGACAAAGCCCATGCCGAGGTCAGGCTGATCCACAAAATGGGCCGCCACGCCGTCGACAGCAACATGGTGTTCTTCGAGGACATGATGGTTCCCGTCGAAGACCGCATCGGCGAGGAAGGCGAGGGGTTCCGCGCCATCATTCACGGTCTGAATCCGGAACGAGTGCTCGTCGCCGCCGAAGCCATCGGCATTGGCCGGGCAGCGCTGGCGCGCGCCTCTCGTTACGCCCGCGAACGTGTCGTGTTCGGCCGCCCCATCGGCCAAAACCAGGCCATCCAACATCCGCTCGCCCGCAACTGGGCTGAACTGGAAGCGGCCAACCTGATGACGCTCAAGGCGGCCTGGCTGTACGACAGTGGTCAGGACTGCGGCGCCGAGGCGAACGCCGCGAAATACCTCGCCGCCGAGGCCGGCTATCGCGCCGCTGAGCAGGCGGTCATGACCCTCGGCGGGATGGGCTACGCGCAGGAATACCATGTGGAACGCCTGTTCCGTGAAAGCCTGATCCCGCGCATCGCTCCGGTCAGCCGCGAACTGATCCTGAGTTATCTGGCTGAGCGCGTGCTCGACCAGCCGAAGTCGGTACTGATGCCCGCGATGGCCCGTCATGGCTAGGCTTGACCCAGCCATGTATCGCCGCACAGTGCCGCGACAGATCACCGGGTCGGTGCCCGGTGATGACGTTGAAGGGCCGGTGATGACGTTGAAGGACCGGTGATGACGTTGAGGGCCAGCGATGACGTTGAAGGGCCGGTGATGTCGTTGAAGGGCCAGTGATGTCGTTGAGGGCCAGCGATGACGTTGAGGGCCAGTGATGACGTTGAGGGTCAGCGATGATGTTGAAGGGCCAGCGATGACGTTGAGGGCCAGCGATGACGTTGAGGGCCAGCGATGACGTTGAGGGCCAGCGATGACGTTGAGGGCCAGCGATGACGTTGAGGGCCAGCGATGACGTTGAGGGCCAGCGATGACGTTGAGGGCCAGCGATGACGTTGAGGGCCGGTGATGACGTTGAAGGGCCAGTGATGACGTTGAGGGGTCAGCGATGACGTTGAAGGGTCGGTGACGACGTTGATTGACCCTGGTGATGCCAGCGGAGTTCATGGCGCTCCAACAATTCTCGATACCAACCAAGGAAGGAAACCAACAAATGACAGTGCTTCGGTCATCCAATCGTCAGACCAAGGTGCAGCCGGCGACGAATTTCACCGGCGTCGTGTTCTCGGATGAGATCGTGCAGGGATCGGCGCCGTCGCGCATGCGTGCCTCGGTGGTGTCGTTCACGCCGGGCGGGCGCACCGCGTGGCACAGCCATCCGGTGGGACAGACGCTGTATTGCCTGTCGGGCGCCGGCCGCGTGCAGTTCGAGGGCCAGCAGGTGCAGGAAATCCGCGCCGGCGACACCGTGATCATCCCGCCCAACACGCGGCACTGGCACGGTGCCGCGCCGGACAAGCTGTTCGCGCATCTCGCGATGTCGGAACAAACCGACAAAGGCGAGGGCACCGCGTGGTTCGAACACGTTTCGGACAAGGACTATAACGCGGCGCCCGCACCGGTCACCTGATCGCCATCCACCCGATGGGGGGTGGCGATCGCCATCTCCCGTCAGGTGAAATGCGCCAGGACCGCCAGTCCGTAGCCGCAGGCCGCCAGGCCGATGACGCCGGCGGCAACGCCCAGCGCATGCACTCTGGTCACGACCGAAACCGAGGCCAGGACGATGGAAATTTCCAGGACGCTCGCCGTGTGCTCGTACCCGTGATAGGAATGAAACGCCTTCTCGCGCTCTTCCTCCAGCGCTTTCGCTTTCTCCGCCAGTTGCTTCATGCCATCGCCGGAGCCCGGTTCATCCCGCATGCGCGCCTCTTCGGAGATCGCCTTTTTGATCCGTTCCTGGACCGCGGCGTCGTTCGCGTTCGCGAGGCTCTCCAGCAATGAGGCCTCCGCGTTCCACAGGCTGGCGCGCAGGTTTTTCGCCTGATACTGGTTCCAGGTATCGGACGCGCTGATGTTGTGCGTGATATACGCGGTCTGTGACGACTTCGCACCGAGATCGGCCAACGCCAGGCTGGCCGCGAGAAACGATACGGTCACGGCCATCACGCGTGGCCAATGATCGGTCTCGCCCCGCTCCTCATGCGCCTCGCCGATTTGGTCCTGCGCCGTTTCCACCGGATCCACCATCTGATTGTTCCCCCAATTCGTGACGCCCAGGCTATGGCGAATCCCACGAGGTACCAACCATGAGTCCTACTTCGCCGAAAATCCTCGACGGCATTCGCGTCGTCGATCTCAGCCGCGTTCTCGCCGGGCCCTATTGCGGGCAACTGCTCGCCGATTTCGGCGCGACGGTGATCAAGGTCGAAAGCCCCGAGGGCGACGAAAATCGCCGCTGGCCGCCGCTGTCGCCGGAGGGCGTGAGCGCCAATTTCGGCTCCGTCAATCGCGGCAAGCGGGCCATGGTGCTGAACCTGAAAACCGCCGCCGCGCGCGACGTTCTGCATCGCCTCGCGGTGCGGGCCGACGTGCTGCTGCACAGTTTTCTGCCCGACACCGCGGCACGGCTTGGCATCAGCAACGCGGCGCTGCACGAAGCCAATCCGCGCCTGATCATCGGCACGATTTCCGGCTATGGCGCGCTCGGTCCGCTCGCCGAGAAGCGCGGCTACGACCTGATGGTGCAGGCGTTCTCCGGCGCGATGTCCACCACCGGCATCCCCAATGGGCCGCCGATTCGCAGCGGCGTGTCGTTCATCGACATGTCCACCGGCTTGTCGCTGTACGGAGGCATCGTCACCGCGCTGCTCGGCCGCGAGAAGACGGGGCGCGGTACCTGGGTGCGCGGCTCGCTGCTGGAAACGGCGGTGGCGTTGCTCGGCTATCACGCCGTCGGCTGGATGCAGTCGGGTCAGATGCCGGAGCCGCAGGGCTCGGGCAGCGGCCATCTGGTGCCGTATCAGGCGTTCCAGTGTCAGGACGGCTACATGCTGGCCGGCGCGCCGAACGACGGTGCGTGGACCCGCTTCTGCGACGCGCTGGAGTGGCCGGAGCTGGCGAAGGAGCCGCGGTTTCAGGGCAACGTCGCGCGCGTCGAACAACGCGGCGTGCTCATCCCGATGCTGGAGGAACGGTTTGGCCACCGTCCCGTCGCGTATTGGGTGGAACGGTTCGAGGCGCGCGGTGTGGCCTGCGCACCGATCCATACCGTCGATCAGGTGATGACCCACCCGCAGGTGCTGGCCAATGGGATGCGGCTGCGCGCCGCCAACGCCGACGGCACCACCCAGGATCTGGTCGGCACGCCGTTCAAGCTCGCCGAGGGCGGTGGTACGGCGTCCACCGCCGCGCCGGACCTCGGCGCCGACACCGATGCGATTCTCGGCGGACACTCTGGGCCTGACGCCCGCGGAAATCGCCGCGCTCCGGGCGGCGGGCGCGTTCGCGGCGGCCTGACAGCGGACACCGGCTTAACTCGAGCCGGCGCGTTGCCAGACGACGGCGCGCGCACCGCTCGTTCAGGCGGAACCGCGAGGCGCTCGGCGCCAACCGGTCTCGCGTCCCTTCGCCAACCGACCGCCCAGGAAACACCCGATGGCCAACTCCACATGGCGCGCCGATCCACTCGTCTGGGGCCGCGGGCCTCGCGTGTTCGAGGCCTTCCTCGAACCCACCTGCCCGTTCTCCGTCCGTGCGTTCGGCAAACTCGACGATCTTCTGGCCCAGGCCGGCGAGGATCGCATCACCGTTAAGATCCGGCTGCAGTCGCAGCCCTGGCATATGTATTCCGGCGTGATCACGCGCTGCATTCTCGCCGCGTCCACGCTTCCGGGCGGCAAGACAGCGGCGAAGTCCGTCATGGCCGCGGTCGCCGCGCATCGCGAGGAGTTCGAGTTCGAACGGCATTGCCGCGGCCCGAACATGGATGCCACGCCCAACGAGATCATCGCCCGGATCGAGCGCTACAGCGGCGTGAAACTCGCTGAGGCGTTCGCGATTCCGGACCTCGATCGCGAAATCAAATGGCATTGCAAATACGCCCGCCAGAACGGCATCCACGTGTCGCCGACGTTCATGATCGACGGCCTCGTTCATCCCGACATCAGCAGTGGCAACTCCGTCGCCGACTGGGCGGCCCGCCTGCTGAAGGACTGAACGCAGCCGGAACGATCACCCGCGCCGATCCCGCGGCCGGGGGACGGTGGCGCGGACGAGATGGTTGACCTGGGTCAATGCGGGCCGCGCGCCGACGGCCAATGAATGCCCTATGACAGACCCGACCCTCTCCAGACCTCGGCGCGCGATTTCGTTGCTGGCCGCGTGTCTCGCACTTGGTTTATCCGCCACCGCCGCGCGCGCTGACGACATCGGCGACCCGGTGGCCGGCCGCCAGGTGGCGACCGCCTGGTGCGCCAACTGCCATGCGTTTCCGGGCAGCCAACTGGCCACCGCGACCGGTGCGCCGTCGTTTCCGGCCGTTGCCGCGGATCACGCCATGACCTCGCTCGCCCTGCGCGCCTTCCTGCAGACGCCGCACGACCGGATGCCCGACCTGCATCTGAGCAACAGCGAGATGGACGACCTGATCGCCTTCATCCTCTCGACGCGCTGAGGCCGCGCGTCATCGACCAGGGTCATCGCGCCATCCACCAGGGTCATGACGCCGATGCACCTCCGCGCCGGCTTCGCGCCGCCTGGCATCGGCCGGGGTAACCTGCGCGCCGCCGGACAACGCGCCGCATGACGCGAACCTGTTCCCGCCGCGGCTCGACCGTCGCCGTTCGCCCTGGGCCGCAAGTTCCCTGATGCTTCCCGCTACCGTTACGCCATCATGCCGCCATCAACCATTCGGCGGGCAGGTGAGGTGAATCACCCGCACCAGGCCGGTCTGCCTTGTGAGGCTGTCCTGCACGTCGCCGAGCATGAAATCGCCGGTAGGGCTCATCGCCACGGTGGTCGCGACCTGCATATATCCGGCATCTTCGGGGTTGCCCTCGCGCCGCACATTCATCTCGGTCAGGCGCCTGGTGCCACTGCCGTCCGGCTTCACCGCCCACCAGTCGGTGCCGAGGAAAAAGTGCCTGGGATAGCGGTCCACGCCCCGCGTGCTCATGTAGACGACCCAATCGCCGCCGGGCGTATTTATGGACACCGGATGCTCATTGTAGTCCTGGCCGGTGGTGAGCCGGTGGCTTTGCCCGCTGGCGAGGTCGAGCCGGTAAATCTGGCTCCGCCAGAAGCTGTGCGTGTCCTGGTCGCTGGTATAGAAGAGGGTTTTGCTGTCGCTGCTGAATGAACCCGGCTCGTAATACGCCTTCCCGCCGGGGCGGTAGGTCCGCGGGTTCTCCAGATGCGGCCGCGGCGCCTCGACGAAGTCCGCGAGCACCAGCACATAGGTTTTGTCGGGCTGCCGCTGCGCCCATGCGATGCGCCGGCCATCCGGTGAAAATACGGGCAACAAGATCCCTTGCCGCATCGTGTTGGGGTCGTCGGTCAGTTTCCAGTACCGGCTGCCGTCGGCGGTCATCACCCAGAGGTCGTCGTGCACCCCGAAGCCCGGCAGCGCCCCGTAATCGGGGTTGCCGAACATCTTCGCGCCGCTCCATTCTTCCTTCTGCGCAATGAAAAGCAGATAGCGGCCGGAGGGATGCCAGAACGGCGCCCCCTGATGTTTGTCCGGCAGGCCGGGTTTATCCGCCGTCAGGTCCCGGCGGTCGCTTTTATCCGACCGCATGGTGAAAATTCGGTAGTATCCGTTGGCATCCGGCTCCATGAAAGCCAGCCGGTTCGTCGCCCGGTTCCACCGCGTGCCATACCCATGAACCATGAAGGGCTCGGCATCGATCGTCGTGCCGGTCGCGCGATCCAGCGTGCAAGGTTGCGTCGCGCCCGCCGCGAAGGAGCCGTGCAGCATCATGATGATCGCGACGGCGATGGAGGAAAGCGCACGAGTCGATCTCGACAGGTGTGTCACAGGCGTATCTCTCATCCAGGATTCCCGCTGTCATAATCCATTTCATCGAGATCCGCATTCGTCGCTCGGCAAACTTCCCTGACGCGATCCGCGGTCTCCCTTATCCGCCCGGCCTTAGCTGACCGCGAATCACGATGCGATCTGATCGCGGGGCCGCGACGGTTCGATCGCGCAACGCCTGTCTCGACGGGCGAACGCTCATCCGCGCCACTTGACATCCAGGGGCCGCGGCGCCGAGATCATGTCCGATTCAACAGGGCATCACGTGCCACTTCTCTCGCTGCATACCCCGGTTGGGGATCTCTCGGTCTCCGAGGAAGACGGAGCCATCGTCTCCGTCGATTGGGGCTGGGGACGCGACCAGGACGAGACCGCGCTGCTGCGGTCCGCGCGCGAGCAATTGCATGCGTATTTCGATGGCGCGCTCACCGAGTTCGATTTGCCTCTGGCGCCCGAGGGGTCGCCGTACCGGCAACGGGTCTGGCGCGCGCTGCTGGCGATCCCTTATGGCGCGACTCGCACCTACCTCGACATCGCGCATGAGGCCGGGGGCAGTCCGCGCTCGGTCGGCGGCGCCAACGGCGCCAATCCCATTCCGATCATCATCCCCTGTCATCGCGTCGTAGCCACGACCGGCATAGGGGGTTACTCCGGCGGCGAGGGGCTGCCGACCAAACGCGCGCTGCTGCGGCTGGAGACGCCCGCCGGCGTCGCCGCGATCTGGGACATTCCACAGGCGACCCTGATCTGAACCGGGACGGAGATTGACATGACGAAGGCCATTCGCATCCACACCAACGGCGGTCCCGAGGTGATGAAGTGGGAAGACGTCCCCACGCCCGAGCCCGGTCCCGGTGAGGCGCTGATCAACATCACGCGGTTGGCCTGAACTACATCGACGTGTATTTCCGCACCGGCCTGTACAAGGCGCCCAGCATGCCGCTGATCATCGGTCAGGAGGGCGCCGGCACCGTGACCGCGGTGGGCGCCGGCGTGACACTGGTAAAGCCCGGCGATCGCGTGGCCTACGCCGGACCGATGGGCGGCTATGCCACCGACCGCGTGCTGCCCGCCGACCGATTGGTCAAGCTGCCCGACGCCATCAGCTTCGAGACCGGTGCGGCGATGATGCTGCAGGGCATGACCGCGCAATATCTGGTGCGCCGCACCCATGCGGTGAAAGCCGGTGAGACGATCGTCGTCCACGCGGCCGCCGGCGGCGTCGGACTGATCCTCTGCTCAGTGGGCCAAACATCTGGGCGCCACGGTCATTGGCGTGGTCTCGTCGGAGGAAAAGGCGGCCCTGGCACGTGCCAATGGCGCCGCGCACACGGTGGTCGGCTCCGCCGGTCTCGTCGCCGAGGTCAAGAAGATCACCGGCGGCGCCATGGTCCCCGTCGTCTACGACTCTGTCGGCAAGGATACCTGGGCGGCCAGCCTCGACTGCCTCGCGCCGCTTGGCCTGATGGTGAGTTACGGCAACGCCTCCGGGCCGGTGCCGCCAATCGATATCGGCGTGCTGGGCGCCAAGGGCAGCCTGTTCCTGACCCGGCCGACGCTGCCCACGTATACCGCGAAGCGCGCGGATCTGGAGGCGGTGGCGAACGATTTGTTCTCCGTGGTCAGTTCGGGCGCGGTGAAGATCCAGGTCAACCAGACGTTCCCGCTGCAGGACGCCGCGAAGGCGCATATCGCGCTGGAGTCGCGGCAGACCACCGGCAGCACGGTGCTGATTCCCTGATATTGTTGCGTTGACGAGGTGCTCGCCCACGACGGGGGCGGCCCGGGTGGCCGGTCGCCGGCACCCGCCTGATTGATCCTGGTCAACGCCGGGATTGTGGTTCCATGGCTTACTCCTCCCATTGATGCGTTGGAGGAGAGACCCCATGGACGCCGCCGAGATCATGACCCGCTTCGTCGTCAGCGTGCCGCCGAGCGCCACGATGACGGACATCGCCAAAATCCTGGCGCAACACGCGATCAGCGGCGTGCCGGTCTGCGAGTCCGATGGGCGGCTGGTGGGGATCATCACCGAGGGCGACCTGGTGCGGCCGCTGATGAAAAGCCGGGAGCGGCGGCGCGATTGGTGGTTGCGGCAACTCGCCGAGGGCACCGATCTGGCGCCCGAATTCGTGAATTACATCAAGGGCGCCCAGGCGAGCGCGCGGGAACTGATGCGGGCGGGCGTGATCACCGCGACCGAAACGACGTCCGTGGGCGACATCGCCGAGATGATGATGATCAACGACATCAAGCGCATCCCGATCGTGCGCGACGGCAAGTTGGTCGGGATCGTGACGCGGGCGGACCTGGTGAAGACGATGGCGCGGAACCCGGACGCGTTGCTGAACCCATCCGGGTGATTGGGGCGGTTATCGTTCAACCATGAGGCCAGGGGCACTGATCGCCGGTCGTGTCGCTCGACCTTGTTGACATTCCCGGATAACGGCTACCGATCCAGTGGGAGCGTCCGGTGGAACCGGTCGCGCTGACGGTCTGGTTGCCGCCGCTCTCGACCCACGCATCCGGACGGTGCCGCGCGATGTCACGACCCGCGCACCGTCCGCCCCTGCGACGCCAGGATTCTCCGCGTTACTTCAAATGCCGGTCCCACATCGCGAACATGTCGGCCCAGGTCTGCTCGGAGGCGATGGTTTCGTAGACGGCACGTTCGGGGAAGGCGAAGCCGTGATGCGTGCCGGGGAAGATTTTGATCGTGTTCTTCACGTCGGTTTTCGCCAGTGCCGCCTTCAGGTCGGGGATCACATGGTCCGGCACCGAGGCGTCGTGCTCAGCGAACGCATAATACAACTCGCCCTTGATCTTATCGACCAGCAGATGCGGTGAATCCGGTTGGTCGGTGACGATCTTCACCCCGTAGAGCGACGCGGCGGCCACCATCCGGTGTGGGAAGCGCGCCGACACCGTGGTGATGTATTGCCCGCTCATGCAGTAGCCGACGCAGCCGACCGGCCCCGGCTTCACGCGATCGTTGGCATCCAGCCAGCCGAGCAGCGCCGCCGTGTCGTCGGTCACGAGTTCGTTGGTCAGGCTGTTCATCGACGCGCGGATCACCGCCGACATGGCGTCCGTCCGCCGGGGAATGTCGAACAGCACGGTGCCGAGGCGGTAATACATGTCCGGCAGGATGCAGAAGTATCCGTGGCGGGCGATGCGGCGGGCCATGTTGCGCAGTTCCTCGCGCGTGCCCGGCGCGTCCATGTAGAAAATGATCGCCGGGAACGGGCCCGCGCCGTCGGGGCAGGCGACGAATGACGGCATGACGCCGTGCTTCGTGGTAACGCTGACGTGCTGCTCGAACATGGGGACGCTCCTTTTGGTCGCGGCGAGTGTTGCCTCGGAGCGGCGGGCCATGCAACCCGGGCCCGCCGAATATCGTTGATTGATCCGGGTCAATGCGGTGCCGTCGCCGCTCTGCCATCGTGGCTCAAAGGAAGGAGGCATGACCATGACCAATCGCCGAATGGATGAGATCATTCGCCACCAGCACCCGGTCACGATGCCAGTCACGACATCGATCCGTGACGCGTGCGCCGAAATGCACAAGCGCAAGATCGGCGCCGTGCTGGTCACCGACGCGAAGGGGGCGCTTGCCGGGATTTTCACCGGCCGCGATCTGGTGCGGATCGTCGCCGACGGCAAGGATCCGGGCACGACGACGTTGCGGTCCGCGATGACCAAGGAGCCGCACACCATGCCGCCCGGACACCACGCGATCGATGCGTTGCGCGTGATGCGGGACGGCGGCTTCCGGCACATCCCGGTCGTCGATGAGGGCCGGATCGTCGGTGTCGTATCGCGCGGCGACTTCCGCGGCCTGGAGCATGACCGGTTGGATGTCGAAACCGGCTACTGGGAAACGATGCGCTGACGCCTCGCCCATCCCGCCGCGATCAACAGGGCACCCGGCGCCTTGGATGCCGTCGGCGGGCGGGCCGCGTCGGAAGCCGACATGCGCGCGGAGTTTGGCCGCGGAACGGCGGCTGACCTCGCCGGTCCTTGCCCGCGTCAGGTCCGTCTGGTGGAATGATCGCCGCGATGGAGGAAACCATGGGACAACTGGACGGACGCGCCGGCATCATCACCGGCGCCGCATCCGGCATCGGCGCCGCGACCGCGCGGGTGCTCGCCCGCGAAGGCGCGAAACTCGTGCTGACCGACCTCGATGATACCGCCGGACTGGCGCTCGCCGAGGAAACCGGCGGTGTCTACATCCATCACGATGTCACCGACGACACAGCGTGGCCTGGCGTGGTGGAGACGGCGGAAAAGCGGTTCGGCCGGCTCGATATTCTGGTCGCCAATGCCGGCATCGGCATCATGGGGCCGGCGATCGAGATGTCGCTGGCGGACTGGCGGCGGCAGATGGCGATCAACGTCGACGGCGTGTTCCTTTCGGTGAAGTATTGTATTCCGGCGATGCGGCGCGCCGGGAACGGCGGCTCCATCGTCATGCTGTCGTCCGTCGCCGGTCTGCGCGGCTCCGCCGGGCTGGCGGGCTACAGCGCGACCAAAGGCGCGGTGCGGTTGTTCGCCAAATCGATGGCGCTCGAGTGCGCGCTGGAGAATGACGGCATAAGGGTCGAACTCGGTGCATCCCGGCATCATTGCCACACCGATCTGGACGAAGTTGCCGAACCGGGCGAACGCCCCGCTCGATCCGGACAAAATCGCCGCCGGTTCGGTGCCGCTCGGCAAAGCCGGCCTCGCCGAGGATATCGCCAACGGCATCCTGTTTCTCGCGTCCGATCAATCGAGCCATGTGACCGGCTCGGAACTGGTCATCGATGGCGGCCTGACCGCCGGCCGCATCACGCGCCTGGGGAACTGAGGCGATGCATATCAATTCGATGCGCGCGGGCCTGGAACGCGGCGAGCCGCAGATCGGCACCTGGCTGACCATGGTGCGCAACCCGGCGATCTTGTCGCTGATGAAGTCCGCCGGCCTGGATTTCGCTCGTGTGGACATGGAGCACACCGCGCTGACGATCGAAAAGATCGCGGACCTGGCGGTATTGGCGCGCGCGCTGAACTTCCCGATCGCCGTGCGGCCACCGAAGGCCAACCGCGAGTGGATCACGCGATTGTTGGACAACGGCGTGTGGAACCTGCATTGCCCGCAGGTCGAAAACGCCGAGCACGCGCGCGAAATCGTCGATGCGTCGCGCTACGCGCCGATGGGATTGCGCGGTAACGGCGGCCTGAGCGCCGCGACTGACTTCGATCACACCGTTCCGTTGATGGAACGGCGCGCACATGCCAATCGGCAGGTGTTCGTGACCGTGATGTTCGAAACCGCGCGGGCCTTCGACGATCTGGATGAGATCGCCGCGATGCCGGGGATCGACGCGTTGACGATTGGGCCGGCCGATCTGGCGCAGGACCTCGGCGTGGCGGGAACGCCGGAGCAGGGCAAGGTGCTGGATGAAAAGCGCGATCTGATTCTCGCCGCGGCGCGCAAGCATAAGAAGGTCGCGGCGATGCTGGTCGGCAGCTTCGAGGAGATGCAGCGTTGGAAGCAAGCCGGCGTGACCTTGCTGGCGTATTCCAGCGATGCCGACATTCTTTACAGCGGGTACAGCATCGGCGATGAAGCGGATCAAGGGCCTGTAACGCGCCGGCGTGCGTAAGTCGTCCTTTCAGATGGAGACCGCGGCGCCGGTCGCCTCCCGCGATCGCGCGGAACTTTGAGGTCGATGCCGTGGACGGTGAGCCGTTCGGTCGTCAGCCAGCGAAAGGTCAGGGCTCTGCCCTGAAACCCGCCAGGAGGCTCTGCCTCCTGGACCTCCGTTAAAGGGCGAGGCCCTTTAAAATCTGTCCATTGGTGGTGGGATGGGAGGGGGCCAACCGCGACATCGAAACGCCACCGTCGGCCCTCTCCCATCCCACCACCAAAATGAATGGTTCCAAGGGCCACCGCCCTTGGCGGGGATCCAAGGGGCAGCGCCCCTTGGTGGGGGCTCGGGGTGA
Source organism: uncultured Alphaproteobacteria bacterium (assembly GCA_963719675.1). Lineage (GTDB taxonomy): Bacteria > Pseudomonadota > Alphaproteobacteria > Acetobacterales > Acetobacteraceae > Rhodopila. The sequence goes on along the minus strand of CAVRDN010000096.1, from coordinate 15,543 downwards.
AGCCCCGGCCTTCACGCAACCTCGTTCGCCAACCGTTGCAAATAATACGCCGGATCGCCGAACAGCCGCTCGATCACCATGCAGCGCCGGAAGTAATGGCCGACCGCGTATTCCTCGGTCATGCCGATGCCGCCATGCATCTGCACCGCGCTCTGCGACACGTACCGTCCGGACTGACCCACGCCCACCTTCGCCAACGCGAAATCGTGCCGCCGCTCGACGTCATCGGTATTATCCACCGACATCGTCGCCAGCATCGCCATGCTGCGGCCCTGTTCCTGCGCCATGAACATGTCCGACAGCCGGTGCTGCACAACCTGATACGACCCGATCGGCTGACCGAATTGCACCCGGGTCTTGCTGTATTCCAGCGTCATTTCGTTCATCGCTTCCATCGCGCCGACGGTTTCGGCGGCGGTGGCGGCGATCCCGGCCTCGACGATTTTCTCGATGACGGCGAGCCCTTTGCCGACCTCGCCCAGCACTTCGCCGGCGGCGTTCGACAATGAAATATCCGCCGCCCGGGTTTCGTCGCGCGTGGCATAGCCGCGCCGCGCAACTCCCTGCGCCGCGGCATCCACCAGAAACAGCGTGATCCCGTCTTCGTCGTAGCGCTCGCCTGAGGTGCGCGCGCTGACGATGAGTTTGTCCGCCGCCTCACCATGCGACACCACGACCTTGGAGCCATCGAGCACCCAGCCGCCACCGCTTTGCTTCGCGGTCGTCACGACGTCGGTCAGATCGTAGCGCGCCTGACGCTCGCCGTGCGCGAACGCGAGTTTCAGTCCACCCTCGGCGATCGCCGGCAGCAGAGCCTTCTTTTGCGCATCGCTGCCCGCGGTCGTGATCGCGGTACCGCCGAGCACGACGGTCGCGAGGAACGGTTCCAGCACCAGCACGCGGCCGAACGCCTGCATCACCAGCATGACTTCCTGCGCGCCGCCGCCAAACCCGCCGTATTCCTCGGTGAACGGCAACCCGAGCAGCCCGAGTTCGGCGAACTTCGCCCACATCTCGGTGGAGTAGCCTTCCGGCCGCGCCAGATACGTCTTGCGTTGCGCGAAGCTGTAGTTATCCGCCAGCAGCCGCGTGACGCTTTCGACCAGCAGCCGCTGGTCGTCCGATGGGTCAAAATCCATTACAGCCCCAATACCGCTTTGGTGAGAATGTTCTTCTGGATCTCGTTCGTGCCGCCGTAGATCGACGCGGCGCGCAGGAACAGATAGCTGCCGGTCGAGGCACTCCCCGCCTCCAGCAATTCGTCCGGCTCGTTCATCGCCGCCAGTTCGGCGGCCCAGATCGGCGTTGCCATGGGTCCCGCGACATCGACCGCGAGTTCGGTCGTGGCCTGCAACAATTCGGTGCCCTTGACCTTGAGCACGGACGACAACGGATCCGGACGGCCGCCGCCGGCTTTGTCATGCGCCGAAACGACCCGGTACTGGGTGATCTCCAGCGCCTTCATATCGACCTGCAGTTGCGCGACGCGCTGGCGGAACACCGGATCGGCGATCAACGGCTGGCCGTTCATGTTGACCTTGTGGGCGAGGTCGATCGACGCGTTGACCCGTTCCCGCGATTTGCCCAGCCGGGCGATGCCGGTGCGTTCGTTGCCGAGCAGGAACTTGGCGACGTCCCAGCCTTTGTTCTCCTCGTGGACGCGCATGTTTACCGGGACCTTCACGTCATCGAAGAACACTTCGTTCAGATGGTGGCTGCCATCGATCGAAATGATCGGCCGCACCGTGATGCCCGGCGTTTTCATGTCCACCAGCAGGAACGAGATACCTTCCTGCCGTTTGCGCGCGTTCGGGTTGGTGCGCACCAGAACGAAACACCAGTCGGCGTGATGCGCGGTGGAGGTCCAGATTTTCTGGCCGTTCACCACGTAATGATCGCCCTCGAGCTTCGCCGCCGTCTTCAGCGACGCCAGATCGGATCCCGCGCCTGGCTCGGAGAAACCCTGGCACCACCAATCGTCGATATTCGCGGCGCGCGGGAGGAAGCGCTTCTTCTGCTCCTCGGTGCCGAACTGCAACAGTACCGGTCCGATCATGGTGATGTTGAAGGAGGACAGTTCCGGCGCCGGCGCCATCTGGTTCTCTTCCAGAAAGATCATCTTCTGGATCGCGGTCCAACCCGGTCCGCCCCACTCCTTCGGCCACGACAGTCCAGCCCATCCCTTGGCATTCAGAATGCGCTGCCAACGAACGGTGTCTTCCTTGCTCGGCCCGTTGCCGAGTTTCATCCTGGCGTGGATGTCGGCGGGCAGGTTCTCGCGGATGAACGCGCGGACCTCCTGGCGAAATGCGATCTCTTCCGGTGTGAAGCGCAGATCCATGAATGGTTCCTCCTACTCGCCAGTAGCTTAGTTCTCCGGCCAATCGCGCGCAATCTCGGCCGCGCCCAACTCGGCCGCGCCCAACTCGGCCGCGCCCAACTCGGCCGCGCCCAACCGGGCCGCGCGCGATCCGGCCCGGCGAGGCAGACCGGCAAGGTAGAAATTCCTTTGACGCGATTTTTCATCCTGGTGATAACCGGACGCTGACAAGGAATTGTCCCCAAAGAGCATGCGCGAAGGATTATGCCATGAGATCCATTTCGACCGACCATATGGAAAGCACCCCGTGCGCCGAGCGGGAGGCCGCGCCGGTCCGGCTCAGCGGCGAGCTGCGCAACGGCTACCGGCCGCGGCCCACGACGATCGAACGCTCACGGGAAATTCGTGAGATCGCCGCTCGCTATATCGCCGAGCACGGGCTGTGGCGCTTCAGCATGCTGTCGCTGGCGAAGCATCTGAACTGCCTGCTGCCGACGCTCTGCTACTACTACAAAAAGCGCGAGGAACTGATCAACGACATCGTGTTGCGCCACGTCGAGACGTTGCGCGCGCGAACCGGCCTCGCGATGGACGAGGCCGAGGACGATAGTCCGGCCAGCGAGCTCCACGCGTTCGCCCGGGAGTATCTGCTGGTCGGCCTCGCCGAGCAGGATTTCCACCGTCTGATGATCGGATATGCCGACCTCGCGGGCCCGATCGACGGGAAGCCGTTCATCACGCGCCGCGAATTGTTGCGCGAGATCGTGGAGAGCCGATTGACCGCCTTCGCCCCCGGCCTCGCCGGAAAGCCGGAGACCGCGCGGGCCCTGAGCCGGGCGATGTTCGACGCGCTCAGCGGCGCCGCCGTATCGCTCGAACCATACGGCGTGGTGAAGCCGGTCGCTTATGCCGCGATGGTGACCGACTGGACTGCTGGATCAGGCCTCCCGCGGCTGATCCGCCGACCCAGCGGCCGGCGCGATCCGCTCCGGCAATCCGCGATCCAGCAGCGTCGCGAGTTCGGCTTCCGGCTCGTAATCCGGCATCAGGCGATCCAGCACGGCGTCGCGCCGCGCCGCCGGATGGAAATAGATTTCCGAGGTCCCGTCGGGCAGATGCCGCAGCAGGCGGCGCACGCGGTCATGCGTCATGTGGCCGCTCCAGGCGAGGCCGAAGCAATGATCGTTGGTGGTCAGGCCCGCCGCGCGCGCCTGGTGTCGCAACAACCGCGTCCAGGCGTATAGCGCGCGATCGCCGGCGCTGACGCGGGTCCCGGCACGCGCCAGCGCGGCGGGCGGCTCGGCCGGGATCCGCACCGCGCGCAGACCGAAGTCGCGCCCGATGTCGATCAACATCCGCCCGATCGTGGGATGCAGATGCATGTGCTTGTGCGCGTTGGCATGATCCAACGTCAGGCCCGTCGCCGCGAACGCCGCGAACTGCGCGCGGATTTCATGCGCCAGTTGCCGCCGTGCCGAGGGGCTGAAGAAATAGCGGAGCCCGAGCCGCGCCTGACCGGACGGAAACTGCCCGCTGGCGTCCACCAGATCGGGAATCTCGGCCGGCGGGCGACACCGCGGGCCCCTCGATCACCACCAGATGCAGGCCGACGCGTAACGACGGCATCGCGCGCGCGCGCCGCACCGCGTCCTCGGCCGCCGCGCCCGCGACCATCAGGCTGGCCTGATCCAGGATCCCCTCGCGATGCGCGCGTTCGATCGCCTCGTTCACCGCCGGCGTCAGGCCGAAATCGTCGGCGGAGAAAATCACCCGTTGCATTCAGTCGCGCGGATCCAGGTCCGGATAAACGCCGGAGCGAGAACTCGCGGGCATCGAGCGCATGCATCCGGACCGGCGCCGTCTCCACGTAGCAGGGCGCGACATAGGACGGGCAATACCAGGCGGTCAGCGAGCGGCGTTGCGACGGCGGCGTGGGCGCGGCGACGGCGTGGATCAGGTTGGCGTGGCGGACCATCCGCTTGCCGGCCGAGGCCTCGATCCGCCGCGGCTCCTGGCCGTGCAGCAGCGCGCGGACGCGCTCCTCGCGGCGCGCCATGGCCGGGCCGAAATCCCGTTCGCCGGTTCGCCGCGCCTCGGCCAGCGAGATGTGTTCGCCAGACCAGGGCAGATCGGGCAGACGGTGACTGCCGGGCCAGGCGACCGCCGGACCATCGTGGCTGTCCTCCAACGCGAACGTCACGGCCACGAACTGAAGCGGCAGCGTGTAGGCGTGCCACGCGACATCCCGGTCGGGGACCGCCGTTTCGCGCAGGAACGCCCGGCTCGCGGTCAGGCGTGGCCGCGCGCCGAACAGCAGCGCGAGAAAATCCGTGACCGCTTTGTCCAGCAGCATTTCGCGGACCGCGCGGGAGACCATGTGCGGGTCCAGGGCCGCCACCGGCTGCTCGGTGAGTTCCGGCTGCCATGGCCGCGCCTCGGCCGCCGCGCGCGGGCCCGCAGCGGCGAACAACAGATCCGGAAATTTCCCGGTGAACGCCTGGTGAACCGCCAGGGCGACGTCACGCACCTTTTCGGTGTCGAACGGCCGGTCGAGTTCGACGAGGCCTTCCAGCGCGAAGCGCCGCAGCATGGCCGCCTCGCGGTGGCGGATCCATCCCAGATCCAGCCGCCCCTGAATGAGATCGAGCGCGTTGGCCTGATCGGTCCACAATCCGCCGAACGGCGACGGCATCGCCGCCGCGTTCTCCACCCGCGGCGCGCCGGCGTTCGGCAGCCAGCCGCGCGCCCGGCCCAACATGATGAAGTGCGGCGCGGCGTCATCGGCGGCCGGCGGGCGGCCGAGGTCGCGCGCGATCTCCGGATAGGCCGCGAGATAGAATTCGGGATCGACGTCGTTCGGCTTGCGGCCCTCGTCGCGGCCGTGCCGGTGGTAATGGTTCCATGCCGTATCGACCACGCCTTGCATCATCGCGTGCGCGATGCCCGGATAGAGCCGCAGATACCCCGCTTCGTCGAACAGATCGGCCTCGTCGAACGGCGGCATATCGGTCAAGGCGCGGAACCCTTCGCAAACGATGCGCGGCGCTACCATGACCGGTCGCCGGGTTCAACAAACGCCATCCAAAGCTGGACCGGAGACCGGGAATGGCGCAGGTTGGGCGTATGTCCATCATCATGCATGACCTCGCCGGGGCCGATCCGGAACTGCGGTTCAGCCCCTATTGCTGGCGGACCCGTTTCGCCCTGGCACACAAAGGCCTGCCGGTCGAAACCATCCCGTGGCGCTTTACCGAGACGGACGCGATCGCCTTCTCCGGTCAGGGCCGTGTGCCGGTCATCCGCGACGGCGACCGCGTGGTGTTCGACAGTTGGTCGATCGCCGAATACCTGGAGGAGATCTGTCCGACGCCCGCGCTGTTCGGCGGTCCGATCGGCCGCGCCCATGCGCTGTTCGTCAACAGTTGGGCCGATTCCGTCCTGCTCGGCGGCATCGCGCGCTTCATCGTGCGCGACCTGCTGGATGTGATCGATCCCAGGGACCAGAGCTATTTCCGCACCAGCCGGGAAACCCGCTTCGGCACTACGTTGGAGCAGGTGCAGGCGGGCCGCGAGGATCGGCTGGCGGCGTTTCGCGATACGCTGCTGCCGATCCGGCTCGTGCTGCGCAAACAGCCGTGGCTGGGTGGGACGGCGCCGAGTTACGCCGATCATATCATCGCCGGAACGTTGATGTGGCCGCGCTGCGCCAGCCGGTTTCCGTTACTCGCCGAAGACGATCCGGTCGCCGGCTGGTTCGGCCGCATGCTCGATCAATACGGCGGTCTGGGCCGGAACGCGAAGACCCCCTGAGTGGCCCCGCGGTTTCAGCGACTGACGGTCGCGGACACGCGGCGGACCACCGCTGACGCCGTTGTCGTGACATTCGACGCGCCGCCCGCGTTCCGTTCGTTCAGTCCGGGCCAGTACCCGACGTTACGCGCGACGATCGACGGGCAGGATGCGCGGCGCTGCTACTCGATCTGTTCCGGCCCCGACGAGGACGCGATCCGCGTCGGCATCAAACACCTTCCTGGCGGCCGCTTCTCCTCCTGGGCCAACACCGAACTTCACGCTGGCGACACGATCCAGGCGATGCGGCCGGAGGGACGCTTCGGCGTGCCGATCGAACCGGGTGCGTCACGGGTGTTCGCGGCGTTCGCGGCGGGCTCCGGCATCACGCCGGTTCTGTCGATCATGAAGACCGTGCTGCTCCGCGAGACCGGGAGCCGCTTCTTCCTGTTCTTCGGCAACCGCGCCACGCGCGACATCATGTTCCGCGAAGAGATCGAGGATCTGAAGGACCGCTTCCTGTCCCGGCTGTCGGTGTTCCACGTGCTGTCGCGCGAGCGGCAGGAACTCGACATCCTGAACGGCCGGCTCGACGCCGAGAAGATACCGGCTCTGACGCGACTGATGCCGGCGCCGGATCATGTGCTCGTGTGCGGCCCGCAAGGCATGATCGAGGGTCTGGAACCGGCCTTGACCCGCGCCGGTGTCGCCGTGGATCGGATCCATGTTCGAGCGGTTCACGCCCTCCACCGATCCCGCGCCGCCGCCGGTCGTGGTGCGGGAGGGCGCGCCGCCGGCCGCCGTGGCCACGTTGATCATCGACGGCGCGCGGATCGAGGTGCCGATGGCCGCGGGTGAAACGATCGTGGACGCGGCGCAGCGGGCGGGCCGCGATCCGCCGTTCTCCTGCCGGGCCGGCATGTGCTGCACCTGCCGGGCGCGCCTCATCGACGGGCGGGTGGAGATGGCGGCGAATTACTCGCTGGAGCCGTGGGAGACGGAGGCGGGTTACGTGCTGACCTGTCAGGCCCGGCCGCTGACCGATCGGGTGGTCGTGGACTACGACCAGGTGTAAATTCGCCAGCCGCCGATAGTCGCGGCCGCCGGTAGGGTCATGGCTCGGCCGGCCCGCGAGATCGGCCCAGGATTGGAACGCCGTGCGCTATCAGTTCGAGATCGGATACCGCGCGGACCTGGCGGTTCTCCGCCATGGGTGACTGGAAAACCCTTCTTTCGGTGCCCCGTTTCCGTGCCCTGTGGTTCGCGTTGCTCTGCGCCAATCTGGGTGGCTGGAGCGTGATGGCGGCGCTGCCGATCCTGGTGGCCGAACGCTACGGCGCCGGAGGCGCGCTCGTGCTGTCGCTGAGTTGGCGGGTTCTGCCGAAGATCGTGCTCGCCCCGATCTCCGGCGCGCTGTTGCGGGGATTCGGCGCACCGCGGGTCGCCTGCGTCGCTCTGGTCGCGGAAGCCGCGCTGACCGCCGCGCTGCCCTGGTGCCGGGATTTCGCGGTGCTGCAGGCCGTGATCGCCGGGATCGGCGCCCTGGACGTGTTCGTGATGCCCGGGATGTTGTCGTTGCGCGGCAGCGTGACGCCGGACGGACTGGAACTCGCGGGCAACAGCCTCTGCTCCATGGCGGACCGGATCGGCAAAACGGTGGGCCCCGCGATCGGCGGCCTCGCCGTCCTCGGCGGCTTCGGCCCCGCCTTCCTGGGCTTTGGCCTGGCGATCTTCGCTGCGGCGATTCCGGTGGCCGGCCTGCCGCGCCCGCGTCCGGAGGCCGCCTCGCGCGGCTGGACCGCCGTCCGCCTGCCTGGCGAGTTCTGGCGCATGCTGCGCGGCGACCCGGTGCTGGTGGGACTGCTGGTCTGCGCGGTCAGCTACATGGTTATGCTCGGGGGACTGCGGCCGTTCCTGTTCTGGGCCAACCGCGAGTGGTTTGGCGCCGCCGATACCGCCTGGACCGGGCTGATGGCGGCGCAGGGCGCGGGCGCGGTCATTGGCGCTCTCGTGGCCGGGACGTTCAACCGGGCGCTGCTGCGGCGCGCCTCGGCCTATACGCTGACCCTGGTGACCGGCGTCATGGAGGGGGCGTTCCATTTGCTGTTGCTGATCTGCCCCTCCGGCCCGTCGGGCGCCTGGGTTGCCATGGCGATCCTCGCGCTGGCCGGAATTCCCGAGGTGGTGTCGACCGCGACATGGTTCACCGCCATGCAGCAACGCCTGTCGCCGGACCGGCAGGGCCTGTTCTTCGCGTTCACCTCGCCGTTATGGGACTGCGCCTATACCGTCGGCGTGCTGTCCGCCGGGCTGCACGCCGGCGCGATGCTGACCCTGTCGCCGTGGTGGGCGATGCTGTCGCTGACCGCGACCTTGCCGATCCTGCCGTTGCTGGCCTGGGATGCCAGGCGGCGGCCGCGCAAGGCCGAGGCCGTTTGAGCGAAGCCGAGGCGAAGGGCCGGCCTCCGTGGCGACCGTGCGTGCCCGGCGGGATGATCGTCAGGGGTTATCGTCTTGCCTGGCGGGCGCGAAGCCAATGGCCGGGCCGGGAAGCGAGTCCTGCTGGATCCCTATCGGGTTGAGCAAATCGGCGCGGACCTTCGCCAGCACGTCGGCCATGTCCTCCCGCACCGGCCCCTGACAAACCGGCCCCAGTCCGAGCGACTGGAACTCGCGGGAGACGGTGACGCGCTGACCGGTCATCGACCAGTGCGACCGGTAGCGGACCAGGTCGGAATCGATCGTGGTGTCCGCTGGCAGTCCGCCCAGCACGCGTCCCTTGGGGAGGGTGATGCTGAGTTCTTCGCTCTCGATGCCCGGATAGCAGAACGTCGGCTCCCGCGTGGACAGGTCCGGCAGGAACATCGGTCCACCCAGGACATCGCCCGGTCTGGGCAGAAGCCGAAGGCCGGTCCACGGCGTGAAGAACCCTCCGCGCAGCAGCGCCGCCTGATTGTCGAGCTGGAACGTTCCCCGCACGGTGTAATCGTCCCCGGGCGCGTTCGGCGGATCGAAACTGAACGTCCCGGTTCCGGGCGTGCCGTGCTGACGTAGGATCGTGGTCGCGGCGGCCGGATCGTTCTCCCCGAATGCTCGTGCCGTGCCGCGCAACCAAATGCCGAACGCACCGCGCCCGGAGGTCGTCGTGGTGCCGGAGACCTGACCGTCCTCGCCGAGGGTGATATCGGTTTTCAATCGCGCCATCGTGGCGCCGGAGGGCGGCATCGGAATGGTGCGCCGCGCCAGCCCGGATCCGCCCAGATGGATGGCCGGCTTGCCGAGCTCTCCAAACGGCAGGATGCCGAACGGCGCCACCGGAATCGTCGAATTCGACGTAGACGTCGAGGCTCGGCAGAAACAGGATCAGGTGATTTATCGGCCGGATATTCGGCGGGTCCGCGATCGTGCCGTCGTTCGTGGAATTCAGCAGCACGAATTCGGCCGGAATGCCGCGCGACGCCAGCAGCGCATGGAGCAGGACGACATGGTCCTTGTCGTCGCCGTAGCCTTTCGTCATCACCTGGTCGGCGTCGTTCGGGTCTGCCTGGCTGTGCTCCAGCGGCATCGGCACGTAGTGGATGTTGTCGCGCACCCAGTCGTACAAGGTGCGCGCCTGATCGAGCGGGTCCTGCCTGCCTTCGGTCAGTTTCGCCGCCATCGCCGTGATGGCCGGCGTCACCTTGGCGTGCGGCAGCAGCACGGAGGCATAAGCCTTGCCGAATTCGTCATAATCCCGAAACGTTGAGACGGCGAAACGCGGCAGCCGGTCGAAATCGCCCAGTACCGAGACCTGGTTCGCCGGCACGGCGACCTTCGGGGAATGGAAGTAATGCACCATGCGGTCTTTGATCAGCTCCGACGAATGGTCGAACCCGTTCGTCTCGTACAGGAACGGCATATCGGCCGGAACGCTGATGGTGAAATTGGTCTCCTCCCATCCGACGCTGCGGTCCAGCACCACGGCCGCCATGAAGCCGCCCGGCACGCGCGGTTTGAACACGTCGCGATGCGTCCTGACCACGATCAGGTCGCCGGGATCGACATCGGGAAACGTGATGATCAGACGCCGCTGATCCGAGAACTCGTGAAAATACGCATCGCCCGTCAGCGGATCTTGCCGAACCGCGTCGTTCCCCATGATGACCGACCGCCCGTCGGGCTTGTCGACCCGTGCCTGGACGACGTCCAGTCTTTCCGTCGAGCCCGACCAGCTCAACGGCATGCGCACGACATGCGAAGGATTGACCTTCGGCGCCCGAAGCGTGACCTCGGAATCCACGACCCAGGTGCCATCGGCCGCGACGGTCCATTTCGACGTGACGAGATCGAACGTGACGTGCTCGTCGCTGGTCGCGGCCATGCCGCGCCATGGCGCCAGGCCGATCAACAGCAGCAGAATCACGAACGGGAGCCGCGCGATCCGAGACCGTCTCATGCGCGTCATCCTTGCACGAGAAAGCGTTCCGCGTCTTCGGCGAGCAGCAGTCTGGCCGCCCGCAGGTGCTCCGTCACACGCTTGACCTCGGCCGCGTACGGGGCGCCGTCGGGATATCGGTCCGCGATGGACCGCCGCGGATCGCCGGCCCCCGCCGCGGCCGCGGTTTCCGCGAAGGCGGCGAAGGTGCCGTCGCGATCCGCGAGTTGGCCCGCGGGATATGGCTCCCGATAGAGGTTCCAGCCGGTGAACGTGCCGCGCGGCACAGCGATGTCGGGCAGGCGGATGCCGGCGCTCTCATTCCCGTCCGCGTCCACCCGCGGCACCAGCGGGCGCCAGCCGTGCTCCGGCGCGCGTGGGTCGGTCCAGTCCGCCAACGGGTAAACGTCGTTCGCCGCCGCCGGAGGCGTGACACCCGGTATCGCCGGGAAGCCGAGCCGATCCGCGGCGACCAGGGTGCCATCGGCGATTTTCGGAAGGCGGCTGTCGGGCGGCGCGCGGTCCGACACCACCCATTCGTCGAGCGCCACCAGCAAGGCCCGGATCGCCGGCATCGGGTCGTGCCAGTTGCGCGGGTTCACGCAGGGTCCGTTGTCGCGCGGCATGCCCGCCTTGCCGCCGTGCTGCGTTCCCGCGATCAGGTAGCCGCGCACGTTGGGCGGCAATGCGATATCGTGCTCGCCCATCGGATCGGTATGCAGAAGCGATGCGCCCTTCTGCCAGTATTCGGTCGCGGTGTTCGTTTCGATCAGTTTCGGATCGCTCGCGTCGCCGCGCATCAGGCCGCCGGTGGCGCCGCTCAACGGATCGGTCGTGACGGCGGACGAGAACGGGAATTCGACCTCCGGAAAGTCGTGGTCTTCGTGCCAGGTGCGGGTGCGAAACGGTTGCGCGAATGGTGTGTTGAGAAACACCCGGCCGATGCCCGCGACATGGGTCAGCACGCCGTCGAACACGCGCGCGCCATCGCTGTCGGCGTTGAAGCCTTGCGCGATGTGGTCGCGCAGGTAACGGCCGGCCTGCGAGATGCCAAACGCCAGAGTATGTGTGATGGCGCGGCCGGAAAATCCTCCCCGTGCGAGCGGATGTGGCTGACGATGTCGCGCGTCGCCGCGAAGCCGATGCCTTGCACGCGCGGCCGGGTCGCCTCGTAGCGCACTTCGTAGATCGAGCCGACGACGGGTTTGGTGCCTTCGGGCAGCAACCGCACTGTCCGCGCATCGGCGAGGACGTGGGGCACCGCGACCCGCGCCGCGGTCTGGGCGCGGCGAACGGTGACGGCGGTGACGCGGACCGTCTCGTGCGACAAGCGGAACGATTCGTGGAGGCCGAGGCGCGTGCCGGAGACGAATTCCTCACGGATCGGCCGCGTCAGGCCTTCGATGGCCGGGACATCCAGCCACAGCCCAGTGGTCTTCGGCGCGGCGGGATCCCATCCGGTCCACAGCAGGGTGTAGCCGAGCCGAAAGGGCAGGGCATTGCCGAGGTCCGCGGCGGTTTGGGGATCGTTGCCGGGCGATCCGCCGCAGAGATTGGCCAGCATCATGATGCGGCCGCGGTTGTTGACCTCATAGAGCAATCGCCCGTTGCCCAGTACCGGATCGGCCGGGCGCAGCAGCACGTAAGCGCTTTTGTACTCCACCAACCCCTCGGAGTTGCGCGGCGCGCGGTCGAGCAACGCGATGCCGCGGTTGGCGGGATGGCTGGGGTCCAATTTTCCGGATGCGACGCCTTCAATCCGCTCATAGGCGCCCGAGGCGCCGAAGATCGCGCCGCCGGCGAACGGTTCCCGCCGGTGTGGCGGCGCGAACGCGATCAGCCCCGGTCGGCCTTGTGTCTGGTGATTGCCTGGCATGCTGGCCTCATATTCGAAATTTCATGCGCCGCGGACCCCGCGGGTTGTGTCGCGCACAGGCCGGATGGTGCGCGCGATCGGTTGGTTGATCCGAGCCTTCCTGGACGAGGACAGGTAGCCTCATGCCTCGCCGGAAACAACACGCATCCGCGGCGGCGCGGCCATTTCGCCGGCGGGCGGGTCGTCGCGTTGTCGGCGGACGATCGACTGCCGGGATCGCCGGCGTCCGACCGTGGCGGGCGCCGCACGATGCGATGGGGCGCATCGCTGTCAGACTTTGTCATGCAAACGCCTGACCGGGATGCCGATGCTCCCGACAGCGCCGCCCGCCCGCCCGCCGGCCGCGTCGCGCTATTTCGCGCCGATCGCGACTTCCTTGCTGACAACTCGATCAAATTGCGCTTAAGGTCGTGGACGGCTCAGGCATTGAGCCGGATGCAAACCGGAAGGTGGATCAGAACCGCCTCCAGCTGCAACTGGGACGCAACATGTCAACCGGCGGCACTCTGAGGTGCGGCCAACGCGGAGCTGCGAGGTAATTCGTTACTTATACAAAACTAAATCCTGATCGCGTGACTGACGACGGCGACCTCGCCGATTCCGTATGATCGCATCGCCGCCCGGGTTGGCTTCAGTCCGGGAGGACATAATGAACGCGCCGACGCATACCGCCGCTTACGCACTCGGAAAGAAACTCGACAGCATTCCCTTCAGTGCCTACCACGTGCTTTTGATCGTGGTGCTCGGTACCGTCGGCTTCGTCGAGGGCTACGATCTGGCACTCGGAGGCTCGCTGATCGTGCTGGCCAAGGTGCCGCTGCGCCTGACGCAGGACGATATCCGCTGGCTGGTCGCCGGCCCAACGTTTTTGGTGGTCGTCGGCGGCTTCACCGCGTCGGCGCTGTCCGACCGGCTGAGCCGCAAGCTCGTCATGCAGATCGGCGTGGTGATCAGCACGCTGTTCACGCTGCTGATCCCGTTGGCGCAATCCGCCGAGCAACTGATCATCTTGCGCCTGATCACCGGCATCGGCATGGGCTTCGCCATTCCGGCCGCCTTTCCGATCGCGGCCGAGTTGATGCCGGCGCAGCATCGCCGCACCTATGGCGCGATTTATGAGGTCATGCTGGCGAGCGCCTTCACGCTGCTGCCGTTCGTCGCGTTCATCCTGGCGGGCAATCCGCACGGGTTCCGCCTGATCGCGCTGCCGGGCGGCCTCGCTCTGGGCGTCGTACCCTTGCTGGTGCATTACGCGATTCCGGAAAGTCCGCGCTGGTACTTGCGCAGAGGCATGCCGCGCGCGGCGATCGACGCGGTGAACCTGATGATCCGGCGCTGCGGCAACAGGGTGCCGGACCTTACCATCGGCGATCTGGGTCCAAACCTGACCTTGGGCCGCGAAGAGTTGCCCTCCTTCATGGCGTTGTTCCGCGCCGGACAACTGCGCTGGACCGTGGTCGGCATCCTCAGCGGCATCAGTGCCAGTACCGCGTATTACACCTGCGCGATTCTGTTGCCCAAGGCGCTCGTGGATCAGGGCGGCGCCGTCGCGTTGAGCTTCGGTTTGAGTTCGGTGCTGTTCCTGGCCAGTGTCCCCGGCAAATTGTTCACCGGCTATTTGATGGAGGTCATCGGCCGCCGGTGGACCATGACTGTACTCGCTCGCCGGTTCGTTGCCCGGCATCGCCCTCATGGCCGGCGCGCACTGGGCTGACGCGCTTGCCCCGGTGGTGTTCATCGCGGGCGGCCTGATCACGGGGTTCACCGTGCTGTCGGCGTTTCCTTGCACGCGGGTCTACCTGTCCGAGCAATTCCCCACCGCGTTGCGCGGACGCGGTCATTTCTTTGGTGAATTGACCGCGCGCCTCGTGGCGGGTGTGGGATTTCCGTTGTTCCTGGAACGCTACACCGCTTCGCCCCTGGTGTTCTTCGGCACCTTGTTGGCGGTGGTCGGGATCGGTGCGTTCGTGCCGTTGATGTTCGGCCGCGAAACCGTCGGTCATCTGGAGACGGTGACCGCTGAAACCGCCGAAACCGCGGTCGTGCGGGTCGCGGCGTAAGTCCGGTGCCCGCCTGGCGGCCGCGCACCGGCGGCCAGGCGGGCTACGCCTGATCCCAGATCAGCGTCGCCTCGGTGCGCGCCTGCAATGCCTCGCGGGTCAGGCCGGGGATCATGTCGCGCACGGCGAACCCGCGCGGCGTGACCTCCAGCACCGCGAGGTCGGTGTAGACCCGCTTCACCACGCCTTTCGCGGTCAGCGGATACGAGCAGGCGTGGCGGATCCGCGAACCGCCGCCGCGCTTGTTGGTGTGCTCCATCGCGACCCATAGCCGTTGCGCGCCAACCGCGAGATCCATCGCGCCGCCGACCTGTTGCGTGGGATCGTCGATTGGCGCGCGCCCAATTGGCGATGTCGCCATTTTCCGCGACCTCGAACGCGCCGAGCACGCACAAATCGAGATGGCCGCCGCGCGCGATCGCGAAACTGTCGGCGTGATGCACCAGCGCCGCGCCGGTGATCAGCGTGATGTGCTGCACGCCGGCATTGACCAGATACGGATTGATGTTGTCGTCGGCCGGCGCGGGACCGATGCCGATGACGCCGTTCTCGGCGTGGAAGATCACCTCCCGGTCTTGCACGAAATCCGAGACTTTCGTGGGAATGCCGATGCCCAGATTGACGAACCAGCCTTCGGGGATGTCGCGCGCGATGCGGGCGGCGATGCCGTCGCGGTCGAGCGGCTGGTATTCGGTGTCGGCCATGTTCGTGCTTCCTTAAACCGGCACATGCAGCACGCGCTGCACGAAGACGCCGGCGGTGTGAACGTGTTCCGGCGGGATCGCGCCGAGTTCCACGACATGGCGCGGTTTGCACGATCGTGGTTTTCGCCGCCATCGCCATGATCGGATTGAAGTTCCGCGCGCTGTCGCGATGCGTCAGATTGCCGAACCGGTCGGCCTGCCAGGCATCGATCAGCGCGACGTCGCCGAAGATGGGATATTCCAGCAGGCACAGGCGGCCGTTGATGATCCGGGTCTCGCGGCCTTCGGCCAGGATCGTATCGGCGGCGGTCGGTGTGTAGAAGCCCTGAATGCCCGCGCCGGCCGCGCGGATGCGCTCGGCCAGCGTGCCTTGCGGCACG
>CAVRDN010000095.1:0-108018 GCA_963719675.1 uncultured Alphaproteobacteria bacterium | reverse complement strand
ACAGGAAGCGATCAAAGCCGCCGAAAGCGGGCAGCAAGTCGTGATTCTGAATCCCACCAGCCCGATCGGGTCGAATGATCGCAAGCCCACGCCAACCGGCCGCATCTTTCTCGATTTCCTCAACGGCAAATTTCCCGCCTACATGGACACGGGCCTGAACCTCGTCAACGTCTCCGAAGTGGCTCGCGCGCACGTGCTGGCGCTGGCCAAGGGAACGCCCGGGCACCGCTACATTCTCGGCGGCGAAAACCTCACTCTCAAGCAGATCCTCGACAAGATGGCGGCGATCACCGGCATTCCTTCGCCCACGGTCAAGATCCCCTTCGTCGTCGCTGCTACCTACGCGTTCTTCGAGGAGTGGATCACCGGCCGCATCCGCGGCAAAGAGCAGCGCGCCACGCTCGAAGAGGTGTGCATGGGCCGCAAAAAAATGTACGCCTCAAGCGCCCACGCGCAGGCCGAACTCGGCTTCCGCATCGTTCCCGTCTATCCAGCCATGCGCGCCGCCATCGAGTGGTTCCGCGGCAACGGCTACGCGCCAGACGAATCTGCACAGGTCCGTTCGTGACCCGCGTCGCCATCATCGCCGCTATGCCGGCAAGCTTAAGCCGCTCGTCAAACTCGCAGGCCCTGCGGGCTCGGGCTGGCCGCACTCGACGCGCAATGGCATCCACTTCTGGCGCAGCGCAACGAAGAAGAAGAGTGGATCGCCGCCTGCGCCGGAGCTGGCCAGGTCGCAGCCACGCGCGCCTTTGCCGCAATTGAAGACGGCGGCCCGATCGATCTCGTGTTTTCCATTGGCTGGGCCGGAGCCTTGCGCCCCGAAATCGCCTCGGGCTCAGCCCACAATGTCGCCGGCCGACGTAACGAAGTCGGCCTCGGTGCAGGACTACGTGAAGGCGACCCTGGATGCGTATGGCCGCATCGATTGCTTCTTCAACAACGCCGGCATCGAAGGCAAGGTCGTTCCGATTCAGGATTATGATGAGGCCGTGTTCGACCAGGTCATCGCCGTCAATCTGAAAGGCGTGTTTCTTGGCATGCGCTACGTGCTGCCGGAAATGCTGAAGCAAGGCAGCGGCACGGTCGTGAACACCGCCTCGGTCGCGGGCTTGTTCGGCGGTCCGGGGATGCCGGCTTACGTCGCCTCGAAGCATGGCGTACTTGGCCTGACCAAAGTCGCGTCCGCCGACGTCGCGCCGCACGGCATCCGGGTCAACGCCGTATGCCCAGGCCCCGTCGAGACGCGGATGATGCGGTCGTTGGAATCGCAACGGAATCCCAATGATCCCGAGGGCGTGCATCGCGCCTACAGCGCCACCATGCCCACCGGCCGCTATACGCTGCCGGAGGAAGTGGCCGGCGTGGTGATGTATCTTTCGTCGGAGCTTTCGGGCAACGTGACCGGCACGCATATCGTCATCGATGGCGGCCGCTCCGGCACCGGTGGCGCGGCCGCGACCCGCCGCTGAAGAATAAGGAGGACAAGATGGACGACGTTTTCGAGATCATGAGCACCACCCGTTCCATGCGGCGGCTGAAACCCGATCCCGTGCCCGATGAACTGATCCAGAAGATCCTGCACGCCGGTCTGGGTGCCGCGAACGGCGGCAACACGCAGAAATGGCGCTTCATGGTGGTAAAGGACCCGGCGATCAAGAAGGCCGTGCAGGTCTGGTATAAAAAGGCGTTCGATGAGGTCGTCGGCCCTCGTTACGCGTCCAGCGCGCCGCCCCCCGGCGTGACCGGCGACAAATACAAACGCCAACATGGGGCGGTCGAATATCTGACGGATCACTTCCACGAAGCGCCGGTCTGGATCGTTGCCTGCCTGGAAGACGGACCAAACCCGAACCGCTCGGCGGGTGCGTCGGTTTATCCCGCCGTGCAGAACATGCTGCTGGCGATCCGCGCGCTCGGCCTCGGCTCGACATTGACCACGCGGCATCTGCAGTTCGAGAAGGAGACCGAGGCGGCGCTTGGCCTGCCTCCGGGCGTGCACTCCTACGCGATCCTGCCGGTCGGTTATCCGATGGGCAAGTTCGGTCCGACCGGCCGCGGCAAAATGTCCGACTTCGTGTTTGGCGATAAGTATGGGGAGACGTGGGCTCCTCTGGCCGGTTCATAATGGCGCGGGTTCCGCAAATCGCCGGCAAGGCGGACGTTCCTGAATCGCATCAATACGTCGTCGATCAGGTGCTCGACGTCTTCGGCCGGGTGAGGGGACCGTTCAGCATCCTGCTGCACAGTCCCGAACTCGCCGAGCGCCTGCTGCCGATGGTGCCGTTCAGCCGCAAGATCACCGTGACCGAGGCGGTGCCGCGGTTCGTCGGCATCCTGGCGACCGTGCGAGAGAAAGACGCGGCTTACGTTTGGGCGGCTCAGGTGAATGTGGCGCGACAGGCCGGGCTGAGCGAATCGACGATCGATGTGTTGCGGGCGAAGGGCGATATCAGCAAGCTCCCGCCCGAGGAACGCGACGTCGCCACTTATGCGCGCCAACTGGTGCTGACCAACAAGGTCGATCAGTCGGTGTTCGACACATTGCAGAAGCGTCATGGGACCAAATGGCTGGTGGAACTGACCGCCATCATGAGCTTCTACGGCGCGCTGTGCGGCGTGGTGAACGCGTTCGAGGTTCCGGCCCCGGACGATGGAGATCGTTTCTGACATGACAACCCTGGGCGTTTATCAGAACTTCGCGATCGACCGTGTGGTTTACGGCCAACCCGCGGCCGACACCCTCCTTTCGGAGGCCGCCCGACTGGGCGCGAATCGCGTGTTCCTCGTGGTCAGCCGCACGCTCGATCGCGAAACGTCCTGGGTTCATGAAATGCGCACGGTACTGGGCGCGCGCTACGCGGGGTCGTTCGACGGAATGCCCTCGCATACGCCGCGACAGTCGGTGCTGGAGGCAACGGCGAAAGCGCGTGACGCCGAGGCGGACCTGATCGTTACGTTCGGCGGCGGCTCCGGTACCGACGCGGGCAAAATGATCCGGCTGGCGTTGAAGCACGACATCCGCGCGATCGAGGACTTCGACCGGTTCGTGGTGCGGGTCGCGCCGGACGGCTCGCGCGCGGTGGTTGATTACGCGGCGCCGGACGTGCCGCAGATCGCCATACCGACGACCTTGTCGGGTGGCGATTTCAATCCCTCGGCGGGCGCGACCGACACGCGCACGATGCTGAAGGAGATCTTTCGGCATCCGAAACTGGTGCCTGCCGTGATCATCCTCGATCCGGCGGTGACGGTGCGCACGCCGCAATGGCTCTGGCTGTCGTCGGGCATTCGGGCGTTGGATCACGCGGTCGAAACGGTCTGCGCGCCGGCGGCCGACGCGCGCTCACGGTTGGAGGCGGTCGCGGCCATCTCGCTGCTGGCCGGCGCGCTGCCGCGGACGCATCGGGATCCCAACGATCTGGCGGCGCGGTTGGACGCGCAACTCGCGGTCTGGCTGTCGATGGAGCACAACAGGTTCGGGATTTCCATGGGGGCCAGCCACGGGATTGGTCACGTACTCGGGGGCACCTGCAACGTTCCGCATGGTTATACATCCTGCGTGATGCTCCCGTCGGTGCTGCGCTACAATGAGGGCGCCAACGCGGACCGTCAGGCTCTGGTGGCCGAGGCGTTCGGTCGGGCAGGCGAATCGGCGTGGCGCGTCGTGCACGAATTCATCGCGGCGCTCGACCTGCCGCGAAGCCTCGCGGCGGTCGGTGTCACGCCGGAACAGTTCGAGACCATCGCGAAAGCGGCGCTGCTGGATCACTATTTGCACACCAACCCGCGGCCAATCCACGGTATCGGTGATATCATGGAAATCCTGCGTATGGCGACCTGAAGGCCGTTACGCCGCCACCGCCAGCGGGGGCCGCTGACGGATCAGATCGGACGCTTTCTCCGCGATCATGATGGTCGCCGCGTTGGTGTTGCCCGACACCACGGTCGGCATCACCGAAGCATCGACGACCCGCAGGCCCTCGATCCCGTAGACCCGCAGTTCCGGATCGACAACGGCCATCGTGTCGGTGCCCATCTTGCATGTGCTGGTGGGATGAAACACCGTGCCGCCGTTGCTCCGCGCGTAGTCCAGCAGTTGCGCGTCGGTGGTGACGCCAGGCCCAGGAAGGAATTCCGCGGCAATGAACGGGCGCATGTGGGAAGAGTCGAGCAGGTGCCGGATCAGTTTCAATCCGTCAACGATGGTTCGTTGATCGGTCGGCGTCGCGAGATAATTCGGCCGCATCGCCGGGGCGTCGTCGGGACTGGCCGACTTCAACGTGATCTCGCCGCGGCTTTCGGGACGCAACTGATAGGCGATCACGGTGAACCCCGACCACGGATGCAGCCCGTCCTGCGGCCGGTCCGCGCTGAACTGTGGCGATCGAGAACTTTACATCCGGCGTCGCGAGCTCTGGCCGGGTGCGCGCGAACAGCGCGACGTCGCCGGTGATGACGGTCAGCGGACCGCGGCGGAACATGAAATAATCCAGACCAGCCTTGACCTTTTTCAGGTTGCTCCGCATGACGTCGTTGAGCGTGATGGGGAACGCGCATTTCAGTTTGACCGGCGCCGAGTAATGGTCCTGCAGGCTCTGTCCGACGCCGGGCAAATGATGCACCACCGGAATGCCGAACCCGGCCAGATGCGCCTGAGGTCCCACGCCTGACAGCATCAGGATTTGCGGAGAACCGATCGCGCCGCCACACAGGATCACTTCCTTGCGCGCCCTTACCGAGCGGATCGCGCCGTCCTGGCGAAACGCCACGCCAACCGCGCGCTTGCCGTCGAACAGCACCTTCTGGGTATGCGCGCCGGTAATCACCCGCAGGTTGGCACGGTTCCGCACCGGATGCAGATAGCCGACGGCGGTGGAGCAGCGCCTGCCGTTCCGTGTTGTCGTCTGATGGTAGCCGACGCCTTCCTGCTCGCGGCCGTTGAAGTCGTCGTTGCGTTTGTAGCCGGCCTCATTGCATGCCCGGATGAAGGCTTCGCACAACGGGTGGCCGTCCTTCACGTCGGACACGCACAACGGTCCGCCGACGGCGTGGAACTCGTCCTCGCCGCGGGTCTGATGTTCGGCGCGCCGGAAATACGGCAGCACATCGGTGGACGACCAACCGGGATTGCCGAGTTGCCGCCATAAATCGAAATCCTCGTGCTGGCCGCGGATGTAGACCATGCCGTTGATCGACGAGGATCCGCCCAACACTTTCCCGCGCGGCCAGAAGATCTTGCGGCCGCCGGCGCCGGCGTCCGGTTCGGTTTCGTAACACCAGTTCACCCGCGGATCGGCGAACGTCTTGCCGAACCCGAGCGGAATGTGGATCCACATGTTTTTGTCTTCGCCGCCGGCTTCCAGCAGGATGACCTTGGTTTCGGCATCCTCGGACAGTCGCGCCGCCATCACGCACCCGGCCGAGCCCGCGCCTACCACCACATAATCCGCTTCAGAGATGTCCTGAGGCATCTGGTTTCCTTTGATCAACGTTCACGAGGACATTGCACGGGCGGCACGATCAATCCCTTGTCCATTGTGCGGGTACTGATGGTCTGGTCAAGCCAGACCACGACGGACTCCCGCTTCGGCGCCATGACCGGTTCGCGAAACTCTACGCCGCCATCGCCATGCGGCCGCGGATCATATCGACCGCCTTCTCGCCGATCATGATCGTCGCGGCGTTGGTGTTGCCGGACGCCACCGTCGGCATGATGGAGGCATCGACGACGCGCAACCCCTCGATGCCATGCACGCGCAATTCCGGATCGACCACGGCCATCGGATCGTTGCCCATCCGGCAGGTGCTGGTTGGATGAAACACCGTGCTGCCGAACTGCCGCGCGTACTCCAGCAACCCGGCATCCGTGGCGACATCGGGTCCCGGACGGAACTCGGATTCGATGTAGCGTTGGAAGTGGTTCGTGGCCAGCAGGCGCCGGATCAGCTTCAGCCCGTCCACCACGGTGCGCTGATCGTTCGGGTCGGACAAATACCGCGGCACGATCGAGGGCGAGGCCGCGGCATCCAGCGACTTCAACCGGATCTCGCCGCGGCTGTCCGGCCGCAACTGATAGACGATCACGGTGAAGCCGGAGAATTTGTGCAGGCCCGCCGCGGGATTGTCGGAACTGAACGGCGAAATCGAAATTTTCACATCCGGAGTCGCGAGTTCCGGCCGGGTCCGCGCGAACAACGCGCAGGGACCGGCGGCCATCGTCAGCGGACCATCGCGGAACACCAGATAGCGCAGCCCGACCGCCGAGTTGTTTCAACGGATTCATCATGACGTCGTTGAAGGTGATCCTCTCTTTGCAGCGCAGCTTCACGGCGGCCGAGTAATGATCCTGCAGACACTGACCCACACCGGGCAGGTCATGCACGACCTCGACGCCTTTCTCCGCCAGATGCGCCGCCGGACCGACGCCGGACAGCAGCAGAATGTGCGGGGAGCCGATCGCCCCGCCGCACAGGACCACCTCACGGCGCGCGCGCACCGATTTGGGCACGCCGTTCTCGCGAAACGCGATGCCCGTCGCGCGCTTGCCGTCGAACAGCACGCGCTCGGTCAGCGCGCGGGTGATCACCCGCAGATTGGGACGCCGCATCGCCGGGTGCAGATAGCCGACCGCGGTCGAGCAGCGCCGTCCCTTGCGCGTCGTGGTTTGCTGATAGCCGACGCCTTCCTGCTTCTCGCCGTTGAAGTCATGGTTGCGTGGGAAACCAAGTTCCACCGCGGCGTCGATGAACGCATCGCACAGCGGATGGTTGTAGCTGGCATCGGACACCGCCAGCGGGCCATCGGTGCCGTGCCAGTCGTCATTGCCGCGCGTCTGATGCTCGGCGCGTTTGAAGTAGGGCAATACGTCGGAGGCGGACCAGCCGGGATTGCCCAGTTGACGCCAGTGGTCGAAGTCTTCGTGCTGGCCGCGGATGTAGACCATGCCGTTGATCGACGACGAGCCACCGAGGACGCGGCCGCGCGGCCAGTAGATCGAGCGGTTGTTGGCCCCGGGATCGGGCTCGGTCTGGAACATCCAGTTCACCCGCTTGTCGGCGAACGTCTTGCCGTAGCCGAGCGGAATGTGGATCCAGAAATTGGTGTCCTCGCCACCCGCTTCCAGCAGGATCACCGACGTCGCGGGATCTTCGCTCAGGCGCGCCGCCATCACGCAGCCGGCGGAGCCCGCGCCGACGATGACGAAATCGGCTTCCAGTGATCTGTCCGAACCGCTCATGGGGCGTTCCCTCCGCTTTTTCCCGTATCGGCTTTGCCCGTGACGCTAACCGCGATGACGCGCGGGGACAAATGCGGCCCGTTAAGCCTCTCTTAACCTCGCGCGCGCATGGTGGGTCCGGAGACCCCGGGCGCGCCCATGACACTCAAGACCCTTTTCGCCATCCCGATCGCGGTGATCCTGATCGTGTCGCTGTCGCTGGCCGGAATGATCGCGGGTCAGGGCTGGTCGGGGCAGGAGCGCGGCAAAGCGGCCGTCGATGCGGTCGCGCGGATGCGGCTGCTGATCGCGCTGCAAACCGATCTGCGCGCGGAGCGGATCATGTCCAATCTCGCGCTTGGCAAGCCGTATCCGATGGCGGACGTCGTCGCGCGACAACTGGGCGCGGCGCGGCGCGACACCGACCGGCGGATCGCCGATGTCGCCGCCAGCATGCGCGCCGCCGCCGAGGATAGTCCGAACGAGGGGCAGCCTGAGCCATATCTGGCATCCGTCGATGCGAGGCTCGCTTCGGTGCGGGCGCTGACCGATTCCCTGCTGGCCAAACGGCAAAGCGAACGCGATTTCGCGGCGCTCAGTTCGGTGATGCCCGGGATGTTCCGGGTGTCACAACTGCTCGACGATCCGTTCGAGAGCGCGAGCCTCGCGGTCACCAGGGCGGACCCGACGCTGTCCGGGCTGGTGACGGAAGACCGGTTGGCGGCATCGTTGCGCGATCAAATCGGCCTTCTCGCGGCGGTGTTGTTGCCCCGGTCCGATGTGGGACAACAATTGACCGCCGAGGAGATCCCGCGGCTTGGCATGCTGTTGGCGGCTGCCTCCAACCTTACCCATCTGCTGGGCAATACGATCGCGGTCGCCGGCGCGACGGAGCGGATCAAAATCGCCTTCGCCAGCCTCCGGACGATCGACGTCGATGGCATTTCCCGCCGCCTGCTGGAGCAGGCAATCCCCGAGGCGCCCGACACGTCCGGGAGCGAGACGCCGCTGCCGGCGCAACAACTGCTCATGCCGTGGGGCGAACAGGTCACCGGGCTGCGCACCGCGATCGTGGAGACGATGGTGGAGCGAGTCGCCACGGCGGCGGCCGGGCACGAACGGCGATTCGATCTGGTTCTGGCCGCTTTTGGCGCGATCCTTTTCGCGATGCTGGAGTTCGTCGTGCTGTTGAGCGAGCGCGTGGTCCGCCCACTGGCGCAACTCGGCGTCGCCATCACCCGGATCGCGACCGGCAATCGCGGCGTCCCGCTGGCGCTGCATTCGGGCACGCGAGAGATCACCGAAATGGTCACGGCGGTGGAAACGCTGCGACAGGCCGCGCTGGTCGCGGATGCCGCGGCGATGCGCCGGCGGATGGCGGCGGAGCAACGGATTCTCGCACTGCGCGAGGCGCTCGGCATCGTGCAGACCGTGCGGGAGCCGGCCCATGAACTGGAGCGCGGCGTCGCCCGGTTGTCGCGCGGCATCGATGCCACCATCGCGCTGGTCACGCAGGCCGCGGTGGCACCTCCCGCGACACTCGGCGTCGCCGCCGACGCGGTTCGCCTCGGGCTGGCGGAAATGCGCAATTCGGCCGCCGACCTCGACGCCACGTTCGACGCCGCCGGAGCGGCCCAGACCGAGAACCGGCCGGAAGCGGAATTCGTTGCCCATATCCGGGCGGTGCGGGCGCAGGTCGATCGGCGCGACAAGGCGGTGCGCAATTTCGTGCATCCCTCCCTCATCGCATTGCGCGACGCCGCCGCGACCGCCCAACCTCCTGGGCCGGCCCTGCACGATCTGGTCAGCGATCAGTTCGAACGCATCGAGGAAACCATCGCCGTGGTGGCGGCGATGCTCGCGGCGGTGAGCCGGGCCACCGCGATTGTGCGCGACCTGCCGTTGGAGGAAACGCCGATGGCCGCCTGAGTTGCTTCGCCCCGCTGCTTGCCCCGTTGGTGCCCCGCTGGTTCCAACGGTGGCGCGCCCGGCGTAGGCTGAACGCCGGGAACCAACCGGGAGGGCACGAAATGGCCGTCGAGCAAAAGGCGTATCCGCATCCGCACGTGAACGATGCGTGGCTCGCGCGCGTGCGTGAGGACATTCTGGAGCCGGACCTGCCGATCATCGACGCGCACCATCATCTGTGGGAACGCCCGTCGGGGGTCTACCTGCTGCCGCAACTGAAAGCCGATGTCACCGCCGGCCATAACGTACGCGGCACGGTTTTTATCCAGTGCGGCTATGGGTTCCGCGCCGATGGCCCGGCGGAGTTGCGCCCGGTCGGCGAGACCGAGACGGTCGTGCGCATCGCCTCCGGGGGCGGCCCAGGCATTTGCGCGGGAATCGTTGGCTTCACCGATTTCCGGCTGGGCGATCGGGTGGACGCCGTACTGGACGCGCACGTCGCCGCCGGGAAGGGACGGTTCCGCGGCATCCGGCAAAGTGCCGGCTGGGATCCGGCGATTCTGACGCAAACGTCGGCGCCCGCGCAGCCGGGGTTGCTCGCCGATCCCGCCTTCCGGGCCGGTCTGGCGCGCCTCGGACGGTTCGGTCTGACCTATGAAAGTTCGTTGTACCATCCGCAACTTCCCGAGCTCGCGGCGTTGGCGCGGGCGTTGCCGGAGCAGCCGATCCTGGCCAATCATTGCGGCGGCTATATCGCGATCGGTCCGCACGGCGAGGATCTGAACGAAACGTTCCGGCGGTGGCGTGACGGCCTGCGGGAACTCGCGGCGTGTCCAAACGTGTATCTGAAGCTTGGCGGTCAGGCGATGAGCATCCGCGGCGTGGCGTTCCACGAACAGGTTCTGCCGCCGTCCTCGGGCGAGTTGGCCAATGCGTGGCGGCCGGTCATGGAGACGTGTATCGAAACGTTTGGCGCCAATCGTTGCATGTTCGAGAGCAACTTTCCGGTCGACAAGGGAATGTGCGGTTACGTGTCGTGCTGGAACGCCTACAAACGGATCGCGGCGGGATGTTCCGCGGATGAAAAGTCCGACCTGTTCGCGGGTTCGGCGGCGCGCTTCTATCGGTTGGGTGACGTGTCGGCGCTGAGCGTTTAACCTCGGGCAAGGTTGAAGGAGAACGGCCATGGAACTCGGTTATTTCTCGATGCCGTCGCATCCGCCGGAACGCGGCCTGAAAGCCGGCCACGACTGGGATCTGCAGACATTGCGATGGCTCGATGAGCTCGGCTATTCCGAGGCGTGGATCGGCGAGCATCACACCGCGCCGTGGGAGCCGCATCCGGCGCCGGATCTGCTGATCGCTCAGGCGCTGTTGCAGACGAAGCGGATCAAGATCGGGCCCGGTGGCTTCCTGCTGCCGTATCATCACCCGGCGGAACTGGCGAACCGGGTCGCCATGCTGGATCATTTGTCCGAGGGCCGGCTGCTGTTCGGCGTCGCGGCGTCGGGTCTGCCGAGCGATTGGGCGATGTTCAACGTGGACGGCATGTCCGGCCAGAACCGGGAGATGACGCGCGAGGCGCTGGACATCATCCTGCGGCTGTGGAGCGATGAACCCTCGTTCGAATTCAAAGGCAAATACTGGAACGTCAGCAAACCGGAGCTGATGTTCGGGTTCCTGAAACCGCACATCAAACCGTTGCAGAAGCCGCATCCGCGGATTGGCGTGGCGGGACTGTCGACCAACTCGGACACGCTGAAGATGGCCGGCGAGCATGGGTTCATGCCGTTGAGCCTGAATTTGAACCCGGCCTACGTTGGCACCCATTGGGCGGCGGTCGAGGAGGGCGCGAAACGCTCCGGCAAGACACCGAAACGTTCCGACTGGCGCATGGTGCGCGAGGTCTTCGTCGCGGAAACCGATGACCAGGCCTGGGAGTTGTCGGTCGGTGGCATGATGGGCCGGATGATGCGGGAATACTTTCTGCCGCTGCTTGGTCAGTTCGGGTTCCTGCAATACCTGAAGCACGACCAGTCCGTGCCGGACAGCGATGTCACACCGGAGTATTGCGCGAAGCATAACTGGCTGATCGGCTCACCGAAAACCGTCGCCGAGAAGCTGGAGAAAGTCTACACGGACGTTGGCGGCTTCGGTGGATTGTTGGTGTTCGGATTTGATTACGCGGACAATCCGAATGCCTGGCGGACGTCGTTGCGTCTGTTGGCGGAACAGGTGGCGCCGCGCATTCGGCATCTGACGCCGGCATGAGTCGCGTTCTGCATCGCACCGGCGCCATTCCCCCCGTCGCGGTGCGCGGCGAGGGGATCTGGCTGCATACCGCCGATGGCCGCGCCATCATCGACGCCTCGGGTGGCGCCGCGGTCGCCGCTCTGGGGCATGGCAACCGCCGCGTGGCCGAGGCGATCGCGCGCCAGGCCTCGGCGATGGCATATGCGCACACCGGAACGTTCTCCAACCAGCCGGCGGAGGATCTGGCCGAGATTCTGCTGCGCGACGAGCCGGGCGGGCTGACCCGCGCGTGGTTCTGCTCGTCCGGATCGGAGGGGAACGAGGCGGCGCTGAAGCTGGCGCGGCAGTATTTCCTGGAGATCGGTCAGCCGGAGCGTGTGCGCACGATCGCCCGGCGGCAGTCGTATCATGGCACCACGTTGGGCGCGCTGGCGGCCGGCGGCAACATGATGCGGCGGGAATACTACGAACCTATGCTGAGCAAGGCGCATAGTCTGGTGTCGCCATGTTTCGGTTATCGCTTCAAGCACGATGGCGAGACCGACGCGGCCTACCTGGAACGGCTATCGACGGAACTGGAGGCGGAGTTTCAACGTCTCGGTCCCGAAACGGTGATCGCGTTTCTCGCCGAGCCCGTGGTGGGCGCGACGACCGGCTGCGTGACGGCGATCCCGGGTTACTTCAGGCGCGTGCGGGAGATTTGCGACCGGCACGGCGCGCTGCTGATCCTGGACGAGGTGATGTGCGGCATGGGCCGCACCGGCACCATGCACGCCTGGGAGCAGGAGGGCATCACGCCGGACATCCAGGTCATCGCCAAAGGGCTTGGCGGTGGGTATCAGCCGATCGGCGGGATTTTGATCGCGGACCGTATCGTTCAGGCGCTGGCGTCGGGCTCCGGCGGGTTTCTGCACGGCCAGACCTATCAGGCGCATCCGGTGGCCTGCGCCGCCGCGCTGGAGGTGCAACGAATTATTCGCGACGACGGGTTACTGGACAATGTCCGCGCGATGGGCGCCCGGCTGGAGAGCGCGTTGACGGAACGGTTCGGCAACCATCGCCATGTCGGCGACGTGCGTGGCCGCGGGTTGTTCTGGGCTTTGGAGTTCGTCACCGATCGCGGTTCGAAGCAGGTGTTCGATCCGGCGTTGAAATTGAACGAACGGGTGAAAACCGAGGCGTTCGCCCGCGGGCTGGCCGGCTATCCGATGGGCGGCACGATCGACGGCAAGCGGGGCGATCATTACATCATCGCCCCGCCTTACATCGTCACGGCGTCCGAGATCGATACGATCGTCGACCGCCTGGGTGAGGCGGTCGACGCCGCGATCGCTTCCGTTAGCTGACGTAGTCGCACTTGAACCCGTCGCCCCAGCGCTTCACGTAGCCCTTCGAGGGCGACGGGAAATGCGCGAAGCAGCACAGCGTGTTGGTGTCGCAGTAGGTCTCCAGGAACCGCTTGCGCGACGCGATGCCCTGCGCGGGATTGTAATCGACGCGCATCGACAACTCCGGGTGCAACGCCTGCAGCGGGGTATGGATCAGGTCGCCGGTGAACACCGCGTCCTTGCCGCCCTTGCCCAGCGTGACCGCGTAATGATCGATGGTGTGGCCTGGGGTGGGGATCAGCGTGATCAGATCGTTCAGAGAATGATCTGATGTAACGACGTCGCAGGCCTTCGCCTCGACGATCGGAATGACGCTGTCGACGATCTGCGGCAGGTCGGTCTTCTTCGCCTCGTCGAGCCAGAAGTCCAGCTCGGTCTTCGAGAAGATGTAGCGGGCGTTCGGGAACGTCGGCACCCAACGGCCATTCTCCAACCGCGTGTTCCAGCCGATATGATCGACATGGAGATGCGTGCACAGCACGAAGTGGATGTCATTGACGGTCAGGCCCGCGGCGGCGAGGCCGCGCATGAACGCGTCGTCCTTCTTCTTGTGCCACAGCGGGCGCGCGGTGCGATCCTTGTCGTTGCCGACGCAACTGTCGACCAGAATGTTGTGTTTGCCGGTCTTGATCACATAGGACTGGAAGCAAAGCACCAGATTGTCGTTGGCGTCGAGCGCGGCGGGATGCATCCAGGATCGGTTGGCGTCCAGCACGTCTTTGGTCAGGTTCGGCAGGAACTCCAGCGCCGGCGTGAAGCCGACCTCCATTTCGATGATCCGATGCACAGTCGCGTCGCCGGCCTTGAATGTCATGCTCATGATCCGGGTCTCCTTCCCCTTTGCGAGGCGTTGAGGTTAACTGACACCGGCCGTGGCGGCCAGAGGGAGAGCGAACATGGCCGAAGCGGGAGCGCTGAGTCCGGAGACGGTGATGCGGCAGATGAAGCAGAACGGTGTCACCGACATCGTCTGGCTGCCGGACAGTGAGACCAACTGGCTGTTCCTGTTGATGCGGGCCGATCCCGATCTGCGCCTGGTCGGCGTGACGCGGGAGGGGCACGCGTGCTCGATCGCGGCGGGTCTGTTCGCCGGCGGACGCAAGCCGATGATGCTCATCCAGAACACCGGGATGATGGAATCAGGCGATTCGATCCGCGGCTGGCTGATGGGGCTGAAGGTGCCGATCGTGCTGATGGTCGGCTACCGCGGCTACACGCGGCACGGCGTGAACAGCGATACCGCCGCGACGTATACGGAACGGTTCCTGATGGCGTTCGGCATTCCGTTCTATCTTGTGGAAAACGATTCGGACGCGGATCGTATCGCCATCGCGTTCAAGGAGGCCGAGCAGATCAACGGCCCGGTTGTCGTCCTGGTGGGCGACGAATACCACGGCTTCAACCGGTAGGAGCGAACAGCCATGATGCACACAGCGGATCTGCTGAAGGTGATCGCCGAATACCGGGGCGATGCGATCGTGATCTCGGGTCGCGGCGGCAAGCACTGGATCGAGTTATCCGACACCGCGCTGGATTTGCCGTTGGGCGATCCGGCGATGGGTGGCCACTCCGGTTTCGGTCTGGGCCTCGCATTGGCACAACCGGCCAGGCGCGTGATCCTGTTCGACTCGGAGGGCGACATCCTGATGAGCATGGGGCAACTCGCGACGATCGCGGAACAGGCGCCGGCGAATTTTTATCATTTCATCCTCGACAATGAGGTGTACGCGACGACCGGTGGGCAACCCGTGCCGAACGCGAAACAGGTCGATTACGCGATGATCGCGCGCGGTGCTGGCTATCCGCGGGCGTTCAATTTCGCCGACCTGGACTCGTTTCGTACGGAACTACCTGGAATCCTCAAGGCTCCTGGGCCTGTGTTCGTCGCGTTGAAGGTGTTCCCGGAAGTGGAGAACACGCCGATCGGACAACGTGTGCGTTGGCGGAAGCGCAGCGCGGATAAGGTGGTGCGGGATTTGCGCGGGGCGCTGGCGGTGGGGTGAGCTTTTATCCGGCGCTTTGGTTTGAGACAACGCCGTAAACGTTACCACCAGGACTCTGAGTTTCGCGTGGAACGGTGCGCCGGCCCCCGCGGCGGCATCAACGGAATCATCCGTGAAGGCCTGAGTGGTAAAGATTTCCTGGCCAATGCGACGCCGCGCTGGAATGGATTTCCCCCATCGTGCATCAACAGGATCACAGTCCCGGCAGGATCTCGCGCTCGAAATCGCGCAGCACTGTCTCCAACGGCTTCGCCCCTGGTCCGACAATTTGCGGATTGAGGATCACCCGATCCACACCCGGCGTGTCCAGCAGCCGCCGCAACTGATCCCGCACCTCTGTCCCCGTCCCGGCGATCGCGTAACGATCCACCAGGCTGTCAGGCACGACCGCGGCATGATGAGCCGCTGACGCCGCGTGATGACCAATCTCATAGCCGGACCGCAACCGCTCGACCGCCGCACGCTCGTCTCCGGTAAACCATTCTGCTTGTGCATTCATCAGCGCGCCGGCGACGCGGCCGCGGATCCGGTCGCGTGCCTCCGTCGCGTCGGCGCCGAGACTGTAGGGCGTCCAGCACGATACTTCGACGGCGGCGCCATCGAGCCATTCCAGCGCGCGGGCGATCAGTTCGGGAGCCACGCCGTGGTGCAGGATGACGCCATCCGCGATCCGGCCGGCGGTACGGATCATGCGTGGACCCGTGCCGGCGATGACGATCGGGACCGGCGCGGGTGTGACCATCCAGGACAGCGTTCCCTCGGTGCCGGCGAAACTGACGTTCTCGTGTCGTAACAACCCGCGCACCGCGGCGATGAAGCTCTCGACATCGGCTATTTTCGCCTGCCGCAGCCCAATCGTCCGCAACGAGGAAAACCCTGTCCCAATCCCCATGATCGCGCGACCGCCGGACAGTTCGGACAATGTCGCCATCGCGCTCGCCATCACGCTGGCGTGCCGGGTCACCGGCTGCGTCACGCCGGTCGCGGCGCGCATGCGTGTCGTGCCCAGCAGGATGGCCGCCAGCGTAACCATGACCTCGCGGCACAACAGTTGCGAGTCGATCACCCAGACACTGTCGAAGCCAATGCTTTCCGCCAGCGCGGCATGGCGCGCCAGAGCCGCGGCCGGCTCGGTTCCCCACAGCGCGAGGCCGAGCCGTTTGCCGCGGAACAAAGCCTACTCCGCCGCCAGGCCCGGCACGAACGCGGGAACCTCGGCGCGTTCCGCGGTCCGCATGGGCGTCGGCCACCAGCGGTCTTCCCACTCGCTGAACAACGGCTGCAGCCGCGGCATGACCTTCTCGGCGAACAGCTTCGTATTGAACTTCGCGAGGTCCTTGTTCATGTTGCCGAACTGTAACAACAACATCAGGTGCGCGACGTTGAGCGATTCCGCGACCTCGGTCAGTTGCTCGACCACGTCGTCCGGCGAGCCGCAAATCACGTAGCCCTTATCGACGATGTCGGCCATTTCCGTGGCGCGCGCCTGGGTGCGGGCGCTTTGCGTCGCGGCGCGGCCGACCTGGCTGGTGAGGCCGGCGCGCATCGTCCCCTCGGTGATGTAGCCGGGCGGACTGGCCCACATCGGATCGGTGAACAGGCAGCGGCCATAGAAATACTCGGCCGGTTCGCGATACAGTTCCAGGGCTTTCTCGCGCGTCTCGGCGACGCCCACGAATTGCAGGAACGCGGCGCGGTTCGGATTGCGGTCCTTGCCCAACCGAGCCATTTCGCGCCAGAAACCGTCCATCGTCTCCTTGCCGTCCTTGTAGCCGAAATACGAGAGATACGCGTAGACGTAGTCCATCTCCGCGCACCATTGCCACGTCTCGATCGAGCCGCCGCCGGGGATCCAGACCGGCGGATGTGGCGTTTGCACCGGGCGCGGCCAGATGTTGACGTAACGCTGCTGGTTATAGCGGCCGTTGAAGGCGAACGTGTCCTTCTCGGTCCAGGCGCGCATCACCAGATCGTGCGCCTCGAGATAACGCTCCCGCAACATCGATGGGTTCTGGCCGTAGCAATAGGTCGTATCCATCGGCGTGCCGACCGGGAAGCCGGCGATCAGGCGGCCGCCCGAAATGCAGTCGATCATGGCGAATTCTTCGGCCACACGGGTCGGCGGATTATACAGCGCGAGCGAATTGCCCATGACGCAGATCGCCGTGTCCTTGGTGCGGCGCGACAACGCCGAGGCGATTAAATTGGGCGATGGCATCAGGCCATAACCGTTGGAGTGATGCTCGTTGCAGCACACCGCGTCGAACCCGCAATCGGCGGCGAACTCCATCTCATCCATGAAGTCGTTGTACATCAAATGGGCGCGCTTCGGATCGAACAGCGAGGAGTGAATGTCCACCCACACCGAATGATGCTTCTCCCGGAAGTCGTCCGGCAGTTCGGTGTACGGCATCAGATGGAACCACATGAGACGCATGACCTGGACCCTCTTCGCGGAAGCGTTACTGGCGAGTAGGGCGGCAAACCGGCTGGTTCGTCAAGTCGCGCGGGGCGGCGTTGGGGGTGTGGCAACGCCGGGGTTTGATCCCGGACCCCATCAGGAGGCTCGGCCTCCTGAACCTCCGCCAAGGGCAGTGGCCCTTGAAACCATTCATTTTGGTGGGCCCCTCTTGTTCACCCACCAATGGGCGGATTGCGAAGGCACTGCCTTTGCCGGGGGTCCAGGGGGCAAAGCCCCTGGCGGGCTCGAAGGGCGGAGCCCTGGCACTTCTACGCCCCGACGCCACCCCCGCGCCGCTTGACGTCGCCACGCTGTTCGCCTCCGCTACCGGCAATCGAGGAGGGAACGACATGACATCGCACTGGGTTGGCACGTGGACCGCGACACCCGCTCCGGCGGACGGGGTCGCGCTCAGCAGTCCGACGATTTGCATGTTTCCGCGCGTCAGCATTGGCGGCGAAACGATCCGTGTCCGGCTGTCGAACGCCGCCGGCACGGGCGATCTGGTCATCGGCGCGACGCACGTCGCGAAACGCGCCGCGGGGGCGGGCATCAACCCGCACACGGATCGGGTCGTGACCTTCAACGGGTCAGGTTCGGTCAAGATCCCGACTGGGATCGTTCGTGATCAGCGATCCGGTGTCGTTGCCGGTCGCGCCGTTGGAGGACCTCGCGGTCAGCATCTACGTGCCCGGTGAAATCCCGGCGAGTTTCGGCGTCACCGGACGCTACGCGCGGCAGTTCAATTACCTGTCGCCGCCGGGCGATTTCACCGGCATGGAGATCATGCACGCGAGCCGGGTGATCGACGACTGGTTCTTTCTCTCGGGCATCGATGTGCTGACGACCTCCGATGTCGGCGGCATCGTCGCGCTGGGCGATTCGATCACCGATGGCAACATCTCGACGCACGACGCGTTTTGCCGCTGGCCCGATCAACTGGCGCGGCGGATTATCGCCCGCGGCGGCAAGATGTTCGGCGTCATGAACCAGGGTCTCGGCGGCAATCGCATATGTCATGACATACGGGGAGACAGCGGCGTGCGGCGTTTCGACCGCGACGTGCTGTCGCAACCGGGCGTCACGCATGCGATCGTTGTGCTGGGCGTCAACGACATCCGCAATCGCCGCGGCCTGAAGGAGGAGGTGGTCACCGCCGACGATCTGATCAACGGGCTCAATCAAATGGCGCTGCGGGCGCGCGCCCGCGGCATCAGGATGTTCGGCGGCACCATCACGCCGTTCGAGAATGAGACGTTCATGCTGGGCGCCTGGACGCCGGAGGGCGAGGCGAAGCGCATCGCGGTGAATGAATGGATGCGCGCCGCCGGCGCGTTCCACGCGGTGATCGATTTCGATAAGTTTCTGCGCGATCCGGATCATCCGGCGCGGATGCTGCCGATCTATGACAACGGCGATCATTTGCATCCGGGGGACATCGGCTATAACCGCATGGGCGACGTGATCGACCTGTCGCTGTTCGACTGAAGAAAGCACCAGACCCCGATGAGCTATGTGCGACGCCTGCTCTCGCGACTGACCGGAAGCGGAGGCATCGCCGGGGACACACGGCCCATCACGTTCGCGGCGCTGAGTGAGACGCCGGATCCGAAGCTGCTACCCAGGCTCGATCACCGCGAACTGGACGAAGCGGCGCTGAGCCCGGAGCAGCGCGCGTGGCGTCAGGATGGCGTGGTGATCCTGCCGAGGTTCCTGCCGGACGACGTGACCGCGGCCTACATCGCGCGGCGCGCGCGGCTCCGCGAAGTCCCGGCGGCTGGGCTTCGCCGGTGCCGTATTCGCAGGTGCCGGAACTCAAGGCGCTGTGCCTCTGGCCGCCGTTGATGCGCATGCTGGAACATCTGATCGGCGAGGAGATGTTGCTGCACCTGACCCTCACGGGTTGGATCAGCACGGAGCGGAACTGGCATCAGGACGACTACCTCAATCCGCCGCATGTCAACAGTTGGTATGCGGCGGTCTGGATGGCGCTCGATGACATTCATGCCGAACTCCGGTCCGTTCGAATACGTGCCGGGATCGCATCGATGGCCGTTGCTGCGCGGCGAAAAGGTGCGGAGTTTTCTGACCGCGGAAGAGATCTCCGGACGCGAGCACGGCATCAGCCATTGGCCGAAACTCTCCGAGCGGTTCGTGACGCCCGCGGTCGAGGCGGAAATCGAACGGCGTGGCGCCGCGCCTCGGATGTTCCTCGCCAGGAAGGGCGACGTGCTGATCTGGCACGGCCGGTTGATGCACCGCGGCTCCATGCCCGCGCGCCCAGGGATGGAACGGCGGGCGTTGATCGCGCACTATTCCGGCATCAATCACCGGCCGGACATGCCGGAACGCGAGCGGGACGAGAACGGCCAGGCGTACGCCGTGTTCGACATTCCGCTGCACTGAATCACGCGGCGGGCGAGGCTGTCAGTCCACGTGCAATCGTTCGCCAACCGCGACGGTCACGGTCTTCAACGTTCGCCCGCGTAACGTCACGGTCGCGGGCGGCAGGGGTTCGATCCGGTCGAACCGCTCGCGTAACGCGGCGAGCCCGCTGCCGGGGTGATCGACGATCAACAGCAGCAGGTCGGCGCCGATCCAGCGGTCGGCCGGAAAGGCGAAGCCGAACTGGCGGGCGTCCTCGTTCAGGCAAATGACCGTCACGTCCGGTCCCAGCGCATGCGCGATCTTGCCCGCGTCGCGCCAGTTCGGCACGCCGACGACCGTTCCGGAATGTAACAGACCGCGCGCGGCGAGGTCGTCCCGCAGCGAGGTCCAGTCCAGGCCCTCCGCGGTCGGGTCCTTCGCCGGCATCAGCGCACCCAGCCAGTCGAACTGGAGTTGCGTGGCGATCACGGTGGCGCTCACGACGCACAGCGCCGCCGTGCCGATGATCGAGCGGCGGATCGCCGGACGCCGCCAATGCGCCGCGACGAACCGGCCGAGCAACGGAAACAGCATCAGGTAGCCGGGCGCGGCCCAATGAAAGAGGATGCGCTGGGAGGACGACGCGGCGATCAGGGCGAACAGGATGATCGGCGGCGCGGCGAGGCAGGCCAGCATTTGCTCTCGCCAGCCGCCGCGGAATGCCTGCCAACCCAGAACGATCATCGGCGCCCAGAACCAGGGGAGCACGAACAACGCCTCGCCGGCGAGGGTGGTCAAAGGGCCCAATGGATGGAAGCGCAGGCCGCCGGCGCGGGCGCCCTGGAACGCGAAAGAAGCCCAATGGTGCTCGATGTTCCAGATGACGACGGGGGAAAAGATCAGCAGGGCGATCGCGGCGGCGGCATAGGGCTGCCAGCGGCGCAGCCAGACGCGGTGCTCGCGGTTGACGAGCAGGAACAGCAGCGCGCCGGCGATGGTCAGCACGGCGGAGTATTTGGAGAACAGCGCGATCCCGGCGCAGGCTCCACCGCCGCACCAGGATCGCCATCGCGCGCGGTCGGGCAGGGCGCGCAGCAGGCAAAGGGAGGCTCCGGTCAGCGCGCAGTCCA
Source organism: uncultured Alphaproteobacteria bacterium (assembly GCA_963719675.1). Taxonomy (GTDB): domain Bacteria; phylum Pseudomonadota; class Alphaproteobacteria; order Acetobacterales; family Acetobacteraceae; genus Rhodopila. The sequence goes on along the minus strand of CAVRDN010000095.1, from coordinate 87,289 downwards.
GCGGGCCGTCCGGCAGGACCCAGGTGCCTGACGTGACGCCGAAGACCGGCGACAGGTTCAGCGTCACCGCGGCCCAGAAGCCGGCGCGCGGGCCACCGATCGCCGTGCCGAGGCGCGCCATCAACCACGTGGTCAGCGCGAACAGCAGGATGAACGGCAGGCGGACGACGACCGGCGCCTCGGAGTGGAATGCATGGGCCGAAGCCCAGCAGAGCCACCACGCGGCGGGGGGATGGTCGAAGTAGCCGAGGCTCAGGACGCGGCCGGCGGCGACCATGTAGCTTTCGTCCACACCGAGGCCGGTGGTGGCGGCGAAGGCGAGGCGGAGCGCGGTCGTGAGGAGGATCAACCAGGTAAGTTGGCGGTTCGCGCGAAGATCGCTTCCATGCTTCGACGCGCCATTCCTGGGCGTTCGGGGCCGCTGTATAACCGAGGCGATCCGAAAGGACGAACCATGTATTGCGGCTGTTTCCACTGCCTCCAGGTGTTCGAGGCGACCGAGGTCATCGACTGGGTCGATGACGGCGAGACCCCGCTGTGTCCGCGCTGCGGGGTCGATGCGGTGATGCTCGGCGTGACCGACCTGATGGAGTTGCTGACCATGCACCGCATCCGCTTCGGACGCCCGCTTGACCCGAAATTGGGAAGCGCTTCCGATACGTCGAACGACGACTGAACGGCCAACGATAAACGAACCAACGGAGTTCTCATGCGCGCTTGCGTTTACGGGGCGGGGGCCATTGGCGGCCACCTGGCGGTTCGACTGGCGAAAGGTGGCGCCGAGGTCTCGGTCATCGCGCGCGGCAAGCATCTGGCGGCGATTCAGGCCAACGGATTGGAGGTCCACGCGGTGGACGGCGTGCACAAGGTCAAGGTCCAGGCGACCGACGATCCGCGCACGGTCGGGCCGGTGGACGCGGTGTTCGTCACCGTGAAGGCGCCCGCTCTGCCGGCGGTGGCGGCCGGGATCGGTCCGTTACTGAAACGGGATACCGCCGTGCCGTTCGTGATGAACGGCATTCCCTGGTGGTATTTTCTGCATCTCGGCGGCCCGCATGATGGGCGCAAATTGCCGCGGGTCGATCCGGACGACGTGTTGTTGAAAGTCGTCGGCCCGGATCGCGCGATTGGCGGCGTGGTTTATTCCGCGAGCGCGGTCATCGATCCCGGCGTCATCGACGTCGAGCAGCCGAAAAGCCGCGTCGTCCTCGGTGAGCCGAACGGCACGCTGAGCCCGCGGGTCGCGGCGCTGGCGGAAATCATCACCAAAGGCGGCATCAGCGGCGAGGCGACGACGGAAATCCGTAGCGAGATCTGGAACAAGCTGATCAGCAACCTGGCGGGCGGCACGCTGGCGGTGCTGTCCGGCTCGGCGCCGAAGACCGTCTACACCGAGCCGGCGGCGCGGGAGGCGGCGCTGCGCATGATGCATGAGGCCACGTCCATCGCGCGGGCGCTCGGCGCGCGGCCGACGACCAATCATGACGCGCGCGTGGCCAGCCAGGGCGGCATGGACCATAAGCCCAGCATTTTGCAGGATCTGGAACTCGGCCGGCCAATGGAGATCGACGGCATGTTCGACGCGCCGCTGGTGCTGGCGCGGATCGCGGGCGTTGAGACACCGACGCTCGACCTGCTGGTGGCGCTTTGCAAACTACGAGCCCGGGCCTCGGGCCTTTATGGGAGCTGACGACATGGAAACGCGCGTTTATGGCCGCACCGGCATGACGATCTCGATCCTGGGGTTTGGTTGCGGCGCGGTGGGCGGCCTGATGGTGCGCGGCGCGGCGGCGGATCAGGAGAAGGCGATCGGCCGCGCGCTGGATGCCGGCATCAATTACTTCGATACCGCCGTGCAGTACGGCAATGGCGCGTCCGAAACGAATTTGGGCCGGACGATGAAAACCCTGAAGCCGTCCGGCGTGTTCGTCGGCACGAAGGTGCGCCTGCCGGCCGCCGATTTCGGCCGCATCGCCGCGGCGGTGACGGAATCGCTGGATGGCAGTCTGGCGCGGCTGCAGATGGATCATGTCGATATCTTCCATCTGCACAATGCGATCACGGTGAGCGGCGGCGGCGACACGCTCAGCGCGGATCAGGTGCTGAATGAGGTCGTGCCGGCGTTTGAAACGTTACGCAAAGCGGGCAAGACACGCTTCCTCGGGATCACCGCGGTGGGCGAAACCGCGGCGCTGCTGCGGGTGATCGACGCGAAAAAGTTCGACAGCGCGCAGGTCAGCTACAACATGCTCAATCCGTCGGCCGGGGAGGCGCTGCCGGCGGGCTACCCGGCGCAGGATTACGGCCGGATGTTCGATCATACGCGCGATGCCGGCGTGGGTGTCGTCGGCATCCGGGTGATCGCGGGCGGCGCGTTGAGCGGCTCCGGGCAACGCCATCCGATCGCCTCGCCGCCGCCGGAGCCGATCGGCACCGCCTCCAGCTATGACGCCGATCTGGCGCGGGCGCGGCGGTTGACGCCTTTGGTGACGGAAGGGTTCGCCGCCAGCCTGCCGGAGGCCGCGATCCGCTTCGCCATCACGCATCCGGCGATGGGCACGATCCTGGTGGGCATGGCGACGGTGGATGAGTTCGACGGCGCTTTGGCGGCGGTGCGCAAGGGCCCATTGCCGGCGGCGGCGCTGGCGCGGTTGGCCACGCTGCGCGAAGGTTTTTTGGGGGAAAGCCGGTAGGCGTCCCGGTGGCCGGTCGCTCGCGAGAGCGTCCGGCGCCGGCCGGCCGGCGCCGGGTCTCGCGCGACCCTTACGTCTCCAGCACCAGCAGCCCATACCCCGTGGTCATCGGCGCGGTATAATTCCGGTGCACCCGCTTCACATTGCCGCCGAGCGCGCCCCGCATCGCGAGCCACATGATCATCTCGACGCCCTCGGTGCCGCCGCGTTCCATGTAGTCCTGGGTTGAGAGTTCCGACAGACCTGTCGGCTCGGTCTCCAGGCGGTCCATGAACTCGTTGTCCCAGGCGGCGTTTTTCGTGCCGAACTTCGTGCCATGCAGTTGATGCGTCAGGCCGCCGGTGCCGAACACGACGATGCGGCGATCTTTCGGGTACGTTTCGATCGCGTGCCGCAACGCCGCGCCGAGGCGAAACAGCCGCCGCGGCGTCGGGATCGGATGCTGGATCACGTTCACCGCCAACGGAACGACCGGAACCTTCCAGTCGGTATCGGTCAACAACGGCAGGAACGACAGCACGCCGTGATCCAGCGCCATCTCCTGGCAGATCGTCGGATCGAACTCATCCTCCACCAGCGACCGCGCGAGGTGCCAGGCGAAATCCGGATCGCCGGGCACATCCGGCAGGTTCCGCTTGCCCCAACCCTCATCCGCCTGCGCGTGCGTCGCGCCGACGCCGAGGGCGAAGGTCGGGTAGGCATCGAAGAAGAACTGGTTCACGTGATCGTTGTAAACGATCAGGAACAGATCCGGCCGCATCTCCTCCAACCAGTGCCGCGCCGGAACGTAGCCGTCGAACAGCGGCGCCCACAGCGGCTCCTTCTGCTGTCCGCGATCCCACGCGACCCCGATCGTCGGCGCGTGCGAGGTACCAATACCGCCAATCACCGTCGCCATGATCGTTATCCTTTGCGCGCGTTGCGTTCGGCGAGCGTACGGCCCGACGTGTGGGCGCCGATTTCGGGCAGCGGCACACCGACGGCGGCACCGATCTTCAGCAGCAGATAAATGCTCGCGCCGTGCTCCATCATGCCCTTCCAGTCACGCCGCTTCACGAGATCGATCTCGATGTCGGAACAGCCGCGCTCACGCATGTAGCCCGCCTCGTCGGCCTGGAACCGGGTGCGGTTTTCCGGCGTGCTCAATGAGTTCGCCATCTTGTTGAGGGTGTAGCTTCGCGCCGATCGCTCGCCGGTGAAGACGTAGGCGCCGGAAATCACGTCGTCCAATGCGGCCTCCCTGAGCTTCGTTCTGTCGTCTCGGTTTGTACCGCGTGGTGCGCCGGACCGCAAATGGCGGTTGGCCCCAAGGGTGGCCCCCAGGGGCGGCCCCCAAGGATGAGTCCAGGGCGTGGCCCCCAGGGGCGGCCCGAGCGGGATCGCCGGCGGGACCACCGGCGGCACCAAAGGGCGGGACCACCGGTGGGACCAAAGCGACGACCGGCGCTGTGACCACATGAAGCAATGGCGTAACCGGTGCGGTGCGATCATCGCGAAGCTGACATGAAGATCAGTTCGGGATCCATCGGAAAGGGGAACGAAAGCGATGCTGACACGGTTCAGAACGCGCGTTTTGACGGTTGCTCTGGCGTTGGCATCCGCCTTCGCGCTGGTCTCGCTGGGTGCGTCCCCGTCGCGAGCGGCCTCGCTGACCGGCGATACGATCGACGGCAACCTGAACTTCTGCACGCTTGGCAATGGCGGCAACGTCTTTCCGACGCCGTCCGGCACGGCTCCGATCACGTTCGAACACGCGGACGGCTCGAACGACGACATCGCCACCTTCACGGCGACCACGCTGACGGTCGAGGATCAGGTGTCGGATGTCGCCTGCGGTTGGGGCATGAGCTTCTACGACGAGACGACCCTGTTTCCGTCGCTGACCTTGATTTCGTCGAACTTTTCGCCCGACCTTACCTACGATCTCACCGGCGGGGTCATCAGTCTCAACTGGGACGGCGCGAGCGGGCCGGCCGACTTCGTCGCGGTGTTCAACATCGATGGCGTTCTGCCGATGCCCGAGCCGGAACCGTTGGCGATCTTCGGCGTGGCGCTCGGCGGGGTCGGAATGATCCGGCGGCGGCGCTCGTTTCAGCGAAGCATGCCCCGCGAGGCGGTGATTTCGTAGCCACCGGCGGCCGATCTTCAGGTCACCGCCAGCGGTATCACGTCGGGCGGCGCCGTCGCGATGGCATTGGCTCCGGCGGTTTCCAGTTCGTCGCGCCCGCCATAGCCCCACAGCGCGCCGATGGAACGGATCGCGTTGGCCTTCGCGGCCTCGATGTCGTGCAAGCGGTCGCCGAGCATGACGCAGCCGTTCGCCGCGAAGTGCTCCACCGCCAGGATGTGGGCCAGCAGGTCCTGCTTGTGATCCAGCCCGCCGCCCGGTTCGGCGCCATACACGGCGCGGACATAATCGCGCAGCCCGAGGTAATCGATGACCCGGTCGGCGAAATCCCGCCGCTTGGAGGTCGCGATGCACATCGCGAACCCGGCGTCCCGCAGGCCGTCCAGCATCCCAATGACGCCCGGATACACCGCGCAATCGTAGATGCCGACCGTGGAATAGCGTTCCCGGTAGATCGCCAGCGCGAGGTCTACCCGATTATCGCCGAACGGTGACAGCAACCGTTGAAGCGACACCGCGATCGGCGGCCCGACGGCCCAGGTGAGATCGCCGGCGGCGGAGGGGTCGTGTCCAAGCTCGTCGAGGGTGTGCCGGAAGCATGCGGCGATTCCCGGCCGGGAGTTCGGACAATGTCCCGTCCAGATCCAGCAAGACTGCTCGTGTGTGTTGGTCTTGCGTCTGCCGCATGATGCCGCGCCCGTGTCGATGGAGGGAGTTCCATACAGCCCGCCGCCGCGGTTGTCCGCGGCCCGGCGTCGTCGTGGCCTGCCCCTGGTGAAGGGCCCCTGGTGGCCAGTCCCTGGTGGCCAGCCCCTGTGGAGGGTCCCTGTGGCCCGTCCCTGGTGGCCCGTCCCTGGTGGCCCGTCCCTGGTGGAGGGTCCCTGGTGGAGAATCCCTTGGGCGTGTCCCTGAGGCCTTCCTGACGCGCGATTTAAGCTTTGTAAACCATTGGCGGCGTAGAACCGGCACCTTGTTCGCGCGCCAAAGGAGTTCAGCGTGTTTCAGCGTCGGAAAGCCAAAAGTGATGAACTGCTGGATGTCCTGGGCAATTACTGCGGCGTCGGCCTATGGGACGCGGTGCTGGTGAATGAGGACGCGCTGCATCCAAAAAGCCAATGGACCTGGACCAACGAATTTCGCCGGCTGCTGGGGTTTCGGAGCGAGACCGACTTTCCGAATGTCTGCCAGTCCTGGTCGGACAAACTCCATCCCGACGATGTCGCGCGCACCTTCGCGGCGTTCAATGAGGCGTTGAAGAAGAAAGCCGGCAAGTCGCTGTACGACGTCACCTACCGGCTGAAGAAGGCCGACGGCACCTGGCATTGGTACCGCGCGACGGGCGGGGTCGTGCACGATGCCGCCGGCAAGGCCATTCGCGCCTGCGGATCGCTGGTGGATATCAACGACGTCACGCTGGCCTCCGCGGCCGCGAAGGAGCGGGCGGAGAGGCTGAGTGGGGTGACCAATCAGTTCGATCAGGACATGTCCGCCCTGACCGAAACCGTGTCGGAGGCGGCCACGCGATTCGAAACGACCGCGCGACAGCTCGCGGAATCCTCGGCGCGAACGGCCAGTCAGACCAACGCGGTTTCCTCGGCGGCGGAAAAGGCCGGAGCCAATGTCATCGTCGTCGCCGGCGCCGCGGAGGAACTGGGATCCTCGGTGGCGGAGATCCGCCGTCAGGTCGAGCGGTCAACGGAAATGTCGCGGGAGGCGGTGCATGAGGCCGATACGACCGCGGCGATCGTGTCCGAACTCAGTGCCGTGGCGGGCAGCATCGGTGAGGTCGTCAATCTGATTTCGGGCCTCGCGGGGCGGACCAATCTGCTCGCGTTGAACGCGACGATCGAGGCCGCGCGAGCGGGCGAAGCCGGCCGCGGCTTCGCGGTGGTGGCGTCCGAAGTGAAGGACCTGGCAACGCAGACCGCCAAATCGACCGCCGACATCTCGAACAAGATCGCCGCGATCCAAGGCACTACGGAAAAGGCGGTGCGGGCGATCGGCGGCATCTCGGAGACGATCCGCAAGATCGACGAGACCGCGTCCTCGATCGCCTCGGCGGTCATGGAACAGGCGAAGGCGACGCAGGAAATCGTCGGCTCGATCGCGGAGGCGTCGCGCGACACGATGGAGGTCACGTCGAATATCGGTGGCGTGGCGGGCGCGGTGGAAGCCGCCGGCACCACGGCGAACGAGATGCTGACGGCGTCCACCGGTCTCGCCCGGCAATCCGCTCAGTTGCGCGAGCAGGTGCGGGGATTTCTCCGCGAAGTGCGCGCGGTGGCCTGAGGCGGCGGCCCGGCGCGGACTATCCGAGCAGCGAGCGGTTGCGCTTCACGGACTTGGTCGTTGGGTGATCGGGGCCGAGTTGCGCCATGTAAACCGATAGCGACCAATCGAGCGCCTCGCGCGCGGCGAAACGGTCGCCCATGTCGCGCAACACTCCCGCCAGATTGTTGCAATCGCGCGCGACGTTGACATGCTCCCGGCCGAGCGCCTGCTCGTCGAGCGCCAGCGCACGCTCGAACGCCGCCGCCGCCGCGTCGAGATCGCCCAGATCGTGCAGCACGAGGCCGATATGGTTGATGGTGGTCGCGGTTTCCGGATGCTCGGCCCCCATGGATTCCGTATGCAGCGCCAACGCCCGATGCAGCAGCGACTGGGCGTCCTGAAAATCCCCCAGCTCGTGCGCGAGGCGGCCCAGCGCGCGCAGGTCGTTGGCGAGGTCGGGGTGATCGGGGCCGAGTTCGCGCTGCCGTGCCTCGATGGAGAGTTCCAGTTCGGCGCGCTCGGCGCGGAGGGCGGGGAAGTCGGGCATGGGCGGCGGGCTTTCGGGGCAGTGGAGCAACGGGGAACTATAAGGGAGATAAGTTCAAAGCAAAATCGGGCCAGTGAAAACGCGGACATGCGCCGGGAGGCGCGCGTGTGGGCCATGGAATTGGGGCCTGGCGGGTTGGTGTGCTACCCTGGCGGGAACAACGAACGGTGAAATAATAAGGGAGAAGACCGATGGCGTACGATTTGCTGATCCAGAATGGACGTATCGTCGATGGCTCGGGGATGCCGGCCTACCGCGGGGATGTCGCGGTCAAGGACGGCAAGATCGTCGAGATCGGTAAACTCGGCGGCCCGGCGACGCGCGTGGTGGACGCCGGCGGCGCGGTGGTGGCGCCCGGCTTCATCGACAATCACTGCCACTATGACGCGCAGGTGACGTGGGACCCGTTGTGCTCGTATTCCTGCGACCATGGCGCGACGACGGTGATCTTCGGCAATTGCTCGTTGTCGCTGGCGCCGGTGCGGCCGGGCAAATCGGAACGGCTGGCGGAGTTCCTGTCGTACGTTGAAGCGATCCCGATGGAGGTGTTGCGCACGGTCGAATTCGCGTGGGAGACGGTGCCGCAATACATCGACCGGCTCGACCGCGATCTGGGCGTCAACGTCGGCAACCTCATCGGCCACACGGCGGTGCGTTACTATGTCATGGGCGACGAGTGCCAGAAACGCGCCGCGACCGACGCCGAGATCAACGCGATGCGGGATGTCGTGCGCGATGGGATGAAGGCGGGCGCTCTGGGTTTGTCGGTGTCGCGCAATCAGGGGCACTACGATCCGCAAGGCGTGCATGTGCCGGCGTTGTGGGCCGAGGAGAAGGAGATCTTCGCGCTCGGCGACGTGCTGCGGGAACTCGGGACGGGAATTATTCAAAGCGGCGGCGGCAACGGCATCGAAATGAAAAACAGCCTGATGAGCCGGCTGTCGGAGGCAACGGGCCGGCCCGTGGTGTACAACAACCTCAATCAGTCGGCGCGGCGTCCCGGTGAGTGGAAGGAACAAATGGCGCATGTCGATGCGACCGTCGCGAAAGGCATTCGCGCCTATCCGATGAGCACGCCCAATCGCATCACCGACTTCTTCACGATGGACAATACGCAGACGTTCCGCGGGCTGCCGACCTGGCATCCGATTTTGCTCGCCTCGCATGAAGAGAAGCTGCGGGCCTACAGCGATCCGGACGTGCGCGAGAAGCTGCATGCCGAGGCGGTGGAATTCAAGGTCGATCGCGATCCGCCGGGCATCAGCCGCACGTGGTGGGACTACATGACCGTGCAGCACGCCGCATTGCCGAAGAACCAAGGTCTTGTCGGCATGACGGTCGGACAGATCGCCAAAGCGCAAGGCAAGGGCATCATCGACGCGTTCCTCGATCTGGTGGTGGAAGAAGACTTGCAGACCGCGTTCCTGCACGGCGAGAACAACGTCGATGATGAAGCGGTCGCGGCGATCCTGAATTATCCGAACGCCATCATCGGGCTATCGGATGGCGGCGCGCATGTGCAATTCCAGAGCGGATTCGGCTTCAGCACGCGGCTTGCTCGGCGAGTGGGTGCGCGAGAAGCACATCATGTCGCTGGAAACCGCGGTGCGGCGGCTGACGTTCGAGTCGGCCGTCGTTGTTCGGTCTGCATGACCGCGGCCTGCTGCAGCCGGGCATGGTCGCGGATATCGTGATATTCGATCCCGACACGGTGAAGCCGCTGCCGCATGAGGTGGTGCATGATTTCCCCAACGGCGCGATGCGGATCCGCGAGCCGGCAGCAAGGCATTCACATGACCGTCGTCAACGGCCAGATCCTGCTGGAGGACGGCAAGCACAGTGGCGCTTTGCCTGGGCGGGTGCTGCGCAATCCGTGGTATCGGGCACATCACCGGAACTGAAACGAAGCAGGCCGGAACCGGGATCGCGCGACACGGTCGATCGCCGGGGCCGGCCTCCGAGCCGGCCATCTTCGCAGGCACCATACCGCGAACGACGGCCGGGTCGGTGCCCGGCCCTGACGTGAGGCGCCGCTACCCGACGCGGCCCATCGCCCGCAGCCGTTCCTCCAACCGCGCGCGGTTGCGGCCGAGCGGCGCGGCGTTGCTCATGTCGCTGAGTTTCGGGAACGCCTCGTCGAACATCTCCAGCGTGACCGGCGCCTCGGGATCGAATTGCACGCCTTCCGACTGGTAATACTGCACCACCGAATAGCCACCGGCGGCGGCGGCGATGATCTGTCCGGTGACGGTGCAGTTCTCGCTCGCCATCCAGGCGACGGCCGGAGACACCAGTTCGGGCTTCATGTATTTGCGCATGGCCTCGGGCAGCAGGTCCTCGGTCATCCGTGTGCGCGCCGAGGGCGAGATCGCGTTGCACAGAATGTTGTAGCGCGCGCCCTCCAGACGCAGCACGTTGATCAGTCCGACCACGGCCATCTTCGCCGCGCCGTAGTTGCTCTGGCCGAAATTGCCGATGGTGCCGGAGCCCGATGTGGTGACGACGATGCGGCCATAACGCGCCTCCCGCATGATCGGCCACGCCGCCTTGGTGCAATAGACGGTGCCCATGTAATGCACCTGCGAAGTAAATTCGAAATCCTCGATCGACATGTTCTGGAACGCCTTATCGCGCAAAATGCCGGCGTTGTTCACCAGAATGTCCAACCGGCCCCAGGTGTTCATCGCCGTATCGATGATGCCCTGCGCGGATTTGAAGTCGGCGACGGAATTGTAATTGGCCACCGCCTCGCCGCCCGCCGCTTTGATTTCGGCGACGACCTGATCGGCGACGGCGTTGGCGCCGCCGCGTGCCGTCCACCGCGCCGCCCGGGTCGTTCACGACGACTTTGGCACCGCGTGAGGCCAGCAGCAGAGCGTGTTGCCGGCCAAGGCCCGCTCCGGAACCCGTTACGATGGCAACACGGTCGTCAAATCGGATCGTCATTGGGATGTTTCCTTTCTTGCCTTGCCAATGGGCGAACGGCCATGGATCGCATGACTGGGCCGGTCGTCACGGATCGCCAGAGTGACGCCGCCGGCGCCCGGGTCAACCCCGGCGGCCCGGCCAGGCGGCGCGCCAGGGCGGCGGCGTCGCGTTGGAACTGGTTGCATCCGAGTTGATCTCCCTGATAGTCTGTACTCGGAATGGGCAAACATAAGCCCGTCCAATACAGGCAGGCCACACGCAGGGAGTTTAAATCAATGTCGGGATACGCCGGAAACGCGGAAAACGTTCCGTGGTGGAAAGAACCCACCAAGGACCAATGGTACGCCTATTGCGCCGCCTGGATGGGTTGGACGCTGGACGCCTTCGACTTCACGGTCTTCCTTTTGATCATGGCGCCGATCGCGCAGGAATTCAAAGTTCCGTTGATCGACGTGACCGCGATCTTCTCGGTCACCCTGGTCATGCGCCTCGGTGGAGCGACCGCATCCGGCTGGCTGGCCGACCGGCTGGGCCGCCGGGCGCCGCTCATGATCTCCATTCTTTGGTATTCCATCTGCAATCTTCTCGCGGGGTTCTCGCCCAGCTTTATGTTCCTGTTCGTAATCCGGGCGATATTGGGGATCGGCATGGGGGCGGAATGGCCGGCCGGAGCGGCGCTGGCGATGGAATCCTGGCCGGCGCGGTCGCGCGGGCTGATGTCCGGCGTTTTGCAAGGCTCCTGGGGGCTGGGGTTCGCTCTGTCCGGCCTGGCATACGGCTTCCTGTATGGACCGTTGGAGGCGTGGCATAAGGGCTACGGCTGGCGCGGGATGCTGATCCTGGGCGTCCTGCCGGCGCTGGCCTGCGTCTGGATCCGTGCATACGTGAAAGAGCCCGAGGTCTGGGCGGAAAACAAGAAAATCCAGAACGCGACGCAAAAGCAGGTCACGCTGCCGCTGTTCGCGATCTTCAAGCGCAAGTATTTGTACAACACCCTCACGGGCGTCGTTTGGATGGCCGCGAACTTCTGCACCTACTACGCGGTCTGGGCCATGCTCGGCACCTATCTGACAAAAGAACTGGGCTGGACACCGGCGCAGGTGGCGGTTCCGGTGTTCTGGGGCAACATCCTCACGTTCCTCGCGTGCAGCTTCTGGGGCGCGGTGTCGGAACGTGTCGGACGGCGCTGGGCTTTGATGATCCCCACGGTCATCGCCTTGTTCCTCATTCCGGTGTACATCATGCAGACCGATCCGGCCTTGTTCCTCGGGTTCTTCCTGCTGTTCATCTGTTTCTTCAGCGGAAAGGATGCCCTGAACCCCGGCTGGCTGTCGGAACGCTTCCCGACCGAGGTACGCGCCACCGCCGCCGGTTTCATCTATCATCAGGGCGCGGTCTGGGGCGCGGCGGTCGCGCCGATCCTGACCTACTTCGCGGTGAACCAGGGCATGGGTTTCGCCAAACCGATGATGTACGGCGCGATCGGTTCGTTGGTCGTATATATCATCGCGGTCTATCTGGGGCCGGAAACCAGGGGCATGGTCATGACCGCCGACCTGGAAGTGATCGAGGCCGAAGTCACGCTCGGGTAGAACGTCACGGCATGGCCGGGACGAGAGTCCCGGCCATATCCGCCCCGCCTCACAAAACTCTCCACTTTTGACCTTGTGTCCGCGCCCGATCCGGGCGGCCTCGCGCCGGGCCGAGACGGCGCCATACCACTCGGATCGACGGGCGGCTTGCTGCCCCGACCGGCACGACAGCCGGAGCCGGCCGGCCGGCTTCATGCCCCGGCGACCGCGACACGTCGCGCCGTCCTGGGGTTTCGCCGCGAGCCACAGGACGGAACAGCGATTCACCCGTTGACGCCGAAAGTTAGTAATAATAACTAACGTCGCGACGTCGTCCTCCAGCGGAGCCTACCCCGATGCAGCAACCTCCACCGTTCGGCCACGAGCAGATCTTCACCGAGATCATCCGCCGCGTGCTCGACACCGTCACCGTCAAACCGCCGCGGTCGCCGGAGCGCGGGGCCGCGGCGAAGCAGGCGGCGGTCTGCTCGGTCATGGCGTTCAATCCGCGCGACCCGGTGGAGGCCATGCTGGCCGGTCAATGCGTGGTGTACGACCACCTGCTGCATGATGGCGCGAAGGATCTGCTGGAGGGCATGACGCAAGAACTCGTGATCCGGGCGCGCCCAGGGGTGCTGGCCGCCGGAAAGATGTTTCTGGGGACGCTCGGGATGCTGGTGCGGATGCAGCGCCGGCCGGAAGCGCAGCTTGCCTTTGGCCGGCCGCTGCCGGAGCCGACGCCGGAACCGGTTGCCGAGCCGGTGGCCGTCCCGGTCGCGGCGGAAGAAAACAGCCATCGGCAGCCCGACGCCGCTCCGGTTGATCCATCGCCGATCGCGGCGCACCGCGAAGCGCCGTCACCCGACCCGGCGGCTGAGGTCCGACCCGCCGTTCAGCCGCGTCCTTCGGCGTCGCCCACGGCCGCGCCCTCGACGCCCATCGCACCGGGCCTCGCCCCGGCCGTGCGGGCCTCTGTCGTTCCCGCGCGCGCCGAACCCGCTTTCGGCGGTTCCGAAACCGTTGCGATCGCCGAGCCGGTCCCATGGTCCGTCAGGCAGGATGCGGTGGTGCGAGAGGCGGTCGATGCGATGTTGACGGGACCGCGCGAACCGTTGCTCGATTACGGCGATCCGCGGCTCGGGGCGGAGTGCGCCGCCTCCGTCGTTCGGTCGGTGTGGGGCAGGAGCGAGCCGTCGGCCACTGATCCGGCGACGGGCTCCGGACAGGCACCGCCTGCCCGGAGCGTCACGAAACCTTAGCGTCGCGAAACCTTAAAGCTGCGCCTCGGCGTATTCGTAGTTCGCCAGGTTATCCAGCCAGTTCGACAGATAATCCGGACGCACGTTGCGGAAGTCCAGATAATAGCTGTGCTCCCACACGTCGCAGCCGAGCAGCACCTTGCCCTCGCCGGTGGCCAGCGGGTTGGAGCCGTTCGGCGTCTTCGTCACCTTCAGCTTGCCGTCGGAGCCCAGCACCAGCCAGGCCCAGCCGGAGCCGAACTGCGATCACGCCGGCCGCCTTGAACTCGTCTTTGAACTTTTCGCGTGCCGCCCAGATCGCTGTCGATCTTCGCCTGCAGCTTGCGGCGGGATCTTGCCGCCGTTCGGGCTCATGCATTGCCAGAACACGATATGATTCCAATGCTGGCCGGCGTTGTTGAACACCGGCCCGCCGGCGGCAGCGGTCGACTTCACGATTTCCTCAAGCGACTTGCCCTGTAACGAGGGATCCTTCTCGACGAAGCCGTTCAGCGCGGTGACATAGGCGTTGTGGTGCTTGCCGTGATGCAGCTCCAGGGTTTCCTGGCACATCTTTTTGGCTGCGAGCGCTGATGTCGAATAGGGCAGGGTTGGCAGTTCGAAAGCCATTGGATCCTCCGAATTTCCCCGGTGCGGGGTGTGTGGCGTGGAATTGGACGCGGTGGTCTGTATGGGTCGCCTCGTGCGGGGTCAACCTTGCACGACTCGGCGTTCGGCGCCACCTCCCGGGGCAATGCGCCCGCATCCCCATCCTGTTCCTCCTGATGTCATGAACGAGACGATCGCCGCGCTGGTCCGCCGGCATGACCCGGACCGGTTCCTCACCGCGCTGTTCGCGCCGCCGGAGCATCGGGACGCGCTGCTGACGTTATACGCGTTCGACCACGAACTGCCGCGCGCGCGCGAGGTGACGTCGGAACCGCATCTGACGCTGATCCGGCTGCACTGGTGGCGCGAGGTGGTGGAGGGCGAGCGGCGGCGGCATGAAGTCGCGACGCCGCTTGCCGAACTGCTTGACGCGGGCCGCCTGGCGCCGGACGCGTTGCTGCCGGTCATCGATGCCCATGAGGTCGAGGCGGAGTCCGCGATCGAGACGCTTGGCCGACTGGCGGGCCTGGCTGCTCGCGGGCGCCGGTGGGATCGCGGTGGCCGCGGGTCGATTGCTGGGCGTTCCCGAGGCGGAGCGGTTGCGTCCGTCCGGCGCGGCATCGGGCGCGGCGCGAGTCGTCCGATGGAACCGCGCCCTGGCGTCGCGCAATCGCTGCCTGTTGCCGGCCGATCTGTTGGCGGAGGCCGGGGTCACCCTGCACGAGGCGATCGCGGCCCCGGAGTCGCCCGCGGTCCTCGCGGTGTTGCGCCGGGTCGCGGCGGAGGGGGAGGGTTTTCTGCGTCAGGGACCGTCAGGCCGCATGCCCCGCGCCTATGTGGCGGCGGCAGTCTCCCGGCGGTTCTGGCCCGGCGCGATCTGCGATCCGGACCTACCCTTCACCCTGGCCCGCGCGGTCTCGCCGATCGGCTGGCCGTCACCTGGGCCGGGCTGATCGGATGGGTCTGAATCAACAAGGCCGGCCCCATGCGGACCGGCCTTGCTTCGGCGACGGATTGATCAGATGCAGACGGCCTTGCCGTGGTTCTTGTGGCAGACCGGTTTGGCCTGAAGCGGGCCCTCGGCATGCAGCTTCCAGACCGGTCCGGCATGAGCATGCTCATGCTCGAACCGCGGAAGACTGGCCGGCACCACGGCACTCTTCTTGCCGCGCCGCGCGGTGAACACCTCGGCCGCCATGGCGCTGGAGATCAGGTGCAGACCGCCGCCACTCCGGCTCGGCGACACGTGCGGAATGTTGAGGGCGACGCGGGACGTATCATAGTGATGCGTGAAGATGTGCGGTCCGGCGAACCGGTGCTTCGTCCTCAACCGGCTCTTCAACTCGCGCCACTTCGGTCCGGGGTGGAGGCGGCGCCGGCGTATAGACCGGCGGTCTCGGCGGCGGGTTCCAGGCGAGGGCCGGCGGTTGGGCGACCGGCGCCGGCGTGAAGACCGGCCGGGCCGGTTGCGCCCAGGCGAGGGCTCTCGTCGGCGCGGGCGGGGTGTAGGTCGGCTGGACCGGCGCCGCCGTGAACACCGGCGGACGATACTGGGTCGCGGCCGCCACCTGGATCGTCGGCACCTGCACCGAGCCGTAGCCATACCGCGGACCCGGCGGGATATTCAGCGGCAGTTGGTTCATGGCGAACTGCTCGGCCGGCGAGCGGACGCGCGGCGAGGCGTAGCGCAAGGCCGGCCCGATGGCGGCCACATAATGCCGCGTCTCGTCGGGGAGAGCCCGTTGATTCGCCAGATAATCGTCCAATCTGTTGGGTCCGGCATTGTAGGCCGCGAGGAACCCCGGCGAGCCATACATGTCATACATCTCACGCATGTACGCCACGCCGGCCATGATGTTCTCATGCGGATCGAACGGATCCGGGCCGAGTTGATGACGGGCGCGCAACTCGGCATACGTGCCGGGCATCACCTGCATCAGGCCCATGGCGCCGGCGCTGGAGGTGATCAATCGGCCGTTGCGATAGAGATTGCCGCCCAACTCCTGCCGCATCAGAGCGCGAATCCAGCTCTCCGGCATGTCGAATCGCTGCGAGGCTTCGCGGATATAAGGGCCCCAGGGGTCACCGGGCGGACCCGGGATGACATAGCGGCCGCGGGCATTCTGCAGATACCGGGCGGTTTCGTCGGTCGCGCCATAACGCGTCTGGGTAGCGCATCCCGCCAACATCGCGAGGCCAACAACCCCGGAAACGGCTGTGAACATGGCGGAACGCCAATGCGGTCGTCTCATCCGCTGCGAACTCCTGTTTGGCCTGGCCAAAGGACCCGTATGAACGACGACCGGACGGAAATCCCCCCGCGCTGGTCGCTTAAGATAGGCGATGAGCAATCCTCGCTAACCCCCTATCCTACCCCGATCTTTATGGCAAGACTGTGTCGACCCCCTCACGAGTGTTTGCCTCGTCTCCATCCCTTGAACACGATCCTGTCCGTTTCGCCAACCCCACATCCGGCGATTTTTTGCGGTCCGGCAAAGAAAGTGGGCGTCTGTTGCCCACCGCGGAGGGATGGGGTACTGGCCCCGCAGGTTATGACCATCCAGGTTTCAGAAGCTGAACAGGATACGGTTCTCGAGTTCTTGTCGGGAATGTCGACGGCCGCCCGCAATCGGTTCGCGATCAGCGACGTACTGGCCGGATTGCGGCTGTGGCGGCTGGCCTGGTCTCTGGGTTGGCTCGATATCCGGCTGCGTTACCGCGGCTCCATGCTGGGTCCGTTCTGGTTAACGATTTCGACCGGCGTGATGGTGGGCTCGCTCGGGTTCCTGTACTCCGCGCTGTTCCACATGACGTTGCGGGACTATCTGCCGTTTCTGGCGCTGTCGCAGGTGCTGTGGGGCTTTCTGGCCACGCTGGTGGGGGAGGCGTGCGGGGCGTTCACCGAGTCCGAGCCGGTGATCCGGTCCGTGCGCATGCCGTTCTTTCTGTTCTCGATCCGGATTTTGATCCGCAACGTTCTGGTGCTGGGGCACAACATCTGCGTGATCGTCGTGGTGTTCCTGACGTTGCGGATCTGGCCTGGCGCGACCGCGCTGCTGGCGCTTCCGGCGCTGCCGCTGTGGATTGTCGACGCCCTGGCGCTGTCGCTGCTGCTGGGCGGGATCTGCGCGCGGTTCCGCGACATCATGCCGATCGTCAACAGCGTGATGCAGATCGCGTTCTTCCTGTCGCCGGTGATCTGGAAGCCGGAGCAGCTTGGCAATCGCGCGGTGTGGCTGCCGTTCAATCCGTTCTACGACATGCTGGAAATCGTCCGCTCTCCGCTGCTGGGTCAGGCGCCTTCGCCGCTCGTCTGGGTCGGCGCGGTCGTCTACAGCGCGCTGCTCTGTGGGGTGGCGTGGATGTTCTTCCTGCGCGCGCGCGGCCGGATCGCGTTCTGGATCTAGATGATGAGTTTCGACGCCTCGGTGGACGCGCGTGACGTGTCTGTTCTGTTCCCGCTGTATCATGGCAATTCCCGCAGCCTGAAGAAGCTGCTGGTGGCGGCGGCGTCCGGCCGGCTGGCCGAGGACAAGCAGCATCGCGTCGTCGTCCGCGCGCTGAGCGACATCAACTTCAGCCTGAGAAGCGGGGAGCGGCTGGGACTGGTCGGCTCGAACGGCGCCGGCAAGACGACGTTGCTGCGCGTGCTGGCCGGCATCTATGAGCCGGTGACCGGCCAGGTCCGGCTGCATGGCACCATGAACGCCTTGCTCGATCCCAGTCTGGGCATGAACCCGGAGCTGACGGGCCGGGAGAACATCATGCTGCGCGGGCTGTATAACGGCTTCTCGCGGCCGATGCTGACGCGGCTGGAAGAGGACGTGATCGCGTTCTCGGAACTGTCGGATTTCATCGACCTGCCGATGCGGATTTATTCGGCCGGCATGTCGGTGCGGCTGGGGTTCGCTCTGGCGACCGCGATCCGGCCGCGCATCCTGTTGATGGACGAATGGTTCCTGGCGGGCGACGCGGGCTTCATGGAAAAGGCCAGCCGGCGGCTGGAGGATATGGTGCGAGCCGCCGATATCCTGGTGCTGACCACGCACAGCGTGCCGATCGTGCGGGAATGGTGCACGCGGGCGATCTGGCTGGAAAAGGGCCGTATCCGCGCCGATGGTCCGGTGGAGGAGGTCCTGGATCAATATGCCGGGACGCCCGTGGAATGATGGCGGCGTTCATCGGAAGTCCCGGGTCGGCACGCGCATCTCCCGGGTCTCGTCGCCGACGCTTCGCAACAGCGCGGACAGGTCGATGATCTCGTCGGCGATGACGTGGATGACCTCGCCTTCCTTTTGCAGTTTGCCGCGGCACGCCAGCATCGTCGCCGACAGCAGCACCCGCCGTTGCCGTTCGAAAACCGAGGGCCAGACAATCAGATTGGCGTGCCCGGTCTCATCCTCGATCGTCACGAACAGCACCCCCTGAGCGCTGCCGGGCCGTTGCCGGACCAGCACGATCCCGGCCACCGTCAGACGTGAGCCATCGCGCCGTCGCGTCAGATCGGCGCACCGCGCGATCCGGCGCTGCTCCAGCGTGGCGCGCACGAACGACACCGGATGGTCGCGCAGGCTCAGGCCGACCGAGCGGTAGTCCTCCACCACCTGGCGGCCCTTGGTCATCAGCGGCAGATCGACGGCGGGCTCGTTCGTTTCGCTGTCGGCGTGGTCGAACAACGGCAGGCGGTTGTCGGACAGGCCGCGGATGGCCCAGACGGCCTGGCGACGCTCCAGGTGCACGGCGTGAAACGCGTCCGCCTCGGCGAGGCGTTCCAGTGCCGCGACCGGCATGGCGGCGCGCCGATGCAGGTCCGCGATGGATCGGTACGGCACGGTGCGCGCGGCGATGAGGGCGTCCGCGTGGTCGGCGGCGAGACCCTTGATCATGCGAAAGCCAAGCCGCACCGCGC
Source organism: uncultured Alphaproteobacteria bacterium (assembly GCA_963719675.1). Classification (GTDB taxonomy): domain Bacteria; phylum Pseudomonadota; class Alphaproteobacteria; order Acetobacterales; family Acetobacteraceae; genus Rhodopila. Next base: position 68,395 of record CAVRDN010000095.1, on the reverse strand, counting down.
CTTGCTCGATCGTGCAGTCCCAGAGCGAGGCGTTGATGCAAACCGGCCGGACTTCCACGCCGTGCAGTTCGGCGTCGCGCACGATCTGCGCCGGGGCATAAAATCCCATCGGTTGCGCGTTCAGCAGCGCGCAGCAGAACACGTCCGGATGGTGGCATTTCAGCCAGGCCGAGGCATACGCGATCAGCGCGAAACTGGCCGCGTGGCTCTCGGGAAAACCATAGCTGCCAAAGCCCTCGATGCGGGAGAACGTTTGCTCGGCGAACTCCCGCGTGTAGTTGCGTTCGATCATGCCGTCGATCATCTTGTTGCGGAAATGACTGACGCCGCCGGTGAACTTGAAGGTCGCCATGCTACGGCGAAGCGCGTCGGCCTCACCGGGCGTGAAGCCGGCGCAGACGATGGCCACCTGCATCGCCTGCTCCTGAAACAGCGGCACGCCAAGGGTCTTTTCCAGCACGCGGCGTAATTCCGGTGTGGGATACTCGACCGTTTCCAGACCCTCGCGGCGGCGGAGATACGGATGCACCATATCGCCCTGGATCGGACCGGGCCTGACGATCGCGACCTGGATGACGATGTCGTAAAATGTCCTCGGCTTCAGCCGCGGCAGCATCGACATTTGCGCGCGCGACTCGATTTGAAACGTTCCGAGTGTGTCGGCTTTCCGGATCATCGCGTAGGTGGCGGGATCCTCGGGCGGGATCGTGGCCAGATCGAGATTCTTGTTGTTGTGTTTGCGTAGCAGGTCGAACGCGCGACGCATGCACCCCAGCATGCCGAGACCGAGCACGTCGACCTTCATGAAGCGAAGCGCGTCGATGTCGTCCTTGTCCCACTCGATCACCTGGCGGTTGATCATGGCGGCGGGCTCGATCGGCACGAGGTCGTCGAGACGATCTTCGGTCAGAACGAACCCGCCCGGATGCTGCGACAGGTGCCTCGGGAAACCAATCAGTGTCCGCGCGAGGTCGATGGTCAGGCGCAGGCGGCGGTCGTTCAGATTGAGGTTGAGTTCGGCGGCCCGCTCATCGTCGAGACCATCCTCACCCCAATGCGAGATCTGCGCCGCGAGGGCGCCGGTCACGTCCTCGGGCAATCCCATGGCCTTGCCGACATCGCGCACCGCGCCGCGGCCGCGATAACGGATCACGGTGGCGCAGATCGCGGCGCGGTCGCGGCCGTAGGTGTCGTAGATCCACTGGATGACTTCCTCACGCCGCTCATGCTCGAAGTCGACGTCGATATCGGGCGGCTCACGGCGTTCGGCGCTGACGAAACGTTCGAACAGCAGGCCGGTGCGCGTCGGGTCGATCGAGGTGATGCCGAGCACGTAACAAACCGCCGAGTTGGCGGCCGACCCGCGGCCCTGGCACAGGATCTGGCACGAGCGCGCGAACCGGACGATGGAATGGACGGTCAGGAAATACGGCGCGTAGTCCAGTTGCGCGATCAGATCGAGTTCATGACGCAGTTGCTTCGTGACGTCGCCGGGTACGCCGTCCGCATAGCGTGACGCGGCGCCCTCCCACGTCAGGCGCTCCAATGTTTGTTGCGCGGTCAGACCGGCGATGTGGACCTCGTGCGGGATACTGGTAGCGCAGTTCGTTGAGCGAAAAGCGGCACCGGTCGGCGATCTCCATCGTGCGTTCGATGGCGCCGGGATGGCGGGCGAACAGACGCGCCATTTCCTCGGGCGGTTTCAGGTGACGGTCGGCGGCATGGTCGCGGTCGTGGCCGATCTCGTCGATGGTGCGGCCCTCGCGGATGCAGGTCAGCACGTCGGCGAGGATGTGACGGCCGGGCGCGTGGTACAGCACATCGCCGGTGGCGACGGTGGGAACCCGGGCGGCGCGCGCCTGGTCCGCGATGTCGCGCAGGCGGACGGCGTCGTTGGGCCGGCGGCGCACGTCAGCGCCATGTAGGCGCGATCGGCGAAGTCGGCTTTCAGGCGCTGAGGTCTCCCGGTGAAGGAGACGAGCAGAGGAGGGCGATCATGCCGTCTCCGGCGGCGGCGAGATCGTTCCACGTCAGGTCGCATCCGCCTTTTCCGGCGCGGCTCTTGCCAAGGGTGAGCAGGCGGCACAGGCGCGCGTAGGCGGGTTGGTCGGTGGGATAGACAAGGACAGACGCGCCGTCGGTCAGGTCGAGTCGGGTGCCGATGATGGCGCGGATATTCGTTTCTTCAGCGCGCTGATGGGCGCGGACGATGCCGGCCAGGGTGCCGCGGTCGGTGATGCCAAGGGCGGGCAGGCCAAGAACGGCGGCGCGGGCGAACAACTCCTCGACGTGGGAGGCGCCGCGGAGGAAGGAGAAGTTCGTGGTGGTCTGGAGTTCGGTGTACATGGGTTAAGGGGTTGGTGATCTTTCTTGGGGATACTGGCGGCGTTTCCGATGGGGATGGGTTCCATGAATTCACGGAGGACGCGGAGTGCCCGGAGGTCGCGGAGAAGAGGAAACCGGGTTGGCGGCGGGGGATTTGACCGGACGGGTGATTGGATTGGCGATCAAGGTTCATAAGACGGTCGGGCCGGGACTTTTGGAACAGATTTATGTGGATTGCTTGTGTCTCGAAATGGAACGCACCGGTATCGTGTTTCAGAGACAGGTTGAACTGCCTTTGATTTATGATGGCATTCGCCTGCCGAGAGCCTATCGAGCCGATATTGTTGTTGAAGACAGCATTATTCTCGAAATGAAATCGATTGAGCAAATTCTTCCGGTGCACGAATCCCAGCTTCTGACCTACCTGCATCTGAGTGGCTGCCGCGTCGGCCTGCTGCTGAACTTCAACACCACATTGCTGAAAAATGGTCTCCGCCGCTTCATCAATTCTTCTCCGCGATCTCCGGGCACTCCGCGTTCTCCGTGAATAAATGGAACCTCTCCACCCACATGGACCCGTCCATGTAAAGAAAGTCAGGTGGTCCGGAGCTCGGTGTGCAGGCTTGCCGGGAGTGCTGGCGCGGTTCGTGCTCGCGGGCCGGTTCGATAAATCACGGAGAGCGCGGAGTGCCCGGAGGTCGCGGAGAAAAGGAACCGGACCGGCGGGACGTGGCGCGGCGGATCGGTGCCTGGGTCGGCGGTCAGGTTTCATAAGATGATCGAACCGGATTGCAGGTTCCTGTAGATTGTCCGTCCTCCGGAATGGCGGGTAACACCCTCCGCCGCTTCATCAATTCTTCTCCGCGACCTCCGGGCACTCCGCGTTCTCCGTGAATAAATGGAACCTCGCCCCAGGCACGAACCCAACCTCATTCCCCCACCCCGTGCCTCAAATTCGATGCCGCCTCCCCCCCAGGCCGCCGCATCAACACGAACCCCGCCTCCGCCAAATGCCGCACCAACCGGTCCGCCGTAATCCGCGCCATCGTTTCATCCGCGTGATTGACCCGCTTGCGTCCCTCATACCGCAACGCGAACGCCAGGCTTTCCACGATCTCCTCCACCGACGCCTCCCGTAACATCCGACCCCTCCCTCAAAAGAACCCATGCAGAAACCAGCGCATATCGCCGCTGATCCCATTTCCCCCATCGCCGCGCCGGAACAGCCAGTAACGATGGCCCTCCTCATCTTCGACCCGGAAGTAATCGCGCACCGACCTGGTTTCGCCGCCGCGTTTCCACCACTCGCCGGCGATCCGTTCCGGCCCATCCGCGCGGCGCACCCGATGGCGCACCCGCCGCCAGGTGAACGCCAGCGGCGGGTGATCCGGCAGCAGCGCCATCGCCTCCACCGGCTGCGGCGGATCGAGCAACCGCACCGGCCGCGGCAAATCCGCCGGCCACGTGCCCACGTCTTCTCTTCGGCCCGCGCCCGGCGCACCGATCGTTCCGGCACGTCACTGTCCACCGGCGCGACCCGATACACGCGCTCCACCCCCAACCGGTTCGCCAGCCGATCGATCAACGGCGCGATATCGGGTTCTTCGCGATCCGTCACGGTCAGCCGCGCCGCCGCCTGCCTTGGTACCAGCACATCCACCCGCGGCACGATCAGCCGCATCGCCTCGACGCCCAGACCGGGATCGATCCGCTCGATCCGTTCCTGCAACAATCGCGCCAGATGCCGTGTGTCGCGGGACGCACGCGCCGTGCCGATATGGATCGCCTGGGTGGTGCCGTCCACGCGCTCGAACAGCAGATCCAACCGGCGCGCCCCGCCACCGGACGTTCCAGATCAGCACAGACCGTCGCGGTCAGGCGGTCGATGACGGTGGCGAAAGCCTCCGCCGTCAGCAACGGCTCGACGAAGGTCAGACGAGCCTGGATCAGGTCGGGCGGGAACTCGGGTTCGATCGCCTCGGCCACCCGGCCAAACGCCTGATCCAGCCGCGTCGTCACCAGCGCGCCAAACCGGCGGACCAGAGGCGCGCGCGGCAATGCGGCCAGCGCGCCGATCCGCTCGATCCCCATCAGCCGCAGCCCGTCCAGCGTCTGCTCCGGCAGCCGCAGCGCCGCCAGCGGCAACCGGGCCAGCGCGGCAAGCTGCCCGCCGGAAGGGCGCCACGGTGATTTCCTGGCCACTGAACCGCGCCATGGCATGCGCCGCCCCCGGCGTATCCGCCACCGCCGCGCGCGCCGCGAACCCCTGGGCCAGCAGCCGGCTGATCAGATCGCGCAACAACCTGGTCTCGCCTCCTTGCAGATGCGCGCTGCCGGTCACGTCGATCCACACCCCATCCGGCGGCGCGGCGGCGGCCAACGGGGCATAGCGCAGGCACCATCCGGCGAGCCGGCGCAACGCCGCCGCGTCGTCCTCCGGCCGCGCCTCCACCACCGTCAGTTCCGGCACCAGCGCCTGGGCCTGCGCCACCGGCATCCCCGGATACAGACCGCTCTGGGCCGCCATCGCATCCACCGCCGCGATCACCCGCTTCCGCCCGTCATGCGCGGCGGTGACCAGCGCGCCATCGGTTTCCTTTGGAACCTCTCCTCAGGCAGACGCGTCGACTGTTTCCGCAACCGATCCGTGGGCCACGTCGGCAGCCAGAGCGAGACGACCCGTCGCATCACATGCCTCCACGATCCAGGAACCCGGTTCTCCGCCCCGGCAATGTGTCAGGTCCAACCGCCACAGCGCGCGGCCCAGTCCGGGCACCGAGGGCGCGTGCGGCAAGGGCGGGCCGGAAGGCAACGCGGCGATCCGCCACCGGGTGACGGCGGCGCTCGGCGCGGCCAGAGCGGGGTCGTTGAAAATCCGGCCGCGGCGCAACAAGGCGGCCATCACGCCGGATTTTTCGGCGCCCAGTTGAAGGCGGCGGGAGGTGACGAGGCTGAGACGGCCGGAGAATTCCCCGACCACCGCGGCGAGGCCGGTATGGGCGAGGCCTTCCTCCATCGCCGCCAGCACGTCCTTGCCGGCCTCGGCGAACACCAGGCGGGCAGGGCGCAGTCCGGCGCAGACGAGGCCGGGGGCGAACAAATCCGCCCGCTCCTGCACCCACAGCACCGGCCCTTCCATCCGCGCCAGCACCCCGGCGAGGAACAGCGCGGCGGCGGCGCCATGCTCGGTATCCGGGCCGGCGCCGGCGACTTCGTGCAGCGAGCCCAGCAGCAGGCCACCCGAGCGGTCGAGGGCGGGGATGCCGAACGGGATGGTCCGGACGGCCCGGACCGTGTCGCCGCGTTCTATCCGCGCGATCTGGGCGCGCAGGCGGGCGATCGTCTCGGTACGGGCGGCCGTTGAGAACATAGAGAGAACATAAGGCCGCCCCTTGCCCGAGTCGAGTTCGGAAATCAGCGCTCGCTGAACAGCACGCCGCCCTTCGCCTTGTTCTCCTTCGGGGATTCGACGATCTGGACCATCACGGCCTCGGGGGTGGCGTTGAAGTGCTTCACCACGGCGGCGGTGATGTCCTTCACCAAAGCGCGCTTCTGGTCGAGGGTGCGGCCTTCGACGGCATGAACGTAGACTTCCGGCATGGGGGGCTCCCGTGAGTGGGTTGGGTGAGGCTGGCGGCGGGTTCGCTTCGTCAATCCGAGGTCCGGGGTGCGAAAGTAAGCATTACCACCAGGACACTAAAACACACCGAGTTCAATCTCGGTTTCGACGACTCCACGCGGACCCCGCTCGTGAGCCCCCGCGCCAGGAAGCACCATGACGGGGACCCCTGACAGGCCTATCATCCGCGGAACGAACGCGAGGGAGACACGCATGCTGGCGGGTGAAGCGGTGGTGGCGATCTGGAACGGTATCGAACCGGACGCGCGCGAGCAATTCTACGACTGGCACGTCAATGAGCACATGCCGGAACGGGTCGGCATTCCCGGCTTCCGCCGCGGCCGCCGCTATATCGCCGCCGACACGACGACGCATCCGGAGTTCTTCACGCTGTACGAAGCCGATACGATGCAGGTGCTGCAAGGCTCCGGCTACACCGACCGGTTGAACGACCCGACGCCCGCGACCAAGGTCACGACAGCGAAGTTCACCGATACATTCCGCGCCTTGTCGCGCGTGGTGGTCAGTCACGGACCAGGCATGGGCGGCGCCTTGCTGACCATTCGTTTCGATTGCGATGCCCCACATCTGATCGCCGTCCGCGCCATGGTGCGCGCCGCCGCCCAGGCCCAGAAAGTCACCGGCGCGCATTTGTGTCTCGGCGACACCGCCGCGTCGCTGATCCGCACCACCGAGACCAGGGACCGCACCGATATCCAACCGCCACCGTCCTGTTTCATCCTGGTCGAGGCGACCGATCCCGAGGCGCTGACCGACATCCTGCTCGAGCGCGCGCTTCTGGGCGCCGGCGCGACCGGCCCGTTCGTTCGGGGGTCGTATCGGCTGGAATACGTCCGGATGAAGACCGCGTTCGCGTCCTGATTGTTCCGGGCCCGAGCGTTCGGTCCCTACGCGGGCGTTGGCGCGTCCTGCCGAACCAGGCCCGCGGCTTTCAGGTCGCTCCAGAGCGCGCCCGGGATCGGATGCGTGAACAGCGGCACGTTCGTATTGAACTCGTCGGCGTTGCGCGGACCGGGAATGATCGCGCAGATCGCGGGATGCGCCAGCGGGAACTGAAACGCCGCCGCCGCCAGAGGCACGTTATGCGCGTCGCACACCGCCTGGATCCGCTTCACCCGTTCCACGATCTCCGCCGGCGCCGGCGCGTAATTCCAGGTGTCCCGGCCGGCCAGGATGCCTGAGTTCAACGGCCCGCCGACCACGATCGAGGCACCGCGTTTCTCGCACAGCGGCAGCAGGTCATCCAACGGCCCTTGCTCCAGCAGCGTGTAGCGGCCGGCCAGCAGGAACACGTCCCAATCGGCGAATTCCATCACCTCCAGGATGACTTCCTTCTCGTTCACCCCCAGGCCGAAGGCGCTGCAAACGCCGGTGCGCTTCAGTTCCTCCAGCGCCTTGTAACCGCTGTCGCGCAGGATCTTCACGTGATGCGCGTGGCCCTCGGCGCCATGCGTCAGCACGCCGATGTCGTGCACGAACAGGATGTCCAGTTTCGCGAGGCCGAGCCGTTGGTAGCTGTCCTCGACCGAGCGCATGATGCCATCATAGGAATAGTCGTAGACCACATCGAACGGAAACTGCGACAGCCCGCCGTCCTCGCTGCGTCCGGCACCGCTGTGCGGTTTCAACAGGCGGCCCACCTTGGTGGACAAAACCCAGGCGTTGCGATCCTCGGCGCGCAGCGCATCGCCAACCCGGTGCTCGGCCGCGCCGACGCCGTAAAACGGTGCGGTATCGACATAACGGATCCCCGCCTCCCAGGCGGCCCGCACGATCGCCTGACCCGTCGCCTGATCGATGTTGAACCGCCGTCCGGCCAATGTCGCCGTGCCAAGGCCGATCTCGGTCACGCGCAACGCGGTGCGGCCGACCTGACGGGTATTCCAGTTGGGCATTGTGGATTCTCCTTATGGGCCCGAGGCGACGCCTCGCAGCGATAGTTCCGCGGCGCGGAGGCAACTGACCGCGTGGCCGGGTTCGATTTCGGTCAGCGCGGGGACCTCCGTCCGGCATTGCTCTGTCGCATGTTTGCAACGCGGGTGGAAATGGCAGCCGGGCGGCGGGTTCGATGGATCGGCGACGTCGCCTTCCAGCACGATCCGTTGCGCGCGGCGCCTGGGATCGGGCACCGGAACGGCGGACAGCAACGCTTCCGTGTACGGGTGCTTCGGCGCCGTGAACAACCGCGTGGTCGGCGCGGTTTCGACGATGCGGCCGGCGTACATCACCGCGACCCGGTGGCTGACATGTTTCACCACCGAAAGGTCATGCGCGACGAACAGATAGGTCAGGCCAAGCTGATCCTGCAGATCCAGCATCAGGTTGACGATCTGCGCCTGCACCGAAACGTCCAGCGCCGACACCGGCTCATCGGCCACGATCAGCGAGGGGTTCAGCGCCAGCGCGCGCGCGATGCCGATCCGCTGCCGCTGTCCGCCGGAGAACGCGTGCGGGAACCGGTTCAGATACGCCGAAGGCAAATGCACGAGCCGGAGCAGATCGGCGACCCGGTCCTCGCGTTCCCGCGTGTTGCGCATGCCCTGCACCAGCAACGGCTCACCGATGATCTCGGCGATCGTCATGCGCGGGTTCAGCGAGGAGAACGGGTCCTGAAAGATCATCTGCATGCGCCGGCGCAACGGCCGCAAACCGTGGCGATCCAGGGTCGCGACATCGATCGCATCGCCACGCTCATCACGGAACAGGATCCTTCCGGACGTCGGCGAGATGGCGCGCAGAATGCAGCGCGAGGTCGTGGTCTTGCCGCAGCCGGACTCGCCAACCAGCGACAGCGTTTCGCCATGCGCGATGCTGAACGACACGTCATCGACCGCGCGGACCTCACCGGTCACGCGTCCCATCAGTCCCTGCCGGATGGGAAAATGCTTGTGTAATCCTTGTACTTCCAGAACCGGCGTGGTCATGCCACGGCCGCGGCGTAAAGGTGGCACGCGGTCACGTGGTTGGCGGCGATCGCGACCTCGACCGGCACGTCCACGTCGCAGCGCCCCGGCATCGCATCGGGGCACCGCGGGTGGAACGGACATCCGGCGGGGCGCGCCAGGGGATGCGGGATCGAACCGGAAATCGTCGCCAGCCGGGCGCGCGGTTCGGCCAGCACGCTGGGGATCGAGCGCAACAACGACTGCGTGTAAGGGTGCCGCGGCGCGTGAAAGATCGCATCCACGGGACCTTTCTCCACCTCGCGGCCGAGATACATCACCACCACATCGTCGGCCATCTCGGCGATCACGCCCATGTCGTGCGTGATCAGAATGACCGCGAGGTCGCGTTCGCGTTGCAGCCGCGCGATCAGTTCCAGGATTTGCGCCTGCGTGGTCACGTCCAGCGCCGTCGTCGGTTCGTCGGCGATCAGCACATGCGGCTCGGCGGCGAGCGCCAGCGCCACCATGACCCGCTGCCGCAACCCGCCCGACAATTCGAACGAGTACGCATCGACCCGTTGCGCCGGCCGCGGAATCCCGACCAGCGCCAGCAATTCGATCGCGCGCGCGCGGGCGGCCTTCTTCGACAGCGGCGAATGTAGACGGATCGCCTCGATCAACTGCACCCCGACCGAGTGGAACGCCGACAGCGAACTCATCGGCTCCTGGAACACGAGGCCGATCTCGCCGCCGCGGATTTGCCGCATCGCGGCGCCGTCCGATGCGAGGCCTACCACGTCGACGACCTGACCGCTCGGCCGGCGCAACAAAATCTCGCCGCCCACGATGCGCCCGGGACGCTCGACGATGCGCAGAATGGACCGTGCGGTGACGCTTTTGCCGCAGCCGGACTCGCCGACGATGCCGAGCGTGCGGCCCGCGTAAAGCTCGAACGACGCGCCGTCCACCGCCCGGACGACGCCCTCGTCCGCGTGGAAATATGTGCGCAGGTCGCGGACCTGGAGGATCGGCTCAGCCATAGGGATCCGCCGCGTCACGCAATCCGTCGCCGAGGAAATTGAACGCCAGGATCACAACGATCACCGGCAGCGCGACCACCAGCAGCCAGGGCGCGAGGCCCAGGGTTTGCAGGTTCTGCGCGTCCTGCAGCAGCACGCCCCAGGAAATCGCCGGCGGCCGCAGCCCGAGGCCCAGAAACGACAAGGTCGTTTCGCTGATGATCATCGCCGGCAGCGCGAGGCTCACCGCCGCGATGATGTGCGACAGGAACGACGGCACCATGTGCTTGAAAATGATGCGCATGTTCGATGCGCCGGCGAGCACGGCGGCGGTGATGAAATCCTCCTCCCGCAACGCCAGGAACCGGCCGCGCACGACGCGCGCCAGCTCGGTCCAGCCGATCAGCGAGATGATGATGGTGATCGCGAAATACACGCGTTGCGGCGACCACGAGGCCGGCACCGCGGCGGCGAGCCCCATCCACAACGGGATCGTCGGTATCGAGCGCAGGATCTCGATCACGCGCTGGATGATCAGGTCCGCCGCGCCGCCGTACAATCCGGAGATGCCGCCAAGCAAAACACCCAGAGCGAGACTGAGGCTGACGCCAACCAACCCGATCGTCAGCGAGGTCCGCGTCGCCAGCACCAGACGCGAATACACATCCCGTCCGAGCTGATCGGTGCCAAGCAGGAACAGCGAATTCTCCGGCTTGCCGTCACTGACCGCGAGCAGATGCCGATCCGTCGGGATCAGTCCGAACAGCCGGTATGGGTAACCATGGCCAAACAACACGACATCGCGCGGTTCGCTCGCATCGGGCGCGTAGGACAGTTTGAACGTGCGTGGATCGCGTTTGCCCTTCAGCGCGAACACCTGAGGATGGAAGTGACCCTGGGCGTCGAACAAATGGATCGGCTGCGGCGGCACGTAGCCGCGCGAGGCCTGGGTGTCGAACGGCTCCGTGCTGGCGATGGTGTCGGCGAACATGGCGACGAAATAGAACAGCGCGACGACGATCGCGCTGACCACCGCCAGCTTGTGCTTGCGAAACCGCCACCAGATCAGTTGCCGCTGCGTCGCGACGGCAACCCGGTTCTCCGCCACGACGCCGGGGACCGCGGCGCTCTCCACCGTCAGATCGCTCATTTCAGCTGGCCGAGCCGGATGCGCGGATCGATCCACATCAGCAACAGGTCCGACAGCAGCGTGCCGACCACGGTCAGCACGCCCAACAGCAAAATGATCGTGGACGCCAGCAGCATGTCCTGCGACAGCAAAGCCTGCAGCAGGACCGGCCCCACCGTGGGCAGGCTCAGTACGACCGAAATGATCACGCTGCCGGAGACCGTGAACGGCAGCAGGTAGCCGATGGTCGAGGCGAACGGGTTCAGCGCCGCGCGCACCGGGTAGCGGAAGATGACCTTGCGCTCCGGCAGGCCGCGGGCGCGGGCGGTCATCACGTAGGGCCGGCGCAGTTCATCCAGCAGGTTGGCGCGCATGATGCGCACCAGTTGCGCGGTGCCGGCCAGCGACAGAATCAGCATCGGCACCGGCAAGTGCCAGGCCAGGTCGTAAACTTTCGCCAGCGACCACGGCGCCAGTTGCTGATCGGCGGAAAACAACCCGCCCACGCTCAGGTTGAACCAGCGCAGTCCGAAATACATCACGATCAGCGCCAGCAGGAAATTCGGCACCGCCAGGCCGATGAACCCGAGCAGCGTGAACATGTAATCGCCGATCGAGTATTGCCGCACGGCGGAGTAAATTCCGATCGGCAACGCCAGCCCCCAGGTCACGACGATCGAACCCAGGGACAACAGCACTGTCAGCCAGAGGCGGTCGCCGATGACCTCGGTCACAGGTCGGCCGTATTCGAAGGAGCGGCCGAAATCCCCGCTGGCGATCATGCCGATCCATTTGAAGTACTGAACGGGCAGCGGCTGGTTGAGGCCATAGGCCTGGCGCAGCGCGTCCGCCTCCGCCGGGGAAATCGCCGTGCCCGTCATTGCCGCCTGCGCGGCGTAGGCATCGACGAAGTCGCCCGGCGGCAAATGCAGAATGATGAACGTCACCAGGGTGATGGCGACGATCGTGATCGCCGCCAGCCCGAGCCGTCGCAACAGATAAGCCAGCATCGATCAGGTCTTGAAATACCAGGTTTCGGGGTGCGAATTGCCGGGCGTCCGGCAATGCTGCGCGTTGCAGACCCGCGCGGCGATATTGCCCAACTTGTTGGATACCAGCCGCACGCCAAGCCCCGCCGGCGACTGGCCTACCGTCCCGATTCCATACTGCCCATCAACCAGAATCTTCCAGATCTCCTGGGCATTCTTGTTCCGGCCATCGACTTTCAGGCCGGCCGCCTCGTCGAACAGGTCCCAGATCTTCAGGATGTTCGGATCATCGGGTTTGTCGCCCTGGGTTCCGCCCGAGGCGTAGTATTTGCCATAGACCGGGCCCATGGCGATGCTGTCGGCCTGAGTCGGGTACGGCCCAGGTGGGGAACAGGTAGAGCAGTTCGGTGCCGCCGTTGTTCCAGACGAACATGTGATATTCGTTGTTGTTCGCCTTGGTGAAGCCCAAGCCCGCGCTCCATTTCCTTCACGTCGCCCTGGATGCCGATCTTACGCCATTGATCGGCGACCATTTCGGACAGTTTCGGGTACGGCAGGAACGCCTGAATGGCGATGATCTGAATCCGCAACCGTTCGCCGTTATCGGTGCGTACCCGGAACCCATCCTGATCCTTCTTCGCGAGGCCGATGGTGTCCAGCATCTGGTTGGCCTTGGCGACATCCAAGCGTGGACCATTTCGCGCGCCACTCCTTGCCGGGACTTTGCGGCATGGTCTCCCCCGGCGCGGGCGAGCCAGGCGTGCCGACGCCCAGCCAGAACGTTTCGTTCAACTGGTCGCGATCGATGCCCAGAGACAGCGCGCGGCGGAAATCGGCGTTGGTCAGCCATTTGCGCATTTCCGGATCGGTCGCGCTCTGGTTGACGTGAAACATGAAGTCGGAGCCTGCGAACCCAAGATCCAGATGGACTTTGTAGTTGCCCTTCTCCTGGTTATCCAACAGCACCGGCAGCTTGCCCAGATCGATATGGCGTTCCTGCTCGTCGTATTCGCCGGCCATCGCGCGCAGGTTCACGACCTCGAGGTTTTCCGCCAGCGTGAACTGCACCTTGTCGAAATACGGCAACTGATTGCCGGCGGTATCCACGGCGTAGAAATACGGGTTGCGTTCCAGCAGCCAGATCGGGTTGTTGATCGGCCGCACCGACCGCCACGGTCCCAGCACCGGCAGGTCGGGATTGAGTTCCCAGTCCTTCTTGAAGTGCAACATCTGCACCCAGTTCTCGAAACCTTCCTGTTTGGCGCGGGCGTTCACCGCTTCGAGCGAAGAGTATTTCGGCAGGAACTGCTTCAGGTAATGCGCCGGAGAGTAGCCGCCGAAGCTGATCTTCGCCGCCTGCCGCACCGCCTGGCCGCCGCCCATCGCGGTATCGCCGGCCATGATGTCCTCGAACAGGAAGTAGGGAACGTCCCACTGCCACTGCACGGTCGTCTCATCGACCTTGACCATTTTGCCCGGCTTGCCCTTGGGCCGCATTTCGGGCGTCGGAGTCGGAACGATCTCGGGATTGCCGTAGATGTCCTCGAACCAGAAGATCCAGTCGTCGGCGGTGTACGGCGCACCATCGGACCATTTCATGCCCTTGCGCAGGTGCAATGTATAGGTCTTGCCGTCGTCGCTCAGTTCATAGCCCTTGGCGGCGCAAGGCACGATCTTGCTGCCGTCGGCGCTCCAACTCAGCGGCTTGTCCTGCGACTGGATGCGATTGCCGTTCTCGCCGTCGCCGGGGCCGGTGAAGGCGCGCCGCCAGGTGCCGCCGTATTTGCCGATCTCGTTCAGCGGCTTCCACACCAATGGCTCGGCCGGAATGCGCTGCTCGACCGGCGGCAGTTTGCCGGCTTTCACCAGATCGGCGAGCATCGGCGCTTCGTTGAACTTCTTCGGCCACTGCGCGGGGTCGGTAATCATCGTCGGGCCCTGCAACTCCCCGACCAGGCCGGACGCCGCGAGATCGGCCGCTTTCGCCATCGTGCTGGTGATCAGTTCCATCGCGGCCGGGCTCGCGGCCAGCGCGGCGAAGAGGGAGCGGCGAGTCAACTCAGGCATTGGTGTTTCCCCAAATCGGTGGTTGAACGCACATTATCGGCTCGGCCAGGCCGCCGCCAGGGGCCGGGATTCACCTGGGCCGGGATTCACCTGGGCCGGGATTCACCAGGGCCGGGACGCAACGGGATGGAGGAAGCGATGGCGTACGAACATATTCTGCTGGAACGCGAGGACGGCGTCGGGATCGTGACCCTCAACCGTCCGGAAAGTCTCAACGCGATGAACCGCAAGCTCGGCGCGGAACTGAGCGACGCGATGAAACAACTCAACGAGGATGACGCGATCGGCTGCATCGTCGTGACCGGCGCGGGGGAGAAGGCTTTCTCCGCCGGCGGCGACATCAAGGAGCAACTGGCGGACGACAAGCGCTACAGCCAGGAAGAACAGGACAAGATGGGAAATCCGCGGCGCAGCTATGAGATCGCCGCGTCCCCCAAACCGACGATCGGGATGATGAACGGGCTCGCGTTTGGCGGCGCCGCGGTGCTGGCATCGTCGCTCGACATGCGGATCGGCTGCGAGGGGACGAAGTTCCGCTTCCTCGCCGCCGCGTACGGCCGCATCAACTCCACCTGGTCGTTGGGCTGTCAGATCGGCTGGCCGATGGCGAAGGAGCTGTTGTTCTCCGCGCGTATCGTGGACGCCGAGGAAGCGTACCGCATCGGATTGCTGAACCATCTCGTTCCGCGCGCGCAACTGCGGACGAAGACGATGGAACTGGCGAAGATGATCGCCGGCAATCATCGCGGTGCCGTAATGGGCGTCAAGGCGCTGCTGCTTCAACAGAAAGGCGAAAGCCAGGAGGCGCAGTGGATGGCCGAGCACGAGTACACCACGAAGGTCATGCGTGGCGCCAAGGCCAGGGATGCGTTTCCGGAGTTCCTGGCGCGCAAAGGCATCAAGGCGGACTGAGGTTCGGGCGTTTCCGGACGCCGCCCGACGCGGCGGTGCCGGTTTTGCTAACGGCTTGTTAACCCGCTCCCGTTACAAACATCCCGCTCAACGACAAATGGAGCCGGATGTGAACGTGCTTCTGGATGCGCCCTCTCAATTCGCCCGCCCAGGGCCGGCGTCCGCCGCGGATGACGCGTTTGAGCGAATGCCGTTTCCCGTCGTGGTCCTCGACCGATCGCTGCGGGTGCGGCTCGCCAACGCGGCGGCGCGCGTTCGCTTCAAGCCGCCGGCGCCCGAGCAGGAGCCGTGTCCGCCGTTCGACGCGGTCCTCGCGCGGTCCGGCCGAATTCCGATCGATGTGCGGCTGCGCATTCTGTCCTGCTGTGGCGCGGTCATCCGCGACGGTGACGAGTCGGGCGGCGGGGCCAGTCTGGGCCAGCACGACACCATCTTCACAACCAGTCCTGGGCATACGATCGCGCTTTTCGCGCGGCCTCTGGGCGGCGACCGGTGGATGGTCGTGCTGGAGGATCGGCGCGGCCGAGGCGACCCCGACGCGAACGCGGCGGAGCACCATCGCGACGCGCTCACCGAAATCGGCAATCAGCGACACATCGAAACGAAGCTCACCGACGCGCTGGCCGACGACGACCCGGACAGTCACCCGGCGGTGCTGGTGTTCGACATCGACCGGTTCCGATCGGTCAACGATCGCCTGGGACGCCGCGGCGGCGATGCGTTGTTGCGCGCGGTGGTGGGCCGCGTGCGTCAGGCCACGCGGGAGTGCGACCAGATCGGCCGTTTGGATGGCGATACGTTCGCGGTGCTGCAATACAACGGCCAGGCGGCGGACAATCTGGCGCCGAGATTGGTGGATCTTCTGGGCCGGCCGTATCTGATCCGCGGCGAAGTCGTGACGATCGGCATCAGCGTCGGCGTCGCGCGCGCGCCGGAGGACGGTATCACCGCCGCTTTGCTGATGCGCCACGCCGACCATGCCCGGCATGAGGCGAAAGAAGCCGGCGGCCAGACCTGGCGGCATTACGGCCACAGCATGGCGGACCGCGCGTTGCTGCGGCAGGAACTGGAAGCCGACCTGCGGAAGGCCCTGACGCTCGGCCAGTTGAGCCTCGCGTATCAGCCGCGGGTGAATTTGCGCTCCCGCCGTGTCGCCGGGTTCGAGGCGCTGGCGCGGTGGCACCACCCCAGGCGCGGCACCGTGCCGCCGGCGGTCTTCATTCCGGTCGCCGAGGACATTGGCCTGATCGGACAGATCGGCGACTGGTGTCTGAGCGCCGCCTGTCAGGACGCGGCGTCCTGGCCGGACCCGCTGATCGTCTCCGTGAATGTCTCGGCGCGGCAACTGGACGATCCGCAACACGTCATCTCCCAGGTCACGACGGCGCTGCGGGAGTCGGGCCTGCCCACGCGGCGGCTGGAACTGGAGATTACCGAAAGCGCGTTGACGCGGAATCCGGATGAGGCGCGCATCGTATTGCGCGATCTGCATGAGCTTGGCGTTCGCGTCGCGATGGATAACTTCGGCACCGGCGATACGTCGCTGCGGCATTTGCGGTCATTGCCGTTCGATACGATCAAGATCGATCGGACGCTCACCCGCTCGTTGGACAGCAACAACGAGTTCGGGCGCGTTGATGCGCGCGATCGCGGCGTTGGGGACCGGGCTTGGCATGACGGTGATCGCTGAGGGCGTGGAAACGCTCAATCAGGCACGCATGGTGGCGACCGACGGCTGCACCGACATCCAGGGGTATCTCATCAGCAAGCCGCTTCCGGCGGCGGAGGTGGAGGCTCTGCTCGCGCGCGATCCGGCGGGGGTGCTGGAGAACTGATGACGGCGGCGCGGTAAACCCGCTCAGGCCGGGCCGATCGCCGTGGTCCGTGTCACCTCGAGCGGATGATCGATCAATACCCGCACCCGTTCCAGGAAGCGAACGGTGTGCGGCAGGCCGGCATGCCGATCGAACGCGGCCTCATCGATCCAGCGGGAGTGGATGTAGAACAACGCCGGATCGGCGGTCGCACGATACGCGTCGATCGCGACACAGCCAGGTTCGTCCCGCGTCGGTGCGACGACGTCGCGCAACGCCGCCGCCACGGAGTTCCGCTTCTCCCGCGCGGGCGTGGAAGCGGGCGAAGATGAACAGAGCCACCGCCTCGTCCGCGCCCAGGTTACACCGTCTGCAGGATCTGCTCCGGCCGCATCGTCGGGGTCAGTTCCTGGCGCCAGTCGGCGTCGCGCGGCAGCACGCCTTCCCCCGCGCGCAGATCGTAATACGTCGTGCCGAGGCCCTCTGGCGTGCCGCCGGCCTCGACCGCGCGCACCGCGTCGCGCAGCTTCTTGCGGCACTGGATGATCGCCTTGTCCGCCGGCCCCAGGTGCTCGCGGGAGCGGTCGACGATCGGACCCATGCTTTCCTGGATCGCGCGATCCTGCGCGTTGATGCCTTCGATCCCGGTGAATGTTTCTTTCCGCTGCACCTCGCGGTCGATCAGATAGTTGTTCGACTTGTTCGCGTACGAACGGAACGTTGTTTGATCGACATGAAGTGGCCCGTTGCCGAGGCTGCGTTCCAGGCGGTCTTCCTCGGTGAGCTCGCCGCCATCCTTCAGGAAGATCCAGTTGAACACCATCGTGGTATGATCATCCATCGGCACCCAGATATGGCCGGCGTCCAGCGGCGACCCGGTTTCCGACTTCGAGGGCCGGATCTGGTGGAACGGCAGAATGAAGTGATAAGCGCGGATGTGCGTCTGCGTCTCACCGAGCGCGCGCACGCCGGCGTACTGATACCCATAATCCGTCAGATCGACGACCAGCTTCGGCGCCTTGCCGGCCACGAACGGATTGGATGGCTTGAACCCGCCGCGCGTCGTGTTCTCGGTGATCGCCCGGTGCATGATTGGCGCGTGCGAGGTGTCGAGCCCGCCTTCCAGCCCCTGCAGCCAGTTGCTTTCCTGGATCACCTTGGTGACGTGACGGCGCGATTCCGGCGCCTGCGTCCAGGCGAATTTCGGCGCCGGCGGCATCTTCTCGGGCGGGCCCATGTAAGCCCAGATCAGGCCGCCGAGTTCGACGGTAGGATAGGCCTTGATGTGGATTTTGTGTTTGAAGTCGTTTTCCTCGGGTTCGTTCATCATATCGACGCAGGCGCCTTCGACGTCGAATTTCCAGCCGTGATAGACGCAGCGCAGGCCGCATTCTTCGTTACGGCCGAAATACAGCGAGGCGAGCCGGTGCGGGCACAGTTCGTCGAGCAGGCCGATGCGGCCCTCGCTGTCGCGGAAGGCGACGAGGTCCTCGCCGAGCAGGCGGACGCGGGCCGGCGCGCTGTCCGGTTCGGGGATTTCGCTGGCGAGCAGCGCCGGGATCCAATAGCGCCGCATCGTCTTACCCATTGGCGTTCCCGGGCCGACCCGGGTGACGATCTCGTTTTCCTCTTTGGACAGCATGGGCCTCGCTCCTGGGGTTCTTGGTTGGTCCTGTACCGGCTGGTTGAGGAGACGCTAACGCCGGGGAGGGGCGGAGGTCCAGCGCCCTGTCGCGCCGCCGGACACGGCTCGGGTCGTGACCCGCGGCGGAATTCGGCTAAACGAATTCTCAACTCTCGCCAGGTAGCATACGCGTTATGCCGTTCTTAACGGATTTCGCCGACCAGGCTGTGGTGCTTCCGGTCGTGCTGGTGGTCGCGCTCATTCTCGCCGCGACGGGCTGGCCGAAAGGCGCCCTCGTCTGGCTGGGCGTGATCGGCGCCACGTTCGCCGTGGTGTTGTCGCTGAAGCTGGGTTTCCTGGCCTGCCGGCCGGTGTTCGGTCCCTGGGCGCTTCGCTCCCCCAGCGGTCACACCGCCGCGGCCGCCGTGGTCGGCGGCGGTTTCGCGACCATTCTGGGTGCCAACGGACCGATCGCGCTGGCCGTCTCGATCCTCGCCGCCGTGCTCATCGGGTCGTCCCGCGTCGAACTCGGCTTTCACTCGCTGCCCGAGGTACTGCTCGGCGGCGCCGTCGGGCTTGCCGGTGCGGCCGTTTTGTCCCGTCTCGCGGGCCGGCCGCCGGTCATCCGGCCCATCCCGTTGCTGGCCGTCGCCATCGTGGTCGCCGTTCTCGTGCACGGCACGCGCCTGCCCGCCGAGGAGGCGATCTGGCGGTTCGCGCAAGGCCTGCTCGATTTCATCCCGGCGTGCCGCGATGGCGCGGTGCCGGGCGGCGCGTAACTCTCAGCTTCGGCCGTAGGTATCCTCGAGCCGCACGATATCGTCCTCGCCGAGATAGGCGCCGGACTGCACCTCGATCAGCGCCAGAGGGATCAGGCCGGGATTCTCCAACCGGTGCACGCAGCCGAGCGGCAGGTAGACGCTCTCGTTTTCGCGCAGGATCAGGGTTTCCTGGTCGCGGGTCACCCGGGCGGTGCCGTTGACCACAACCCAGTGCTCGGCCCGGTGGTAGTGGCTTTGCAGCGACAGCTTGCCGCCCGGGGAGACGACGATGCGCTTGACCTGAAAGCGGTCGCCGGTGATCAGGCTCTCGTAGAAGCCCCACGGCCGGTAGGTCCGGTTATGCGCCACCGCCTCATGCCGGCCGTCGGATTTCAGGCGCTCCACCACTTTCTTCACGTCCTGCGCGTGGTCGCGGTGCATGACCAGGGCGACATCGTCGGTGACCACGACCACGGCGTCCTTCAACCCGACCACGGCGGTCAGCATGCCGTCGCTGCGCACATAACAATCCGCCGATGATTCCAGCACCACGTCGCCGATCGTCGACGTTCCCGGCGGCGTCCTTCCCGCCGAGTTCCCACAGCGCGCTCCAACTGCCCACGTCGGACCAACCGATATTGGCGG
Source organism: uncultured Alphaproteobacteria bacterium (assembly GCA_963719675.1). Lineage (GTDB taxonomy): Bacteria > Pseudomonadota > Alphaproteobacteria > Acetobacterales > Acetobacteraceae > Rhodopila. The sequence goes on along the minus strand of CAVRDN010000095.1, from coordinate 48,585 downwards.
GAACGACGGCGGCCTCATGGGTCCGCTCGGCCACCGCGTAGTCCAGGCTGATCGACGGGCAGGCGCGGAACGGCTCCACCGCGAGGCGGATGAAATCCAGATCGGTGCGCCGCCCGGAGACCGCCTCGCGCACCGGCGGCAAGACTTCCGGCGCGTGGGTTTCCATCTCCCGCAGCAGGGTCCGCGCGGTGAACACGAACATGCCCGAGTTCCACAAATGCTTGCCGCCGTTGACGAGGCGCGCCGCGGTCTCGGCGTCCGGCTTCTCCACGAACCGTCGCGACCGCGTGCACGCCGGGCGCGCCGGCCAGTTCGCCGCCGACCTCGATATAGCCGTAGCCGGTTTCCGGCGCGGTCGGCCGCATCCCGAAGGTCACGATCTTGCCCGCCCGCGCCGCGACCGCCGCCGTTTGTAGCGCCCCGAGCAGCGCCTCCGCGTCGGCGATCGAAGCGTCCGCCGCCATCATCCACAGCACGGCATCCGGGTTTTCCTCCGCCACCAGCAGGGCGGCGGCGGCGATCGCGGGGGCGCTGTTGCGGCCCACCGGCTCCAGCATGATGCGGGCGTTGGTGATGCCGACTTCGCGCAGTTGCTCGGCGATCAGGAACCGGTGGTCCTCGTTGCACACGACGATCGGCGCCGCGAAGCCTGGGCCGCTCGCCGCGCAGCACCGTGTCCTGCAGCAGGCTGCGCTCCGACAGCAGCGGCCAGAGTTGTTTCGGGAAGCTCTCCCGCGAGACCGGCCACAGCCGTGTGCCGGAGCCACCGGAGAGAACGACAGGGACAATGGTTGGGTTGCTCATGGGTTCGGTGTTTGCCTCACTCCGGATGGCCTTGCCAGTGAGAATAGCGTTTCGCGGTGACAATCGAGTGTCGCGGCGTCGGGCGAGTGTCGCGGCGCCGGGCGGGTGTCGCGGCGTAGGGCGGGTGTCGCGGCGTAGGGCGGGTGTCGCGGCGTCGCGCGAGTGTCGCGGCGTAGGGTGGGTGTCGGGGAGAGGGCGGGTGTCGCGCGGAGGCGCCTTCGCCGCCTGGTCGGGACCATGGGTAGGCGGAGGCCGGCCGGGACAGGATCTCGGCGAGCCCTGGCGCCCGCGCGGGTGGCCCGCGCGGTTGGGTGGCATCCGCCGGGTAGCGTACTCGCGGGAACCTGGCATTCGATTGCTCGTTTCTTTGATACATCCAAAGCGTGACGTTCGCTTTTGGATCGGTTCCGTTTCGGTTTCCCCGGATGGGACCAGCTTCGCGGCTTTTTTGCTCGTCGCGCCTGGGGCTTTCCTGACCGGAATGTTCCCGCGCCGGGTCATTCAAGGAGAATCGGCATGCTGAAATACACCCTGGCGGCGGCGTTCTTGGCCGCGACCATGATGGGGACAGGCCTCGGCCAGGCGGCCGGCGGTGGCGGCGGCGGCGGGGCAGGCGGTGGAGCCGGCGGCGGCTCGGCCGGAGGTGCCTCCGCCGGGGCCGCGTCGTCCGGCAGTGGAGCGGGCGTCGGTGCCGGCGTCGGCGCCGGGGTGGCGGGTGTCGGCGCGAACGGGGTGGGCTCCGCCGCGGCGGGCTCGAACGGCAGCGGGATTGGCGGGAATGGGCCTGGCGGCACGACGGCCGGCGGCACGACGGGCCAGTCCGCTCTGGGTCAATCGACCGGCACATCGCCGGGCACCATGGCATCCGGCGCGAGTTCAACCGGCATGACGGGCTCTGGCGTCGCCGCCCCGGGGGCGACTCCCTCCGGATCGATTTCCCCGGGCGTGACGACCCCTGGCGTCACATCTCCCGCGGCCACGGGCGCATCCGGCCTCGGCCCCGCGACCTCCTCGAACGTCATGACGCCTGGGTCGACCAACGGCACGATGACGGATAACGGCAACGGAACGAGCACGCTGACCACGCCGGGCCAGACCGCGCAAACGGTGCCGACACCGCGGTAGCGCGCGCGCTTTCAACGCTTTTGAATTTCGCGGTGACACGGTTGTCACGGAACCCGAACGCGCCGCCGCGAATTGAAACCGTGCGAGTTTGCGATCGCGTGAGCGAAAGCTCCGTGGTTGGCAGCCTTCGGTCATTTCTCGGGAGCAGACGTCGCGGCTGTGAGACCGAGCCGCTTTTAAAATTGAAGGAGGATAAACATGAAACAGGTTCTTTTGACGAGCGCGGCGGTGCTGATGGCGGTGTCCTCGGCGGCGTTCGCGGCGACCACCAGCAACGACGCCACGACGACCACGCGTGAGCCCGCGGTGATGGGCGCCACCCCGGCGCCGACGACCCGCGCGCCGTCGAGCATGGCGTCCGGCACCACCACGAACCGCGCCGCGGCGATGAATACCGCTGACGCCACCGGCATGTTCACCAACATTCCGTCCGGCGAGGACCTGTCCTCGAACGTGGTTGGCCTGAATGTTTACAACAACGCCAACCAGGATATCGGCAAGATCAAAGACATCGCCTTCGATGCCAACGGCGTGAAAGCCTACATCGTCGCGGTCGGCGGCTTCCTGGGCATGGGCGATCACTATGTCGCGGTGAACCCGTCGGCGATCAACATCAACTACGACGCCAATGCCAAGAAGTGGCACGCGGCGATGAATACGAACGCGGATCAACTCAAGGCCGCGCCGGAGTACAAATACTCCAGCAACGACTAAGCAACGAAGCGTGACGGCGGAATGCCTCGCGGGACGGTGCGAACCGGCCCTCGGGGCTTCCGGTTATCGTGAAGGCCCGGAAGTCGGATCAATGGTGGAGATTGACAAATGAAGCAGTTGCTGTTGGCCAGCGCGTCAATGCTGGTCTGTGTGTCTTCGCTGGCGTTCGCCCAATCGACGCCCGCGCAACGAAACGAGGCGGCGGCGACTTCCGCGGCGACGGAGCATCGCGACAATCACGCGAATCTCCGCCAGGAACTGTCCGCGAACCTGCGGCAGGCCGGATTTACCGACATTCGAATCGTGCCCGATTCGTTCCTGGTCGAGGCCAAGGATAAGTCCGGCAATCCGGTCACGATGTTCATCAATCCTCATTCGATGGAGATGGTGACGCGGGACATCGTGTCGGATCGGACCAACACCGCCGCGACCGACAACACCGCGAACATGAACGATAACGCCGTCGCCAGTTCCACCGCCGCCCCCGCGGGCATGTTCACGTCGCTGCCGGCGCGGGAGGAATTGAGTTCGAAAGTGGTCGGCCTGAGCGTTTATAACGACTCCAATCAGGACATCGGAAAGATCAAGGACATCGCCTTCGATCGCAACGGTGTGAAGGCTTATATCGTGGCCGTCGGTGGCTTCCTCGGAATGGGCGATCATTATGTCGCGGTGAAGCCGTCGGCGGTTCACATCAACCGCGAGTCGAACTCGACGGAATTGCGCGCGACGATGAACACCAACGCGGACCAGCTTAAAGCCGCGCCCGAGTATAAATATTCAAGAAATAGCTGATCCACGGCATTCCGGCTGTGACGGACAGGCGTCCCACCGAAACAGGTGGGACGCTGTTCGCTTACCTGGGGGTCGGGATCACCTGTGAGCCGCCACCGGGAATGACCACCGTGCTCGTGCCATTGCCGTTGTCGTAAACCGTCCCTGGGATTGGCGAGCCTGGGATGATCGTGGTCTGGGGCGCGTTCGGCGCTCCGACGATCGGGGCCGGCGCATGTGAGGCGGGAGCGGAGGGCGCCAGCACCGGCGGCGGTGGCGCGACCACGCCACCCAGCGGCGGAGTTTGCGCGTGAACGGCCGCGGCGAGCATCGTCAGGACCGTGGCCAGCGGGAGCGTCACCGTGCGGATCAGCGTGTTCTGCCTGGGCAATTCAGGCCGCTCCGGCCGATCGTCGAGGCGGGTTTGCGAGCCGGCCAGGGTGCCGGCGCGGGCGGGGCGCACTCTCACGTGTTGCCTTTCGCCCGTTCCCTCAACTCGAACTTCTGGATTTTGCCGGTGGAGGTCTTCGGCAGCGCACCGAACGTCACATGCCGCGGGCACTTGAAATGCGCCATGTGCTGCCGGCACCAGGCGACGATCGCTTCCGCCGTCACCGGCTCCGCGCCTGGCCTCAGCGTAACGAACGCATGTGGCGTCTCGCCCCACTTCTCATCCGACCGCGCGACGACGGCGGCTTCCATCACCGACGGGTGTTGGTACAGGACCTCCTCGACCTCCAATGACGAGATGTTTTCGCCGCCGGAAATGATGATGTCCTTGGCGCGATCCTTCACCTCCACGTAGCCATCGGGATGCATGACCGCGAGGTCGCCGGTGTGAAACCAGCCGCCGGCGAATGCCTCCCGCGTGGCGTCCGGATTTTTCAGATATCCCATCATCACGGTATTGCCGCGCAGCATCAGCTCGCCGATCGTGGCGCCGTCCGCCGGAACCGGCAGCATGGTCGCGGGATCGAATACCGCCGCGTCCTCCAGCATCGGCGTGTTCACCCCCTGGCGCGCCATGAACGCGGATTTCTCCGCCAGAGGCATCGTGTCCAGCGCCGGCTGCCACATGCAGACCGTTGCCGGACCGAAACTCTCGGTGAGGCCGTAGAGATGGGTCACCGCGAAACCCATTTCCTCCATCCGCGCGATCACCGCCGACGGCGGCGCGGCGCCGCCGGTGGCGATCTGCACGGTTTGCGTGAACCGTCGCCGCACGGTTTCCGGCGCGTGGATCAGCATCGACAGCACCACCGGCGCGCCGCACATATGTGTCACGTTATGTTCAGCGATCGCCGGGAAAATATCCGCCGGATCGACGCGCCGCAAACAAACATGCGTACCGCCCGCGAGGGTGACGGCCCAGGTGTAGGTCCAGCCGTCGCAGTGGAACATGGGGAGAGTCCAGAGGTATACACTGGAAGGTGACAACTGGAACGTCAGCGCGTTCGCGGTGGCGTTGAGGTAGGCGCCGCGATGATGCAGCACCACGCCTTTCGGATTTCCGGTGGTGCCGGAGGTGTAGTTCAACGAGATCGCCTGCCATTCGTCGTCCGGAAGCCGCAACGAAAACACGGGATCGCCGCCGGCGAGAAACGCCTCGTAGTCCATCGCGCCAATCCGTTCGCCTCCCGTACCGAGCGGGTCGTCGATGTCGATCACGAGCGGCGATGTCCCCGCCTCATTCAGCGCGCGCCGCATGACCGCCGCATGTTCGCGGTCGATCAGCACCACTTTGGTTTCCGAGTGCCGCAGAATGAACCCGACGGCGCCGGCGTCGAGCCGTGTGTTGATCGGGCACAGCACCGCCCCCAAAGCGGGGACCGCGTTATGGGCTTCGAGCATCTCGGGAATGTTGGGCGCGAGGATCGCGACCGTGTCGCCCTTGCCGATCCCGGCCCGTTGCAACGCCGACGCCAGCCGCCGCGTCCGCTGCAGAAACCGCGCGTAGGTGATGCGGCGCGTGCCATGGATGATCGCGGTGCGGTCCGGATAGACCCGCGCCGCGCGCAGCAGGAACGAAACCGGCGACAGCGGCACGTGATTGGCCGGCGCCGGGTCGAGGCCCTGTGCATAAATCGATCGATCTGATGAGGGCACGAGCGGGGTTCCTTGGGCGTTCAATGTTTCGCGGGTGCCGTCGCCGCCACCGGTTTCGGCCGCAGCACCGAGGCCAGCGCCTGCAAGTGCTTCGGCAGCATCTTGCGAACCTCGGCCGCGTCAGGGCGCCACACGGCGTCGGATTTGATCTCCGGCCGTTCGGTCCCGGTCCGGCACATCGTGTCGTCGGTCCGCCCCTCGGCCAGCACGGTCTCCAATCTTATCGCGAGGTCGCGCATCGCCGCCAGCCGGTCGTCGGCGATGCTTCGCACGATTTGCAGCACCGGGTCGAACGCCGGGCCGCGGAGATAGTCCAAATGCGCGTCGCGTGCCGCCGTATCGACGCATTTCTCGCCGTCGGTCATGGTCACCGCGACGGCGTAGAACCACATCATGACCGCGGTCTCGGACAACCCGCTCGACCCGGTCGCGGCAACGTCCCGCGCGTGCATTTCCGCCACCCCGAGCGAGCCGGTGGCGACAAACCGCGTTTGCTCCCACATCAGCGCCGGAACCGGTCCATCCTTTTCCACCAGCGCCTTTTTCACCGCCTCGGCGCGTTTCCAGTCGAGGCCGGCCAGCGCGGCGTCGAGCTGACCGCGGAACGGTTGCGGGACCTGCGGCACGTTGTCGCCTTTGAACTGCGCGCGCAGCATGTTGGCCGCGCGCGGTGACAGATGGATCGGACCGCCGGCGAACGCCGCCTGCGGCGTACCGACCGCGAGCGGCGCCTGCGCGCGCGCCGGCACGCCCGCGACGCAGCCAAGCAGCAGAAGAACCACGCGCGTCGTTCGCATCACGCCTGCTCCATCCTGGACCGGGTGGTGATCCCATGGCACATCCGGTATCCAATTCCACTGGAGGGACACGTCATGGAGCCGGTCGTCAAGATCACCGTCGAGGATTTCGTCGCCACCGTCATGATGGACCGGCCGCCGGTGAACGCGCAGAGCGATCAGCTGCGCCAGGAACTGATCGCCGCGTTCGACAGCTTCACCGATCGGGATGATGTGCGCGTCGCGATCCTCACCGGCTTCGGCAAGATGTTCTCCGCCGGTGCCGATATGAAATCGCGTCCGACCGGAGAGACCGCCGGCGAGTATTGGGCTTTTAACCGCCTGGTGCGCGAGATGTTCAATGCGATCAGTGAGTGCGCCAAACCGGTGATCGCCGCGGTGAACGGTCCGGCGCTCGGCGCGGGGTTCGCTCTGGCCGCCGCCTGCGACATCATTCTGGCCTCCGACAACGCGGTCTTCGGCATGCCGGAAATCGACATCGGTCTGATGGGCGGTGCCGCGATGCTGCAGACCTTGTTCGGCCGTTCGCGCGCGCGGCGCATGTTCTACACCGGATGGCGTGTGCCGGCGGACGAAATGTACCGCACCGGCGTCATCGAATGCAGTGTGCCGCTGGAACAACTGATGCCGGAGGCGATGAAACTCGCCGCCGAGATCGCGTCGAAAAGTCCGCTGGCCATGCGCTATGCGAAACAATCGATGAACACGACCATGCACATGCCGCCGCGCGACGGCTACCGGTTCGAGCAGAACATGACCGTTGCCTTGTCGAAGTCCGAGGATGCCGCCGAGGCGCGCGCCGCGTTCTTCGAAAAGCGCAAGCCGAACTTCAAGGGTCGCTGAGGCTCTTTCGCCCATCGTCCCCCGGCCCTAGAACTCCGGCCGGAACGAGGGATGGAGCGGAACGATGCGGCAAATGGTCCTGGTCGGTTTTCTGCAGGCGCAAAACTGCACGACGCTGGCGAGCGCGTGGCGGCATCCCGAGGCGCGCTCCGATTTCATGTCCGCCGCGTATTATCAGAAAATCGGTCAGGTGCTGGAGGAGGGGAAGTTCCAGATGGGCTTCTTCGACGATCGCCTCGCGATGCCCGACATTTATGGCGGCAACCCGGCCGAGGTCGTCGCCAACGGCGTGCGCGTCGTGAAGATCGATCCGGTCGCGACGCTGATGGCGATGGGGTTCGGTACCAAATATCTCGGTATCGGATCGACCGCGTCCACCACGTATTACGAGCCGTTCGATGTCGCGCGCCGGTTCCAGACCGTGGATCACATGATCGGCGGCCGCGCGGCCTGGAACGTCGTCACTTCGGTGAACGATGGCGAGGCGCACAACATGGGCCGCGACGTGCACATGGATCACGATCTGCGGTACGATCGTGCCGACGAGTTCATGGAGATCGTGCACAGTTGCTGGGATGGCTGGGAAGACGACGCGCTGGTGGTCGATAAAACCTCCGGCCTGTTCGCGCATCCGGAGAAAGTGCATCGCCTGGAGTATGAGGGAAAGTTCCTGAAGTCGCATGGCACGTTCACGGTGCCGCGTTCGCCGCAAGGCCATCCCGTGGTGATCCAGGCCGGTTCCAGCGCGCGCGGCAAGACCTTCGCCGCGCGCTGGGCTGAAACGATGTTCGTCGGCTACCCGGACTTCGAGCGGGCGCAACGCGATTACGCCGCGATGAAAGCCGCGATCGCCGCGCTGAACCGCGATCCCGACAAAGTGACCATCAACACCATCGCCTATCCGGTGGTCGCGGAAACCCGTGCCGAAGCCGAGGATAAGTGGGCGCTGATCGACTCGCTTTACAAAGAGGTCGATGGCCTGTCTTTGCTGTCCGAGGCGTTGAATTACGACTTCAAGAAGAAAGCGATGGATGAGGCGTTTACCGATGGGGAGCTGGAGGGGATGTCGGGCATGCAGGCGATGCGCGATCGGGTGATGGAACAGACCGGCCGCAATCCGACCGTGCGCGACTTTCTGGACGTCACGCGGCGCGGGCGGCCGCGTGAGGCGATCATCGGCAGCGGCAAGGACATCGCCGACCGCCTGGAAAAGTGGTTCAGCGAGGGCGCCTGCGACGGCTACGTCATCGCCGGCACCCACACGCCCGGCACGTTCGAGGATTTTGTGAAGTTTGTCGTGCCGGAATTGCAACGGCGTGGCTTGTCGCCGAAGGAATACAAGGGCGCGACCTTGCGCGAGAACCTCGGGCTGAGCCGGCCGGAAATCGGCGGGTGGAAATTGAAGGGTGCGTGATGCCCGCGGGTCATGCTCCGCGCGTTTGAGCGGACGCGGTTACTGCCCCTCCCGGACCACGCCGTTGCTGAGCGTGCCGATGCCGGTGATTTCGACCTCGATCGTATCGCCATGCTTCATGTTTTCGGTCTTGCCCTCGGTGCCCATCCAGATCACGTCGCCGGGATACAATGTCAGGCAGGTCGTCATCGCCACGAGGTAATCGACCACGCCGAACACCATGTCGTTGGTCTTGAAGTTGATCAACTCCTTGCCGTTCAGCCGGATCCTGGTGACCAGGTCATCGAGTTTGACGTCGGTCTCGATCCACGGCCCCATCGGCTTGAACGTATCGGTGTTCTTCGCGCGCCACAGCGTGCGGTCCTGCTTCTGCCACGTCCGCTCACTGACGTCGTTGCCGATGGTCCAGCCCATGACCGCCGTCAGCGCGTTTTCCCGGGTCAGGTTCTTGCATTTGCGGCCGATCACCGCGACGAGCTCGCCTTCGTATTGCACCAGTTCCGTCGCATCGGCCGGGATGACGATGTTTTCGCCCTGCGCGATCAGCGCGTTGTTGGCGCGGTAGCCGATATCCGGCTGCGTCGGCAGACTGACGGGCAGGCCAAGCTTTTCCGCTGCCTCCCGCACGTGCTTTTCGTAGTTGAGGCCGGCGGCGTAAAACGTTGGCGGGATCACCGGCACCATCAGTTTCACATCGGACAGTTTGCGTTTGACCGACGTACGCTCCCACGCGTCGAAGGGTGAGCCGCGTACTGGAATGATCGTGTCACCTTCAACGACGCCGTAGGTCGGTGTTCCACCGTTATCGAAACGAGCCCAGCGCATGTGAGTTCTCCAGGGTTGTCAGGCGGTGGCGATTTCTTTGACGCCGAGGTCATCGACCATCTTTTCCCGCATGATGAATTTTTGCATTTTTCCGGTCACCGTCATCGGGAATTCGTCCACGAAACGAATATGCCGCGGCACTTTGTAGTGGGCGATCTGGTCCTTGCAGAAGGCCTTGACGTCGTCCTCGGTCAATGTCGCGCCGGCGCGGATCTTGATCCAGGCGCAAAGCTCCTCGCCGAAGCGCTTGTCGGGAACACCGAACACCTGCACGTCCTGAATGGCGGGATGACGGTAGAGGAACTCCTCGATCTCGCGCGGATAGATATTCTCGCCGCCGCGGATGACCATGTCCTTGATGCGGCCGACAATGTTGCAATATCCATCGGCGTCCATCGTCGCCAGATCGCCGGTATGCATCCAGCCGCCTTTGTCGATCGCCTGAGCGGTACGTTCCTCATCGTCCCAATAGCCGAGCATCACGGAATAGCCGCGGGTGCAGAACTCGCCCGGCGTGCCGACCGGCACGATGCGGCCCGTCGACATCGACGATCTTGACCTCGACGTGCGGATGAACCCGGCCCACGGTCGCGGTCTGATGTTCCAGCGTGTCGCCGATCAGGGTTTGCGTGCTGACCGGACTGGTTTCGGTCATGCCGTAGCCGATGGTGATGTCGCGGAGGTTCATGTCGCTGATGCAGCGGCGCATGACCTCGATCGGGCAGGGCGCGCCCGCCATCATGCCGGTGCGCAGACTGCCGAGATCGAACTTCCTGAAATCCGGATGATCCAGTTCGGCGATGAACATCGTCGGCACGCCGTACAGCGAGGTGCAGCGTTCCTCCGCCACTGTTTCCAGTGTCGCCAGCGGATCGAAGCCCTCGCCGGGGAACACGATCGCCGCGCCGCTGGTCAGGCAGGCGAGGCTGCCGATCACCATGCCGAAACAATGATACATCGGCACCGGGATGCACACCTTGTCTTGCGCGGTGTAGCGCATCGCCTGGCCCAGAAAGTAGCCGTTGTTCAGGATGTTGTGATGTGTGAGCGTGGCGCCTTTCGGCAGGCCCGTCGTGCCGGAGGTGAACTGAATGTTGATCGCGTCATCGAATTGAAGCGTGCCGGCAAGCTCCGCCAGCGTGGCGCGTTCCGCCGCGCCGCCCATCGTAGAGACCGCCTCGAACGGGAAGGTTCCCGGCGCCGCGCCGCCGATCTGGATCACCGAGCGCAACGTCGGCAGCTTCCCGCAATCCAAATGCCCGGGCGGGCTTTGGCCAGTTCCGGCGCGAGCGTGTTGACCATGCCGATATAGTCGCTGGTCTTGAACCGTGTCGCGGTGATCAGCGCACGGCAACCGACCTTGTTCAACGCGTATTCGACTTCCGACAGCCGATAGGCCGGGTTGATGTTCACCAGGATCAGGCCGGCTTTCGCCGTGGCGTATTGCGTGACGATCCACTCGGCATTGTTGGGCGACCAGATGCCGACCCGATCGCCCGGCTTTAGACCGATCGCGAGCAGCCCCGCGGCGAACGCATCGACCTTCGCGCCGAGTTCACGCCAGGTCCAGTTGAACGCCCTGCTGACGCGAGATCAGCGCCGGCCGGTCGCCCCACCGTTCCACCGTGCGATCGAAATGCACGCCGATGGTTTCGCCGAGCAACGGCGTTGTCGAAACGCCATGCGCGTAGCTGAGGGTTGTCATGAACCTCCTCCGGTCAGTTCCAGCAATGGCAGCAGGATCGCGTCGCGTTCCGCCGCCAGTTGCGCGAGCGAACGGCCGCGTGCTTCCGCCGCCACGCCGTCGATGATCTGTTGGCATGTTCGCCGCGGACAATTCGGGCGTCGACATCGAGGCCCACCACGCCTCGAACGCCGGTTTGAACTGATCGAGCATGTGGGCGATGCCGCCCTCGCCGCCGCCGAGATGAAACGTCATGTGCGGCCCCATCGCGGCCCATCGCAGCCCGGGACCGGCGGATATCGCGGTGTCCACGTCCTCGACCGACGCGAGGCCGGTGACCACCGCGCTGACCGCTTCCCGCCACAGCGCCGCCTGCAAGCGGTTGGCGAGGTGGCCCGGCGCTTCCTTGCGGATGTGGATCGGTTTCTTGCCGATGGCGCGGTAGAATTCCAGGCACCACGCGATGGTTTCGGGCGCGGTGTCGCGGCCGCCGACCACCTCGACCAGCGGAATCAGGTGTGGGGGATTGAACGGATGCCCGACCGCGAAACGCGCCGCCGAGCGAAACCCCGCCTGCATCTCCGACATGATCAGGCCCGATGTGCTGGACGCCAGGATCGCGTCGGCGCGCAAAACGCTGTCGATTCGGGCATACAGCTCGCGTTTGATCGGCATTCGTTCCGGGGCGTTTTCCTGCACGAACTCCGCCTCGGCCACCGCCGCTTCCGGGGAGGCAACGAAACGCCACGCGTCCGGCGAGGCGCCGGCGACCATGCCCAGCCGCGACATCGCCGGCCAGGCATCCGCGACATAGCGACGCACGTACGCTTCGGCCTCCGGTCGCGGATCCCAGACATCGACCGCGATGCCGCGCGAGAGAAACCACGCCGCCCAACTGGCGCCGATTGTGCCAGCCCCCAGCACGGCGGCCCGTTTCAAAGCGGTTGGTTGCGTCATCGCGTTCCTCCTGTATCAGTATTGGCTTCTACCTGGGCTGCCCGCAAGCTGGCCAGTGCCGCCCGCGTACTAACAGGAGGATCCGTGGCCCACGACGACGCCCTTCGCGCGCCCGAGGACAGTGTCAAACTGGACTGGCCGTCCGTCGGCGCTTACCTCGCGCGCCACGGAATGCGGCTGGACGACGACCCGCCACCGCGGCAGTTCGCCGGCGGGCTCGCGAACCTCAATTACCTGATCCATGTTGACGGCAAACCCGCCGTGCTGCGCCGCCCGCCGATGGGCGAGTTGCCCGCCGGCGCCTACGACATGGCCCGCGAGCATCGCATCCTGTCGCGCCTGCCGGATGCGTTGCCGTTCGTCCCGCGCAGCCTGCATCTGTGCGACGATCCGTCGGTGTGCGGGCAACGGTTCCAGATCCTGGAATACCGTCCCGGCCTGGTCATCCGGGAGACCATTCCGCCCGAGCTCGCCGCGCGTCCGGACCTCGGCCCGCGGCTGTCCGAGGTGCTGCTGCAAACCATCGCCGCGATCCACGCGGTCGATACCGCCGCGATCGGTTTGGACGATCTGGGCCGGCCCGAGGGCTTCCTGGCGCGCGCGGTCTCGGGCTGGATCAAACGCGGCTGGTCCGCGAAAGAGGACGGCACCGACGCGCTGCACAAGGACATCGCCGCCTGGCTGGAGCGCAACATCGTGCCGGATGGAAAGCCGGGACTTCTGCACAACGACTTCAAGCTGAACAACATGATCCTCAACCCGGCCGATCTGTCGCCGGTCGCCGTCGTGGACTGGGATCAGGGCACCCGCGGCGATCCGCTGTTCGACTTCGCCACGCTCTTGTCCTACTGGATTCACGCCGATGATCCATGGGCCATGCACGACATGAAACAAATGCCCGCCGTGGAGGCCGGTCTGTGTCAACGCCGGGACGCGGTCGCGGCGTACGCGAAAATCACCGGCCGCGATGTCTCCAACATTTTGTTTCACCGTGTGATTACGATGTACAAACTGTCGGTGATTTTCCTGCAACTCGGCCTGCGTTATCGCAGCGGAGCCACCACCGAACCGCGTTACGCGCCGTTGACCGCGATCGGCACCGGCATTCTGGAATTCACCCACGAAATCGCCCAAGGACGCGCATTCTGATGGACTTCTCCCTCACCCCCGAGTTGCAGGAGTTGCAACAGCGCACACGCGCTTTCATCCGCGACAAAATCATTCCGTTGGAGGGTGACAAGCGCCAGACGCACCACGGCCCCACCGAGGAATTCCGTCAGGAACTCGTGGCGCTCGGCCGCGAGGCGGGCCTGTTGGCGGCGCATGTCGGCACCGAATGGGGCGGCCTCGGCCTGAACCATGTCGGCAAGGCGATCGTGTTCGAGGAGGCCGGCTACTCGCTGCTCGGTCCGGTCGCGATGCATATCTTCGCGCCCGACGAAGGCAACATGCACCTGATGGAGGCCGTGGCGAGCCAGGAACAAAAGGAACGTTGGTTGCGCCCGTTGGCGTCCGGCGCCACACGCTCCTGCTTCTGCATGACCGAGCCCGCGCCGGGCGCCGGTTCCGATCCGGCCGCGCTCGCCACCACGGCGCGCAAGGACGGCAATCATTACGTCATCAACGGCGAAAAATGGTTCATCACCGGGGCCGACGGTGCCGCGTTCGCCATCATCATGGCGAAGGGCGAGGACGGTCACGCGACCATGTTCCTGTCCGACATGAACCAGCCCGGCATCGAGATCGTCCGCGCCATGGACAGCCTCGACAGCGCGTTCGCCGGCGGTCACGCGGTCGTTCGGTTCAACGATTTGCGTGTGCCGGCCTCGGACATTCTTGGCGAGCCTGGCAAAGGCTTCCGTTACGCGCAGGTCCGTTTGGCGCCCGCGCGGTTGACGCACTGCATGCGTTGGCTGGGCACCGCCCGGCGCGCGCACGACATCGCCACCGCGTATGCCCGCAAGCGCGAGGTGTTCGGCGCCAAACTGGTCAACCATGAAGGCGTCGGCTTCCAACTCGCCGATAACGAGATTGATATCCGCATGAGCCGTCTGGCGATCTGGCACACCGCGTGGGTGCTCGATCAGGGCGCGCGCGGCACGACGAAGTCGTCCATGGCCAAGGTCTTCTGTTCCGAAGCGATCTGGCGCGTGGTCGATCGTTGCGTTCAGGTGCTCGGCGGGCAGGGCGTCACCGGCGAAACATTGGTCGCGCGCATCTTCAACGAAGTGCGCGGCTTCCGCATCTACGACGGCCCGTCGGAAGTGCATCGCTGGAGCCTCGCGCAAAAAATCAGCCGCGATGGAGCCAACTGGTGAGTGGCGATTTCGATCTGACCGGCAAGGTCTGCGTCGTCACCGGCGCCGGTCGCGGCATCGGCCGCGGCATGGCCGAAGGCCTCGCCCGCAACGGCGCGAGCGTGGTGCTGGCCGGGCGCACCCGCGCGACATTGGAGGAAGCCGCCGCCGCGATCGGCGAACGCGCGATGGTGCGGACCGCCGATGTGTCGAAGGAAGCCGACGTCATCGCGCTGCGCGACGCGGCGATGTCTCGCTTCGGCAAAATCGACGTGCTGGTCAACAACGCCGGCGTGGATCCCATCTTCAAGGGGATCGAGCGCACCAGCCTCGAGGAATGGCAGCACATCATCGACATCAACCTGACTGGGTTGTTCCTGTGCTGCAAACATATCGGCGGTGCGATCGGCAAGGGCGGGTCGGTGATCAACGTGAGCTCGGTCGCCGGTCATGTCGGACTGGTGCGGTCGGTGCCGTACTGCGCGTCGAAAGGTGGCGCCGAATTGCTGACCAAGGCGCTCGCGATCGATTGGGCGGCGCGCGGGGTGCGGGTGAACACGCTGGCGCCGGGCTGGGTCGATACCGATCTGACCCACGAACTGCTGACGCATGAGGTGCATGGCCAACGCATGCTGTCCGGCACGCCGTTGGGACGGTTCGCGACACCGAACGACATGGCGGGCGGCGTGGTGTTCCTGGCGTCGGATGCGTCGGCGTTCATGACGGGGCAGAGTTTGGTCATCGATGGGGGATGGACGGCGGCGTAGCCTCGGGGCGTCGCCCTTTGCCGGGGTCCGGGGGCAAGGCTCCTGGCGGGTTCGAAGGGCGGAGCCCTCGCGCTTCCCGCCCCGCTGTGCCAAAATCGCGCACTTGTTCCTCAGGAGGACCCCCATGACCGAAGCCTGCATCGTTGGTTGGGCGCACTCGCCCTTCGGCAAACTCGACGACCCCGACATCGAGTCTCTGATCGGCCGCGTGGCCGGCGCCGCCATCGCCGATGCCGGTATCGCGCCGCACGAAATTGAGGGCACCTTCCTCAGTCTGTTCAACAACGGCTTCTCGGCTCAGGATTTCCCGTCCTCGCTGGTGTTGCAGCATGTGCCGGAGCTGCGCTATCGCGCCGATCACGCGCTATGAAAACGCCTGCGCCTCCGGCTCCGCCGCGATTCATGGCGCGCGCGACTTCCTGCTGAGTGGCCGCGGCAGGTTCGCGTTGGTGATCGGCGTCGAGAAGATGACCGCGACGCCGGGCAAGGAGGTCGGCGACATTCTGCTGAAGGCCAGCTACCAGAAGGAGGAGGCCGAAATTCCCGCCGGCTTCGCGGGT
Organism: uncultured Alphaproteobacteria bacterium; assembly: GCA_963719675.1. GTDB lineage: Bacteria > Pseudomonadota > Alphaproteobacteria > Acetobacterales > Acetobacteraceae > Rhodopila. Next base: position 32,918 of record CAVRDN010000095.1, on the reverse strand, counting down.
GTGTTCGGGCGGATCGCGGACAAGTATTTCCAGCGACATGGCGACCAGTCGGACGCGCTGGCGGCGATCGCGGCGAAAAACCACAAGAACGGCGTGGACAATCCTTATGCGCAGATGCGCAAGGATCTCGGCTTCGACTTCTGCCGCAACGTGTCCGACAAGAACCCATACGTAGCGCCGCCGTTGAAGCGGACGGATTGCTCGCTGGTGTCCGATGGCGCGGCGGCGCTGATCCTGGCCGACGAGGACACCGCGCGCGCCATGGGCAAGGCGGTGCGCTTCAAGGCCGCTGTCCAGGTCAACGACTTCTGCCGATCAGCAAGCGCGACATCACCTTGTTCGAGGGCGCGGCGCAGGCCTGGCAGCAGGCGCTGGCGGCGGCGGATGTGAAGTTGCAAGACCTGTCCTTCGTCGAATCGCACGACTGCTTCACCATCGCCGAACTGATCGAGTATGAGGCGATGGGCCTGACCGCGCCCGGCCAGGGCGCGCGCGCGATGCTCGAGGGCTGGACGCAGAAGGATGGCAGGCTGCCGATCAATCCGTCCGGCGGATTGAAGGCGAAAGGGCATCCGATCGGCGCCACCGGCGTGTCGATGCACGCGATCACCGCGATGCAACTGACCGGCCAGGCGCCCGAGGGCATGCAATTGCCGAAAGCCGATCTCGGCGGCGTGTTCAACATGGGCGGCGCGGCGGTCGCCAATTACGTATCCATTCTGGAGCCGTCGCTGATCCCCTGATCCCGACCGCCAATCTCGCGCATCTGCTGATCCAGACGGCGCGGCGGTTTCCCGACCGTCCCGCGCTGATCTGGCGCGACACCGCCTGGACCTGGGCTGACTTCAACGCCCGGGTCCAGGCGGCGGCCGGCGGCCTGGCGGCGCGCGGCGTGCGGCACGGCGATCGGATTCTGCTGCACGCGCGCAACTCCAACGCCGTGCTGGAATCCATGTTCGCGACCTGGATGTTGGGCGCGGTCTGGGTGCCGACCAATTTCCGCCTGACCCCGCCGGAGGTCGCGTATCTCGCGACATCGTCCGGCGCGTCGGTGCATATCTTCGACAGCGCCTTCCCCGAACACGCGGCCGCGGCGAAAGCGGAAAATCCGGCATGCCGGCTGGAGATTTCGATCGGCGACGGATGGGAAGCGCTGGCCACCGGCCGGGACCGCCTGACCCGTCCGGCGGATGTCGATCGCGACCATCCGGCGTGGTTCTTCTACACGTCAGGCACCACCGGCCGGCCGAAGGCGGGCGTGCTGACGCACGGCCAGATGGATTATGTCATTTGCAACCATCTGTGCGATCTGATGCCGGCCACCACCGAGCACGACGTCTCTCTGGTGCTCGCGCCGTTGTCGCATGGCGCCGGGGTGCACGCGCTGCCGCAGATCGCCCGCGGCGCCGCCACCGTGCTGATGCCCAGCGAACGCCTGGATATCGAGGAGGCCTGGCGCCTGGTGGAACGGCATCGCGTCTCCAACATGTTCACCGTGCCGACGATCCTGACGATGCTGACCCGGCACGAATCCGTGGATCGCTTCGATCATTCCAGTTTGCGTTATGTCATTTATGCCGGCGCGCCGATGTATCGTGCCGATCAGGTGCACGCGCTGCGGAAACTCGGTCCGGTGCTGGTGCAATATTTCGGCATGGGCGAGGTGACCGGCAACATCACCGTGTTGCCGCCGTCGTGCCACAGTCCCGACGACGACGAAATGCCGGTCGGAAGCTGCGGGTTTCCGCGCACGGGGATGGACGTGACCATCCTCGGCGACGCCGGGGACCATTTGCCGCCTGGCGCGACGGGAGAGATTTGCGTGCGCGGACCCGGCGTCTTCGCGGGCTATCACGACAACCCGGAAGCCACCGAAAAGGCGACCGCGCACGGCTGGTTCCATACCGGCGATCTCGGCCACATGGATGACCGAGGCTTCGTCTATATCACCGGCCGCGCCTCCGACATGTACATCTCCGGCGGCTCGAACGTGTATCCGCGGGAAATTGAAGAGGTCCTGCTGACCCATCCCGCCGTCGCCGAGGCCTGCGTCGTCGGCATGCCGCACGAGAAATGGGGCGAAACCGGTGTCGCCGTTTTGGTATTGAGCGCCGGGATGACCGTCACGGATCAGGACCTGACAGCGCACATCGAAGGCAAACTCGCCCGCTACAAACACCCGGGAGCTTACGTCGTCTGGCCGGAACTGCCGAAATCCGGCTACGGCAAAGTGGTCAAGCGCGACGTTAAGCGCTTATTGGAGGAGACATGATCGATCCATCGCGGATCCACGGCTATCACGCGCATATTTACTACGACGCGACCAGCCGCCCGCGCGCCGCCGAACTGCGCGAAGCGGTTGAGCAGCGCTTCACTGTCAGGATGGGACGTTGGCACGACGTGCCGGTCGGCCCGCACCCGTGCGCCATGTATCAGATCGCCTTCGAAAACGATCAGTTCCCCACGCTCGCGCCGTTTCTGATGATGAACCGCATGGGCCTGACAATTCTTCTGCATCCGGAGTTCGGCCGGCCGCTCGACGACCACACGATCAACGCGGTCTGGATGGGGCAGGTTCTGCCGCTCGTGACCCGCATCCTGCCCGAGGTCGATCGGACGGCTTGACACGGCGAGGTCCGGTCGCATCATCGGCCGCCCAAGGGGGAACTCCAAATGTCCGCGCTCGACGACTGCTATAATATATTTGACCTGCGAGACGCCGCGAAGCGCAAGCTTCCGAAGGCGATGTTCGAATTCGTCGATCGCTCGACCGAGGATGAGATCGCGCTACGCAACAATCGTGCCGCATTCGAAAAGATCCGGCTGCGGCATCGCGCATTGGTCGATGTCTCCGGCCGTTCCACCAAAACCACGCTGTTCGGCAAGGAAATCTCCGCGCCGATGGCGATCGCGCCGACCGGCGCCGCCGGGCTTTGCTGGTACGAGGGCGAACTGGAACTCGCCAAGGCCGCGGCGAAAATGAAGATCCCGTTTACCCTCGCGACCGGCGCCATGACCTCGATGGAGAAGATCGCCCGCGAGGCGAATTTCCGGTTGTGGTTCCAACTTTACGTCTGGAAGCAACGCGACCTGTCCTATCAGTTGATCGAGCGCGCCAAGAACAACGGGTTCGAGGCACTGATCGTTACCACCGATACGATCGTGTCGCCGAACCGCGAGTACAACGCGAAGAACGGCCTCGATCTACCTTTCACGCCGACCTTGCGGTTCACGCGCGACATCATGCTGCGGCCCGGTTGGTTCACCAATGTGCTGCTGAAATACCTCACCACGATCGGTATGCCGCGCAACGAGAACTACCCCGAGCCGTACCGGCGCAAGGTTGGCGCCGATCCGTACCGGATCGAGGTGATGCGCCAGGACTCGCTCAACTGGGACGACATCAAGATTTTCCGGGATATGTGGCCGGGTATTTTGATGCTGAAAGGCATCAACCGTCCCGACGACGCGTTGAAAGCGGTCAGTGCCGGCGTCGATGGCATTGTCGTGTCGAACCACGGCGGCCGTAACATGGACAGCGCCGCCGCCACGATCGACATGCTGCCGGAAATCGCCGAGGCGGTCGGCGATAAAATCACCGTGCTGCTCGATTCCGGGGTTCGCCGCGGCTCCGATATCGTCAAGGCGGTGGCGCTGGGTGCCAAATGCGTGCTGACCGGGCGAGCGACCCTGTACGGCACCGCCGTCGGGGGCGAGAAGGGCGCCAGCAAGGCGATCAATTTCATCCAGACCGAGATGGATAAAACGATGGCCTACACCGGCTGCAATCGTGTCGATGAGATCACCACCGACATCTTCTTCGGCGATCGCGAAACCAATCGGATGGCGGTGAACTGATGGCCGCGCTCGACGATTGCTACAACGTGTTCGACCTGCGGGATGCGGCGCGGCGCCGTCTTCCCAAAGGTGTCTTCGAGTTCGTCGACCGCGCCACGGAAGATCACATCTCGGTGCGCGACAACCGTACCGCGTTCGAGGAAATCAAGCTCCGGCATCGCGCGCTGGTCGATGTGTCCGGTCGCTCAACCGCCACGACGTTGTTCGGCAAACCGATGGCGTTGCCGATGGCGATCGCGCCGACCGGGGCCGCCGGCCTGTGCTGGTACCGCGGCGAACTCGCGCTGGCCAGGGCCGCGGCGAAAGCGGGCATTCCGCTGACCCTGTCCACCGCCTCGATGACCGCGATGGAAACGATCGCCAAGGAAGCCGGAGGCCGGTTGTGGTTCCAGCTTTACGTCTGGAAGCGGCGCGACCTGTCGCACCAGATCATCGAGCGGGCGAAGAACGCCGGCTACGAAGCGCTGATCGTCACCGTCGATTCCGCCGTCTCCGGCAATCGCGAATACAACGCGCGCAACGGCTTCGCGCTGCCGTTCAATCCGTCGGCGAAATTTCTGCTGGACGTCGCCACGCATCCGGCCTGGACGTTGGGCGTGATGGGGAAATACCTCACCACCATCGGCATGCCGAAACATGAGAACTACCCAGCGGAATTTCAGGGCCATATCACCAGCGGCGTCGCCGGGCGGCGCACGGAGATGGAGGTCGATTTGCTCAACTGGGATGACATCGCGAAATTCCGCGACATGTGGCCGGGCATCCTGATGCTGAAAGGCGTCAATCGGATCGATGATTCATTGAAGGCGATCAGTTACGGCGTCGATGGGATCATCGTGTCGAACCACGGCGGCCGCAACATGGACAGTGCCGCCGCGACCATGCGCCTTCTGCCGGAAATCGCCGAGGCGGTGGGCGACAAAGTCACCATCATTCTCGACTCCGGCGTCCGCCGCGGTTCCGACATCGTCAAGGCGCTCGCACTGGGCGCGAAAGCGGTGCTGACGGGGCGCGCGACGCTGTATGGCACCGCGGTCGGTGGCGAGGCGGGTGCCGCCAAAGCCATCAACATCATCCGAACCGAGTTCGATAAGACGATGGCCTACACTGGCTGCAATCGCATGGACGAAATCACGACGGATATCTTCTTCGGCGATTACGGGTCCAACCGGATGGCGCGGGGGACGGCGTAGCGGGTCATTCGCTTAATTCTTACAATCTCGTCATGGCCGGGCTCCGACCCGGCCATCTGGCGCCGCACGTGCCGCAACAGATACCCGGCCATGACGTGGCTGAATCCGGCGGTGGCAAACCAATCGGCTGGGGGATCGGCATAAATCGGCCCGCGCACCGCGAAGGCGCCCAGGCCGCACCCTACCGCACCACGCGCAAGCCCCGCCGCCGGTGCTCGCGGCGAAGCCTCCGCCGGCAGATCCAACGGCAGCAGCGGCGCCTGATCGCGGGGTCCGTCACCCACCGTATCCGCTGGCTCGAACTCCGCCGCCGGGATATCCCGCCGGCCCAGATAGTTCGCCGCCAGATGCCGGAACGCGTAATCCAGGAATGACGTCGCCTGCTTCACCGCCGGGTCGCCCTCGACCGCGCCCGCCGGGCCGAATCGCGTGAACGTGAACGCCTCGACGAACGTTTCCAATGTCACACCATGCTGCAGGCCCAACGAAACCGCGGTCGCGAAGGCTTCCATCAGGCCCTTGAACGCGGCACCCTCCTTGCTCAGCGCGATGTTGATCTCGCCCAACGACCCATCGTCGTATTCGCCCGTGCGCAACAGCACTTTGTGGCCGGCCAACGACGCCTGATGGGTGTAGCCGCGGCGCCGGCCGGGCAACTCGCGCTTCGTAACGACAGCGGAAGGCACCGACAAGGCGACCGGTCGCGACGGCATCCGGTGCACATAAGGCGCCACCGCATCGTGCATCGCCGCATGCGCCGCCTCGGCGATCACCGGGAACGGCGAGAAGCCCGACAATTGCATCGCCAGCGCGCGCTCTCCACTCATTCCGCGAGAACCCAACCAGGCGCGCGCGGTCCGGGTGAGATCGCCATCCTCGCCAACCCAGGCGAAGCAGGGGGCGATGCCGCCGGTCTCGACCCCCAGCAGAGCCTCCGTCGCGCCAGGCGTCCGGATCGCCGTCGTCACCAAATGCCGCGGTGCCGTCTCGGTCCGCGCCGCCAGCGCCGCCTCCGCCAGGCCGGGTATCGCGCAGCGCGCGGGGGGCGCGGGGTAAACCGACCGCAACGCTCCTGGCTCTCCCGATCGCGCCGACGCGGCATCCGCGTGCCCGCGCAGCAAAGCGGCGAGGCAGCGTGCCACATCGCGCGCCTCGCCGGTGTCGTACTTGATTCCAGACGCGGCGAGCAGACGCGACAGATCCGCCATTCCGATCGACAAATCCCGCGCCGCCGGAGCCAAAACCGTCAGCACCTCGACAGCGGTTTCGACCGCGGTGGAGAATGCTTCACTATCGAAATGACCATCGGTGAGGAACGCCGGCAGGTTCAGCACGTAGCCGGGATCCTCGGCGGCACGCCCGGTCCATGCGGCCTCGGTCGGCGCGGCGCGGCGAAGCAGCAACAACCGCAGCGCCCGCTTTTCCAGATCCACGCCCAACGCTTCGGACCAAACGCGCGCCGCGTCCGCCACCGTGACGGGACCTTCGCCCGGAGCCAATGCCGCGAGCGCCGCCGCCGCGCCGTCTTCCCACGCCACCGGCAACGTCACCGTGCGCGGCGCGCTGTCCGGATCGGCGCCAATCCCGAGGCGCCGCATGCGGGTGCCATGCCAGATCCGATGTACTCTCATAGCCGGCACGCTATGCCGATCGAATCGGCCTGCAAAGCACATTTTGTGTGAATTGACCGTCACCACCACAAAATCCTGTGGATAAACCCGAGGTGGACCAGCGGCCGACGCTCGCCTATATGGTGCGCATGCATCTCGGCACCTGGCTTCTCACTTTGCTCAAGGGCCACCTCGTCGGCACCGACGCGATGGGCAACAACTACTATGAGGAACGGGCGATCCGCCCGAACGGCCGCGCGCGCCGGTGGATCATCTACAAGGGTCCGGTGGAGGCCTCCGCCGTGCCGCCCGAGTGGCACTCCTGGCTGCATTACACCACCGACAAGCCGATCCAGGAGTTGGCGCGCCGATCCTGGAGCAAGCCGCACATTCCCAATGCGACGGGCACGCCCGCCGGATACCGTCCGCCGGGCCACGACTATGAAGGCGGTCACCGCGATCGCGCGACCGGCGACTACGAAGCCTGGACGCCAGGAAGCGAGTAACGCCGATGGCCAATCGCCGTATTGGCGAGATTTTGACCGGCGCCGCGGTGCTGCTGGTCGCCGCCGGCTTCCTCGCGTTCGCGGTGGCGCATTCCGGTCGCACCGCCGCGTCCGGATACAAGTTGTACGCCAGCTTCGATCACATCGACGGTCTGAGCCCCGGCGCCGATGTGCGCATCGCGGGTGTTAAAGTCGGCAGCGTCCTCAACATGCGCGTTGATCCGAAAACCTTCCTCGCCATGGTCACGTTGACCGTCAGCGACGACATTAAATTGCCGAAGGACACCGCGGCCGAGGTCACCAGCGAGAGTTTGCTCGGCGGCAAATTTCTGAATCTGAGCCCAGGGGGGACAGTCAGGATATTCCGAAGGACGGTGTGATTACGATCACCCAGTCCTCAATCAGTCTCGAACAGCTTCTGGGTAAATTCATTTTCAGCGCCGCGAGCCTGACGGACAAGGGCAAGAGCGCGACAGGCACCACTCCGGATCAAAGCGGCAAGGACACCACGCAGGAGGCGCCGAAATGATTCCGCCACCCCCGACGGTCTGGCCCGGCGAAGACGGCAGTCCATTGTCCTGCCGCGATAAACTCAAGGTACTGGCGGAAAATCACGCCGAACTGGCGCAGATGCTGCGCGACACCTTCGAGGACGCGATCCTGATGGGCGTTGAGGAATCCGCGATGCGCGGCATCCTCGCCGGCATGATCGCGGGACTTGAATCGCCAAAGCGCGCTGCCCGATGAGGCGGCTGTGGGTGGGGATGCTGCTCGCGTCCTTGCCGGTGATCTTGCTGGCGCAGACCCCGGACCAACAACCGTCGCGCGACGATCCCTACACCCGCGAAGCGGTGCCGCCCGAGGGCGCCGTCCCGGCCTCGCCGCCGCCGGATGAGACGGTCGTTCCGATGCCGCCTGACGATTCCGTCACCGCCGCGCCGCTGCCTCCGCCGCCCGCCGCGCCGGCCGACGCATCGCAGCAGTTGGTGCCTAATCCGCTGGACAGTCCCGATGAGGCGCCCAATCCGGATGCCGCCAAACAGGCGCAGCCCAAGGGTCAGGTCGTGCGTGGCGGCTGGGTGCAAATGGGCACCGCGACGTTGCAGGCTTTGGACAAGGTCAACGCCATCGAGAAGACGCTGGTGGTGAAGGTCGGCGATACCGGACATTTCAACTCGCTGGATATCGCGGTGCGCGGTTGTTACGTTCGCCCACCGGATGTGCCCGCCGACGCCACCGCGTTCCTGGTCATTCGCGATGAGCGCACCGATGCGCCGTCATTCACCGGCTGGATGATCCGCTCGGCGCCCTACATGTCGATGATGGCGCATCCGATCTACGACGTTCGCATCTCGGGGTGCACGCCATGACGGTCGACGCCTTGCCGCCCTATCGCGACGCGGCGTTGTTGCTCGATCTCGACGGCACGCTGCTGGACCTCGCCGCGACGCCGGATTCCGTGGTGGTGCCGCCAGGCCTGACCGATGCGCTGTTGCGGGTTCGCGATCAGTTGGACGGTGCTCTCGCGGTGATCACCGGCCGCGCCATCGAAACGATCGACGCGTTGCTGGGAGACGCGCCGCATGCCGTCGCCGGTGAGCATGGCGGTGCGATCCGTCCCTCACCGGGAGCGGACATTGAACGGCCGGAACTCAAGGCGCCGCCGCAAGCCTGGCTCGACCGCGGCGCCGCGTTGGAAGCCGCCCACCCCGGCAGCAAGTTCGAGCAAAAGCCGCGCGGCTTCGGGCTGCATTTCCGCCTGGCGCCCGAGGCCGGACCGGCAATTCACGCCGCGCTGTCCGGTCTCGTCGCGAACTCCGAGGATTTCTGGCTGATGCCGGGCCACATGATGTGGGAAGTCCGGCCGCGTGGTGTCGATAAGGGTGACGCGGTGGCGCGCCTGATGAAGACGCCGCCGTTTCTTGGCCGCCTGCCGGTGTTCATCGGCGACGACGTCACCGACGAGGACGGCATGCGCGTGGCCCGTTCGCTGGGGGGTGCCGGTTTGCGCGTGCAGGATGTGTTCGGCGACGCCGCCGGCGTGCGCGCCTGGCTGTTCAACACGGCGGCCGCGGGAGACTGGGGTGCGTTCAGATGAAATTATCGGATTTTAAGGTCCTGAGTTTCGATTGTTACGGAACCTTGATCGATTGGGAAGCCGGCATCCTCAACGCGCTCCGCCCATTGGCGCATCGCGCCGCGGTGACGCTGGACGGGGAGGCGATCCTCGCCGAATTCGCCACGCGGGAGTCGGAACAACAGGCCGCGACGCCGGACATGCGCTACGCCGATCTGTTGGCGGTCGTGCACGCGCGGCTGGCCGGCGCCTGGGACGTGCCCGACGATCCGGCGGAGAACGAGCGGTTCGGCGCCTCGATCGGAGATTGGCCGCCATTCCCCGATACGGTCGCCGCGTTGCACGCATTGAGCGAGCGGTATCGCCTCGTGATCCTCTCCAACGTCGATCGCCTCAGTTTCCGTGCCACCCACCACCGACTGGGCGTTCCGTTCCACGCGATTTATACCGCGCAGGACGTCGGCTCCTATAAGCCGGATCCGCGCAACTTCACGTATCTGATCGAGCATCTGGCGGCCGACGGCTTTCAGAAATCGGACGTTCTGCACGTCGCGCAAAGCCTGTATCACGATCATGCGCCGGCCAACGCGATCGGCCTGGCGTCGGCGTGGATCGATCGCCGTCACGGCGCCACCGGGTGGGGCGCGACCGCGCCGCCGCCCCAGGGCGTGCATTACGACTTCTGCTTCAAAAGCCTGGCGGACCTGGCCGAGGCTACAGCAAACCCCGGCTGCTGAGGTTGCGCATCAGCGCGGCGGTGCCGAACGTCCATGGCTCACACTGATCGGTCGGCATGATCCGATTGACCAGCGCGCCAAGCCGGGGGGCGGCGATGGTGACCATGTCGCCGGTTTTGTGCGTGAAACCCTGACCCTTGACGTCGCGGTCCTCGATCGGCGCGAACATGGTGCCGAGAAACAGCACCGCGCCGTCCGGATAGCGATGATGCGCATTGACCATCTGCGCCACCAGATCGGCCGGATCGCGGCTGATCTTCGCGATGGATGAGGACCCTTCCAGCACGATACTGGTCCAGCCCCTCGACCCGCAAGGTCACCGTCATTGCGCGAATATCGTCCAATGTGAACGCCGGCATCGAACAAGCGCACGAACGGGCCGATGGCGCAGGAGGCGTTGTTGTCCTTCGCCTTGCTCAGCAGCAGCGCCGAGCGTCCTTCGACGTCGCGCAGATTGACGTCGTTGCCGAGCGTCGCGCCGACGATGCGGCCGGTGGAGGCGACAACCAGCACGACCTCCGGCTCCGGATTGTTCCATGATGGAGACCGGATGCACGCCGGCGTCCATCAACGTGCCGACCGCCGCCATGGGCTGCGCCTTGGTGAAGATCTCGGCGTCGGGGCCGATGCCGACTTCGAGATACTGGCTCCAGGCGTTCTGTTCGATCAGCACCTGTTTCAGATGCGCGGCCTCGGGCGAGCCGGGCTTCAGTTTCGCCAGATCGTCGCCGACGAGGCGGGTGACCTCCGCGCGGATCGCGGCGGCGGCGGTCAGGTCGCCGCGGGCGCGTTCCTCGATCACCCGTTCCAGCATCGAAATCGCGAAGGTGACGCCGGCGGCCTTGATCGCCTGCAGGTCGATCGGCGCCAGCAGCCAGGGTTTGGCGCGGTCGCGCGTTCGTGGCGGCGTGTTGGCGAGGAGCGTCGCGCACGTCGCCGAGCGGTTCGCCCTCGATCGAGCGCACGCGCGCGGCGGGATCGGTCATCTCGCACAGGTCGCGCATGGTCGGGCAGAGCGCGGAGATGTCGAACGCCGTGCCGTCTCGGATCGCGACCACCGACGGCCCGTCGAGGTCAGGCCGCCAGACCCGCCCGACCGAGCGTGGCAGCCGCGGCGTCCACCGGCAACGCCGCCTGATACGGATCCGTCATGACAAGGTCTCCTCGGCGCGGGCGCCTATTTGACCAGGCGGAATTTGCGCAGCGAGCGCAAATTGTCCGGCATCGGGTCTTTCGGGAACAACTGCGGCCATTGCGTCCACGACACCTCACCGACGTAGATATCGCCGCGGCTGTCCACGCACAGACCGTGCGGCGCCATGAACTGATCCACGCCCAGCCCGGCGCACAGACCGCCGAGCCGTGCCAGCCGTTTGCCGGTGTTGTCGACGATGGTGACCCGCGGCCCGAGATTGGGTGCGTTCCGATTGACCGGCTGCACCGGTCCCAGTTCGCCGACGTAACAAATCGGACACTTGCCGCCGGGCATGAAGATCCCGCATGGCCGGTGCAGGTTGTTCCACTGCGTTTCGTATTTGCCGTTGCCGTCGAACACCTGAATGCGATGGTTCTCGCGGTCCGCGACATAAACCCATCCATCGGCGTCGCAGGTGATGTTGTGCGCGATGTTGAACTCGCCCGGATCGGTGCCGGAGCCACCCCACGACAGCAATCACCGTCCGTCCGGCGCGTAATTGTGGACCCGCGCGTTGCCGTAGCCATCGGAGACATAGATGTCGCCGTTCGGCGCCATCGCGGTATGCGTGCAGCGATGGAACGGTTCACCGCTCATGTACGGCGCCGGCTTGCCGGATACGCCGAGCGTCAGCAGGACTTTTCCCTCGAGCGTGCATTGCCGCACGGTGTGATCGCCGTCGTCGGTGAGCCACAACGTTTCGTCGGGCGCGACATAAACGCCGTGCGCGCGAGGGAACAGGCCTTCACCCCAGGCGCGCAGGAAATTGCCGTCGCGGTCGAACACCATCATCGGATGTTCGCCGCGATTGAAGACGTAGACGTTGTCTTTCGAGTCCACGCCGACGCCGCCGATTTCCTTGAACGACCAGCCGGGAGGAAGCCGAGCCCAGTTGTCGATGGGCTCATAGGTGTAGTCGCCACTGCCAAGGGTGACCATGGTCGGTTCCTCCGGTTGCCGGCGTTATTCCGCCGCGCGTTTTGTTTCGGGTTCGCGGAACTTCGTACGAAAAATATCCCATTCCTCGGCGCCGACGCGATTGAACGCGGCGCGCACCGTCATGCCGTCGCGCGGAGCGGGGTGGATGTGGGTTTCTTTCAGCGCCGCCAGTGCCGCATCGCACGCACCGATCGCGGCCTTCAACAGCAGTCCGGGCACGATCGCGAGTTTGAAACCCATCGTTTCGGCCTCGCGCAGGTCGATCTGCGGCGTCTTGCCGCCCCAGACGACGTTCAGCAGGCATGGCCCGTTCACGCGTTTCGGAACGGCGGCGATTTCTTCCATGGATTGCGGCGCCTCGACGAACGCCATGTCGGCGCCGGCGGCGAGGGCGGCGTTGGCGCGGGCGATGGCTTCCTCGAAGCCGACCACCGCGCGCGAATTGGTGCGCGCGATGATGAGGAAGTCCGGATCGTGGCGGCTGGCGGCGGCGGCGCGGATCTTCGCGAGCCAGTCCTCGCGCGGCACGATTTCCTTATCATCCAGATGGCCGCAGCGCTTTGGTGAGACCTGATCCTCGATGTGGATGCCCGCGACACCGGCGCGCTCATAGTCCCGCACCGTGCGCACGACATTGAGTTCGTTGCCGTACCCGGTGTCGGCGTCGGCGATGACCGGAACCTCCACCGCGCGCGCCATGCGGGCGCCGTTGGCGACCATCTCGGTCTCGGTGAGGAGGCCAAAATCCGGATATCCGTGCGAGACGGACGTGCCGGCGCCGGTCATGTAGACGGCGGAAAATCCAGCCTGCGCGACGAGCTTCGCGGTCAGTCCGTCATAGGCGCCCGGCGCGATCACCATGCCTGGCGCACGCAGCAACGCGCGTAGTTTTCCTGTCTGGGTCATCGTGGCACCTCCGGTCGGGATGGTAGGCCTGGGTTGGCGTGTGGGCAACGGCGGGGCGTTGCCCCGCGCCCCACCAGGAGGCGTTTCGAGGGCAGCGCGCTCGCGCTTGCCCACATCCCAACCCCGGCCTATCACCGGACCAACACGACAGGAGACCGCCATGAAACTGCTGAGCTTCCGCCGCCCCGACGGTACCCCGAGCTGGGGCATCCTCAAAGCTGACGGCGTCATCGACATGGGCTCGCGCGCACCCAGCCTGAAGCACGCGTTATGGGCGACGACCTCGCTCGCCGAGGAAGCCGAGCGGCACGCGGATTTCCGTCTCGCCGACGTGACGTATCTGCCGCCGATTCCGGATCCCGACAAAATCCTGTGCGTGGGACTGAACTATCTCTCGCACATCAAGGAGGGAGGCCGCGAGCCGCCGGAGAAGCCGATCATCTTCACCCGCTATCCGAATTCCCAGGTGGGGCATGGCGAAAAGATGGAACGGCCGAACGCGTCGGTCACGTTCGATTACGAGGGCGAACTGGCCGTGATCATCGGCCGCCGCTGCCGGCATGTGAAGAAGGCGGACTGGGAGACGGTGGTGGCGGGCTATGCCTGCTACAACGACGGCTCGATCCGGGAGTGGCAGCGCCATTCCAGCCAGTTCATTCCGGGCAAGAACTTTTATAAATCCGGCGCGTTCGGCCCGTGGATCGTGACGCCGGAGGAAATGGGCGACCCGACCAAGGCGCATCTGATGACCCGCCTGAACGGGGTCGAGCAGCAGCATGCCACGGTTGACGATCTGTGCTTCGATATTCCGACGTTGATCGAGTACTGTTCGACGTTCACGCGACTGGAAGCCGGCGATGTGATCGTCACCGGCACGACCGGCGGCGTCGGCGCGTATCAGAAGCCGCCGCTGTGGATGAAGCCGGGCGACACGATTGAAGTCGAGATCACCAACATTGGCGTGTTGCGCAATTCGATCGTGCAGGAGGAGTAAGCCCAACGTGCCACGCGTTGTCACCGTCAGCCGGCCGGCCGTGCAGCCGATCTTCGCGGCGATCGAGCCGCGGCTGACGGAGAGAGGGTATCAGGTGACGCCATACCGGACGTTCGAAGCGTTCGCGGCGGATCCGGCCGCTCTGGCCGACGCCGACATCCTGGTCGCGGCGGGCAACACGCCATGCGATCGGGCGTTGCTGGCGGGAGCGCCGAAGTTGCGCGCTGTGATCTCGCCGTTCACCGGCACCGAGGGGTTCGATGAAGCCGCGGCCACGGAACTCGGCATTCTGATCGCCAACGGTCAGACACCGGAGAATTCCGAGAGCATGGCGGAGGCCACCATTCTGCTGATGCTCGCGGCGCTGTACGATCTGCACGGGTCGGAGGCGGTGATGCGCGGCACCGCGCCGAAAGCGGCGCGATCGCGCGCGTTCATGCTCCGGGGCAAGACAATCGGCCTGATCGGCTATGGCAACATCGCGCGCGCGATGACGGTGCGGCTGGCGGGATGGGGCGTGCGGCTGTTGGCGTGGTCGCGGCGTCCCGACCCAACCGTGGCGGATGTGGCGTGGACCGAACTCGACGATTTGCTGCGTCGCGCCGATGTGGTCTGCGTGTTGCTCAGTCTGAATGCCGGCACGCACGGGCTGCTCGACGCGGCGCGGCTGCGCCGGATGAAACCCGATGCCGTTCTGGTCAACACCGCGCGCGGCGGCATCATCGACGAAACCGCGTTGGTGGACCTCGCGCGAGAGCGGCCGGCGATGCGCATCGCGCTTGATACCTTCGCGATCGAGCCGTTGCCTGATGACAGTCCGTTGCGCGACCTGCCGAACACGATCCTGACGCCGCACATGGTCGGTCACACGGTGGAAAGCCACGCCGTGCTGCCCGTCGTCGCGGTTGACGCGGTCGAACGCATCCTCGCGGGCGAGCCGCCGCTTTATGTGCGCAATCCCGCGGTCATTCCGGTCTGGCGTCAGCGTTGGAGCCGTTCATGAAGCCGTACGAAACCATCCTGACCGAAACGATCGGCGAGCATCTGCTGAAGGTGACCTTGAACCGGCCCGAGGTCGGCAACGCGAAGAACACCCAGATGGGTCTCGATCTGCTCGATCTGTGGACCGGCCTGATCGACGATCCCGGCGATATCCGCTGCGTCGTTCTGACCGGAGCGGGTGAGCGGATTTTTTGTGCCGGCGGCGATCTGAAACAGCGTCGCGGGCTGACTCCGAAGCAATGGCAGCACCAGCATGAAATCTTCGAGCGCGGCCGGGACGCCTTGCTGGAATGCCCAATACCGGTGATCGCCGCGATCAACGGCCACGCCTATGCCGGAGGGCTGGAGACCGTGCTGGTCTGCGACTTCGCCTATGCCGTTCCGTTCGCCCGCTTCGCGCTGACGGAAGTGACGCTCGGCATCATGCCCGGCGGCGGCGGCACGCAGACCTTACCGCGCGTTGTCGGTGAGCGGCGGGCCAAGGAAATCATTCTGACCGGCAAACCATTCAGCGCCGCGCGGGCACTCGACTGGGGCATCCTCAATCGTATTTGCGAACCGGATGAGTTGATGCCGGCGGTGCTGGAAACCGCTCAGGCGATCTGCGACAATGCGCCGCTGTCGATCCGCCAGGCGAAAAAGTCGATCCATAACGGGCTGCAAATGGATCTCAAACGCGGCTTCATGTTCGAGATCGAGGCGTACAACAGGCTGGTGGATACCGAAGACCGGCGCGAGGGCGTGCTGGCCTTCAATGAAAAGCGCAAGCCGCGGTTCAAAGGCCAATAGCAGGAGACTCCGACCATGGAACTCACGAAACATCTCGGTCAGTTCGTCGCCGACCTCTCGCCCAACCATCTGCCGGAGGAAGCGGTGCGTGTCGCTCGCATGGGCTTCATCGACACCATCGGCACCATGATGGTGGGCCGCAAGGAAGACAGCGTCCGCATCATGACCGAGGTTCTCGCGCCCGGCGACGGGCCGGCGACCCTGACCTTCGGCGCGCGCAAGGCGACCGCGCCGGAGGCGGCCTGGATCAACGGCACCGCGGCGCACGCGCTTGATTACGATGACGTGTCGTTGCGCGGTCATCCCTCGACCGTTCTCGTTCCGGCGATCCTGGCCGAGGCGGAGGCGCTGAATTCATCCGGCTCCGACATGATCACCGCTTATGTCGCGGGTTACGAGGTGTGGGCTGAACTCGCGCTGCGCGAGACCGGCCTGTTGCACGAAAAGGGCTGGCATCCGACCGGCCTGTACGGCGCGCCCGCCGCCGCCGCGGCCTGTGCGAAACTGCGCAAACTGGACGCGGAGAAGTCAGCGATCGCCATCGCGCTCGGCGCCTCGCAATCGTCCGGCCTGATGTCGAACTTCGGCACGATGACGAAACCGTTCCACGCCGGTAAAGCGGCGCATGCCGGGATCATGGCCGCGCGCCTCGCCGCGGCGGGATTCACCGCCAACACCGACGCGCTGGAGCATCCGCGCGGATTCCTGCACGCGATCTCGCCGGCGGGGAACGAGGATCGCACCAGTGAGGCCCAGGCCGGCAAGGAGTGGCGGATTCTGACGCATGGGCTGGGGATCAAGAAGTACCCGATGTGCTACGCCACGCACCGGGCGATCGATTGCATGCTCGATCTGGTCCAGAACAGCCCGATCCAGGCTGGTGACGTCAAGAAAATCAGCGTCAGCATCAGCGACAATGCTTCCAAGGTGCTGCGCAACCGGCAGCCCGACACCGGTCTCGCCGCGAAGTTCAGCATCCAGTTCGCGATGGCCAGCGGGATCATCGCCAAACGCGTCGGGCTGCGCGAACTGACCGATGGCTTCGTGCGACGTCCCGACGTGCAGGACCTGATGCGCAAGGTCGAGGTCGTGACCACCACCGAATACGATCCGGAGATGCCCGGCGCCGCGAAGTTCGACAGCGTGGCGGTGGAACTCAACGACGGCCGCACGCTCGCCGGCGATCCGGTGGCGCGCGCCACCGGGCATCCCTCCGGCCACTGACCGACGCGCAGCTTTACGACAAGTTCGCCGATTGCCTGGACGCGGGAGACAGCGACATTCCGGCCGACGTGTTGTTCAGGCGTTTGTCGCAAATTCAGTCGATCTCGGCACGCGAACTCACCGCGATCTGAGCGGCGGAACCGAGGCAGCGCGGCGGCTCAGGCCGGCCTGAACTTCATCGCCACGCCGTTCATGCAGTAGCGCTGCCCGGTCGGCCGCGGCCCATCCGGGAAGACGTGCCCGAGATGACCGCCGCAGTTGGCGCAATGGACCTCGACACGGGTCATGAAGAGGCTGCGATCCTCGGTGGTGGCGATGGCGCCTTCCAGCGGGTCCCAGAAACTTGGCCAGCCGGTGCCGCTTTCGAATTTCGTTCCGGCATCGAACAGCGCTTGCTCGCACCCCGCGCAAATGAAGGTTCCTGGACGCTTTTCCTCGTTCAGAGGGCTGGTCCCGGCGCGCTCGGTGCCATGCTTGCGCAACACCTGGAACTGGTGCGGATTGAGCGCCTGTTTCCACTCGTCCTCGGTGCGTTGGACCTTGAAGGTCTCCGCGGTCTTCGCCGCCGCCGCGTCCGAACAGTCGTGCCATGCCTGGATCTCCCGGTCTTCGGCCGGGACTGTAGGGGGATGGTGCCGGCATTTCCAGCGGCGCGCCGTAATACCGGCTCGGTCACTCGCCGGGTGGTCTCGCGATACCCCAGGACCAGGTGGCCGCTTCGGCGTCCCGCATGGCGAGCGCGCGAGAGGGCGCCGTGCCATGGCGGGCCATGCTGTCCGCGTCGCCCTTGCGCCAGACCGTCCAGTCCCATTCGTCCTGGTCTGGAATTTGTTCGACGACCATATGGCACACGATACCGCCATCGCCCCATGTCGTCGTCGCGAACGAAGACATGCTGTCGGATCGCCAGTTCGCGCCTTTGACGGTCTGTAACATCGATTGCCGGCCCTTTGCATTCTTGGTTGATGCTATCAGGATTCTTGCGCCGGCAGGATCTTTCGTCAAGCGGTTTCGTTACTACGTCGGATAGAAGACATAAGCGGCCCGCGGGGCCTGCCACATACGGCGCGGGACCAGACCAGGACCTGTCGCGGCGGCCGATCGCCGGGTCGCGGGCCCGTTCCCCGGCGGCCTTCCCGCGACCGCGCCAACGCGATGCGTGGATCATGAAAAACGCTGGTGCTGCTGGAGGGGATCGAACTCTCGACCTCTCCCTTACCAAGGGAGTGCTCTACCACTGAGCTACAGCAGCCTGGACACGCGTCAGGCCGCTTCATAGTGGCTCGGACCCCCGGCAGCAACCCCCGATCGAACCGCCTGCCACGCGCCTGGCCAGAATGCCTCACCCGGGAATAATCCTCGACGGCGCGCCGGCGCTAACGCTTCATTAATCCATTGCGCTTCTAATACGGCATCTCGCCTCCAGGATTGCCGCGGCATGAACGATCTCGCCACTCCGACCCCCTTGCACGCTGACGCCCCGCGGGCGGCCACGCCGGGCGAGGTCTTGCAGGGCGCCTTGTTCGACAGCCGCCAGCGTTGGCGCGAACTGGTCAATCTGACCGCCGATTTCGCCTTCGAAACCGACGAGTGGGGCCGCTTCACCCTCATTACCCCCGATCCCGCCCTCGACTGGGCCGCCGGCACCCTGATCGGCCTGAACGCCGCCACCATCCTCGCGGAAGCGGGGGAGGCCACGTTCGATCCGTTTCGCGTGACGGGGGAGGTCCGGCACCGCCAGGCGTGGTTGAAACGCGGCGACGGCGGCATCGCCTGTCTGACGTTTTGCGTGACGCCGCTGCGGGATGCGTCGGGCCGGATCGTCGGCGTGCGCGGCGTGGGCATCGACAGGACCGAACTCGACGGTCAAACCGCCAGCATGGCCGGCGCGCTGCGGCGGGCCGGAGTGCTGGATCACATGCTGTGGCGAATGGGGCAGGAGATCGCCGCCACCAACATGATGGAGGGACTTCTCGACGTCCTGGCGAACGCGGTCGGCGCGGAGGGCGCCTGCGTCGCCATCGCCGCCACGGACCAGGAACCCGCGCGCGTCGCTCACGCGGTCGGCACCGGGGCCGAGGGCGTGGCGCGCGTGGCCGGCCAGCAACGTCCGGCCGATTCCCGCGGGTGCCGGAAACGCAATCCCGGTCGCGGCCGTCATCAACGACCGGCCCGTGTTGACCGCCACGTGCCACACGCGTTCCGGTGTCATCGCCATGCTCGTCGTCTGGCGACTGCCCGAGGCCCGGCCTTGGGACGGTGACGATACCCATCTCGTCGGCTCGGCCGCCCACCTGTGCCGCATGGTGCTGGACCAGGAAGCCATTCAAATCGACATGAGCCGGCAGGCGCGCACCGATCCGCTCACCGGCCTGCTCAACCGCCGCGCGTTCCTGGAGGAGGTGGAGCGTCACGCCGCCCGACAGGACCGCGACGATCAGCCGGGCACCCTGATGTTCGCCGATCTCGACCATTTCAAGCCGGTCAACGACCGGCTGGGCCATGAAGCGGGCGACGACGTGCTGCGCTCCACCGCGGCTCTGCTGCGCAAGACCTTCCGTCCCGACCGACCTGATCGCGCGCCTCGGCGGGGATGAGTTCGCGGTCTGGCTGAATGGTGCCGATCATATGACCGCGGCGGAGCGCGCCGAACATTTGCGCGATGCCGTGCCGCGGGAACTGGCGGATCTGACCGGGCCCGATTTGCCCGAGGTGACGATGTCGATCGGGATCGCCAGCCGCGAGCCGGGCGATGGGGAAACCGCTCGACAACCTGATGCGGCGCGCCGATCGCGCGATGTATGAGGTCAAGCGCGGCGGCCGCGGTCACTGGCGCGTTTCGTTGCGCAAGCGGCCCTGAGATGGCACCTCGGACACACTCGGCGAAGCGACGCGCGTGCGCCTCAGCGCGCAGCCGGACACCGCGCCGGATGTTTTGCAGCGCTGGCGGAGGACGCGTCGGTCATGGTGCGGGCGTCGCTGGCGCTGAACCCGGCCACGCCGCACCGAGACCAATGCCATGCTGGCCGGCGACGCCGATGAGCGGGTGCGCGCGCTGCTCGCCCGGAAACTCGGCTTGCTGGTCCCGGCCCTGTCCGCCGGCGGCCAGTCGCGGCTGCGACAGCAGACCCTGGACACGCTGACCGCGTTGGCCGAGGACGCGACCGTGCGGGTTCGTGCCGCGATCGCCGACGCAGTCAAGGACCTGCCCGAGGCGCCGCGCGCGATCATCTTGCGGCTGGCGCATGACGCCGAAATGATGGTGTGCGAGCCGGTGATCCGGTTCTCGCCGCTGCTGACCACGGACGATCTCGTGTCGCTGGTCGCGGCCGCGCCATCGTCCGGCACCGGCGTCGCGGTGGCGCGGCGGGCGGCGATCGACGCCGCCGTCAGCGACGCTATCGCGGCGGGCGGCACCGACGACGCGGTTCTCGCGCTGCTGATGAACGGCTCGGCGCAGATCAGGGAGGCGACGCTGGACGCCCTGGTCGAGCGCTCGATCGATCATCCCGACTGGCACGACCCTCTGGTCCGCCGGCCGGCGTTGTCCGATCAGTCGGCGAAAACTCTGTCGCGCATCGTCGCCGACCACTGCTCGAGGTGCTGGCGGCACGCAGCGATCTCGATCCGGCGCTGGCGGCCGATCTGCGCGCAACGGTGTCGACCCGGCTGCGGGACAGCGACGGCGGCACCCGAGCCGGCGGCGCAACCAGGCCGGACCACCGAAGCGGACCTGCTCGCGGCGGCACGCGATGGCGATGCGCGGAAAGCCGCCGTGATGCTCGCGACCGCGTCGGCATGTCCCATTGCCCGCGGTGCGCCGCGCGGCAACGTTACGGAGCGCCAAAGGCCTGGTCAGCCTGGCATGGAAGGCCGGGTTTTCCATGCAAGCCGGTTATGCGATGCAGGTCCTGCTGGCCGGCCTTGTCGCCTGGCTCCGCCCTCAAACCTGGGCCGGGCAACAGTTTTCCGATGTCGGTGCAGGAGATGAACTGGCAGGTCGACTTCCTGAGCGGCGAAGAGGGCTGACGCGCCGGCCACCTTTACGCCCCCAACGACGTTCCCGCATCATGCCCGGACCGGGGGTCGCATCTCGCCCGGACCGGAGGTCGCACCTCGCCCGGACCGGAGGTCGCGTCTCGGGTGCATCGGTGCCCGTGACAGAAAGGGAATGCCATGGCCAACCCATTGAGCAACCGCGCGGGCAAACCTGTCGAACCGTCGATGCTGGTCGATGTTCCCCGGCTGGTGACGGCGTATTTCGCCCGAACGCCCGACCCGGCGGTCGCCGCGCAGCGCGTCGCATTCGGCACCTCGGGCCATCGCGGGTCGGCGTTCGATAACGCGTTCAATGAGGCGCATATCCTGGCGATCGACCCAGGCGATTTGTCAGTACCGGCAGCAGCGCCGGGATCGCCGGCCCGCTGTTCATCGGGATCGACACGCACGCCCTGTCCGAGCCCGCGCTGGTCAGCGCGCTGGAGGTGCTGGTCGCGAACGACGTCGATGTGATGCTCGACGCGCGCGACGGATACACGCCGACTCCGGTGATTTCGCATGCCATCCTGACGTATAATCGGGACCGTGACAGCGGGCTCGCCGATGGGATCGTCATCACGCCCTCGCACAATCCGCCCGAGGACGGCGGCTTCAAATACAATCCCCCGAATGGCGGTCCCGCCGATACCGACGTGACGTCCTGGATCGAGCGCACCGCCAACGCGCTGCTGGAAAATGACCTGCGCGGGCGTGCGGCGCATGCCGTACGAGCGTGCGCTGAAATCGTCCGCGCGCGCACCGCCACGACTACGTCACGCCGTATGTCGCCGACCTCGCGAACGTCATCGATCTGGACGCTGATTCGCGCCTCCGGCGTCGCGATCGGCATCGATCCCCTGGGTGGCGCGAGTGTCCACTTCTGGGGACCGATCATCGAGCGTTACGGAATCGAGGCGACGATCGTCAACGAGCTGGTCGACCCGACGTTCCGGTTCATGACGGTGGACTGGGATGGCAAAATCCGCATGGACTGTTCCTCGCCCGACGCGATGGCGGGCCTGATCGCGATGCGCGACAAATTCGACGTGGCGTTCGCCAACGACACGGACGCCGACCGGCACGGCATCGTCGACCCGCTCGGCCGGACTGATGAACCCCAATCACTATCTGGCCACCGCGATCGCGTATTTGTTCGGCCATCGTCCCGGCTGGTCCGCCGATCGCGGCGTCGGCAAGACCATCGTCAGCAGCGGCATCATCGATCGCGTCGCCGCGCGGGCCGGCCGCGCGCTGATCGAGGTGCCGGTCGGGTTCAAATGGTTCGTCGATGGTTTGCTGAGCGGCTCGCTCGGGTTCGGCGGGGAGGAAAGCGCCGGCGCGTCGTTTCTTCGCCGCGACGGCTCGGTCTGGACGACCGACAAGGACGGGCTCATTCCCGGACTGCTCGCCGCCGAGATCACCGCGCGCACCGGCCGCGATCCGGGCGAGGTCTTCAACGGTCTTACCGAGCGAGCTTGGCGTGCCGCATTACGCACGGATCGACGCGCCCGGCGACATCGGCGCAGAAGGCGGTGCTGAAGAACGCTCACGCCCGAGCAGTTCGGCCATGACGGAACTCGCGGGCGAACCGATCCGCGCGAAGTTGACCACCGCGCCCGGCAACGGCGCGCCGTTCGGCGGCATCAAGGTCGTCACCGACAATGGCTGGTTCGCCGCGCGGCCGTCCGGCACCGAGGACGTTTACAAGATCTACGCCGAGAGTTTCCGCGACGCGGACCACCTGAAGCGGATCCAACAGGAAGCGAAGGACGTCATCGCGGCGTTGTTTTCGGCGGCCGGTGCCCGATGAGCCGCGTCAATCGCGGTGTATCGCCGCCGCGCCGCCGTTCGGCGGGACCGGGATGTCGCGCCGGGTGAACGAGTCCAGACTGCCCAGTCCCAGCATGACAACGATCCAGAACACGCCGGCCAGCGCGAAAAGCGGCACCAGGCCGCGGCTGGATCCAAGTCGCATGAACGTCAGCGCCACCAGGACCGCCATGCCGATGCCAATGAACGGCGTCGCGCCACGTATCGCCGGCAGATAAGCGGCCACGACCTCCAGCGCCAGTAGCCCCAGCAGCACGAGCCAGACCAGCACCGTCCACAGTGTCCTCACGATCCGCCGCGTTGCACGAGGTAAATCATCGGGTACAGACACAACCATACCATGTCCACGAAACTCCAGTACAGGCCGACAATCTCCACCGGCGAATGATAACCGGCGGAGAAACGGAAGCGACGGGCGCTCCATGCGATCCAAAGGACGAGCGCGACGCCCACGATCATGTGGATCCCATGCAGCCCGGTCGCTACGAAGTAAAAGCACCAGAACAACTGGGCTCCATTTGCATTCTCTCCCGTAATACTGAAGTGACTGCCGGGAAACAGGTTGTCGTCGAGATCGAGCTTCCACTCGTAGCCTTTGAGTAACAAAAACGCGACCCCGAGCACCGCCGTGACCAGGCAGGCGCGCCATACCGCGCGATTGTCGCTGTCCCGGGCGCGGCCGAGGCCGTAGGAGAACACCGCGCTGCTGGTCAGCAACAGCACCGTGTTGATGGTTCCGATCAGCAGTCGCGCGTGCCGCGATGCCTCGGCGAAACCGGCCGGATGCAGGCGCCGGTAGATCATGTACAGCAGGAACAGGCCGCCGAAGAACAGCACCTCGGTGACCAGGAACAGCCACATGCCGGTCAACGCGGTTTCCGTCTGGTGCCGGATCCCGGTGTACTGGAATGAAATATGCTCGGCGACAGCGCCATCTTCGGTGGCGGCCGGCCAGAATGCGAAATAGCCTCCCGCGCCCACCTCGCCGCGCCGCTGATCGGGCGTCACGGTCAGCAGCGGCCGCGCTGGCGACGGCGGCTCGGTTTCGTCGATCCGTGCCGGACGCCAACGACCGGCGATGAATCCGGCGATGGTTCCCGCCGCGAACAGGCCCAGACGTGGCCAGCCGGATCGTTGTCTTTCCGTCATGGCCGCGCCCGGGCGCACGTCGGAACCACCTCAACGCGATCGGAATTCGTTTTAGCCGACATGCTGCCGCACTTCCGGGCGCAGGTAGTTGTACGGCGGCGTCGTAATCTCCGGCGTCACCGCGAAGTTCTCCGTCGGCGGCGGCGAAGGCGTGCGCCACTCGAGACCGGTGGCCTCCCACGGATTGGCCGGAGCGCGCTCGCCGCGCAGCAGCGACCAGCTCAGATATCCCAGCGGCATCAGGTAGGCCACCGCGAGAAACACCGCGCCGAACGAGGACAGCACATTCAGCGTCTGAAATTGGGGCGCGTAACTGGCGTAGCGGCGCGGCATGCCTTCGAACCCCAAAATCAACTGCGGGAAAAAGGTCAGATTGAACCCGAAGAAGATCATCACGGCAGCGATCTGACCGCAAATCTCGCAATACATCCGCCCAGTGATTTTCGGCCACCAGTAGTGCAGGCCGCCGAAGAACGCGGACACCATCGCGCCGACCATGATGTAATGAAAATGCGCGACGACGAAATAGGTGTCGTGCAGGTGCACGTCGGCACCGAGCGAGGCGACGAACAGGCCCGTCAGTCCGCCCGTGGTGAACAGTCCGATGAATCCCAGCGCGTAGATCATCGGCGCGTTGAACCGGATGAACCCTTTGTGCAGCGTGGCCAGCCAATTGAATACCTTGATCGCCGATGGCACGGACACCATGAACGACAGCAGCGAGAACACCACGCTCGAATAAAGCGAGGTGCCCGCGACGAACATATGATGGCCCCACACGAAGAACGAAATCACCGCGATCGAAACGGACGACCACGCGATGAACTTGTAGCCGAAGATGGTCTTGCGGGAGAATGCGGTGATCACCTCGCTGACCACGCCAAAGCCCGGCAGGATCATGATGTAGACCGCCGGGTGCGAGTAGAACCAGAACAGATGCTGAAACAGCAACGGATCGCCGCCCAACGCGGGATCGAAGACGCCGACGCGGAACACCCGCTCAAACACGATCAGCACCATGGCCATCGCCAACACCGGCGTCGCCAGCACGTACAGCACCGATACCGAATAGAGCGACCACAGGAATAACGGCAGCCGGTACCAGCCCATTCCCGGCGGCCGCAACTTATGGATCGTGATCATGAAATTGAGGCCCGTCGCGATCGACGAATAGCCCGACAGGATGATTCCGCAGCACACAAGCACGACATGGCCGCGCGCGTAGTCGGTGGAGAGCGGGGTGTAGAAGGTCCAGCCGGTATCGACGCCGCCCGCCGCCAGGCCGATCAGCGCGATCAGGCCGCCCGCCATGAACAGATACCAACTCGCCAGGTTCAAACGCGGAAACGCCAGGTCGCGGGCGCCGAGCATCAGAGGTGTCACGAAATTTCCCAGCGTCACCGGGATCGCGGGCACCAGGAAAAACCACACCATGACGACGCCGTGGAGGGTGAACAGGCGGTTGTACATTTCGTGATCGACCACCCAGCCGCCCGGCGTCATCAGGTTCAGCCGCATCACCGCCGCCGCCGCGCCGCCCAGAAAGAAGAACGCGGTGATCGAAACGAAATACAGCAGCGCGATCCGCTTGTGGTCGGTGGTCAGCAGCCAGGATGCGATGGTGCTCTCCTCGGAGAGATAGTTTTCGGCCGTGACGTCGCTCATGGCCGCGAACCTCCGCTCAGCAGTGATTTGATGTAGGCGATGAGCGCGACGAGGTCGTCCTCGCCGATCACGCCCTTGAAAGACGGCATGACGGGGGCATAGCTCGCGACGACCTGGCGTGAGGGATACAGGATCGAATCCTGAATGTACCGATCGTCCGCGATGACCGTCGTGCCGTCCGACAACGGCACCGGGCTCATGTATAGCCCTTGCAACGGCGGCGCGCGCACCGTGCCGCCGCCGTCGTGACACCCCGCGCATCCGTCGCGGATGAACAACTGCTTGCCGCGCGCCACGAGATCCTGGCTCGTGTCATTTCGCTCCAGCCATTTCTGGAAATCCGGTCCGGACAGGACAATGACATGGCCGATCATCGCGGCATGGTCGGTGCCGCAGAACTGATCGCAATACAGCCGGAACGATCCGGTGGTGTCGGCGCGCAGCCACAGTGCTTCGAACCGGCCGGGCAGGACATCGCGCTTCACGCGAAAGTCGGGCAGGCCGAAATCGTGGATCACATCCTCGCTGGTCATCAGCAACTGCACGTCGCGGCCAACCGGGATATGCAGCGCGTTGATCTCGTGCTGGCCGCCGGGATACTCGACCTTCCACATCCATTGCTTGCCGATCACGTTGATGGTCAACGGATTGGGATGCGGCCGCCAGACGCGGGTGAACAAATCGGCGCCCCAGACGAACAGCCCGAAGAACGCGACCAACGTGGCGACGGTCCAGGCGACCTCGAATCGCCAGGTCTTTTGGGCGACGTCGCCGCGGTCGAGCGGACTGGTCTCCCGATAGCGGATCACGAATACCAGCATCAAGCCCAGCACCAGAGCGAGCACCAGCAGCGAAACGCCGGTCAACCCGCCGATCAGCCAGTCGACTTCGCGCGCGATGCTGGACGGTTCCGGCAACAGGCCCATCTCAGCCTCCCGGCCACCGGCGATGCAGCATGAGCATCAGTCCGCCCACCGTCGCGACCGTCAGCAGGCCCATCAGGCGCAACACCTTTTCGATCGCCAGGGTATAGCGACCCGTCGTCGCATCGTAATGAAAGCACAACAACAACACCGGCAACACAGCCTGGGCGATCCCGCCATCCCGCGCGCGCACCACCGCGGCGCGCAGGTCGCCCCCGGAGTAGCCAACCCCCAGCAGATAGCCGCTGACAACACCGTCCGCGGTGAGCACCACGAGACCGGCCGGGTGCAGGAATTGCCGAAGCCGCGCGTCGTAACGCGCGTGGAACCCGACCGCGGCCTCGATCGGCGCGGCGGCCCCGGTGAGGTAGTGCCAATCGGCGGCATCGGGCATCAGCGCGACATCCCGCGCCTTCGCTTCGGCGGCGTCGTTGGCGGTCTCCGCCGGGTCGATCGAAACCGCCAACAGCGTGTAATCCCGGCCGCCGACCAGGCCGCTGCTCGCCAGCGCGTTGAACAGATCGTCGCGCACCACGCCACACAGCGAGGGACAGTGGTAATAGCCGAGATCCAGGATCACCGGCCTGCCGTGGAACACCTGGAACAACGAGACGGCATGGCCGGCTTCGTCGCGCAACACGGTGTTCAATGGCAGTCGGGCGCCAGGCGCGGTGCGCCACGCGAATTCCGCCGCGTCTCGCGGCGACGCGGGCGCGAAGCCGCAGCACAGCAGCGACGCCAGAACGATGACATGCAGCCGAAGGCGTCGAACAGGCGCCGCGTCGATGTTGTCTGATCGGAACATTCCGGTCATCGGCGGTCACCCTGGCTGACCGTGGCGTCGCCGGTGGGCCAACCCGGAATGCCCTCGGCCGCCACCGCGCGCATCGCCTGATCGATCGGAATGTGCACCGTTCCCGCCGCGCGGTCGGTCCAGCCGGCGCTGTCGAGCCATTTCAGTTCCTCGACGCGAAACCGCCGCATGTCGGAGGCCGGATCGGTTTGCAAAGCGGGCTTTGGCCAGGCCGGGAAGGGCTGGGTAAAGCGGGCATCCGTCACGTCGCGCGGGAACATCAGCCAGGCCACGCCGATCAGCAGCACCAACAGTCCGCCGCTTAGCGCCAGCAGACCGGCGCCGAGCCGGAACCCCACATCCGAGGTTTCGTGTTGGGCCGGCGGCAAAGCCCGCTTCTCGACGCGTTCAGACATGGCGCACCGCGCTGACATTCGGCCGCTCCGCCGCCCACACGGCAAACCGGACCGACCCGCACCCGAGAGCGAGCATGCAGGCGATGTCGATCCAGCCGATCGACAATCCCAAAGACGGCAGCACGGTCCACCAGGCGCGCAGCACCTCCATCGCGATCAGCAGGCCGGCCACACCGAACGGTGACCTGGGCGCGATCGTTGCATCCTCGGCGACAACAGCAGGAAGAACGGCAACACGAAATGGCCGGCGGCGACGATCAGCCTGACCGCGCCCCAGAAGCCGCGCGCGCGCACGAGATACCACGGTGCCTCGGCGGCGAGATCGGATTGCCACACGATCAGCAATTGCATGAAATCGAGGTAGATCCACAGCACGACCAGCGCGAGCAGCAGCTTGCCGAGATCCTCCCGCGCGTCCGGCGCGCGCGCGGTCAGCAACACCGCGATCGCCAGAGCCAGGAGGGTCATGCCGGCCGCGGCGAGCATGCCATAAATCGAGGAAACGAAGCGCGGATCGAGCGACATCGTCAAATCGATGGACGCGAACGTCGCGGTCAGGGCCAGTACCGATCAGCCCAAACGGCGCGATCCGCTCCAGGTCGCGTCCGCGTAGGACCAACCAGCCGAGGCCGAACCACGCGATCAGATAAATCGCACCGCGCGCCTCGAAGAACGCCAGGTTCAAATAAAAATTCGGCCCGAACCCTGGGCGGTCCCACGGATACAGCGTCTGCAGCCCGCCGAACAGCGGCAGCACGGCGGGCAGCAGCAGCGGCAGAGAGAGCACGCCCACCCGCAGCGCCGGGCGCAGCACATAGCCCCACCGCCCGCCGGTCAGCGCATGGATCAACAGCAGCGCCATGCTGCCGAGCGGCCAGCCCACGAACACCGTGACCGCGGCGAGCCAGCCGGCGTGAAACCGGCGCGCGTCCACCACCCAGCCGAGGACCGCGAACGCCAGTCCCAGAACCGCCAGCGCGAGCATGGCGCGCCTCATCGCAACGCGGCCTTCTGCTCGGGCGTCAGGTCCGCCGGCGTGGCGTTCTGGCTGCGTTGCAGGGCGCGGATATACGCGACGATCGCCCACCGATCTTCCGGCTGCACGCGGTAGGCGAACGAGTACATCGCCCCGAAGCCGTTGCTGATCACGTCGTAGAAGTGGGCATTCGGCGCCGCGCGCAACCGGGCGCTGTGATAGGATGGCGGCGCGGGGAATCCGCGTTGCACCACCATGCCGTTGCCGTCGCCGAGTTCCGAGTGACACGGCGTGCAATAGATCCGGTAGCGTTCCTGACCGCGCCGCAGCAGCGCCATCGTCACCGGCGGCGGGGTCACCGGCTTCGACTGATAATCGACGATGCCGGCCGGCAGCGCGCCTGGCGCCACCCGGCGATCCGCGTAGTCGTTCAGCTTCAACTGATGGATCATGTCGTCGCAACCGCTCAACGGCGCCAGCAGCAACGCCACGATCGCGAGGCGCCTCATTCCGTGAGGTCCTCGACCCGCACCGGTTCCATCCGCAGCAGCAAGCGTATGCGCGCGGGCCAGCACGTCGTCGTCCTTGCTGTCGATCCGCAGCACCCAGCGATCCTGGCTGGCGCGGCGCATGCCGATCGCCTCATCGACCGGATCGTAGAGCTTCGGCATCCGGTTGATCGCCATGAACGCGACGAACCCGGCGGCGACCGCGACCAGCGCGGCGTTTTCAAACGTTGTCGGAATGAACGACGGCCATGAGAGGGCGGGCCGTCCGCCGATGTCGAACCGGAACGCGATCGTCGACGAAAAACTTTGCAGTCCGAAGCTCAGGGCCGCCGCCGCGAGCCCGGCCACCAATATGATCAGGGGAATTGGCGAAGCGGTCGAACCCTCGTGCGGCGGCGCCGGCGTGAAGGTCTCCAGCGGACCGATCCGCGCCCGCCGCAATTCGCGCACCGCCTGTGTGAGACAGGCTTCTTCGGCGAAGGTGGCGACGATCATCGGGCTTCGCCCCGTGCCAACAACTCACGCACTTCGAACATGGAAACGATCGGCACGAGGCGCAGCGCCAGCAGGAGACCGGTCAGGAAAAGTCCGATGGTTCCGGTGAAGATGGCCCAGTCCCAGATGGTGGGAACGTAGGGACCCCAGGCGGAGGGGAGATTGGTGCGGGTCAGGCTGATTCGCACGATGTTGAAACGTTCCAGCCACATGCCGACGATCGAACCGATGGCGACGATCGCCAGAATGAGATGACTGAGGCGCAACACGCGGAAGCTCAGCAGCAATGGCAGCACGCAGTTGCAGAACACCATGCCCCAGTAGACCGCGGCGTAATCCCCGCCGATACGATTGAGGAACTGCGCGCGGTCGATATCGTCACCGCTATAGAACGACTGAAACGCGTCCATGAGGTAGGCGTACGACAGCACAGGCTGCTGGTCAGCATCAGTTGGCCCAGCACCTAGATGGCCGCTCGGTGATCAGCGTGTCAGCCGATCAGCCTGCGGAACGGCAGCATCAGGATCAGCACGGTGGACAGAGCCGGACATAACGCGCCGAAGACGAAAAACGGCGGATACTCGGTGGAGTGCCAGCCCGGCGTCGCTGGCGCCGGCGAAATCCAGCCCGACGATGCTAGTGCACCGAACACCACCAGCGGCGCCATGATCGCCGCCAGCGTGCCGTAGGTCGCCTTCAAGTGCTGCCACTGCGGCCGCTGCCACGAAAGCCCATGGCGAGAATCCCGTAGAACCACCCGCTTGCGCCGGTCATCGCGTGGTCGCGCATGGTCGCCAGGTCGGGCATGCAAGCCGAGATACCAGAACAGCACCGACGACAGCGACGTAGGTCAAGATGCCAAGAAGTCCCATAGCAACGGGCTGCGGAACTGCGGCCAGGTGTCATCGTGTCGGGATAGGGAAACAGCCAATAGGCCAACCACGGCCGGCCAAGATGCAGGACCGGATAGATGCCGGCACAAACGACGGCGAACAGTGTCATCGATCTCCGCCAAACGGTTGATCGATGTTCCGCCACTCCGACGGGCAAGATAGAACAATGCCGAGATGAACGTGCCGCCGCTGGCGATGGCGATCCACCAGACATAGTTGATCAGCGCGAAGCCCCACATCACCGGCCAGTCCACGCCCCAGATGCCGATGCCTTGCCAGAACAGCCATATCGCGCCGACCAACAGCACGCCGGTCAGGATCGCGAACGGCGCGATCGCGAACCACCACCACAGGAACGGCCGCGCTGCGCAGCGGCCAGGCCGCAGATATGGTCCGTCATGTCGCGGTTGTTGCTGCCGGGCAGCACCACCGGATCGAACAAGCTCGGCGCGGGGAAGTCGCTCATGTCCCTTCGCCTTCGCCGGTGGGCGGATTGGTAATGCGCGCCTCATAGGTGACGCGCGGATGAGTGTTCTGGTCCTTCAGCAACGCGTAGGTCAGCGGGCTGCGCTTGCGGTCCACCACCGCGCCGCCTTCCGCCATATTGCCAAAGGTGAAGGCCTGGGCAGGGCACGCGGCCTGACAGGCGGTGCGCACCTCCTCCGCGCCGACCGGGCGGTTCTCGATATCCGCGACGATGCGGGCCGCCGCGATCCGTTGCAGGCAGAAGGTGCACTTTTCCATCACCCCGCGCCCGCGCACGGTCACCTCGGGATTACGCGCCTGTGGCGGACGATGTTCGGTGTCGGCTGAAGCCGAAGTAGTTGAAGCGGCGCACCTTGTAAGGGCAGTTATTGGAACAGAACCGCGTGCCGACGCAGCGGTTGTAGACCATGACGTTGAGGCCCTCGTTGTCGTGCATGGTGGCGCCGACCGGGCAGACATATTCGCACGGCGCCTCCTCGCAGTGCATGCACAGCACCGGCTGGAACAGGATGTCGGGATCATCCTCCTTGCCGTCGTAATAGCGGTCGATGCGCAGCCAGTGCATTTCGCGCTCGCGAATCACCTCCTGCTTGCCGACAACGGGGATGTTGTTCTCCGCCATGCAGGCGACGACACAGGCGTTGCAGCCGATGCAGGCGTTCAGGTCGATGCTCATGCCCCAGGCCACGCGGCCGTTCGACGCGGCGGCGCGTAGATCGCGGGTCCCGGCGGCGCCGCGCAGAAAGCGGGGATCGGCGGTGAACGCGGCGAGGTGCCATGCCGTAGACCACCTGGTCGACGATCTTGTGGCCGACCTCCAGCATGTTGTGATGATCGGTGCTGGCGATCCGCGTGCGTTGGCCGGTCGCGCGCAGCACGGGCACGGCGTCGAGGCCGCGTAGCGGGGTGACAGATCGACGCCAACGCCGTTGCCGACCTCGCCGGCGGCGGTGCGCCCGCCACCCAGCAGCGCGACGACGAATCCGGCGCGAGGCCTGGCATGATCGACACGGGATCCGAAGGTGTTGGCACCATATTCCAGATCGACCAGGTCGCCGTTACTACGATGGGACGCGCGCGCCGTCGCGGGCGCGATCAGCAGCGGGTTGTCCCAGGCGAATTTGGTCATGGGACGCGGCAGTTCCTGCAGCCACGGATTGTTCGCGTGACGCCCGTCGATCAGGTTGGGGTCGGGCCGGGGTTGGAGGTTCAATGCGCGCCGCGGCGGTGGCGGGGCGGTCGCGGAGCCCTTCGCCAAAGCCGCGACGGAGACTGGCGCGGACGCCGTTCCGGGCACCACGCCGCACCAGCCAGCGCATCGCTCCAGGCCGCGTCGTCGAGGTGTTCGCGCCAGGTTGCCCGCACGCGATCGAGACCGCGGACCGGCATGCCATCCGCGAACAGCGCGAAAGCAACAGCGATTTACTTTTGGCTTGTTGTTTTGCTTGTGCTTTTTTCTGTATTTTGATATCCGTTTGACGGGTGGCCGCTTCAGAAGAAGCCGCGTGATCGTGGCGAGAAGACGCTGATTAGGCTGCTGTGCACCTCGACCTGGAACGGCTTGAAATTGAGAAGAATGGGGAAAAGAAAATGTAGAAAAACCTTTTTTTTTTTTGGAATTGGGACGTACTTTTCGCCGTCGATGATGTTGGTTAAGGGGTTCTTTGTGTGCCAGTGTTACGCCGAACACCTTGACCTTGGCGTACTCCAGAACT
>CAVRDN010000094.1:0-59158 GCA_963719675.1 uncultured Alphaproteobacteria bacterium | reverse complement strand
CGGCGAAGCCAAACCCGCCGTGCGTCTGAATGCAGGCTTCCCCCGCGGCCCAGGAGGCTTCGGCGGCCAGCATTTTGGCCATGTTGGCCTCCTCGCCGGGGGTTTGGCCGGCCTCGAACTTCGCGCAACCGGCCTGCACCATCAGCTCCGCGGCACGCATCTGGGCGTAGGCGCGGGCCAGCGGAAACTGAATGCCCTGATTTTGCCCGATCGGCCGGCCGAACACGTGCCGCTCCCGCGCGTAATCGGATGCTTTCTTCAGAAACCACTTCGCATCGCCGATGCACTCCGCCGCGATCAGCAGGCGTTCCGCGTTCATGCCGTCGAGAATGTAGCGAAACCCCCTGCCCTCGACGCCGACGAGATTTTCCGCCGGCACGATCATGTTGTCGAAGAACACCTCGGTGGAGTTGTGGTTCATCATTGTCCGGATCGGCCGGATCGTCAGTCCCTTGCCCAACGACGCGCGCATGTCGACGATGAACGTGGACAGGCCCTCGGTTCGTTTCGCGGTCTGATCCCGCGGCGTGGTGCGCGCCAGCAGCAGCATGAGGTCGGAGTGCTCGGCCCGGCTGGTCCACACCTTCTGGCCGTTGACGACATAATGATCGCCCTCCTTCTTCGCGAAGGTGCGCAATGATGTCGTGTCGGTGCCGCTGGTGGGCTCGGTCACGCCGAACGCCTGCAGGCGCAATTCGCCGGTGGCGATTTTGGGCAGATAGGCCTTCTTCTGCGCGTCGGTGCCATGCCGCAGGATGGTGCCCATGATGTACATCTGCGCGTGACAGGCGGCCCCGTTGCAGCCCTCGGCCTGCACGGTTTCCAGGATCGCCGCCGCCGCCGACAGCGGCAGCCCGGCACCGCCGTATTCCTCGGGGATCAGGGCGCCGAGATAGCCGCCCTCGGTCAATGCCCGGACGAACTCGGTGGGGTAGCCGCGCTCCTGATCCAGCTTGCGCCAGTACTCGCCGGGAAAGCGCGAACACAGTTTCCGCACCTCCTCGCGGATTTCCGCATGCGGGTCGGCGAAGGGCGCTTGCGTGTCCATACTCGGATCTCCGGGTTCCACTCAGATGGGGCTTAGGACGGAGGTGTGACCGGGATCAAGCGCCACCCCTCCCCCGAACGCGGCCGACGCGCTGACCGCACCTGTTTCGCGTCGACGCGTTTCTCGCGCGGCCTCGCGCCCAGGCGGCCGCCGCGGTATATCGGGGCCGGGTGTAAGGGGCACGTCAATGCGGCTACGAAAATCGATCATCCTGGCGGCTGCCCTGGCCCTGGGCATCGCCTCGGCGCCGACCGCCGCGCCGGCACAGCCGCGGCAGGCTCCGCCGCCGTCGGGCCGTACGCCGCCAGCCCAGACCCGGCCCACGCCGCAGCCACCCCAGTACAAGCTCACGATCGCGGTCGGCGGCGCGTTCACCTCGATGGATCCGCACTACTTCAATTTCGGTCCGAACAACGCGCTGACGGGCTATGTGTTCGAGCCATTGATTCGCTTCGATCCGAAGTTCCAGCCGGAACCCGCCCTCGCCGTGTCGTGGAAAGCGATCGACGAGAAGACCTGGGAGATCCGGCTGCGAGAGGGCGTGACGTTCCAGGACGGCACGCCGTTCACCGCCGACGACGTGGTGTTCTCCTTCGCGCGTATTCCAACGCTGCTGCTGAGCCCCGGAAGCTTTGCTTACGCGGTCAAACCGATCGTGCAAACGGAGGTGGTGGATCGCGTACACGGTGCGACTGCACACCGCCGCGCCGGTGCCGCTGATGCCGTATAATCTGACCAACGTCGCGATCGTGTCGAAAGAGATTGGCGCGGACGCTTCGACCGCCTCGTTCAATTCATTGCAATCGGCGATCGGCACCGGACCGTATCGAGTTACGGCGTTCACGGTCGGTGAGCAGGCAACGTTTCAGCGCAATGATTCCTGGTGGGGCATCGAGTCGCATGGTGAGCCGCACTGGACCACGGTGATCTATCGCGCCGTGACGGACAACGCGTCACGCATCGCCACGCTGCGGGCGGGTGACGCCGACATCATCGATCAGGTGCCGACCGCCGACGTCGCCAGCCTGCGGGCCAATCCGAAGATCACGATCATCGCCATGCCCGGCCAGCGCCTGATCTATTTGGCGCCGGATGCGTCGCGCGCGGTCTCGCCGTTCGTCACGGATCCGGCCGGCGGGCCGATGGAGTCGAACCCGCTGCGCGATCCGCGCGTGCGGCGGGCGCTGTCGATGGCGATCAACCGGGAAGGACTGAAAGACCACGTCATGGATGGTTACGCCGCGCCGACCGGCCAACTGATGCCGGAAGGCCTCAGCGGGTACGAGCCGGCGATCCCGGTGGATCAATACGATCCCGACCGCGCGAAGAAGTTGCTCGCGGAAGCAGGCTACCCCCTGGGTTTTGGGCTGACCTTGCACGGCCCGAACAACCGTTACGTCAATGACGCGAAATTGGTGGAGGCGATCGCGCAGATGTGGACGCGGATCGGCGTAAAGACGAAGGTCGAGGTTATGCCCGTCGGCCACGTTCTTCAGCCGGGTGCTGCGCGCCGACTTCTCCATGCACCTCGCCGGGTGGGGGTCGGACACCGGAGAGGCGAGCAGCGATCTGATCGAACTCGTCGCGTCCTCGGATCCGGCGAAGGGCCGCGGGACGGTGTTCATGCCGGACAAATATTCCAACCCGAAAGTCGATACGATCATCGAGCAGGCGCTGGCGACGATCGATCAGGACAAGCGTGAATCGCTGTACCGCGAGGCGGAGCGGCTGGCGATGCCGGACATGCCGATCATTCCGCTGCACCATCAGGTGAACCTCTGGGCTGTCCGCAAGGGGCTGACGTTCCACGCCCGGATGCAGGAACGCACCAACGCCTGGGACATCGAGCCTGACGCGCAATAAGCCGCGAGGCACCGCTTCCCCGATGCCGGCGCCCGTGCGAACGTCGGCCCCTGTATCGTCATGGTCCGAAGCCGCGGCACGGACCGGACCGCGAACCAATGGAGGAACCAATGATCAAACTCTATGGCATGGGCAGTCCCAATGTCGTCAAAATCTACATCGCCCTGGAGGAATTCGGCCTGCCCTATGAGGTCACGCCGATCGACGTTTTCTCCGGCAGGCAATTCGATGCCGAGTTCGTGAAATTGAATCCGCTGGCGAAGGTGCCGGTTATCGTGGACAGCGATGGACCGGGCGGCAAGCCTTACACGTGCTTCGAGTCAGGTGCGATATTGCTGTACCTCGCCGAAAAGACCGGCAAGCTGCTGTCGAAGGATGTGGCCGCGAAATATGACGCGATCCAATGGATGATGGTGCAAATGACCACCCTCGGACCGATGTTCGGCCAGCACGTGCATTTCATCCGCTTCGCCCCGGCCGGCAACGACTACGCGAAGAGCCGTTACACCACGCAGGCGATCCGCGCCTGCGAGGCGATCGAGCAACGGCTCGCCACGTCGCCATATTTGGGCGGCGCGGACTACGGCATCGCCGACATCGCCACCTACCCTTGGTCGCGCAACATTCCGGCGCTGCTGGGTGAGACCGTGGCGGCGAAATTGCCGCACACGATGAAATGGGTGGCGACGATCAATGAGCGGCCGGCGGTGAAGGCGGCGCTGGCGAAAGTGGACGCGGTGCGCGCCGCGACGACGGCGTTCGACAAGGCGAAAGCGGAAGATCTCGATCGGGTGTTTGGGCGCGGCCGGTTCGCCGCCGCCTGAGGATTTCCGAAGCGCGGCGCGCCGGATGGGGGACGCGATCCGTTCGATCGGATGCCGGCCGCGAAAGAGATCGCGGACGATTTGGTGCCGGTATCGAACGGGCCGCGAGCGGCGCCGGCAGGACAGCGGAAGCATGCGCCGAGGCGAAGACGGCCAATGCGCTTTTTCATGCGTGGGGTCGGCCAAAGAAGCGCGACGCGCCTTTCGCGCATGCTTCCTTTTTAAGGTAGGCTTTGTCTCGGGACCTGAGGCTTCGCATACAGGGAGGGAATCGGATGACGGTCTCAGCGATCTCTCACTACCGCGGCGGCACTATCGACGAAGTCGTGCCCTTGGCTCGCAGCTTGAAAGCCATCTATCTCAAATACGGCGTCGGCTATCGGCTCAGTCGCCTTCAAACCGGTCCGCATGAAGGAGACTGGTTTGTTATCGTAACATATGCCGATGCGACGGCCTACGAGAAGGCGCAGGCGCTTTTTCTCCAGGACACGGAATTGCAGCAGGTCTTCATCGAGATCGCAAAGTTCGCCAGGAGGATCAGCCGCGAAATGCTAATCGATCTCGATCTTTGAATTATCGGGTTCATCGCGTTGACTCCGCGCGCCCGTTCGGCGCGCGAGAGGCTGAAAAATTCCGCACCGAACACGCTCTGAGATCGCCGCACCGTGCTCGCGCGCCAAATGAGGCACGCGACGCACCGACGACCTCTCCCCCTGGCCCGGCCCCTTCCAGGCGCGGCCCCTCCCAGGCGCGGCCCCTCGCTGGCGATTGCCCCTGCCTTGCGATTGTCAGCGCCCCGTCATTCCCCTAACGGACACCCACCGTCTCGGTACCCACGGAGCCCTCATGCAAGAACCCACCTGGCAGGCGCGCGTGTTCGACGCGCTGAAAGCCGCCCGCGTCTCGGTCGTCGGCTACGTCCCCGACGCCGGCCACGCGCACCTCATCCAGGCGGCGCACGCCGATCCGGACATGACCGCCGTCGTCCTGACCACCGAGGAAGAGGGCATCGCGCTGACCGCCGGCGCCTGGCTCGGCGGGCAGCGCGCGGTGATGCTCATGCAGTCCTCGGGCGTCGGCAACTGCATCAACATGCTGTCGCTGCCGGTCACCTGCCGCATGCCGTTCCTGACCCTGGTGACGATGCGGGGCGAGTGGGGCGAGTTCAATCCCTGGCAGGTCCCGATGGGCACCGCCACGCCGCACGTCCTGACCCAGGCCGGGGTGCATGTGCGCCGCGCCGACCACCCCGAGGACGCCGCCGAGATGGTCGCCGCGTCCGCCGCTCTGGCGTTCGACAGCCACATCCCGGTGGCGGTGCTGTTCTCGCAACGCCTGATCGGCGCGAAGGTGTTCGTGAAATGAGCCAATCAACCCCCGGGGCCGCCCCACGCAACGACGGCACCCTCGACCGCCGCGACGTCACCGCTGTTCTGCTGCGCGACCCCGGCGACCTGCTGGTCGTCACCGGACTGGGCGCCGCCACGTACGATGTCGGCGTGCTCGGCGACCGCGAGCAGAATTTCTACCTCTGGGGCGCGATGGGCGGCACCGCGATGATCGGCCTCGGCCTGGCGCTGGCGCAGCCGAAGCGGCGGGTGCTGGTGATCACCGGCGATGGCGAGATGCTGATGGGGATGGGTTCGCTCGCCAGCATCGCGGCGGCGCGGCGCGCCCAACCTGGCCATCGCCGTGCTCGACAACGCGCGATTTGGCGAGACCGGATCGCAGCACAGCCACACCGGCCTGACCACGGACCTGGAAGCGGTCGCCGCCGCGTGCGGGTGGACCGCGACCGCGACCGCGCGTGACATGACGGCGGTCGAGGCGCTCCGGCCGCGCCTGCGAGCCGAGCCGCTGTTCGCCGTGTTTCGTATCGCGGCGGAGGAAAAACCCCGCTTCATCCCGCCGCGCGATGGCGCCTTTGTTACCGAACGGTTCCGCCGCGCCCTTGGAATCGTTGAAAATTAGCCGTCCTGGCTCATAAACGATACGAAATTGCCCGCCGAGACGCTATGAAACATACTCCCACTGGTGTGGCGCGCGAATTTCAGGCACAATCGTCGAACTTGGGGGGACAATTCACCGATGCCAGCGGAGGGGCCCGTCCGGCTCCGATCCCGCGGCGTCTCATGGGTACGACGAATCGACATGGTCTGTTGGCGTCAACGACTCTCGAGAGCCTGGCTGGCGCTGATGGTGCTCGCCGGTCTCACGCAAATTCCCTCGCTCACGTTCGCCCAGGGCGGTTCCGCGCCGGGACCGGCGGGACCGCCGACGGTGCCCGTCAGCGTGGCCCCGGTCGCGCGCAAGGACGTCCCGAATTTTCTCCGCGGACTGGGCACCGTTCAGGCGCTGCAAAGCGTCCAATTGCGCAGCCAGGTTGACGGCGTCCTGTTGAAGGTGCCGGTCACCGAGGGCCAGGAAGTCAAACAAGGCGAGGTGCTCGCCATCATCGACCCGCGCCCGTACAAGGCGGCGGTCGATGCCGCGATCGCCCGCAAAACAGCAGGACGAGGCGCAACTGATCGCGGCCAACGCCGACGTCAAGCGATATACCGCGCTCGCCGCGAAGCAAGACGCGTCGCAGCAACAGTTGGAAGTCGCGCAGGCCAAGTCCGGTCAGCTGATCGCCTCGATCGCGATGGACCAGGCGCAGATCGACACCGCGAAGATCAACCTGGCCTGGTGCTATATCACCGCGCCATTCGACGGGCGGGTCGGGTTGCGCGAGATCGATCCGGGCAATTTCATCCGCGCGGCGGAGACCAGCTCCGGTCCTGCCGCTGGCGCAGTTGCACCCGATCGCGGTGACGTTCACCGTGCCGCAGGATAATCTGCCGGCAATTCAGCGCGCCCTGGCCGCCGGGAAACCGCCGGTCGCGGCATTCGCCGAGCGACAACAAGACCGAGCTCGACCACGGCACCCTGCTGACGATCGACAACTCGATCGACCCGACGACCGGGACCATCAAGCTCAAGGCCACGTTTCCAAACGCCAACTCCCAGCTTTGGCCAGGCCAGTTCGTCAACGCGCGCCTGCTGTTGAACACCAGCGCCGGCGTTCTGACTGTTCCATCGGCGGCGGTGCAGCACGGCCAGGACGAGCTGTTCGTTTATATCGTTAAGCCCGACCAAACCGTGGCCCGTCAGGTGGTGAGCTCCAGCGCGACGATGGGGTCACCGCCGTCATCGCCAAGGGCCTGGAGGAAGGCCAGCTCGTCGTCATCGACGGCCAGTCGCAGACTGCAGAA
Source organism: uncultured Alphaproteobacteria bacterium (assembly GCA_963719675.1). Taxonomy (GTDB): domain Bacteria; phylum Pseudomonadota; class Alphaproteobacteria; order Acetobacterales; family Acetobacteraceae; genus Rhodopila. Next base: position 52,169 of record CAVRDN010000094.1, on the reverse strand, counting down.
CGGCACGCATGTCTCGATCGTTAACGGCACCCCGAAAGAGGCCGCCAACACGCCACGCGAAGGCGGCTGATCCCGCTCGAGGACAAGGTCAGACATGAGCATTTCGACGCCCTTCATCCAGCGTCCGGTCGCGACGTCGCTGTTCATCGCGGCTCTGGTGCTCGTCGGGCTCGCCGCTTATCCGTTGTTGCCGGTCGCGCCTCTGCCGCGCGTCGATTTTCCGACCATCAGCGTGAACGTGAAATACCCGGGCGCCAGTCCGGAGACGATGGCCAGTGCGGTGGCGCAACCGCTGGAGCGGCAGTTCGCGATCATTCCGGGCATCGCGCAAATGACCTCGGTCAGTGTGGCGGGCTCCTCGCGATCACCATCCAGTTCGACCTCGACCGCAATATCGACGGTGCCGCCGGCGACGTACTGGCGCAGATCAACGCCGCGACCGGGTCGCTGCCGAAAAACCTGCCGTCGCCGCCGACCTACTGGAAGGTCAATCCGTCCGACGCGCCGATCATGATCCTGGCGCTGTCAGTCCGACAGCGCAGCCGCTGATCGAGGTCGACGATTACGCCGACACGGTGCTGGCGCAGCAGATCTCCCAGCTCAGCCGGCGTCGGTCAGGTGTTCATCGCCGGCGAGCGCAAACGCGCGATTCGCGTTCAGGTCGATCCGGCGAAGCTCGCCGCCATGGGCCTGACGCTGGAGGACATCCGGTCAGGTTCTGAGCATCTCCACGGCCGACGCGCCGAAGGGACAGATCGACGCGACGGATCGCTCCTATTCGCGTTCTACGACAACGACCAACTCACCAAAGCCGCCCAGTACAAGAACGTCATCGTCGGCTGGAAGGCGGGCGCGCCGATCCGGGTCAAGGACATCGGACGCGCCATCGACGCATCGCCGAGAACCGCTTCGTCGGCGGGTTTCAGAATGGCATCCGAGGGCGTGGTTCTGCTGATCTTCAAGCAGCCCGGCGCCAACGTGATCGACACGGTCGAGCACATCAAGGCTACGCTGCCGAGGCTTGAAGCCTCGATCCCGCCGTCGATCAAGACCACCATCATCGTCGATCGCACGCAAACCATCCGCGCCTCGCTGTCACGAGGTTCAGTTCACGTTGATGCTGTCGATCGCCCTCGTCGTGATGGTGATTTTCCTCGTTCTGCGGAATTTCTGGGCCACGATCATCCCGTCCATCACCGTGCCGGTGGCGCTGATCTGCACCTTCGCGGTCATGTATTTGATGGATTACAGCCTCGATAACCTGTCGCTGATGGCGCTGACGATCGCGGTCGGGTTCGTGGTCGATGACGCGATCGTCATGCTGGAGAACATCTTCCGCCATATCGAGGAAGGCATGCGGCCGATGGAGGCGGCGCTGAAAGGCGCCGGAGAAATCGGCTTCACGATCGTCTCGATCAGCGCGTCGCTGATCGCGGTGTTCATCCCGCTGCTGCTGATGGGCGGCATCGTCGGACGGCTGTTCCGCGAATTCGCCATGACGGTGACGATCGCGGTCGTGGTGTCCGCCATCGTGTCGCTGACATTGACGCCGATGATGTGCTCGCGGTTCCTGCATCACCATCAAGGCGGCCACAATATTCTCTACCGCATCGTCGAGAGCTTCTTCACCGGCCTGATCGACGGATACCGCCGGACACTGGATGTCGCGCTGCGCTTCCGCTTCATCACCTGTCATGATCTTCCTCGCGACCATGGCGCTTGTCGGTTTATCTGTACATCGTCACGCCGAAGGGATTTTTCCCGGCGCAGGATAACGGGGTCATGATCGCGACCACCGAGGCGGCGCAGGATATTTCGTTCCAGCACATGGGAGACATCCAACGCAGGCTGACCGCGGTCATCGCCGCCGATCCGGATACCGCGGCTATGCCTCGTTCTGGGGCACCAGCATCGGCCGGCTACACGCTGAACACCGGCCGCATATTCATCGCCCTGAAACCATGGGATGAGCGAGTTGGCGGTCAGCATTCAGGAGTATATCGCCCGCAACCGCGAGAAACTGGCGAAGATCGCCGGCGGCCAGTTGTTCATGCAGTGATTCCAGGATGTTCGGGCCGGCGGCCGAGTCTCCAAAACCGAATTCCAGTACACCTTGCAGGACGCCGACCTCGATGAGCTCTTCGCCTGGGCGCCAAAGGTTCTGGCGAGCTGCAAGGCCTGCCGATGCTGCGCGACGTCAACGACCGACCAGCAGAACGGCGGCACCACGGCGACGATCGTGATCGATCGCGATCGGGCGGCGCGGTTCGGCATTCAGCCGCAGGTCATCGACGACACGCTTGTACGACGCATTCGGACAACGGCAGATCGCGCAGTACTTCTCCCAGGTGAACTCCTACCATCTGGTGCTGGAGGTCATGCCAGGATCAGGCGACCGACATCGAAACGATCAACAAACTGTATGTGAAATCCAACACCGGCGAGGTGGTGCCACTGCAATTCGTTCGTGAAATGGACGACGGTGCCGGTACAGCCGCTGTCGATCAGTCACCAAAGCATGTTCCCGGCCATTACGATCAGCTTCAATCTGGCGCAAGGCGCGGCATTGGGCGACGCGGTGACGGCGATCAACGCGGCGATGGCGGAAATCCATACGCCGCTGTCGCTCAACGCGTCATTCCAGGGCACCGCGCAGGCGTTCCAGGAATTGTTGAAGAGCCAGCCTTACCTGCTCGCGGCCGCGGTTATCACGGTTTATATCATCCTCGGCATCCTGTACGAGAGCTACATCCTGCCGATTACCATCCTCTCGACGCTGCCGTCGGCGGGTGTCGGCGCGTTGCTGATGTTGCGGCTGGCCGGCCTCGACCTTTCGGTGATCGCGATGATCGGCATGATCCTGCTGATCGGCATCGTGAAGAAGAACGGCATCATGATGGTCGATTTCGCGATATCCGCGGAACGCAACCGCGGGCTGGACCCCGAAGAAGCCATACGCCAGGCCTGCCTGCTGCGTTTCCGTCCGATCTTCATGACCACGATGGCGGCGATGCTGTCCGGCCTGCCGCTGATGTTGAGCAACGGCGCGGGCTCGGAACTGCGGAAGCCTTTGGGTTTCGCGATGGTCGGCGGACTGGCGTTGAGCCAGATCCTGACGTTGTACACAACGCCCGTCATTTACCTGTATATGTCGAAGCTGCAACGGCTGGTGTCGCGCAGGCCGGCGCGGATGCCGACATTGGCGACCAAGATCGGCGACGCCGAGGTGGCGGACTGATCAGACGCCTTCAGACGACGCCGGCGGCAGTGCGACCGACCCGTCGCACCGCCGCCGATCGCTTCGGTAGCTACTCAGCCGCCATTCTGGTCGGCGCCTGCTTCGCCAACAGTGCCCTCGCCTCATGCGCGACCCGCGTGCCGTCGAAGAAGTTCGGGTTCTGCGTGCCCCACAGCCGCACCGAGTTGCCGAAGACGAAATCGTGGAAATCGTCGTCGGTGATGAACCCGTCCTCGACCAGTTCGTACGCCTCCGGCAACGGATCGCGCATGTCGATCACGTCGAAATGCCCGATGTCGGAGCTGTAGATCGCGTTCAGTTTGGCGCCGAACGGATTGGCCTTGCCGAACGCGACGGAGTTCATGCGGTCGTCCGCCTCACAGCCGAAATAGAACGGTGTCGAGTACAGATCGCACCAGTCCTCCTTTCGGGTGATTTGCACTTCGAGAAGTCGTCGAGTTCTTCGACCCCGCCGGTGCCTTGCAGTTCCGGATCCGGCCAGCCGTCCCGCTCCTTCAACGCGGCGGCGAGTTCGGCGTAGCCGTATTTCTCGACCAGACTCATCAGCAGCGTCGCGATCGAGCTTCTCCGGACGCATGTTTTCCAGCGCCTTGGCATTGCGCCGCTCCCAGTGCTCGATCAGATCGCCGAACAACTGCGAGCCCCAGCCGACGCCGCCTTCGAGGAAGGCGAACCGCAGCTCCGGGAAGCGCCGCGTGACGCCGCCGAGGAAGATGCCCTTGGCGGCGGCGTGGCCGGCATCGGCGAAATGGCCGATGTGGTTATAGACGAAGTTGGTCGGCGAGTTGCGCAGCGCCTGGTTGCTGCCGGTGCTGTGGAACGTGGGCGCGATCTTCACCTCGCGGCACTTCGCCCAGACCGGATCGTAGTCGTAGAGACTGTCGACACCGAACACTTCGTACCACACCGCGAACCGGTCTGGCTTCCGGATCCCGCTTCACCGCCTCGACCTGGCGCGGGAACGCGCTGCCGAACATCCCGACCTTGGACCCGAGTTGCTTCGTGGTGAACTCGAGTTCGGCGATCGCCTCCTCCGGCGTGTGCATCGGAATGATCGCGGCGGGCGTCATGCGGTCGGACAGTTTCTCGAAATACTCGGCCGACACGATGTTATACGCATGGATGACCGCGCGCCTCGTCTCGTCATCCTTGATCCTGGGCAGCCGCAGGCCCGCGGTCGGATACACGATCGCGAAGTCGCTGCCGAATTCGTCGAGCCGGTCATACAGCATCCGCGGCATCATCGCGGTGGCGCGATCGAGCGTGTTGCCGGTCTGGCGGGTCCAGAACCCGGGCATCGCCACGCGGCGGCGCTTGCGCTCCTCGACCGGCATGTTGAGCGATGTCTTGGTCACCGCCATCGCCGCGAGGAACCCGTCAGCGGCCTTGTCACCGCCCACTTTCCGCATCTTTTCCGCGAATACCGGGTCGTATTCGACCCAGTGTCCATCCCCGTCGATCACCGGGTGCTTAAGCCCGGACCGGATTTCGGCCGGCGTCTGATGCTTATGACCTGTCATTTCTTCCTCCACATTGTCAGTGACGTCGAAGTCCTGGTGGTTGGGTGAAAGCGCAGCACCAACCGCGGGGCGAGTCAAATCAGCGGGGGCCAGCGGGGGGCCGACAGGTCAGATCGCGCGCAGGAAGAACACCAGCGTGACGATCGCGGTCAATACGATAACACAACCACGTACGATCGGTGCCGGCAGAACACGGGTCAGACGCGCGCCCAGATAACCGCCGATCACGGACGCGCCGAGCATCGCCAGAGTCTCAGGCCAGCGAACCGCGCCGGCGCCGATGAACCAGAGCACAGCGCCTCCGTTCGCCGCGCTGACCAGCACGACGCGCGCGGGCGCCATGGATTTGAGATCGTCGCTGGCGGTCAGCAAGCTCCACGACGCCATCATCATCAAACCGACCGCGCCGCCGAAATACCCGCCGTAGGTCGCGATCACGAACTGAACGATGGGCAACGCGCCGCGACGTATGCGGATCACCCGGCGCAACGCGATTCCCGCGCGCGCGCCAAACGCGAATGTCAGCGTGGCGAGAAGCAGCAACCAGGGAATGACCACGTCGAACAAATGCGCGGGCGTGGCCAGCAGCAGCATCGCGCCAACCAGCCCGGCCGCGAAGCTGATCGGCGCCAACACCACCAGCCGATAGCCGCCGATCCCGCGCACCTCGCTTCGGTAGGCGAACGAACTGGCGATGGTGCCGGGAAACAACGCGACGGTGGAGGACGCGTTGGCGGTAACCGGTGGCAGACCGGCGAACACCATGGCGGGAAATGTCACGAACGACCCACCGCCGGCGATCGCGTTCATCGCTCCGGCGAGCAGTCCGGCCGCGGCCAGCAGCGGTAAGTCGGTCATGCCGGCTTTTACCGGGATCCCATCCGGTGGGACACCGCGCGGCACGGATGGCAGACCCGCGCCGACCGGTACGGCACCAACGTCGCGCGGGCGAAGATTACTTCACCCGGCCTTTGTCATCGACCAATTGGTCGCTCAACCCGCCTCGCCGAACACCCGCGCGAAGATCCGGTCCACGGCGCGCATATGCAGCGCCGGATCGAATGCCGCGTCGAGCTCCGCCGCCGACACGCGCCCCTTGACGTCCGGATCCGCCTCCAGGTTCGTACGGAAGTCTCGACCTTCGGGGGTGCCAAGTTTGGTCCAGGTCGCCATCGCGCAACGTTGCGTGATCGCATACGCATCCTCACGGGAAATCCCCGAGCGAGCCAGCGACAACAGCACTTCTCCGGAATAAACCACGCCACCGAGACTATCGAGATTGGCACGCATTCGTTCCGGATACACCAACAGCCGATCCATCATGCCCGCCAGCCGCGCCAATGCGAAATCCAGGGTGACCGTCGCGTCAGGACCGATCACGCGCTCGACGCTGGAATGGCTGATGTCGCGTTCGTGCCACAGCGTCACGTTCTCCAGCGCCGGAACGACAGCGGAACGAACGATGCGCGCGAGCCCGGTGAGGTTTTCGCTCAGGACCGGGTTGCGCTTGTGCGGCATCGCCGAGGAACCCTTCTGGCCGGGATGAAAGAACTCCTCGGCCTCACGCACTTCGCTGCGTTGCAAATGGCGCACTTCGGTGGCCAGCCGTTCGATGCCGCTGGCAATCACGCCGAGCGTGGCGAAGAACGCGGCGTGACGGTCGCGCGGGATGATCTGAGTTGAAATCGGCTCCGGGCGCAGGCCGAGTGAGGCCGCCACGTATTCTTCAACCGTGGGATCCAGGTGCGCGAACGTGCCAACCGCGCCACTGACCGCGGCCACCGCGATTTCCGCGCGCGCCGCCAGCAGGCGGGCGCGGTTCCGGTCGAACTCCGCGTAATGGCCGGCGAGCTTCAGGCCAAACGTGGTGGGCTCCGCGTGGATGCCGTGACTGCGGCCGATGGTCAGGGTGTATTTATGCTCGAACGCGCGCTGTTTCAGGGCGGCGAGAACCGCGTCCAGATCCTTCAGCAACAGATCGGCGGCCTGGGTCAGTTGTACCGACAGGCAGGTGTCCAGAACGTCGGAGCTGGTCATGCCCAGATGCAGGAAGCGGCTGTCGGGGCCGATCGCCTCCGCGAGCCAGGTCAGAAAGGCGATGACGTCGTGCCGGGTTTCCCGCTCGATGGCGTCGATCCGCTCGATGTCGGCGGGGCCGATGGCGGCGAGCTTCGGGGCACCCTTGTCGCGGATCGGTACGGGCGGCGGACTCGGGGATCGCGCCGGCGCGCGCCATGCCCTCGGCGGCGAGGGCCTCGATTTCGAACCAGATCCGGTAGCGGTTTTCCGGAGCCCAGATGCGGGCCATGTCCGGACGGCTGTAGCGGGGAACCATGCGGCCCTCACGGGAATTCGGGATGCGATTTCAGTGCGCCTGGGGTAACACGGATCCCTCACCAGCGTCGAGGATCGTGGACCGTTCATGGCGTTCGTTGGATGGTCGGCCGACCTGGCGGTGCTCGCCCAGGTGGTGTTGATCGATGTGGCGTTGGCGGGGGACAACGCGGTCGTGGTTGGGATGGCGGTGGCCGGACTGGCGTCGCACCAGCGGCGTTCGGCGATCCTGCTGGGCATCGGCGGCGCGACGGTGCTGCGTGTCGGGCTTGGCGTGGTGGCGTTACGGCTGCTCGACATCATTGGGCTGACCTTGGCCGGCGGCCTGCTGTTGATGTGGGTCTGTTGGCGGATGTTTCGCGAGTTGCGGGCGAGCCGGCGCGCGCACGGCGCCGCGGGACCCGGAAAAACCCTGCGCCAGGCGATGATCCAGATCATGATCGCGGACCTCTCGATGAGCCTGGACAATGTGCTCGCGGTCGCCGGCGCGGCGCACGGTCATCCCTGGGTTCTGGCCGTGGGTTTACTCGTCTCGGTAGTGCTGATGGGCGTCGCGGCGACGGCGATCGCGCGCCTGCTGGACCGGTTTCGCTGGATCGGCTGGGTGGGGCTGACGATCGTGCTGTATGTGGCGCTGGAGATGATCTGGATGGGCGGCTGGGATGTGTTCGGCGGTCTGTCCAGGGCATCGTAAGATCGCACCCTCGCCGGCGGCGCATGGTTCGGGCTTGTCGGTCAATCCCCTCGGTCAGCACGATGCTTTCACTGGTGCGGACGACCTGGCCATGATCCAATTCCCCGAGCCTGAGTGTCCCCCTGCCGCCCACCGCCGGGCGCCTTGTACGATCGGGGAGTTGTTATGAACCGATGGTCGATCTGGTTTGCGCTCTGCCTCGCGGTATGCGGCTGCCAGTCTATCGGCGGCCCACCCGCGCCTGTCTCGGACGACTGCCCGTCGCCCGGTCCCTGCGACGATCCCGACACGGAGTCATGGCTGCCCTCCGGACCCGGTTCGGCCGCGGTGGCGACACTGGCCGAGTGGCACCCGCCCTGGCCGGGTTGCTCCTCGACGCTCCAGGTCATGGCACGCTCGCGGTTGCATTCGATTGTGTTCCGTGCCGTCAGACCCGACGAAGTCCCCAATTCCCCGTCCGATCCGTCCGACTGGGTCTGCGCTCCGCCGGATGCGCCGCTCCTGCGCGCGATGGATCGTTCCGGCCAGCATCTCGCCGCACGTTGACCAGCCAAGACCCTGACCGTCCCCCGCGCCGCCCGCACCCGGCGCATGGTGCGCCGCTTGCTCCCGCCCCGGTTGTCGCGTCTGATGGCGTGAACCGCGCTCCGACGAGCGTCAACGATCCGGGAGGGAATTATGCGCCTTCGACTGTTGCTCGGCATCCTGTGCTGTGGCGTTCTGTTCGCGCCGATCGCCCGCGCTGACGACGCTTCCTGCGCCAATCCGCGCCAGATGGACGGATTTAAAACCTGCGCCGACGTGGCGAAGGCGGAGGAGGAAGGCGCGTTCGTCCTCTACTCGACCGACCCGGAAATCGCGCAGCAAAAGTTGCTCGCCGCGTTCCACGCGATGTTTCCAAAGATCAAGACCGAATATGTGCGGCTGCAGGCCGGCGCGCTTTATGCCAAGATGTTGGCGGAGCGGCAGGGCAAGGTCTTCATTCCCGACGCGACGCAACTGTCCGATATCAGTTTCGCCGCCGACTTTCAGAAACGCGGCGGCTACATGCATTACGTGTCGCCGGAGATGGCGGTGTACAAGCCGGAGTATAAGAGCAAGCCTGAGGGATACTGGAACTGGGGCGCCATCGTCCTGGCCGGCATCGCTTACAATCCGACCTTGGTTTCGCCCGCCGAGGCACCCAAAACATATGCCGATTTGCTGAACCCGAAATGGACCGACAACATATCGGTCAAGGTCACCATTTCGGGTTTGCAACATGTCACCTGGTATCTGCTCCGCCAACTGTACGGTCCGGATTACTGGACGAAATTCGCCCTGCTGAAACCCCACGCTTTCGACTCGTACGTGCAACAATTCGACCGGCTGGTCAGCGGGCAGGACAAGATCGTGATGACAGCCCAGTACTCCGGCTATTTGATCATGAAGGCGAAGGGCGCGCCGGTCGAGTTCGTCTATCCGCCGGAGGGGCTGATCGCCACGCCGCAACCGTACGGCCTGGTCAAGGAAGCACCGCACCCCGAAGCGGCTCGGCTGTTCATGGACTGGTTCCTCGGCGTTCCCGGCCAGACGGCGGCGGCCTCGGCATTGTACTACCATTCACCCCGGCCGGACGTGCCGCCACCACCCGGCGGCGAGCCGATCACGAAATTCAAATTGCTGTTTCCCCAGGACTGGGACGCCTTCGAGGCGACGCACGCGGCTTACGTGAAAGAGTGGGACAAGCTCACGGGCCTGAAGTGAGCAAGCGCCGTATTCGCTGATCCGGCGGCATCACGATCTTCCGGCACCGGCATCGACGCGTGTTGGCTGTCGTCGGGGACGCGGCGGGCTTCCACCGCACCCGCGGCGAGGTTGACGATCCAGACCGGCGAGATACGCTGGCGAACATCGGGATACGCTGGCGAACATCAAGTGATCGTTTCGCGCGGTCATCATGCGCGAGGTTGCTTTCAACGGCCTCGCCAACCAGCCTGTCCCCTTAAGGAGACCCCGTTGCGCCCGCGCATCTTCTACGGCTGGATCATCGTCGCCGTGACGTTCGTCTCCATGGGCATCGGCGTCAACGCCCGAACCGCGTTTTCGTTGCTGTTTCCACCCATCCTCGACGAGTTCCACTGGGATCGCGGCGTCACGGCGGGAGCGTTCTCGTTCGGCTTCGTGATCTCCTCCATCCTCAGCCCAACCATCGGCCGCATGATGGATCGCTTCGGTCCACGCGTCGTCATGGAACTGGGCACCGTCTCCATGGCGGCGGGATTCCTGCTCGCGCCGCTGACCACCCAGCCGTGGCACCTCTATCTGACGATCGGGGTACTGGTCGGCGGCGGCAGCGTGTGCCTCGGCTATTCCGGACAATCGTTGTTCCTGCCGAACTGGTTCGTCCGCACCAGAGGCCTCGCCATCGGGCTTGCCTTCTCCGGTGTCGGTCTTGGCTCGGTCATGTTACTTCCATGGGTGCAATCGTTGATCATCGGCGCCGGTTGGCGTCACGCCTGCCGGGCTTTGGGCCTGCTGATCCTTCTCGGCCTGGCGCCGATCAATCTTTTATTACGAAAACGACCCGAAGATATGGGCCTGCGCCCGGATGGCGACGCCGCGCCTTTGGCCTCCGCCGCCGTGCACCCATCCAATATCGTCGATCCCCACTGGGCTTCCATCGACTGGACCGTCCGTCGAGCCGTCCGCACCGGCCGATTCTGGTGGCTGGCACTGGGATATTTCTGCGCGCTCTATGCCTGGTACGCGGTTCAGGTACATCAAACCAAATACCTGCAAGAGGTCGGTTTTTCGGCGAACCGCTCAGCCTGGGCTTTGGGGCTGGTCAGCCTGATCGGCGTCGCCGGTCAGGTCTCGCTCGGGCACTTGTCCGATCGGATCGGTCGCGAATGGATCTGGATCATCAGCAATCTGGGGTTCGTGATCTGCTTCCTGGCTTTGATCGTGTTGCAGCACGATCAGTCGATGGTCTGGCTTTACCTGATGGTCGCCGCGCAAGGCGGACTTGGTTACGGATTGACATCGGTGATGGGCGCGATGGTCGCGGAGATTTTCCAGGGCCGGCACTTCGGCGGCATCTTCGGCACCGTCATGCTGTCCGCGATGGCCGGTGGAGCGGCCGGCCCCTGGGTTACCGGTGTGCTGCACGATGCACTGGGAAATTATACGCTGGCATTCTGGCTGGGCGCGGGGATCAGCGTGGTATCGGGCCTGGCGGTCTGGCAGGCGTCACCCAGGAAAGTGCGGGCGGTGGCGGGGCGGATCCGGGCGGCGTGAGGACGATAGGCCAAGAACAGGCGTTCAGGAGCGGCTTGCTCCTGCTTCCCGGCTCCGGAGAGGCTGGTCCGCTGCCGCGCTTGCGGCAACTCCTACGGCGCAAGGTATCGCGGGTTTCCGTTACCTGCTTCTGGCATGGACCAGCGGGCACCCGGAAGCCGTCGATCCCGAGATCCTTCACCGATTTACTGAAGCTGCCGCCAGCCGAAATTGAGGCCGACTTCGAAGTGGACGCACAGCCGGACCGCCACGCCGCGTAGCCTGGTCCCCTCACCCGTCGATAATCGCCACCGCCCGCGTCCATCCCGCCGACGCCCGATGCACCTTCACCGGGAAGCACACCACGTCGAACCCATCCGCCGGCAGCGCCTCCAGGTTGTGCAGCTTCTCCAGATGCGAATAGCCGATCTCGCGCCCGGCGCGGTGCCCCTCCCAGATCAACCCCGCGTCGCCGGTTTCCTTGACCCGGTCGCGCGTGAACGAGAACGGCGCATCCCAGCTCCAGCCATCGGTGCCGACCAGCCGAACGCCACGCTCCATCAGCCACATCGTCGCCGCCTTGCCCATGCCGCACCCGGAATCGACGTAATCGTCCTCTCCATACCTGGCCCCGGCCGCCGTGTTCACCAACACGATCTCCAGCGGCCGGATGGTATGGCCGATCCGTTTCAATTCCGCCTCCACATCCCCCGGCGTCGCCACATAGCCCGCCTTCATGTGCCGGAAATCCAGCTTCACACCGGGCTGGAAGCACCACTCCAGCGGCACCTCGTCGATCCGCCACGACGGCTCCCCACCCGGCTTCAAGCGCATGATTCATCGTCGAGAAGAAATGATACGGCGCGTCCAGATGGGTGCCGTTGTGCGTGCTGATCGCCACCTTCTCGACCGCCGCGTATTCGCCATCCGGCAACTGATCGACCCGGACGCCCATGTACTCCGCCATCGCCGGAGCGGTCTGGTGATGATCCAGATACTCGATTTGAGGCAGCATATGCGGCGGATCGCTCTTGATCCCGGCTTTCAGAGGCACCGAAATATCGATCAGGCGGCGTGGCATGGCTGCATCTCCCTTGTCGGTCGCGCCAGACTACAGGACCCCGAAACCCGCTGTCATGCCTGGCGGCCAGACCCCGGCGTTACAAACACGCGCGCATTAACCCGGCGCTAAGCCTTTTCCGGCATGACGCGCGTATGACGACCGCCATCGACCGGGAGGACGCCGCCGGCGCCGCTTACCGAGCGGGTCTGACCCAGCTCGCCTCCGGGCGGGCCGCGGCGGCGATCGATGCGCTCCAACGGGTCCTGACCGGCGATCCGTCTCACCCGGGAGCGCGTCGCAATCTGATCCGCGCCCATGCCGCCGCCGGCGACCACGCCGCCGTCATCGTCGCGACAACGAACGAGATCGCGCGTCACCCCGATAGCGCCGAACTGCATTTCCTGCGCGGCACCGCCTTCAACGGCCTGCGCCGTCCGCGCGAAGCGTATGCGGCGCTGAGCGTGTCCATCGCGTGCAGCCCAAACTTCGCCCCGGCCTGGCTGAACCGCGGCAATGCCCTCATGGACCTCGATCAGCCGCTCGCCGCCGAGGCGCACTGCCGTCGCGCCCTCAGCCTCGATCCTGGGTTGATCGAGGCCACCGTCAGTCTGGGATTCATTCTGACGAGCCTCGGCCGCCTGCCCGAAGCGACGGCCGTGCTCGAGGGCGCGGTCGATACGCAGCCGGCCAACGTCCAGGCGCACTGGAATCTGGCGACCGCGGTGCTGCTGGCGGGCGACCTGCCCCGCGGGTTCGCCGAATACGAGTGGCGTAAACGGCACGACCGGTTCCGTCACGACTTCATCGATCTGCCGGGGCCGGTATGGGACGGAACCGATCCGCGCGGCCGCGCGATCCTGGTGCATGCGGAACAAGGGCTTGGCGATACCGTGCAATTCGCACGCTATTTGCCGCTGATCGCGCATCGGGGCGGCACGCCGATGCTGGCTTGCCAGCCGTCGCTGATCCCGCTGCTGCGCGCCATCCCCGGTGTGGTGATCGTGTCGAAAGCCGATCCATTGCCGCCCTACGACGCATGGATCGATCAAATGAGCCTGCCACACGTGTTCGGCACGACATTGGAGACCATTCCCTCAGCCGCGGGGTACCTCGCCGCCGATCCCGACCGTGTCGCCGCCCATCGCGCCACCCTCCCCCCATCCCGCCGCATCGGCCTCGTCTGGGCTGGCAACCCGCGGCACAGCAACGATTTTCGCCGCACACCGCCGCCGGAGATCTTCCGGCCACTGCTCGGGCTGCCCGACTGTCACGTCATCAGCCTCATTCCCGGCCACGCGCCGCCCGGAATCGCCTGTCCGCGCCATGCATTGACCGACTACGCCGAAACCGCGGCACTGATCGCGGCGCTGGATCTGGTCATCACCGTGGATACCTCGGTGGCCCATGTCGCCGGAGCGCTCGGCTGTCCGGCCTGGGTGCTGCTTCCCCACGCGCCCGACTGGAGATGGTTGCTGAACAAGAACGATACGCCGTGGTACTCTTCGCTGCGCCTGTTTCGTCAACCCGCGCCTGGCGACTGGCGCTCCGTCATGGCCGCGATCGTCGCCGCGCTTGCCGCATGACGGGAAATCGGGCTGGCGGACCGGCATCGGCCGGTAACGCCCAACTACGCGACAAAATGGGAGGACCAGGCAATGGACACCGCGGAGCTCGAATTGGCGGCCCGTTGTCCACGGCTTTGCTCCGACCCGACGGCGTCCGGGGTCTGCACGGCCTCGCAATGGATGCTCCCACACTGGCGATCATCGTGCGCGACCACTGGTCCGATCGCTTCGGTGAGCGGTTCCGGTTCCTGGTCGGCACCTGTGCCTGTGGCGCGATCGGCATGGCGATCGGCGGCGTATCGAACGACAGTCTCTGGGGCTGGCTGCATTCTCGCTGGCGACCGTTGGCTTGTATGGCATGAAATCGCCGTTCTGGCCGCTACCCTCGACGGTTCTCTTGGGTCCCGCTCTCGCCGCGGGGCTGGCCTACATTAATTCGCGATTAATGGTCGGTTAACGTTATCCGCTCATGATGCTTCGCGTGCTGCTTTCGGTATTCGCCACTGTCTGGCGAATACGAACGAAGGCAGGGAACGCATGAGGCAGGGGCTGGTGTTCGATGGCGGAACGATCGGGTGAAACCGGGCGCCCGCGTCGAGTTGCCGGCGCATGAGAGGCACCGGTTCAAATGGCGGGCAAAAAAGACAAGAAGGGCGCCGGTCGCGGGGTCATCATTGTCAAGAAGTTCGAAGAAGGCGACGGCGGCGGCGGACATGGCGGCGCGTGGAAGGTCGCGTATGCCGACTTCGTGACGGCGATGATGGCTTTCTTCCTGTTGATGTGGCTGTTGAACGCGACGACGGAAGACCAGCGCAAGGGCCTCGCCGACTACTTCAGCCCCAACAACCTGTTGAGCCATGCGTCCTCCGGCACCGGCCAACCGTTCGGCGGCCATACCGCGTTCGACGAAGGTGCGCTGGTCTCCGATCGCGGCGCGGTCGAAATCACCGAGGGCAAACGGCCGCCACTGGATCCGATCACCAACCCCGACCCGCAGGTGTACACCAAGGCCATACCGGCCGGCGCGCGCAATGCCGATCCCCAGGCGGCGGATTACGATCCGGCCCAATCGGATCCGGGGATGATCGGCCAGCAACCGCGAGGGGCCGGCCCGGCATCCGATGGCAGCCGCGAACCGACCGCGGCGGAAATCCAGGCGGAAAAGGCACGTGAGGAAAAGGCCGCGTTTGAAAAAGCGGCCGATGAAATCCGCGAAGCGGTGCGAAGCGATCCCGCGTTGGCGGAACTCGCGAAGCAACTGGCGATCGACATGACCCCGGAAGGCCTGCGCATTCAGATCATGGATGAGGTCAAGCTACCGATGTTCGCCTCCGGCTCCGCGGCTCCCAACGACCGCGCGCGCGCCCTGCTGATGAAAGTCGCACCCGTCCTGCAAAAGTTGCCGGAGCCGATTTCGATCGCCGGATACACCGATGCCACGCCCTATGCCGGGCCCGGCAAGACCAACTGGGAGCTTTCGGCCGAGCGAGCCAATGCCACGCGCCGCCTGCTCACCGACGCCGGATTGGCGGACACCCGGATCCAGACCGTGACCGGCCACGCCGATCGCGATCCGCTGCTGCCGGGAGATCCGCTGGCGGCGGCGAACCGGCGCATCGCGATCGTGGTGCTGCGTGAATTCCACCCGCCGCGACCACGCGATCTCACCCAACAACCGGATCCGCGGCCCACGGCGGAACCGGCAACCCAGCCCGGGTCGCGACCCGACGCGCAACCGATGGCGCAGCCCGCCGCGCCGCCGGCATCGCCATCCCCACCGTCGCCGCCGGTCCCCGCCTCACCGTCCGCTTTCCTCCCCGCCCGGGTGCCCACTTCGACGCCGGCCCCGTTGCTCGCCCCGTCGCCAACACCGCAATCACCCGCGGGTCAACCCACGCCGCAACAAGCGGCGCCGGCCCGCTGACCGAGTCCGCGCCATGCTGACGATCGGCGGTTTCGTCTTTTTGCTGATCTGCGTCTTCGGAAGCTACCTCGCGTCCGGCGGCAGCGTCGCGCCATTGGTCGAGGCGCTGCCGTTCGAGATGTGGACGATCGCCGGCGCCGCCGCCGGTGCGTTCGTCATGGCGAATTCGATGCACGAAGTGAAACACACGCTGGTTGGATTTGGTAAGATCATCAAAGGCGGCTGCTACAAGCGCGCGGACTATGTGGAACTGTTGAGCCTGATGTATTTTCTGGTGCGTCTCGCCAGCACCAAGGGCAACATGGCGCTGGAGCCGCATATCGAAAAACCGGCCGAGAGTTCCGCGTTTCAGAAATTCCCCAAAATCGTCGCCAATCATCACGCTTGCGATCTGATTTGCGATTATCTCCGGCTGGTTGGCATGAACGCCGACGACCCCAATCAGATCGAGGACGTCATGGCGCGGGAACTGAAGAAGACATTGAGTGAAGAACTGCATCCCTCGCACGCGCTGCAGAGCATGGCGGATGGACTGCCCGCCCTCGGCATCGTCGCCGCCGTGCTCGGCGTGATCAAGACGATGTCGCACATCGATCAGCCGCCGGCCATTCTGGGCGCCATGATCGGCGGCGCCATGACCGGAACGTTTCTGGGGGTGCTGCTGTCCTATGGAATGGTGGGACCGATGGCCAGTCGTCTGAAGGGCGTCGTGGACGAGGAGGCGAAGTACATGGAGGTCATTCGCGCGGTGATCGTCACCCATTTACACGGCAACGCGCCGCAGGTCAGCATCGAGTCGGGCCGCAAGATGGTTCCCAACGAGCACATGCCGACGTTTGCGCAAATGGAAGAGGCGATCGAGGGGATCAAGGTTTAGCGCCGGCTCCGGGGACCATCCCGGGCGCGGCGCTGTCAGCCGACCTCCGGCCGCGCCGCCAGCAGCGCGCGCAGGCGGTCGAGCAACTGCACCTCGCTCACCGGCTTACGCAGCAGGGAAAACGTTCCGCTCATGGCGCCGCTGAGCGCCAGCGCCGTTTCATCCCCGGCGTAGCCGGTCAGCAAGAACCGCGGGCAATCCCGGGAAACGCTCCTGCAAGCCGCGGATCACGGCGAGGCCATCGATCCCCGCCATCGACAGGTCGGTGACCACGGCGTCCACCGTCTCCCGCGCGCTCAGGTCCAGCGCCTCCGCACCGCTCGCGGCCACCAGCACGTCGAAGCCGGCCTCCATCAGTTGCCGCGCCAGGATCTCCCGGATCATCGCCTCATCGTCCACCAGCAATATGCGCGTGCGGGACCTCGGCTGGCCGGTGGGCGCGATCCGGGAGGCCGCCGGAACGCCCGACGGTTCGGTCAACGCCTCGGGTAGCCATAGCGTGACGGTGGTGCCGGCGCCCGGCTCGCTCTCGATCGCCAATGCGCCGCCCGACTGCTCGGCGAACGCCTGGGCCATCGCGAGGCCCAGACCGGTGCCGGAGCCGGATCGCTTGGTGGTGAAAAACGGCTCGCGCGCCCGCGCCAGCGTGGCGGCGTCCATCCCCTCTCCGACGTCCGCGACCTTGAGCCGGATGTAGCGTCCCGGCGCGAGGCCGGCCGGATGCGGCCCCTCGGGTCGCTGACCCACGGAGCGTGGACCACCGGGATCCCCGCCGACAGAGGATGCGCCGGACGAATTCGCGTCCGCGAGCCGCGGGCCAGGATGACCATCGGTCGCGGGCGCACCGGCCTTGGGCGACTCACCTGGGCGCCAGCCGATGGCCGGCGCGAAGGTCTCGTGCTCGGCGGACAGGGTGAGTTCGCCGCCATTCGGCATCGCGTCGCGGGCATTGGTCGCCAGATTGACCAGCACCGTTTCCAGTTGCCCACGGTCCGCCAGCATCGGGCGCAGCCCAGGCTCCAGGCGGAGTCGCACGTTGATCGTGGCGCCGAGCGTGTGGGTCAGGATCTCTCCCAGTACGTGCAGCAATTCGGATACGTTGATCGGTTCGGCGGCCAACTCGCCCCGTTGCCCCAGCGTCAGCAGGCGCCGGGTGATGGATGTGCCACGCTCGACCGCGCCCCCCGCGAGTTGCGCGAGCCGGCGAATGCCATCGTGATCGGCGGGATGACGCTCGATCAGGCGCAAGGCGCCCATGACCGCCTGCAGCACATTGTTGAAATCGTGCGCGATGCCTCCGGCCAACTGCCCCAGAGCCTGCAACCGCTCCGCCTGCGCCGCCCGTTCCTGGGCGGTTTCGCGGGCCGCGATCTCATCGCGCACCCGCGCTTCAAGCGTTTCGGTCAGGCCGCGCAGCGCGAGCTCGATTTCCTTGCGCCGGGTAATGTCCTGGATCACGCCGGTGGTACGCACCGCGCGGCCATCTTTGAACTCCAGGCGGCCATGCGCGAAGATCCACCGCCACGTGCCGTCGGGCCGGCGGAACCGATATTCGTGGGCCAGATCTGTCCCGGGATTGGCGATCGCGCGATCCCAGCTGGCGCGAACCAGCGGCTGGTCGTCCGGATGCACGTTGGCGAACCAGCGCTCGAAGCTGGCGTCGCGTTCGTCGTCGCGGCCGAAGATGCTCTCCACCTCCGCGGTCGAATACGCCTGGCCGGTGATCAGATCGAGCTCGCGAACACCCATCCCCGCGGCGCTCAGAGCCAGGCGCAGCCGCTTCTCGCTTTCCGCCAGGGCGATCTCGATGCGTTTGCGCTCGGTGATGTCCTCGATGATCCCGAGATAGCGTTCGGGCCGTCCGCCGGCATCCAGCAGCGCTGAGCCGGAGTAGCTGACCCAGACGAGCGTACCGTCTTTACGCAGGTAGCGTTTGGTGACCGCGAACCGGTCGATGGCGCCGGCGAGCATCGCCTCGCGGCGCGCGATGTCGGCCGGCTTGTCGTCCGGATGCGTGATCGCGAGGAACTTCCCGGGCTCGCGCAGCTCCTCCCGCGAATAACCGGCGATCGCGCAAAGCTGCTCGTTGACCGCGAGCACCGTTCCGTCCAGCGCCACCAGTGACAGTCCGAGGGCCGCGCGGTCGAACGCCGGGCCAAATCGCGCGAACTCCCCGCCGTCCCCCGCCAGCGCCGCCGTGGGCCAGCGATCGGGTCCCGCGCGATACGCCCCGCCGCGGTCCCCGCCGGCCCGGTCCATCCCCGCTCGGCCCATCCCGGGGGGATCGATCCCGATGGGTTCAGCCGAATCAGGATCGGTCGTGGTCGGATCGATCCCCGCGCGATCGGGTCGGCGCGATCAAGGTCGGCGCGATCAGGGTCGTCGGGATCGGGCGCGGTGCGCTCGATTGACGAACCGGACCGGCCGGCCACGCGGCTCAGGCCACCTGGGCGAGCGGATCGCAGGAACCTGGCCACAATGCCGCGCACGCTCGCCCCATCATCCGTTAAGCTGGAATGGTACGCGCCGCGGGCACGGCCGCCAAGGCATTTGCCATTTGTTGCTTCTCCGGGCGTGAGGCGCCGGCCGGATCGACCTCGCTAACCGCCGTGGTGCTCAACCAAAGCGCTCCACAGCGTGAACAACTCCGCCGCCGCCGGATCCTGCGACGGCTTCAACCGCACGGCCGTATGCACCAGCACGAGCTTCGATACCGGATCGACGAAAATCGACTGGCCATGAATGCCCAACAGCGCGAACCTCCGCCCGGGTCCGGGCAACAGCCAGATTTGATACCCATACCCGTAGGTCCGCGTTGCCACGCCAGGCGCCAGAAACGAGGCCTGAGGCGTGGTGGCGTCCAGCACCCATTGCTTCGGCACGATTTGCTTCCCATTCCACGCGCCGTCGTTCGCCAGCATCATGCCGACCCTGGCCCAGTCCCGCAGCACGACGCTGAGGCAGCAGGTACGCCACCTCCTGTCCCGTCGTATCGATCGTCCAGGCGGCGTCCGCCTCCGCCCCCATCGGCTGCCAGATTCGTGTGCGCAAATACTCGGCCAGCGGCATTTTCACCGCCTGGGTCACGACGAGGCCGAGCGCCTCGGTATCCAGCCCGGCGTAGTGAAAATACGTATCCGGCGGCTCCTCGCGCGTGTCGAACTGCGCCACCGCCTGAGCCGGCCCAGGGTTGGCGCGCGTGAACAGCATCCGGCTGAGGCGCTGGCTGTCGCCTGGCGCGTCATAAATCTCCTTGAACGCGACGCCTGAGGCCATGTGCAGCAACGCGCGGATCGGCGTCTTGCCGATTTCGCTTCCGGCCAACGCGGGCACATAATCTGCCGCCGGCTGATCGATCGAGCGAATCGCGCCTTCCCGCACCGCGATCCCCACCAGCATGGCGACGAGCGTCTTGGCCATGGATTGGGACAGCATGCGGTCCTGATCGGTGCGGCCGTACTGATAGTGCTCGTACAG
This sequence comes from uncultured Alphaproteobacteria bacterium, assembly GCA_963719675.1. Lineage (GTDB taxonomy): Bacteria > Pseudomonadota > Alphaproteobacteria > Acetobacterales > Acetobacteraceae > Rhodopila. The sequence goes on along the minus strand of CAVRDN010000094.1, from coordinate 32,198 downwards.
GATCGTATCGCCGCGCGCGATCAGCAGACCGGTGGTGGGGTTGCGAGACAGGTAATCCGGCAGATCGCGCGTCTGCCCCTGATATGTGTAATCGAGCGTCAATTCCCGCGTCGCGCGCAGCCACACCGAGGGCGAGTCGGCGCGGGCCACCTGGCGGCTCGGATATTTCTCGGCGAAATGACTGTAGGAGCCCACCATATCGACCCGCGGAATGGGTGCGGCGCGGCCGCCGACAGGGTAACCCTCCGCCGCGCCATACGCCGCGGCGTCCGGGCCGGTGGGTGAAAAGACCGGCGCTTCGTCCGCCCAGGCCGAACCGCCGAGAGCCAGTAGCATGCATGGGACTGCCAGGATCTTCGCGCGCATCAATGGTTTGTTTACCTTCCCCGGGTCATGATGGCCGATTGGCCAGACTCTCCCGGCGGCACGCGCGGGTCAACGCGCCGCGTCGCCGCGCACGGAAACGATCGCCTTTGTCATGGAACTGTCGCCGCGAACCGGTTATTCCCTTGTGGGACGAACGCCGATCGGCGATACCGCGCGCCCGGCGAGCCACGGGCGCGCGAATATGATTGACGCGAACGGATCGCTCAGGGAATACCCGACCTGTGCGCCAGGCTATTGCAATGGCGCCGCGCGCGTGCTTTGTCCGCGCCGCCTGGAGGAAGCGCTTTTATGACCGACCCCAACCCAAGCCCAGCGACATTCGTCTCCGGGCGCCATTTTCTGCAGACGCCTGGCCCCACGAACCTGCCTGAGCGGGTTCTGCGCGCCATGGACAACAACGCCATCAACCACCGAGGTCCGGAATTCGGCCGACTCGGGCTCACGGTGATCGGCAAGCTCCGCCAGGTGTTCCGCACCACCGGGATTGTTGGGATCTTCCCCTCGTCCGGCACCGGCGCGTGGGAGGCCGCGATGGTCAACACCCTGACCGCCGGCGACCGCATCCTGTTGAGCCGCACCGGCCAGTTCTCCCATTTGTGGGAGGAGCTGGCGCGCCGCCACGGATTGGAAGTCCAGACCCTGGAAACCGATTGGCGCCACGGCGCCAACCCCGAAGCCATCGGCGCCGCGTTGACCGCCGACCGCGATCACCTGATCAAGGCGGTTTGCGTCGTGCACAGTGAGACTTCCACCAGTTGCATGAGCGACGTCGAGTCGGTCCGTGCCGCGATCGACCGCGCCCGTCACCCGGCGCTGCTGATGGTGGACGCGATCTCCTCCCTGGCCTGCGCCGATTACCGGCACGACCAGTGGGGCGTGGATGTGACCATCGCCGGCTCGCAGAAGGGTCTGATGGTGCCGCCCGGCCTCGCCTTCACGGCGATCAGCGAGAAGGCCCTCGCCGCCGCCGCGCGCAACAAGACCCAGCGCAGCTACTGGGATTGGGCGCCGCTGGTGAAGTCCAACGAAACCGGTTTCTTCCCCTACACGCCGGCGGTGAACCTGTTCTTCGCGTTGAACGCCGCGCTCGACATGCTGTTGGAAGAAGGCCTGGACAACGTCTTCGCCCGCCACGAGCGCTACGCCGAAGCCACCCGCCGCGCCGTCCGGGCCTGGGGGTTGGACCTGCAGTGCGCGGACGCGCGCGCCTGCGCCCCCGGTGTGACCGCGATCCGCACGCCCGAGGGCCACAGCGCCGACCGCCTGCGCGCCATCATTCTCGAGCGGTTCAACATGTCGCTGGGTAACGGCCTCGGCCGCATCGAGGACCGCGTGTTCCGCATCGGACACATGGGCGATCTGGGCGTGCTGCAACTGACCGGAACACTTTCGGGTGTGGAAATGGGGCTCCGCGCGGCGGGCATTCCGCACCAGCCCGGCGGCGTGCAGGCGGCGATGGACTTCCTGGCGGGGAATGCCTGATGGGGAATGCCTGATGGGGAATGCCTGATGGGCACACGCCCGAGGGGACCTCGACCGGGTGATCTGTCGCCGCGCGGTGCCCGGAGGATCAACCGGCCTCGGTGAGGGTTCGCGCGTCGGGTCAGCCGGTTGTCATCAGCCAATCAGCGCACGGCGGAGCGCCAGAGCGCGTCGGTGAAATCGGGCGGCACGTCGCCGGTCATCCGGTGGCGCAACGTATCGAGATCGGCGGCGAACAGGTCGGCGCTGATCCGCCCGACGATCACCGGAATGTCCCGTTTCATACTCGGAACGTCGCCGATCGGCAGTCCGAAACTGACGAATCCGGCGGGGTTCTGAATGTGAATGTGCCGCAGCACCGGCGCGGTGTCCGGCGTTTTCTCCAACAGTTCGTGGCCCGCGCCCAGATAAGGATGACACGCGAGCATCTCGTCCTGTTCCGCGGCGGGCGGCGCGTAGCGATCGCGCCAAAGCAGGATCCGTTCGCTGAAATCACGCAGTTCGGAGCGGCCGGCGATGTCGGCGGAGTACCCGGTGCCGGCGATGGCGTAGTCGAAATGATGCGGGACGCCGTTGATCGTCGCGTCGATGCCGTCGTGCGACGTCGCGCGACTCCAGGGCGCGGACAGATGCAGATGGAAATTGGGATATTTGACCGTGCGCTCGATCGCGTCGGTGGTCGGGGTGGAACCCGCGCGACGGAACCGGATCGCCTGGTGCCAGCGATCGGCGTCCGGCAGTTGATGGAAATTGTCGTACGCGCCCGGAAAGCCGCGCGACCGCGTGATGGGCGTCGCGGCGATCGTATCGCGGCGCGCGAACAGATGGACCGCGGCCGCGCCCTGCTCCAACGCCACGCCGGCGGCATCGAACGCCGACGCCGCCGCCCCGATCACCGCCACCGTCTTGCCGCGCAGCGCGGAGAAATCGATCGCATCCTCGGTATGTGCATACAGCGACGGCGGCAGATCGCGGGTCAGCACCTCGGGGATATACTTGCCGCCGCCACCCGAGAACCCGGTCGCGAGAATGATTTTCCGCGTTGTTTCCGTCGCGACGCCGCCGGGTGTTTCCAGATGCAACCGAAAGTGATCGCCAACCGGTTCGATCCGGGTCAGCCGCGTTTCATAGCGCGGGTGGATGTTCAGAAATTGCTTGTACCAACTCAGGTACGCGGCCCATGCGACGCGCGGAATGCGATCGATGGCGGCATACGCCTCGCGGCCGTGGCGCGCTTCGTACCAGGCCTGAAAGCTCAATGCGGGAACGCCGAGTTCCGGGCCGGGCAGTGCCTTCGGGGTGCGTAACAAATTCATCCGCGCGGCATTCAGCCAAATGCCGGCGCGCTGTTCGTTGGGCGCGGCCTCCAGGATCGTGACCTTGCCGATCCCCGCGCGGCGCAGCGCGAACGCCAGCGCGCACCCGGTTTGTCCGCCGCCGACGATCGTGACGGTGTGATCGATGCCGGAGCGATCCGGAACCCAGTTCGCCGGATCGGGACCCATCAGGCGAAGCGCGTTGCTGGCATGGGCGTCGGGATCGTCTGATTGACTCATGGTGTTTCACCCCGCGGTAAAGGCCGGGTCGAGAAGCGGATCCCAAAGACGGACGCCGCCGATGATCCCCGCCTCATTCGGAACGATACGGATATTCTGATCCAGGTCCAACCGGAGGTGCCGCGCGTTGCCGCCGCCGATATACATCAGGTCGTAAAAGGTGAGGCTTCGCACACAGGTCAGCGCGCGTCCGACGCGCTTGTTCCATCGCTTGCGGCCGATCGCCTTCATCGCGTCATTGCCGATGTACTGATCGTAATCCTTGCCGGTCCGAATGGGGTGATGCGCCAGTTCCAGGTGCGGCGTCAGCCGGCCATTGTCGAACAGCGCGAAGCCGAAGCCGGTACCCAACGTGACGACGCATTCGACACCCGTGCGCGCGATCACGCCGAGGCCATGCACCGTGGCATCGTTGAGCATACGCACCGGCTTTCCCAGCCGGTCGGTCAGCACGCCGGCCAGCGGGTAATCGCGCCAGGCCTCGTTGCCGAGATTGGGCGCCGTCATCACATGGCCCGCGCGCACGACGCCAGGAAATCCGACCGAGATCCGGTCGAACGCACCCATCGGCCGCGCCAGCGTCAACAGCGCGTCCACCACCTCATCCGGCGTGCCCGGACGCGGCGTTTCAACGCGCCCGCGCGGCACGACCAACGTACCCTCGGGATCGAGCACAGCCGCCTTGAGACCCGTCGCACCAATGTCGATGGCAAGCGTCAGGGGTCCATTGTCCATCGCCGCTTCCAGTTTGTTGTTCAGGTGGGGCGCAGCACGCGCCAGATGCCGTCAACCGCGCCCACGTCGCGATCGCCGACCGTCAGGATGCCCCGCACGAACACCAGGCCTTTGGTGGCGCGCGTGACGTCGCCGCGCAGTTCCACGAACTCGCCCGGTTCGACGGCGGCGAGGAAATGCGTGTTCAACTGGATCGTGGTGCACGGCGCGCGATGCGCCGCCTCCCACGCCAGCAGGCTGAGGCCATGATCGGCGAACGTCATCAGGATGCCGCCGTGCAGGGCGCCTTGCGGATTGGCGTGTTCCGCCGTCGTCTGCAGGCCGTAGTGCCAGTGATGATCGTCCGATCGTTTCGCCCAAGGAATGCCGATGGCCGCGGGCAGAGCGCCGCCGCGCATGGGACGCCAGCCATCGGCGGCGGGATCGAAACTCATGCGGAACCCTCATTCAAATGGCAGGCACTGTGATGACCGGGCGCGATCTCGCGGAACGCCGGCGCTTCGACCGCGCAACGCGGCATCGCATGCGGGCAGCGCGGATGGAAGTGGCAGCCGGGGGGCGGATTGAGCGGGCTGGGGATCTCCCCCGTAATCGCGGTGAACCGGTGTTTCCGGGTTTCGATCCGCGGCACTTCGGCGAGCAATGCGCGCGTGTAGGGATGATTGGCGCGACTGAACACGTCCTCGGTCGGCGCCTGCTCGACGATGCGGCCGAGATACATGATCAGCACGCGATCGGACAGATGCTCGACGACGCCGAGGTCGTGACTGATGAACAAGTAGGTGAGGTCCAGTTCGCGCCGCAGGTCCATGAAGAGGTTCAGGATTTGCGCCTGGATCGAGACGTCGAGCGCGGCGACCGCCTCATCGCAGACCAGGAATTCCGGCTGCACCGCGAGCGCGCGGGCGATGCCGATGCGTTGCCGTTGACCGCCGGAGAACTGGTGCGGATAGCGCCGCTTGAACGACGGATCGAGCCCGGCGCGATGCAGTTGCGCATCCACATAGCCCATCGAAGTTGGCGCGATTGACCATGCCGTGCGTCAGCGGCGCCTCGCCGACGATGTCCGCCACGCGCAGCCGCGGATTCAACGAGGCGTACGGGTCCTGAAAGATCATCTGGACTTTCAGTTTGGCGGATTTCGTTTCGCGTCCGCTGAGCGTGGCGATGTCGCGGCCCTTGAACAAAATCTGGCCCTCGGTCGGCGGCATGATGCCGGCGACCATGCGGCCGAGCGTCGATTTGCCGCAACCGGACTCGCCGACGAGACCGACGACCTCGCCACGCCGGATGGTCATGCTGACGGTATCGACGGCGCGCACCGTTTCGTTGCGCGGTGGCGCGCCCATGCGGCCGGCGATCGACCGCGTCAGGCGCGCGGCGGCGTCGTAGGTGGGGCCGAATCGTTTCGACACCTCGCGTAATTCCATGATCGGCGGTTCGCTCACGCGGCCTGCTCCATCGGATGGAAGCAACGCAGGTCGCGGCCGTCCCGAGGTTCGACCGGCGGTTCGGTTTCGCAGGCGGCGTCGGCATGGGCGCAACGCATGCGAAACGCGCAACCGGCGGGCAGAGACAGCAGATTGGGCGTCATGCCCGGAATTTGCCGCAGCCGCGCGCCGCGCTGGTTGCGGCTCGGCACGCTGCCGATCAGTCCGTGCGTGTACGGATGCAGCGGCCGGTCGAGCACCGTGGTCGCGTCGCCGAACTCGACGATGCGGCCCGCGTACATCACCGCGATCTGATCCGCGAGGCCGGCGATCACCGACAGATCGTGCGTGATCCAGATCAGCGCGGTGCCGTGCTCGACCGCGAGCTTCTGCACCTCGGCGAGGATCTGTGCCTGGATGGTGACGTCGAGCGCGGTGGTCGGCTCATCGGCGATCAGCAGATCGGGATTGTGCAGCAGCGCGATGGCGATCGCGACGCGTTGCCGCATGCCGCCGGAGAACTGATGCGGATAAGCGCGCAAGCCGTTCCTCCGGGCTGGGAATGCCGACCATGCCGAGCGCGTCACGCGACCGCCGCCGTGCTTCCTCCCGCGACACTTTGGCATGGGCGAGCACCGTCTCGATCATTTGCGTATCGATCCGCAGCACCGGATTGAGCGTCATCATCGGGTCCTGGAAGATCATCGCGATGCGGTTGCCACGCAGCGAGCGCATCTCGCGCTCCGACAGTTTCGCGAGGTCCTGGCCCTGATACCAGATCGATCCGCCGGCGATCCGGCCGGGCGGATCGACGAGGCCGATGATGGAAAATCCGGTGACGGTCTTGCCGGAACCGGACTCGCCGACCAGCCCGAGGACCTGACCGCGACTGACCGAGAACGATACGTCATCCACCGCCTTCACCACGCCGGCGCGGGTGAAGAAATGCGTCCGGAGGTCGCGGACTTCGACGGTCGCGTTCATCGTTTCAATCGCGGATTGAGCACGTCGCGCAACTGATCGCCGACCAGGTTGATCGACATGATCGTGACCAGCAGCGCGATGCCGGGATAGAAGCTGATCCAGTATTTGCCCGACAGCATATACTGATAACCGTTGGCGATCAGCAAACCGAGCGACGGCTCGGTGATCGGAACCCCCAGACCGAGAAACGACAACGTGGCCTCCAGCGCGATGGCGCGGGCGACCTGTTGCGTGCCGATGACGATCAACGGCGGCAGACAATTCGGCAGCAGATGGCGGAACATGATGCGCCATCGCGGCAGCGCGAGGCATTCGGCGGCCTCGATATATTCGCGTTGCCGTTCGACCATGGCGGTTGCGCGGACGTTGCGGGCGTAATACGCCCACTCGACGATCACCAGCGCCAGCACGACGTTCATCACGCCCTTGCCCAGCACCGCCAGAATCATCAGCGCGACCAGGATGGACGGGAACGACAACTGCAAATCGACCAGCCGCATGATCGCCGAGTCCGAGCGTCCGCCCAACCACGCCGCCAACAAGCCGAGCGAGGTTCCCACCACGGCGGCGAACAGCGCCGATCCGACGCCGACCGCCAGGCTGATGCGCAACCCGTACAGCATGCCGGAGAACATGTCGCGGCCCTGATCGTCGGTGCCGAGAATATACGTGTAGCCGACTTCGGATTTCGAACCCGGCGGCAGACGTCCATCCATGATGTCGAGCTGCGCCAGATCGTACGGATTTTGCGGCGCGATCCAACTCGCGAAGATCGCCAGCAGCGCGATGACGACAAACACCACGAGGCCGACCACCGCCAGGCGGGACGCGGCGAACTCCGAGACGAAGCGGCGGAACGGGGTTTCTTCCCGCGCGATCGTGGCGCTCATGATTTACGGACCATTCGCACGCGGGGATCGAGCAGCATGTAAAGTATGTCCACCACCAGATTGATGGTGACGAACATCAGCACGATCATCATCAGGTAAGCGACGATGACCGGCCGGTCGAGCACGTTGATGCTGTCGATGATCAGCTTGCCCATGCCGGGCCAGGCGAACACGCTCTCGGTCACCACGGCGAACGCGATGGTCGAGCCAAGCTCCAGACCCAGGACGGTAACGATCGGGATCATGATGTTCTTCAGCACATGAACGAAGATCACCCGTGCCGGCGACAATCCCTTGGCGCGGGCGAATTTCACAAAGTCCATCGGCAAGGTTTCGCGGACTCCGGCGCGGGTCAGGCGCAACACCAGCGAGATGTTGAACAGCGCCAGGTTCAGCGCCGGCAACAGCATATGGCGCAATCCGTCCACCGTCAGGAACGACCATGGCACGCCGAACAATGTCTCCGTCTGGCCGCGGCCGGTGCTCGGCAGCCAGCCGAGTTGCACGGCGAAGACCATGATCAGCATCAGGCCGACCCAGAAACTCGGCAGCGAAAACCCCAGGATGCTGCCCGCCATGATGGCGCGGCCGGCGAACCCGTTCGGCTTCAGTCCCGCGTACAAGCCCAGCGGCACACCGAGAACCATCGCGAACAGCACGGCGGTCACCGCGAGCTCAAGGGTCGCCGGCATGCGTTGCGCGATCAGCTTTAACGCCGGTTCGTTGAACACGAAGCTACGGCCGAGATCGCCGTGCAGCGCATCCCACAGAAAATACGCGTACTGGCGCCACAGCGGTTGATCCAGCCCAAGATTGGCGATGATACGGGCGCGTTCGGCCTGGTCGGCCTCGGGCGAGATCAGAATATCGACCGGATTGCCGATCACGTGAACGCCCACGAACACGATGACCGTCATCGCCAGAATCACGAAAGCAGGCCTGGAACAGTCGGCGAATGATCCAGGCGATCATTTCACCTCGCGCACGCCCATCGCCCCCACTCCAACATCGCGAGCGTCGCCTCATCGACGCGGGGCTCGTAGACCAGGCCTTTTCGGGTCGCCCAGATGTTCTTCTGCAAATGCAATTCGATCACCGGGACATCGTCCATCGCGAGCTTCATCGCCTTTTGAATGACCTTCTCCCGGTCGCCGTTGTCCATCGTCCCCATCGCCTGATCGATCAACGCATCGACCGCCGGATTGGAATACCGGCCGCGGTTCGCCGTCCCCAGGCCCCGCGCCGGATTCCACGTCGCCAACTGGGCTCGCAACGGGTTCAACCCCTCGCCGCTGCCGACTCCCCAACCGAGCAGAAAGACCGAGAACTCCTGCTTGCCGGCGCGGGCGACGAAAGTGTTCCACGGCATCGCGTCGACCGTCGTCTGCACGCCGATCCGCTGCCACATCTGCGCCACGGCCTGGATGATCTTCGCGTCGTTCACGTAACGGTCATTGGGCCCGGTGATGGTAACGCGGAATCCATTGGGGAACCCGGCCTCGGCCAACAACGCCTTGGCTCGGTCCGGCTCGTACGGCGTCGGCGGCAGATCGGGAACGTAACTATACGACCCCGGCCGCAGATATTGTCCGGTCGGGATCGCCGCGCCCTCCATCACCCGGTCGACGATCGCCTGCCGGTTGATCGCCAGCGACAGCGCCTGACGCACCCGCAAATCCTTCAGTGGATTCTTCGTCAGCGTTTCGCCGTTCGGTCCGGTGATCAGCGGACTCGGTCCGTCATGCGCGTGATCCAGCCAGAGGAAAATCGAACGGTTGCTGACCACTTCCGACAACGTCACGCGCGGATCCTTGCGCAGCGCCGGGAGATCGGTCGGCGGCACGAACTCGATGATCCCGACATCGCCGGCCAGCAACGCGGCGGTACGCGAGGCGTCGTTGCTGATGATCCGGTATGTGACGTGTTTCCAGTACCGGCTTCGGCCCCCAGTAATCGTCGTTCCGCTCCATCTCGATCCGATCGCCTGGGCTATACGAAACGAAACGATAAGGTCCCGTACCGATCGCGTCCTTGCCGCTGTTAAAATCCTCGGTCGCCGGATCGGGTCCCAGCGTGTGCGGAATGATGAAGATGTTGCCGAGATCGTTGGCCAGCAACGGATACGGACCATCCGTGCGAAGCAGGATCGTGTGCGGATCGACAATCTCCGTCCCGATCACCGCTTTGGTGTAAATCGAATACGATGCCGGGCTGTTCTTCACCTTTGGCACGCGGTTCAGCGTGTACGCCACATCCTCGGCGGTGAACGGCGTCCCATCGTGGAATTTCACGTCCCGTAGCCTGAACTCCCAGGTGTGATCGTCACGCAATTTCCAGCTCACCGCGAGCCCGGGGATCATGTCGCCCGCCGCATCGCGGGTCACCAGACGCTCGAACACATGGGCGCTGAAGGATTCGTTGGGCGCGAAGGTGTGATAATGTGGATCGATGCTCGTCACCGGCGCGGATGACGCGATGCCCAAAGTCTGGCCGAACGCCCGGCCCGCGGACAGGCAAATGACAAACGATAACAGCAGCCCGGACAAAGTCCGGAACGGTGGTCGCATCTTTGACTCCCAAACCCCTCCTCTTGGCCCCGTGCTTCCAGGCCCCCATGCTTCCAGGTCCCCGAACATAGCCACAACGCCGATCCTGAGCTACCTGTGACGCCGAACCGGGGAGGATCGCATGAAGTTATGGTATCAGAGCATGTCGCGTCAGGCCGAGTGGGGTGGCTACCCCGCCGTGTTGCGGGCGATCCTGGATAAGGTCAAGGACCCCGGCACCGAAATCCACGTCGCGGGCATCACCCAGATCGGTGGCGTGGGCGACCAGTTCCGCTACCTGGAGTACCTGGAAACCGGCGAGGTTCTGAAGAACGTGCAGCGCGCGGTGCTGGAGGGGTACGACGCCTTCCTGATCGGCAACATCGCCGACCCCGGCCTGCGCGAGGCGCGGGAGATCGCCAACATTCCGGTGCTCGGCCTGTGCGAGTCGGCGATGCACGTCGCCTGCATGATGGGCGCCAATTTTTCGTTCGTGACCATCAACGAAAAATTCACCCCGCGCGTGGTGGAGAACGTCGATCGTTACGGCTTGCGCGCCCGCTTCGTCGGCGCCTCCCGCATGCGTATCGACCGCCTCACCGATCTCGGCCCAGGGTTCCAGCCCGGCCCGGCACAGGACGAGATCATCGCGCAGTTCAACGCGGCGGCGCGGAAGAATACCGAGGCGGGGGCGGAGGTGGTGATCGCGGCCGGCGGCGTCGTGATGGCGTTGCTGGCCCATGCCGGCATTCACGCCACCGAGGACGGCGTTCCGATCCTCAATGGCATCACCAACCTCGTCAAACTGGGCGAGGCCGCGGTCAAGCTCGATCGCATCATGGGCGGTCGCTTCGTGTCGAAGAAATGCGTCTACGCCCCGCCGCCCGCGGATCAAATCGAGACATTTCGCAAACATTATGGTGAGGACATCTATCCGACGGTGAAGGCACAATGACCGTCACGCTGAAGGCCGCGCTGGCCGACTATCCGCACGTGATGGCGCTGAAGGACGGCACCGTGCGGTCCGATCAGGTGGCGTTCGACTGGGAAACGGTCACCCCGATCACGCGCGCGTTTCGGCGCATGGTCCGCACCGGGGATTTCGATCTGTGCGAGATCGCGTTGACGACGCTCGCGCAGGCGGCGGTGTTCGGCAAAGACCTGACCGGATTGCCCGTGGTCGTCATGCGCGGGTTCCACCACGCGGCGCTGGTGTGCCCGATTGGCTCGTCGATTCAGGGACCCGAGGACCTGCGCGGCAAGCGGATCGGCGTGCGGGCCTATTCGCAGACCACCGGTGTCTGGGTGCGGGGCATCCTGCGCGATCATTACGGAGTCGATCATCGCTCGATCACCTGGGTGACCGAGGAAGACGCGCATCTTCAGGAACACTACGACCCGCCGAACGTCGTGCGGATCGAGCCCGGCCAGGACCTGAAGACCATGCTGCTGTCAGGCGAGATCGACGCGGCCATCGCATTGTCCGGGCTGGACGCGACACAGGTGCGGCCGGTCATCTGGCAGCCGGACCTCGCCGCGGCGACATGGTACCGGCGGACCGGTCTCTACCCGGTCAATCACGTGGTCTGCGTCAAAACCGCGCTGCTGCGGGAGCATCCGTGGTTGGGCGCCGAACTGATGCGAATGTTCATCGCGGCGAAAGCTCTGGCGCGCGGGCCGAGCGCGGAAGCGAAGTACCAGTCTATCGTTGGCCCCGATCCCCTGCCCTACGGCCTGGAAGCCAATCGCCCCGGCATCGCGCTTGGCCTGGCCTACGCGGCGCAGCAGGGCCTGGTGCCGACCGTGTTCAAGCCCGAAGACCTGTTCCTGAAAGGAGACTGACCATGGACATTCCTCGTCTGAACGGCGTGATCAAGGCTCTGGAGTCCGGCAAGCCGGCGTTCGCGCCGTTCACCAGCGCCGAGATCAACAACGCATTGACGATCGGCGGCGCGGCGTTCGATGGGGTGGTGTTCGAAATGGAACACAATCCGTACGACATCAAGGCGCTGCGGGACTGCATGCAGTACATGCTCAGCCGGCGGCAGATCGCGACGTCGGGCAGTATCGCGCCGGCGGTGACGCCGTTCGTGCGCATCCCGCCGAATGGCGCCGAGCGCATGCAGTGGATCGCGAAGCAGGTCCTGGATATCGGGGTTTATGGGGTGGTGTGGCCGCACGTGTCCTCGGTCGATGAGGCGCGCAACGCCGTCGCCGCCTGCCGGTATCCGCGGCCGCGCGAGGCGGAGTACTACGAACCGGCGGGTCAACGCGGCGATGCGCCCCGCACGGCGGCGCGCTACTGGGGGCTGACCGATCAGGAGTACTACAAGAAAGCCGACACCTGGCCGTTGAACCCCGACGGCGAAGTGCTGGTCGTGATCATGTGCGAGGAGAAGCGCGCCATCGCCAACCTCCCCCGCATGCTGGAACAGGTCGAGGGCATCGGCGTGGTGTTGATCGGTGAGGGCGACCTGTCGCAGGACCTCGGCTACCCCAGGCAGTACCGAGCATCCGACGGTAGCCTCCGCGATCAACGAAATTCTCGCGATCTGCAAGCAATACAACGTGCCGTGCGGTCATCCGCACGTGAACGCGAAGAACGTCGAGGGTCTGATCGAACAGGGGTTCCGCTTCCTGATGCCGGGCGTCGTGCCGTCCTTCGCGGCACTGGAGAAGGGATTGAAGGCGTCGGGACGGGCCTAAATCGGCAGTACCGGCAGGCGGATCGAACTCGGCCTGCCGGCATCGACGTACACCGCGTTGCGCGCGATCCGTTTGCGTAACGCTCTTCCGTCGGGCTCGCCGGTATTCGGATTGACATCGAATTTTGGAAAGTTCGATGACGAAACGTCCAACCGGATGCGATGCCCGGCCGCGAACAAATTCGCCGTCGGGAACAACGTGATCGTCACCCGCGTCATCTCCCCCGCCCGCCGCGGCCTGGGCTTTGCCGGATCCTCCGCGTAACGCAGCCGGATGATGCCGTCTGTCAGGTTCATCGCGTAGCCCTTCGGATAATCCGCCGAGGCCGGGTAAACGTCGATCAGTTTCGCCGTGAAATCCGTGTCGGGCCCATCGGTTTCCACCCAAAGGTCGGCCTCGATCGGGCCAACGATCCGCACCGGTTCCGTCAGCGGCGCGGTCTGGAACACCAGAACATCGGAGCGCGAGGCCAACGGCAGATACGGCGGCGCGCAGCCGAAGAACGCGGGCGATTCGACCTGGTCGAACGCGCCGGCGGAAGCGATCGGTTCCAGACTGCTGAACGCGCCGCCAATCGTCGGCACCGGTCGCGCCGGATCGAAATCATACGAAAGAGGCTGCACCGCCGCGCCCGGCCGGTTGCGATTGAGGCTGCCGTCCTGATGCAAATAGAACGGCTGGATCGTGGTTCCCGGGACCGGCCAGTCCTCGGCCTCGATCCAGCGGCCACCGTGATCCAGATGGCCCTCCGGCGTGCGACGCCCGGAGCCGCCGCCCATCACGAAAATCCGGACATTCGGCTCGTCCAGCGCCGTGCCTTTGATCACATGGTCGAAGAACCGCAGCCGATACGCGCGCCAGTCGCCGGCCCAATGATCCAGCGGCGCCGTCGGCCCGAACGACACATCGCCGAACACCCGATCGCTACGATCCCCATGCGTCCAGGGCCCGAGGATCAGCCGCTGTTTCCCCCTGTTCTTCAGGCCGAGGAAATTCGACGTCGCCGTTAGCGTGTAAGGGTCCCACCACGACGACATGTGCACACAGGCGGCGGGGCTGTAGCGGTCGTAATAACCTTCCATCCAGATCCCGAGCTGTTTCCAGAACGCATCGTACGCGCCATGCGTCCATTGATCGAACAAATAGGCTTCGTAATCGGGATGATGGCGTAACGGGGAATGACCGGGCTTCCACGGCATGCGGGAGAACCAGTCGCGAATGTCCTCGCCCGCCAGAGCTTCACGCAGGACCGGATCGGCCATCGCCTCGGGGGACACGAGGGCGTTACGAAAAGCCCAGGAAACCTGCTTCATTTCGAAGGCGCCGGATTGGCGGATGCCGGAGCGCCAGGAATTCGCGAAGCCGCCGCAGTCCAGCACCTGCGCCACGAGACCCGGCGGATTCAGACAGCCGAGCGCGCCTTGCGTGTGCGCCGAATAGGACAGGCCCATGGTGCAGATACGGCCATCGCACCAGGGTTGATCCAGCAGCCACGCACAGGCGTCGAAGCCGTCCTCGCCGTCGGATAAGTACTTGACGAAGATGCCCTCGGACCCATAGCGCCCGCGGGTGTCCTGGTAGACGACAGCGTAACCATGCGCGGTGAAGTACGCGGCGATTTCCGCGCGAGACGCCGGCGTGCGGTTGGCGGCGGTGATCTCGCTGCGGCTGGTTTCGTTCCGGCCGTACGGCGTTCGCTCCAGGATCACCGGAAACGGGCCGGCGCCTCGCGGCAAATACACATCGGTCGCGAGCCTGATCCCATCGCGCATCGGCACCATGATCGTTTCGGGCATCCCCACCGTCTGAGACATCAAGGGGCTCCCGCGCGCAATTGGGTTTGCGCGAAATCGGCGAAGAATGTCGCCAGCGCGGCGACCGTCGCCTCGATCATCGCCTCTCCCGCCGCGACGGTGGAGGCAGCGGGATCGCCGACGTATCCGACGTCGCCCGCCGCGAAGATCGGCGCGAAATAGGCACCGGCGGCGCGGAGCGGGTCCGGCGCATTGCCGGCCGCGTAAGACGGTCCGGTGCGCGGCGGCAGATTGGCGATCTTCTCCGCGATCCGCTCGGCCTCCGCGGGCCGCAACGCCATTTGCAGCGATGTCTCGTAAGCGCAGGCGTGCGCGACACCGCGCGTGGCGCCCGGCAACACCTCCAGCCACTGCTTCTGACCGGGAGACATGTAATTCACATAGCCCACCTCGATGCCGCGGCTGGCCAGCGCGGTGCAGGTCGAGGTCAACGGCCCCTGATTGCCGCCATGCCCGTTCACGATCAGCGTCCGTTTGAAGCCGGTGCGATGCAGGCTCTCGATCACATCGGTGACAAGGCCGTTGAACGTCTCGAGCGACAACGTGATCGTGCCCGGCCACGCGCGATGATGCGGCGAGAACCCGAACGATGGCGACGGCAGCACCAGCACATGCGGCGAGGCGCATCGCGCGGCGGCTCGCAGGGCGATCTGATACGCCGACAGGCAATCGGTATCGACCGGCAGGTGATCGGAATGCTGCTCGACCGCGCCCACCGTCAGCACGGGCAACGCCCCCGCGTCGCGCGCCGCCGCGATTTCGGCTCGCGTCAGGGTGCCCCAGTCATGCGTGCGCCGCCATGTGTCGGTCATCGCCAATCTCCCACCAAACGATGCGAACCATTTTGCCAGCACGCGCGGCGATGGGATAGGTTCGGCGCATGGACATGACCAGCGAGATCAGGGCCTCGGTTTGCCCGCACGATTGCCCCTCCACCTGTGCTCTGTCGGTGGAGGTGCTGGACGGCTCCCGCATCGGCGCCGTGCGCGGCGCGGAGGACAACAGTTACACGGCGGGCGTGATCTGCGCCAAGGTCAGCCGTTATGCCGAGCGCATTCATCACCCCGACCGTTTGACCCATCCGCTGCTGCGCACCGGGCCGAAGGGTTCGACGCAATTCAAGCGTATCTCGTGGGACGAGGCATTGGACCGCGTCGCCGGCGCGTTCGCCGACATCGCCGCGAAGCATGGCGCCGAGGCGGTATGGCCGTTTTACTTCGCCGGCACCATGGGCCTGCTGCAGCGCGACGGCATCAACCGGTTGCGCAATGTCATGCGGTATTCGCGGCAGAAGATGACGATCTGCACCACGTTGCCGGAAATCGGCTGGCAGGCCGGCGTCGGACAAAGCCGCGGCGTCGATCCGCGCGAGATGGCGAAGTCGGATCTGATCGTGATGTGGGGCGGCAACCCGGTTTCGACCCAGGTCAACGTCATGACGCACGTAACCCGGGCGCGGAAGGAACGGGGCGCGAAATTCGTCGTGATCGATCCGTATCGAACGCCGACCGCCGCCGTCGCGGATTTGCATCTGGCGCCGCGGCCGGGCACCGACGGCGCGCTGGCCTGCGCGGTGATGCATATCGCGTTCCGGGACGGTTACGCCGACCTCGACTACCTCGCGCGATTACACCGATTTTCCGGCCGACCTGAGGCAGCATCTGTCGGCGCGCTCACCGGAATGGGCCGCCGGCATCACCGGCCTTTCCTTCGCGGCGATCGAGGATTTCGGCAGGCTCTACGGCACCACGCAACGCAGCTACATCCGCGCGGGATACGGCTTCGCGCGGAGCCGCAACGGAGTCGCCAACATGCACGCGGTGAGCTGCCTGCCCGCCGTCACCGGCGCCTGGCAGCACGAGGGCGGCGGCGCGCTGTGGTCCAACCGCGGCATGTACCACTGGAACAAGACGCTGATCGAGGGTCTCGACGCGGTCGATACCACCATCCGCGTGCTGGACATGAGCCGGGTCGGCAGCGTGCTGACCGGCGACCGCGGCGAGCTGCGCGATGGACCTCAGGTCCACGCGATGCTGATCCAAAATCAGAACCCGTTGACGGTGTGTCCGGATTCCAACCGCGTGCGACGCGGCTTCGCCCGCGATGACCTCTTTGTCGTCACGCATGAGCAGTTCATGACGGAAACCGCCCGCTGGTCCGACATCGTGCTGCCCGCGACGATGTTCATGGAGCACGACGACCTGTATCAGGCCGGCGGTCACAGCCATATTCAGATCGGTCCCAAACTGATCGATCCGCCGGGCGAGTGCCGCTCCAACCATGACCTCGTGTGCGCGCTGGCGCATCGGCTGGGTGCCGAACATCCCGGGTTCACGATGACCGCGATGGAAATCGTCGATGCCACGCTGAAAGCCTCCGGTTGGCCCGGCGCGGAGACAGTGTTGCGCGAGCGGTGGATCGACGCCATGCCGCCCTTCGCGGAGGCACATTTCCTGAACGGCTTCCCGCAACCCGGCAACCGCTTTCGTTTCGCTCCCGATTGGTCGCGCTTCGGCGAGAACCACGCGATCATGCCGACGTTGCCGGACCACATGACGGTCACCGACGAGACCAGCCCCGACCGGCCGTTCCGACTGGTGACGGCGCCGGCGCGCAGTTTCCTGAACACCAGCTTTTCCGAAATGAAATCCGGTCAGCGCCGCGAGGGCCGGCCGACCGTCAAACTCCATCCCGAGGACGCGAGAGATCTGGGCATCGTGGATGGCGACAAAGTCCGCCTCGGCAACAACCGCGGTGAGGTCGTGCTGCACGCGAAACTCGCCACCGGTCAGTTGCCCGGCGTTCTGGTGTCGGAAAGCATCTGGCCGTCCGAGTTCTTCGACGGCGGCATCGGCATCAACGCCCTGACCAGCGACGATCCTGGGCCTCCCTACGGCGGGGCGGTGTATCACGATACGTCGGTGTGGCTGCGGCGGGAGGTTCATGCGGCCGCGGAATAAATCAGGCCGCGGCGGTGAAGCCGTATCGGAAACCGTGCGCTTCGCCGAAGCGGACAATGCGCGAGTTGACGACGTCGGGACGGTCGATGGTGACGACGGTGGGCACGACACGATCCGATCATTAAGTCATGAATGACAAAATGGCCGGTGGCGAGATTTAAGAAGTTCTCCGGAACGATCAAGAACCCGTGACCGCCGGTGGCGGCGTCAATCGGCGCAGCACCGCGTTGACGGCGGCGAAGCTGCGCTCATGCGGCGCGCCGGCGATGCCCGAGCAGGAGTTCGCCGTACACCACGAACCGGTGTCCCGGCCCGCGCGGCTGCAACGCGGCGATCGGCGCCTCACCATCGGCCATTCCGGCGCTCCCCATCAGGCACTTCCCATCAGGCGCTCTCATTCCCCACGTCGGGTACCTTGAACCAGACCCAGATGAAATTCACCGCGAGCAGCGCACCGGTCACCGCGAATACCCAGTTGATCCCAACCGTCGCGGCGATCGCTCCACCCACGATCGGGCCGGTCGAATTGCCGATGAAATACGCGGACGAAATGACCCCGTAGGCCATGCCGCGTTGCGACGCCTCGGTCAGCCGTCCGATCATGGCGTTCGACACCGGCAGCACCGCGCCGACGAACAGCCCGAGGCCGAATTGTTCCAGCACGAAAGCCCAGTACCCGAACGGCAGCGCCATCGGCAACGTGAAGAACGCCGCGCCGAACAGACACAGCAGCAGCGTCCGCCGGTAGCCGATCCGGTCGCTGCGCCTGCCCAGAAACGGCACCGCCATGACGCCGGCCAGACCGGTCGCGGAGAACGCCAGGCCGCCCAGAGTGGCGATGTCCGGCCGCTCGCCGAGCATCTCGCGCACATAAAGCGTAACCACGGGAAGCACCGCCATGGTCGCGAACTGGCCCATCATCATGACCATGATGACGGCCATCAGTCCGCCGGAGCCGATCACCATGCGAAACCCGGAGATCAACGAGGCTTTGGCCTTGGTCGCGTCGGGCTTCGTGAAGCGCTCCGGCACGAAGAACAGCGTTACCAGAAAGCCCAAAAAACAGATAACGCCGGCGAAATAAAACGGCAGACGATAGCTGCCGGTCAGATCGGCGATCCCGCCGCCGACCAGCGGCCCGACCAATGAGCCGACCAGTTGGCCCGTGCTCATCCAGCCCAGCGAATAACCCATGCGATTTTCGGGCACGGCGGAGGCGACCATGACGACCGAGGCCGAACTGAATCCGGCCAGCGCGCCCATGCCCGCGCGCAAGCCCAGCATCTGCCAGGGTCCCATGGCGATGCCCATCAGAAAGGTGAAGATCGCGATGCCCATGGTGGAGCGGAGCACCATCAGTTTGCGGCCGTAGCGATCGGCCAGCCCGCCCCACAGCGGTGAGGTGAAGATCGCCACGCAGGAGGTTGCCGAGGTCAGCACGCCCGCCCACATGTTGATCGCCGCCGGCGAAACCACTCCCAGTTCGGGGAGATACAACGGCATGATCGGGCCGACGATTCCGAACGAGATGCTCATGATGAACTGGACGCCGACCATGCTCCACAAGGTCATTCGCCAGCGCGGTGGCTCATCCGAGGCTGGCGGCGTGGTTTCGTTCATCGGCGCCAGCATTGGCCCTGCCGCGGAGCGTGTCAAAGCGGGCGCGCGGCGTGCCGCGGCCGAAGCGGCGCGTATCCACGCCGGAACTGTCGGCGCGCGAAGCGCTTTGCCTCTGGAGCGCCGTCGCGCTATGGGTTGCCCGGGAACATGAGGTTCATGAATGGAAGATGATCCCCAGCAGCAGGTTGAGAGTTTGCTGCCTTACGAACGCTGGATCGCCAACGCCCTGCGCCACGTCGTGGTCCAGGCGATCGAACACGTCGCGGTGCACGGTCTGCCGGGCGGACATCATTTCTATATCTCGTTTCGCACGGCGTATCCCGGAGTTGTGATCCCCGCCCGATTGCGCGCGCAATATCCGGAGGAGATGACGATCGTCCTTCAGCACCAGTTCTGGGACCTGAAGCTCGATCATGAGAAGCGGACGATCAGCGTGGGTCTGTCGTTCGGCGGCGTGCCCTCGACGCTGGTGATCCCGCTGGACGCCTTGGTTTCGTTCGCCGACCCGCAGATCCGTTACGCGCTGCGCTTCGATCCGATCGAGCCGGAGGCGCGGGTCCCCGCTCTGGCCGCCGTGCGCGACGAGCCGGAACCGGAAGAAGAGGCCACACCCGACGCGGAGCCGGCGCCGGCGCCGCAGGTCGTCAGCCTGGACGCGTTCCGCCGCCGCACGCCGCCCAAGACCTGAGCCACCTGACCGCGCCCTTTGCCCGCGCCTGTCGCCTGTCGCCTGTCGCCTGTCGCCTGAGGAAATTCTCGCATGAACGCACCGATGCCCCGGCCGTCCGGTTTTCTCTACTCGCCGATGTTTCCGCTGGGGCCGGACCGGACGCCATGGAAGAAGCTGGACATCGCCGGCGTGCGCACCGCGACGTGCGACGGTCAGGCCGTGTTGCGGATCGCGCCGGACGCGCTGAGCGAACTGGCGGTGCGCGCGTTCCACGACGTGTCGCATCTGCTGCGGCCGGCGCACCTGGCGTCGCTGCGGGCGATCCTGGATGACCCCGAAGCGAGCGGCAACGACCGGTTCGTGGCGCTCGATCTGCTCAAGAACGCCAACATCGCGGCCGGCGGCGTGCTGCCGATGTGCCAGGACACCGGCACCGCGATCGTGTTCGGCAAGAAGGGCCAGCGGGTCTGGGTCGATGGCGACGAGGAGGAAGCGCTCGCCTGGGGTGTACATCGCACGTACACCGAAACGAATTTGCGCTACTCGCAGATGGCGCCGCTGACGATGTTCGATGAGGTGAACACCGGCGACAATCTGCCGGTGCAGTTCGACATCATGGCCTCCCCCGGCGAGCATCACGCCGACGAGTTCCATCTGATGTTCGTGGCCAAGGGCGGCGGCTCGGCGAACAAGAGTTTCCTGTTTCAGGAAACCCGCGCGATCCTGTCGCCGGAACGGCTGGTGAAGTTTCTCGAGACGAAGATGAAGACGCTGGGGACGTCGGCCTGCCCGCCGTATCACCTGGCGATCGTGATCGGCGGCACCTCGGCCGAGGCGACGTTGAAAACGGTGAAGCTGGCATCGACGAAGTGGCTGGATACGCTGCCGACCTCGGGCAGCAAGGCGGGTCATGCGTTCCGCGATCTGGAAATGGAACAGAAGGTGCTGGAGCTGTCGCGCGATATCGGCATCGGCGCGCAGTTCGGCGGCAAGTATTTTTGCCACGACGTGCGGGTGATCCGGCTGCCGCGGCATGGCGCCTCGCTGCCGGTGGGGATCGGCGTGTCGTGCAGCGCCGACCGGCAGATCATGGCGAAGATCACGCCCGACGGCGTGTTCCTGGAGCAACTGGAAACCGATCCGGCGAAGTACTTGCCCGAAACGACCGACACGCACTTGCCGGATGAGAGCGTGGCCGTCGATCTGAATTGGCCGATGGCGGAGATCCGCGCGCAATTGTCTCGCTATCCGGTCAAGACGCGGCTGGCGCTGACCGGGACCATGGTGGTGGCGCGCGACATCGCGCACGCGAAATTGAAGGAGCGGCTGGACAGCGGTCTGGGCTTGCCGGACTACCTGAAGAACCATCCGGTTTATTACGCGGGGCCGGCGAAAACTCCCGAAGGCTATGCGACCGGCAGCTTCGGCCCGACGACGGCGGGACGGATGGATAGCTACGTCGCCGAGTTCCAGGCGGCGGGCGGGTCGCTGGTGATGCTGGCGAAGGGCAACCGGTCGAAGGCCGTCAAGGACGCCTGCAAGACGTTTGGCGGGTTTTATTTGGGCTCGGTCGGCGGCCCGGCGGCGCGACTGGCCCAGGACTGTATCCGGAAAGTGGAGGTGCTGGAGTATCCGGAACTCGGGATGGAGGCGGTGTGGCGGATCGAGGTGGAGAATTTCCCGGCATTCATCGTGATGGACGATAAAGGCAACGATTTCTACGAGGGGCTGGAGTAACGGCCCCGACGATCTTTCAGTGACCCGCGTGCGCCCCGGAGAAGTCCGGCGCCGGCAGTCCGGACGCGGCCAACTGCCGGACCAGAGCGGCTTTCAACGCCTCCAGACCGGCTTCGGTCTTCGCCTCGGCCCGCGCCACGAGCACGGCCTGGGTGTTGGACGCCCGCAGCAGCCACCATCCGTCGTCGGTCAGCACGCGCACGCCGTCCGTCTCCGACACGGTCGCGCCCTCCTGACGCAACCGGCCGGCGACCTCCTCGACCACCTTGAACTTGCGGACATCGTCGCAGTCGAAACGAACTTCCGGCGTATTGATCACCTGAGGCAGCGCCATCCGTAACGCGGACAGCGGCCGGTCGGCGCGCGCGACAATCCCCAGTGTCCGGACCGCCGCGTACAGCGCGTCGTCGAAGCCATACCATTTGTCGGCGAAGAAAATGTGGCCCGACATCTCGCCGGCGAGCGGACATTCGGTTTCCGCCATTTTCGATTTGATCAGGGAATGACCCGTCTTCCACATCAACGGCTCGCCGCCCGCGCGCGCGATTTCGTCGAACAGCACCTGGCTCGCCTTGACGTCGGCGATGATCGTCGCGCCGGGATGCGCGCGCAACACGTCGCGCGCCAGCAGCACCATCAACTGATCGCCGAACATGATCGTGCCGGTATCGTCGACCAGACCGATGCGGTCGGCGTCGCCGTCGAACGCGATACCGATATCGGCGTGGCGCGCGCGCACCTCGGCGATCAGTTGTTCGAGGTTTTTCGGCACCGTCGGATCCGGGTGATGCGCCGGGAACGTGCCATCGATCACCCCGTTCAACACCGTATGCTCGCCCGGCAACCGCCGCACCAATTGGGCCAGCACATCCCCCGCCGAGCCGTTGCCGTTGTCCCAGACAACCTTCAGCTTGCGCTCCTTGCCGTCCCAGTCGCGCCGCAGCCGCGTGACGTAGTCCTCCTCCATGTCGATGGTGCGGGTCGCGGCCGAGGTTTCCGCGACCACGTCGCCCTCGCGCGCCATGCGGCCGATATCCTGGATCTGCGTGCCAAAGAACGGCTTGCGGCCCAGCATCATTTTGAAGCCGTTATAGTCCGGCGGATTGTGGCTGCCGGTGACCATGATCGCGCCGCCGGTCTCCATCGTCGTCGCGGTGTAATACAGCATCGGCGTCGGACCGCGGCCGATGTTCAATACCTGAATGCCACTCGCGCGCAGCCCATTCGACAGCGCCTCGCTCAGTTCCGGACTGGACAATCGCCCATCGTAACCAATCGCCGTCGTGGTGCCGCCCGCGCGCGCGACGATCGTGCCGAAACAGCGGCCGATGGCGAACGCATCCGCGGCGGAGAGGGTCCGGCCGACAATGCCGCGAATGTCGTATTCCCGCAGCGAGGTCGGGTCGAAGTCGTGCCTGAATGTCATGAATTCTCTCTGCCAGGAACTTCGTATCAGAGGTATTGCGTCAGGAAGCCGCGCACCGCGTCGGCGAGGTCGGGCCGCTTCAAAGCGAACGCGATCTGCGCTTCCAGATAGCCAATCTTGTTGCCGCAATCGAACCGGATGCCCTCATAGCGCAGGCCATGAAACGGCTGATGACCGATCAGTTTCGCCATGCCGTCGGTCAACTGGATTTCGTTCCCGGCGCCACGTTCCATCTTCTCCAGGTGCGTCATCACTTCGGGCATCAACACGTAGCGGCCGATAATCGACAGCGTCGAGGGCGCCTCGTGCGGCGCGGGCTTTTCAACCAGACCCCGAACTTCGACCAGCCGCCCGTCATCGGCGCCGGTTTTCAGGATGCCATACCGATTGGTGTGCTCGCGCGGCACATCGACGACCGCCACGATGTTGCCGCCGGTCCGCACATAGGCATCCGCGAGCTGCTGGAGGCACGGGGTTTCCGACAGGATCAGGTCGTCGGGCAGCAGGACCGCGAACGGCTCATCTCCGATGAACGCACGGGCGCACCAGATCGCGTGGCCAAGGCCGTGCGGGACCTGCTGGCGCACCGTCAGCAAAGAACCGGGTTCGATGCGCATCGATTCCAGCTCCGCGAGTTCCTTGACGCGGTTGCGCTCCCGCAACGTCGCCTCGAGTTCGAACGCGATATCGAAATGCTCGACCAACGCGGTTTTGCCGCGGCCGGTGACGAAGCAGAATTGTTCGATTCCCGCGGCGCGCGCTTCCTCCACCGCATACTGGATCAGCGGTTTGTCAACGACGGGCAGCATTTCCTTGGCCAACGCCTTGGTGGCGGGCAGGAATCGCGTACCCAGACCGGCGACGGGAAGCACAGCTTTTCGCAACTTTTTGGGCACGGAGTTTTCTCCAGGTTCGTTCCGTGGCTTGCATCATATGCGCCTGGCCAAATTATGGCGCGGTTACAAGCCCGACAGTCACAACGCACCATACAACTTCGGGTTGCCAGGTCATCCCAACAAAACGTCCCGCGCCTGATTGATCCGCGACGCCAGCCAGTCCGAGCCTCCGGTATCCGGATGCGCCATACGCATCAGGCGCCGATGCGCGGCATGAATCGCGTCCGGATCCGCGCCTGGTTTCAGGCCGAGCACCTCATACGCCTCGGCTCGGGTCATCGAGGAGCCCTGGCGACGCGGCGGGGGCGGCGATCCAGCGGACCCGGTGAAGCGAGAGCCGCCCAACCCGGCGCCCCCGTGCTGACCCCATTGCTGCCATTTGCGCCACACCAACGGCCCGACCAGCACAAGGCCCGTCAGCGCCTGCGGTCCGCGTCCGCTCAACAGCAGCAACAGGGTCAGGGCGATGCCGCCAAACGCGGCGATCCATTTGAACAGGCTGTAAATGGCGGCGGCGGACGCACGCTCAAACGCCCGCAAGCCCAGAAGAAGAGCCGTTAGGATGGCGGTGCCGAGCAGCAGCCAAAGCATGTCAGGCGCTCACTCCAGGCCTGGGCGTGCATTCCATGGCAGACGTGTCCCTCAAAGCCGACGTGTCCCCCCAAAGCCGACGTGTTCCTCGGGGACGAGGCTCACATGGCCCCGTCGCGGTATCGCCGCAATCCCCTCGTTACCGCCCCGCCGCGAGCGGGTCCCCCCGCCGGTCGCCCCGCTGCTCTGCTTCCTGCGCCGCGACGACGGCGAGCGCGCTCAGATTGACGATGCCGCGGGCGGTCACGCTCGGCACCACGACATGGATCGGTTTGGTCATCCCCAGAAGGATCGGCCCGATCGGCAACCCGTCCGCCGCGGCCTTCAGCAGGTTGAAGCCGATATTGGCCGCGTCCAGGTTCGGCATGATCAACAGGTTGGCGGTGCCGCTCAGCCGGCTGTTGGGCACGGCGGCATCGCGGATCGTCTGCACCAGAGCGGCATCCGCGTGCATCTCCCCGTCGATCTCCAGGCCGGGCGCGCGCGCGCGGATCATCGCCAAAGCGCGCCGCATCTTGCGCGCCGAGTCGCTGTCGCTGGCGCCGAAACTGGAGTGGGAGATCAGCGCCGCCTTGGGCGTGATGCCGAACCCGTGCACCGCGTCGGCGGCGAGCAAGGTCATCTCGGCGATTTGTTCGGCGGTGGGGTCGATCACCATGTAGGTGTCGCACAGGAACAGCACGCCGGCGGGCAGGATGACGCAGGACAGGCCGTAAACGCGACTGACATCGGCGCGGCGCGGAATGATCGGCAGGATATACTGGATTTGCCGCCACCACGCGCCGGTGCCGCCACAAATCGCCGCGTCGGCGAGGCCGGCGTGCAACATCATCGCGGCGGCGACCGAGGGGCGATTGCCGACGCGCCGTTCCGCCGACGCGGGCGGCGTGCCATGACGTCCCACCAACAGTTGATAGTCCGGCACCAGCGGCCGAAACACCTCGTCGTCCTCCGCCGGATCGAGCACTTTCACCGCGCGGCCGAGGTCCATCCGCAGACCCATTTCCCGCACCTTCGCTTCGATCACCGCATGCCGGCCCAACAGGATCGGATGCGCGGTGCCGTCATCGACCAGCGTCTGCGCGGCGCGCAGCATGCGCTCGTCCTCGCCCTCGGCGAACACGATGCGTTTGGGATCGCGCGCCGCGGCCTCGAACACCGGCCGCATCAAAGAGCCGGAGCGGAACACGAACCGTTCCAGATCGCGGCGATAGCGGTCGAAGTCCTCGATCGAGCGGCGGGCGACGCCCGACTCCATCGCGGCGCGCGCCACGGCGGGGGCAATCTCCAGAATCAGCCGCGGATCGAACGGCCGCGGAATGATGTAGTCGGGACCAAAGACCGGCGCGGTGCCCCCATACGCCGCCGCGACGACCTCGCTCGCCTCGACCCGGGCGAGGCCGGCGATCGCCTCGACGGCGGCGATTTTCATCGCTTCGTTGATCGTCGTGGCGGAGACGTCCAGCGCGCCGCGGAAGATGAACGGAAAACACAGGACGTTGTTGACCTGGTTGGGATAGTCGCTACGCCCGGTGGCGACGATCGCGTCCGGCCGGTGCGCGCGGACGAGGTTCGGATCGATCTCCGGCTCCGGATTGGCGAGCGCCAGGATCATCGGTTTGTCGGCGAGCAGCGACAGCCACTCCGGCTTCAACACTCTGGGCGCGGACAGGCCGAGGAACACGTCCGCCCCCGCCAGCACATCCTGCAACGCGTTCGCGTTGGTGTCGCGTGCATATCGCGCCATATTCGGCAGCATGCCCGTCCGGTCCGTGCGCACGACGCCCTTGACGTCGGTCAGCGTCACATTCTCCACGCGCAGGCCCATCGAGACGAGCAGATCGACGCAGGCGAGCGCCGCCGCCCCGGCGCCGGACGTCACCAGCTTCGCGTCGGACAGCGCCTTGCCTTGCAGCAGCAGCCCATTTCGGACCGCCGCCGCGACGGTGATCGCGGTGCCGTGCTGATCGTCGTGGAACACCGGAATGCCCATGCGCGCGCGCAGGTTCTGCTCGATGGCGAAACATTCGGGGGCTTTGATGTCCTCGAGATTGATGGCGCCGAACGTCGGCTCCAGCGCCGCCACGACATCGCAGAAACGGTCGGGATCGGTGGCATCGACCTCGATGTCGAAGACGTCGATGCCGGCGAATTTCTTGAACAGGACCGCCTTGCCCTCCATGACCGGCTTGCCGGCGAGGGCGCCGATGTTGCCAAGGCCAAGCACCGCGGTGCCGTTGGAGATCACGCCGACGAGGTTGCCGCGCGCGGTGTAGTCGCGGGCGGTGTCGGGGTCGGCCTGGATCGCCTCACAGGCGGCGGCGACACCGGGGATAGGCCAGCGCGAGGTCGCGCTGGGTGGTCATGCGCTTGGTGGCTTCGATCGCCAGCTTTCCGGGCCGCGGATAGCGGTGGTAGTCGAGCGCGGCTTTGCGGAAGTCGTCGTCCATGAAGGTGTTTCCCGGTGTTCCCGGGGCACAATGACGGCAGGGGGTGGGAGACGGCAAGGGCTCCGCCCTTGGACCCGCCAGGGGCGTCGCCCCTGGACCCCAGCCAAGGGCGAGGCCCTTGGCGATCTGTCCATTGGTGGGGGAACAAGTAGGGGCCGACACGGACGGTGAAACGCCACCGTCGGCCCCTCTTGTTTCCCCCACCAGAATGCATGGTCCCAAGGGCCACTGCCCGTGGCGGGGATCCAAAGGGCATCGCCCCATACGCGCGAATCTAAGGCTTGCATGGTCACGGCGCGGTGCCATTCTCCACCGCGATGCCAAAAACAGCATCTCTCTTGTCTGGCACCTGGGCATCGCTCGTCTCGACCGTCGCCATCGCGGTCGATCTTGAAGCCACGGCGCGCCAGTTCAAGGCGCTTCAACGCAAGCGGAAGATCCAAACCGCCGAAGCCCTGCTCCGTCTCGCCCTGATGTGGGGCCCCGGGCGGCAATCGTTCCGTGCGGCCGCCGCGCTGGCCGGTGATGCGGGCATCGCCGAGTTGTCCGACAAAGCGGTTGAAGGTCGCTTGCGCAAAATGGGCGACTGGCTGACGCACATCGTGACGAGGCTGCTGGCGGAGCGGCTTGGAAGTCCCGCCCTGGCCAGAGGTGACACGCTTGAGTTGTCGTTGGTCGATGGTTCCGTGATCTGCGCGCCTGGCAAAGGTCAGGACTGGCGGTTGCACGCGCGTTATGATCCGGGTCGTGGCCGGTTCGCCGATCTGGTGTTGACCTCGACCCGCGAAGCGGAGTCCGTCAGCCGAACCCGCATCTGTCCAGGCCGCACGCTGATCATGGACCGCGGCTACGCACGGGTGCGGAACTTCAAGGCGGTGCTCGAGAGCGGCGGCGACTTCATCACGCGCATCAGTTGGGGGTCGGTGAAGCTGCATGACGCCAAAGGCCAACGTGTCGATCTGACGGCGCTGCTCCGCGAAACCACTCAGACACGGGAAGTGCCAGTCTGGCTCGAAGGGATTACATGTGCGACGCGCCTCGTGATCCGACCTTTGCCGGCCGATGCGGCAGACCGCCAGCGCACGCGGCGGATACGCAAAGCCAACCGGGACGGCCGCGAGATCGACCCACGCACGACACAGGCCGCCGGCTTCCTGATGCTGCTGACCTCGCTGCCCGCGGACGCTCAGCCCACCGAGCGGATTACCGCGCTTTATGGTGATCGCTGGCAGGTGGAGATTGGTTTCAAACGTCTCAAGACCCTGGGCCGGCTGGACGAGTTGCCGGCCGCCGATCCAACGCTGGCCCGAACATGGTTGCTGGCGCATCTTATCGCCGCGGTACCTGACCGACGATCTCGCCAATGAGATCGTCGGTTTTCCCCCCTCGGCGCGGTAAGCCCGCAACGCCGCCGCAATCGCTGTGGCGCGCCTGGGCGAAGGCGAGAGACATCCTGCTCAACGCCATTCTTCCCAGGCCCAGACTGAACACACGAGCAGCGCTCAGTCGCTTTCGACGACGACTCGCGGAGGCGCCCAGGCGAAGAATTCTCCAGGCTTGCCAACTCAGGCCGCCGTAAGTTCGCGCGTATGGGGCCTCGCCCTTTGCCTTTGATGGGGATTCAATGGGCAAAGCCCCCGGCGGGTTTCAGGGCGAAGCCCTCGCGCTGCCGAACCCGGCGATTGCCCCGCATGGCGTGACGCTCGCGTCCGCGCTAACCTCACGCTCGCCGTCACGAGGAAATGCGGAGGGACGCCCGAATGACAATGAACTGCGCGAAGCTGGCCGCCGATCTGGAACGCCTGCTGAAGCTGCGCAATCCGCCGTTCAGCATGAAGCTGTTCGAGCGGGTCGAGGACATGGAAGCAATCCCACGCATCCGGCGTCCGAAAGCCATCCACGCCTTCGATCAGGTTGTTGCCCAGGCGGCGCGACTGGGATGGACGGTGGGAGTGACGGCGGAGGATCTGGTTGGCGCGCAATGCCGCGCGGTGATTGGTCTCGGCAATGCGAAGGATGCCAAATGGAAATCCGGTCAGCACATGGTCGGCGTCTGGTATTCGACGCCTGACGATGCCGGAGCGCACCAGGCGGCGATGAACTGCGTCGATGATGGTACCTATCAGGCGATGGTCGTCTCGCCATTGTCCAGCGGCCGGCTTGATCCGCCGGACATCGCGCTGTTTTACGCCACGCCCGGCGCAATGATGTACTTTATTAATGGACTGCAATGGTCAGGCTTAAGAAGTTCAACTGGGGCGTGGTCGGCGAGTCCGCCTGCGCCGACTGCTGGGGCCGCGCGTTGAAGACACGGGAGGCCAGCCTGTCGATCCCCTGCTTCGCGGAGCGGCGTTATGGTGGCGGTGCTGGATGACGAGATGCTGATGGCGTTGCCTCCCGAGCAACTGCGGCAGGCGATTACCGGGATGGAGGCGCTGGCGAAAAATGGCTTCCGCTATCCGTTCCCACAATATGGAATTCAGATGGATGTGCGGGCTGGGATGGGCGTGAGCTATCCGGATAAGAAGCCGCCGGCGGGCTGATCTTGGCTGACAGCCTCCGCTTTCCCGGACGCGGCCGAGCGCAGGATCGCCTCGAACACCGCCACTCCGTGCCGTATGTCCGCCAGCGGGGTGGGGAAGGGGCGCCGCGCTCGATGCTGGCGGCAAACGAGTTGAAGTTCGGCGGTCAGCATGTTGAAGCCTTTGGTTTCGAACACCTCGGGCGTCGCGCTGCCGAACGCCTCGCCGGGCAAGGACACGACAAACCGGTAAGTCCCCATGGGTGACCAAGGATTTCGGCGAACCCACCGGTGCCATATAGCGCCATCCGATAATGCGGCGTGGCGACCGTTGAGCAAAAGATATGACCGTGCGCACCCGATTTGAACGTCAGCAGCACATCCGTGGTGTCGTCGGCACAGATCGGCGCGTCGGCTGACGGTGGCGAACACGCGCTGGACCGGACCGAGCAGATCGATCATGCCATCCACCAGATGGACCCCAATCGCGGTCATCGCGCCGCCTGGAACTCATCAGGTCGCGCGCGCCACGCTGTCGCGGTAAGCTCCAGTCCGTGCAACGCGGTTTGTTCGGCGCTGATGGTGGCGATGGTGCCAAGACGTCCGCCGCGCACGGCCTCGCGCAGACGGATCATCGACGGATGGAACCGGCGATTGAAGCCCACGGCCAGAACGATGCCCGCGCGGTCGGCGGCTTCCAGCATCCGGTCCGCGTCGGCCAGAGTCGAGCGAACGGCTTCTCCACGAAGACATGCTTGCCGGCGCGGCGGCGCGGCGCACCTGCTCTGGATGCTGACTGTGCGGCGTGGCGAATACCACGGCGTCGATCGCCGGATCGCTCAGGACATCGTCGAGATTCCTGTCCAGCGCAACGATTTCTCGTGGCAGAACGCCTCGGCGGTTTGCCGTGTGCGGGTGTTCGCCACGGTAAAGCGCAGCGTCGCGCTCCCGCTCGTGCTGTTCACCAGATTCTGACCCCACCGGCCGAGGCCCACGATCGCCGCGTTGACCATCTCAGTCCCCTTCAACTTCAGCGATAAAATTGTTGACGAACTCACGCATGAACGCGGAACGGGCCGCCGCCAGACGCTGACCCTCTTTGGTCAGAAATCCCGTGGCTACCTTGAACAGTTTGGCGGGGAAGTGATCCAGCGCATAGGCACGATGTCCAACGGCCGCGCCTCCGCGCCTGGATCGTCCGGTTCATACAGCGCCCCCCCATGCGGCCGCCAACATGGAAGCAACGCGCGATCCCAATGGCTCCGATCGCGTCGAGCCGGTCGGCGTCCTGTAAAATCTTCGCCTCCCGCGTTCCCGGCACCAGTCCGGCGGAAAAACTGTGCGTCTCGATCACATGGGCCAGTGCATCGATCCGCGCCGCCGCCCATCCGAGGCCCGCCACGATCTCTCTCGCCCGAGCCGCCGACAACCGAGACGCCTGGTCCCGCAGCGGCGAGCTTTTCTCCACCGCCACGCAGTCGTGCAGGATCACCGCCGCCAGCAGCAGTTCTGTATCGCAGTCCGGTTCCGTCCGGGCGATCCGCGTCGCGTTCCGCCGACCCGGACGATGTGCGACAGATCGTGCGAACCATCGGTGCCGTTCGCATCGAATGCGCGCAGCAGAATTTCCGCGAGTGGTTGCCAGGGAGCGAATGGCTCGGTCATGCCGCGTGGCCTTTGGCTAAGGGGGTTGGGACCTGACTGACTTTAAGGCATTCTCCACGAAACATGGGAGGTCACGACATGGCAGGCAGACGCCAGTTCCTCGCCGGCGGCGCCGCGCTTCTGGCCACGCCAAAGGTGGCGAAGGCACAGGGGACGTCGGTGCTGAAATTCGTGCCGGCGGCGGACTTGTCGGTGCTCGATCCGGTGTGGACAACGAGCTACCAGACTCGCGATCACGGTTTTCTGGTTTTCGACACGCTGTATGGTCTCGACAACGCATTTCGGCCGTCGCCGCAAATGGCCGCGGGTGCGACGACCGAGGATGGTGGTAAGACCTGGCGCATCACGTTGCGCGATGGTCTGGCGTTTCACGACCGCGCCAAGGTCCTGGGGCGCGACGCCGCGGCCTCGATCCGGCGCTGGGGCGCGCGCGACGGGTTTGGCCAGGCCTTGCTCGCGGCGTGCGACGAGATCAGCGCTCCGGACGATAAGACCATTTTGTTTCGCCTGAAAGCGCCGTTCCCGCTGCTGCCCGACGCGCTGGCGAAAACGCCGCCGAGCATGTGTCCGATCATGCCGGAACGGCTGGCGGCGACCGACCCGTTCAAGCAGGTCACCGAAATGGTCGGCAGTGGTCCCTATCGTTACAAGGCCGATGAGCGGGTTCCGGGCGCTTTGGTGGTGTACGAGCGGATGGCGTACCAGCCGCGCGCGGATGGCGTTATCGATGGCACCGCCGGTCCGAAAGTCGCGCATTTCGATCGCATCGAATGGCGGATATTCCTGATCCGCCACCGCCGCGGCTGCCCTGCAGCGTGGCGAGATCGACTGGTGGCTTACCCCTGACACCGATCTGCTGCCCGTGTTGCGCAAGCACGACAACGTGATCGTCGAGAACACGGTGCCAACCGGATTTATCGCCACCATGCGGTTCAATCACCTGATACCGCCATTCAACAATCCCGCCATCCGCCGCGCCATGTTCGGCGCCATTTCGCAGTCAGAATACATGATCGGCATGGTCGGCACCGATCCCGCGAACTGGCGCGACAAGGTCGGCTATTTCTGCCCGGACACGCCATTGGCCAATGATGCCGGAATGGAGGCGCTGACGTCGCCGCGCGATCCCGCG
>CAVRDN010000093.1:0-80488 GCA_963719675.1 uncultured Alphaproteobacteria bacterium | reverse complement strand
GCTTATTCTGTTCCTGGACGGATTGCCACCCCGAACGTTCCGCTGGAGCATGGCCGGCGCGACGGCGATCCTGTTGGCCGCGCTGTATGAGCTGGTGTTCAGCGCGGGCGACGCCAGCGTCGCCGGCGCCTACAAGGCGTTTACCTGCGGCGTGCTGATCTGGGGTTGGTTGGAGATCAGCTTTTACATGGGTTTCGTCACCGGGCCGCACACTCATCGGTGCGAACATGGATGCAGCGGATGGCGCCATTTCGGACATGCTGTCCAGGCGTGCCTGTATCATGAGCTCGCGGTGTTGCTGCTGGCCGTGATTGTGGTCGCGCTGACCTGGGGACGGCCGAACCAATTCGGAACCTGGACGTTCGTCGTGCTGTGGTGGATGCATCAGAGCGCGCGGCTGAATGTGTTCCTTGGCGTCAGCAACCTGAATGCCGAGTTCCTGCCGGACCACCTCGATCACATCAAGAGCTTCCTGACCAACAAGCCGATGAACCTGCTGTTTCCGTTTTCGGTCACCGCCTCGACGATCTGCGCGGTGACGCTGTTGCAGCGGGCCGCTCTCGAACGGTGCCGATGCGTTCAGCACGGCCGGATACTCGTTGCTCGGAACAATGATGGCACTGGCGATCCTGGAGCACTGGTTCCTGGTCATGCCGCTGCCTGCCCTGAAGCTCTGGAATTGGCTGTGGCACTGGAGCCTGGGCTCTCGTGTCCGGTCGCGCGTGACAACCCAGGCGCCCTTGCCGCGCCAGGCAACAATAGGGGAATGCTCATGAACTACGAGACGTTCTTTCGCAAGCAGATCGATGGGCTGCGCCGGGAGGGCAACTATCGCGTTTTCGCCGATCTGCAGCGGCACGCGGGGAATTTCCCCATGGCGACGCATATCCAGGGCCGCGATCGCGCGCCGGTGACGGTTTGGTGTTCCAACGATTATCTCGGCATGGGGCAGCACCCGGCGGTGCATCGACGCGATGCATGAGGCGCTGGACCGCTGCGGCGCGGGCGCCGGCGGCACGCGCAACATCGCCGGCACCAATCACTACCACGTGTTGCTGGAACAGGAACTGGCCGATCTGCACGGCAAGGAAGCGGCGTTGCTGTTCAATTCCGGCTATATGTCCAATTGGGCGACGCTGAGCACGCTCGCCGCAAAATTGCCGGGTTGCGTGGTTTTCTCGGATGAAGTCAACCACGCCTCGATGATCGAGGGCGTGCGGCACAGCCGCGCCGAAAAGCGGATTTTCCAGCATAACGACCCGGCCGATCTGGCGCGGCAACTGGCCGCTCTCGATCCCGCGCGGCCGAAGCTGGTGGCCTTCGAGTCGGTCTATTCGATGGATGGCGATATCGCGCCGATCGCGCGAGCTTTGCGACGTCGCCGAGACTATGGCGCGATGACCTATCTGGACGAGGTGCATGCGGTCGGGCTGTATGGCCCGCGCGGCGGCGGGATCAGCGAACGCGACGGCGTGGCGCACCGGCTCACGGTGATCGAGGGCACCCTGGCCAAGGCGTTTGGCGTGGTCGGCGGCTATATCGCCGGCTCCGCCGCGATGTGCGACTTCGTGCGCAGCTTCGCCTCCGGTTTCATCTTCACGACGGCGCTGCCGCCGGCGGTCGCCGCCGGCGCGCTGGCCAGTATCCGGCATCTGAAGGCCAGCCAGGCCGAACGGGCGCGCCATCAGGATCGTGTCGCGCGTTGAGGCGCGCGACTTGACTGCGGTCGGCGTGCCGCATCTACGACAATCCCAGCCATATCGTTCCGGTCATCGTCGGCGATGCCGGTGCTGTGCAAGCAAATCAGCGACCGGCTGCTGGACGGAATTCGCGATCTATGTGCAGCCGATCAATTACCCGACGGTGCCGCGCGGCACCGAGCGGCTGCGGATCACCCCGTCGCCGCTGCATGCGCGATGCCGACATCGACCATCTGGTAGACGCTCTGGGAACCATCTGGTCCGAACTCAATATGCGGCGGGCGGCCTGAAGAATTCTTTGGCGAGGAGTCTAACAACGTGACCACGAGAGACAAAAACATCAGGACGCGGCGGGTGCTTCTGGGTGCGGGCCTGGCGGCGCTCGGCGGAGCGGCCGCGACGGCCGCGCGGGCAAACCAACGCACGGCCCAGACCAAACTCGCGCAAAAGGTCGTGCAGTATCAGGAAACGCCGAAGGGCACTCAGAAGTGCTCGATATGCGTGAATTTCCTGCCTCCGAACGCCTGCAAGATCGTTGAAGGCACCATCAATCCGGAAGGCTGGTGTGTCGCGTTCGCCCCGAAATCGTCCTGAGCCCGAAGCCCGGGCCGCGCGGCGATTAATTCGCCGGCAGCGGCTCCGGGTTGGCGGACAGCCTCCGTAGACACGCGATCAGATCAGCCCGGTCTTTCGGATCCGCCACGCCGGCGAGGAGCAAGTTGTTCCGGGTGATCGGCCGTCGATGGACAGTTCCGTTTCGGTGGCGGGCGCGCTGGCGGTCGTGGCCTGCGCGGGCTCGGTGTGTCGGACGACGGCACGGCCCATCAGCGCGGTTCACCACTTCATTGGTTGGGCGCTGTCAGTTCAGGAAAGTCCTTGATCATGCTGACCCCGAACAGCGGCTTGTAGACACCGTTGTGACAGGTCGCGCAATCCACTTTCGGCGAATCACCCGTTTGCCCCAGGCGGCCGCGCGGCAGCACGGTGTGCAGCGGATCCAGATAGGTGGTGTTCAGATCGCGCACCATACGGATGCCATACCAGGCCGTCGCGCGTTGGGGGGTCTCTGATCCCAGTCGGTGAACGAGCGCGAGTTATGGCAATAGGTGCAGTTGACGCCCAGTGACTGGGAGAAGTTCATCATCAAGGCGTAGGTCCATTCTGTCTGTTTGATCGATTGCCGGTCGCCCGTGGGCAACGCGGTTTGCGAAACGACGCGGATCTCGTTGTTCTGCTCCAGGAACGGTGAGTATGGGTCGAATGGCAGCGCGGTGGCGCCCGCCGCCAAAGCGGGATGGTTTTTGCCGGCGGGAATCTGCGCGAGGCCGCCCGCCTGGACGGGGCCAGGATCATTGAACCAGACATTCGCGGGCACCGGCTGCCCGCGATGGCACGTGAAGCAGGTTACGCCGGTCTCGGCGACGTGTGGCTTCCAGTCCGCATTGACGTGGCGAACCATCTGGATCATGCGACGCGCGGTCACTTTCGTGTAGAGAGTGTCTGACGCCATATCGTTCGTGTCATGACAATACGCGCATCCCTGCGTTGGTGCGACCCAGGTCGTGATCGATGCCATCAGCCGGGTGAATTCTCCAACGCTGACGTCATTCAGAACTTTTACATTCTTGTAGATCGCCCCGGCCTTCGGCCCGGCATCGCCGAGGTACGGGAGCGAGGCGGGAATTTTGTTCGCATCGACTTCTTTCGCGAGGATGCGCGGATTGTAGATCTCCTCCATCCGGTACCGCGGTAGCCACGCTGGACGCTGTCCATTGGCGGCCGCTCGGCCTGGAACAGAATAACGGCGGCCGCGGCGATGCCGATCCCGCCGGCCGCGAGGCGAAGTGCGAAGCTCATTTCACTACTCCCCCGGCTGAAAGCGTGGCCGGATCGGCGACATGTGGGAAAACGGCGGGATAGGTCGGTGCGATGCCGTGCTTCACGCCCCATAGATACCAGTTGTCCACCACCGTTCCGGTCAACAGGATGCCGACGCCGCCGACCAGTGGGCACAGCACCGCGAACCACCAGCCCCAGCGGTGCCATGACTCGATGTCGCGTTGAAGCCCATCGTCCAGCGCCAGAACAATGCCGCCCGTTCGGCCGCGGTGCCTCGATCGGTGATTTGCTCGACCTCGCGCTCCCCGCCGAAGCGGCTGACCGCGAGAATCGTGGCGCCGTGCATCGCGAACAGCACAGCCGAGCCGTACAGAAACACGATCGACAGCATGTGGAACGGGTTATAGAACAGATTACCGTAGCGGATCGAAAACGCGGCGGTCCAGTCCAGATGCGGGAAGATGCCGAATGGCACCGCCTCGGCCCAACTTCCCATCAGCAGCGGCCGAATGAACCCAAGGACCAGATAAAGCCAGATCGCCGAGGCGAACGCCCAGGCCGTGTGGGTGCCGAGACCGAGGGCGATGGCGCGGCGGTACATCCGCAGCCACCACAGCAGAATCGACGTGGTCAGGAAAAATCCGGCCATCAACCACCAACCGCCTTGCGCGAGAGGCGGTATATGCAAGCCCATATGCCGGCGGTGGCGGCTCCAGCGCCAGCCAGGGCAACTGGCGGATGAACTGGATCGGGCTCCAATTGACCGAGGCCCACATGTTGAGGCCGATGATTTCGATGGCGATGAAACCGCAGATCAGCGACGCCATTCCGGTAGCGCCGAGATAGATCGGCCCGATCTGCGCGTCGCCGATCATGCCCAGCCAACCGTGAGTAGAACGGCCTCCCCGTTCGCGCCCAGTTTCCACTGGGCAGCGCGACCCCCAGATGCTCTGGGCCGCGCAACTGAACCCGTGTGAATATGTTTTGATATTCGGCCATGACGTTCCCCCGGTTCCCGATCAGTGCGCCCAAATTGGAAGATTGAGCCACCAGGTCCACCATTCCGGCCAACCCCTGCTCCAGAACGGTCCGCTGATGATGATGCACACCGCGCTCCAGAACGCCGCCGAAACGGCCAGGAACAGGCCCAGCCGGTGGATGCCCAGGGTGCCGATGGAATAACCGATCGTGTCGCGAAAATAGGCGTTCTCATGTTCCGCGGACTTCACCGCCTCGCCGCGGCCGGGGTTGGCGGCCGACAGGATCAGCGAGCCGTGCAGCGCCAGCGCGAACGCGTTCGTGAAGAAGAAGCTCACCGCGATCATATGCGCGGGATTGTAGTGGAAGTGCAGATACTGATATCCGGTGTTCGACACCCAATCGAGATGGCTCATGATTCCGTAGGGAAAGCCGTAACCCCAGGCGCCCATCAGCACCGGACGGATCACCACGAGACTGAAATAGGCGAAGATGGCGAAGCCGTAGGCGAACGGGATATGCATTCCCATGCCGAGCTTGCGGGCATTTCGGCTTGTCGTAACGCCCAGGAAATGAAGGCGCCGAGGGCGCAGATGGTGATGAGTCTGCCAAAGGCCGCCGTCTTTCAGCGGGGCGAAGGCCAGGCCGTAGCTCAGATCGGGAGGTGCGATGCTGATACGCCAGATGTTCCAGGTCGGTCCGAGGGCGGCGCCCAAACGATCAACGCCGTTCCGAGCACGGAGAAGAACACCGTCGTGACACCGAAAAACCCGACGAAGAACGGTCCCACCCAAAAATCGAACAGGTCACCGCCGACGAGGGTGCCTCCTCGCACACGGTATTTTCTTTCGAAGCTTAACATCGCCATCGCCGGAGTCTCCGATCGAACGTGGGATCACCCTTTGCGCGAGGAAAAGGCGGTAACGGAGGAAGCCTCGCTCGTGGTCGCTGCTTCGACCGTTACCGTAGTCGGACGCGGCTATTTCGCGGCTGGTGGCAATGGAGCCATCTGCGCCGCGGTGGCGCCGTGATGCGGACCTTCCAGCCAGTTGAACCGGTCGGTGCTGAGCAGGATGAAGTGAATCAGCAACGCCAGGACGAACAGGAAGATGCTCAACGCGACGAGCACGCGCCGGGGATCGAACAGAAGCCAAAGTCGCCACATGTTCCTTACCCCCTCAGACGAGTTGCGAGATCGTATGGCTGATCAACCCGCCGGTATCGTTCAGCGAACGAATACCCGTTCGGGCCAGGCAGCCAGGGTCGCCATTGCCACGCGAGAAAGTGCGCGATGATGGCGATTACCGTGAAGATGATGAAGCTCGTGAGAAATATCCCATGGAACTCCTTCGCCTCCGCCTCCGATAACCCCGACATCGAGGTATTTACTGGCTCTACTGCCATGCGGTTACTCTCCGGAAACGGCCTTGCGGCCTTTGTCGCGCCCATCCCGCGCGACTGGGATTTCCGTGCTAGGACAGGCCACGGCGCCCATTCCGCGCGGGGTCACCGCGCGGAACCCCTGGCCGCCCAGACCGCCGCTGTCGGAGCGGCCGGCGGCGGCATCGTGGAACCACCGGGCGATGCCCCCGGCACAAGTTCCGCCAGTGCCAGACTGACGCGTTCGACCGTGACGCGGTCTTCGCCCGCCTGACGGCCGCGAAGCTCGACCAGGTCGCGCATTCGTTTCGCCGCCGAGATGCGGACCAGGAACGGCTCCGTTTCCAGGTACTCGTCGAACAGACTCTGGGCGTCATCGTCCCACGGGCGGTTCGCGACGTGCCGCGCCGGGGTAGGCTCGACACGGTCGAGGTCGGTGCCCAGCGGCAGGATATTGAACAATGCATCGAACAGGGCGTTGCAAAACTCCTGCACGATATAGGTCGCGCCGGCATAGCCCATGAACGGCGTGCCGGTGGCGCGGCGCACGATCGCACCGGGGAACGACGCGGGGATGTACATGCTCCGGCCGCCGAGTTCCGCCGAGTACATGCGTTCGTTATACGACCCAAACAGCACCAGCGGCGGCTTCGCGCGCAGCATTTCGCGGACCTTGGCGTTGTCCGGCTTCACACCCGCGCACCGTGAAACGGCGAAGGCGCAGGGAATGCCCATCTCGTCTTCGAGGAATCGCCTGATCCCGCGCGCGTAGGTATCGGTCGCGACGATCGCGAAGCTGGCGGTCGCGAAGAAGTCCTGCGTCACGCTGCGCCATAAATCCCAGATCGGCTTGATCGTGGTGTGCTTCTCACGCTCGATGAAGGGTTCCGGATCGACGCCAACCAGATCGCCCAGCTTGCGCAGGAAGTTGGTGGTGGCAAAAAGCCCGATCGGCGCTTGCAAGTACGGGCGATCCAGCTCCTCGCAGAGCTTTCTGCCGAACTCGCGATACATGCAGACGTTCACGTCAGCGTGAGGAAGCCGCTGAATGTCGTCGATGTGAGCGCCGAGCGGGAAGGTGAGATTGATTTCGCAGCCGATGCCTTCGACGAGGCGACGGATCTCGGCGAGGTCCGAAGCCATGTTGAAGGTGCCGTAGATCGGACCGATGATATTGACGCGCGGCCTGGCACCGTCCTCCCGCGGGCCGCGCGGTTTCAGCTTGCGCTTCGCGCCGAATTCCGACCACAGCCAGTTGATCGCGCGGTCGGCGGCCTGCCACTGGTCCTCATCGATCGTGCGTGGAATGAAGCGCAGCAGATTGGATCCCTCGGGGGTCACGCCGCCGCCGATCATTTCGGCGATGCTGCCGGTGATGACGACCGCGGGCATATCGGGATCCTGGGTCGCGGCGGCGCGCCGCAAAGCCGCCTCCGTGCCGTTCATCGACAGTTCGTCCTCCGACAGGCCGGTGACGACGATCGGCAGTTCGTGCGGCGGCAGCGCATCGGTGTAATGCAGCACCGCGGTGACCGGCAGGTTCTCGCAGCCCACCGGACCATCGATCACCACGCGCAGGCCGCGGATCGCGGTGAACGCGTAGATGGCGCCCCAGTAACCGCCGGCACGATCGTGATCGAGCACCAGCATCGCCTCAGCTCCCCACCGCCTGACTGGCCTTCGCCTGGGCCTCGCGCGCGCGGCGATAGCGGTCGCGCGAGCCAGGCGGATCCTTCGGAACGGTCGTGAAACCATATCCGGCGGTTTCGCCGACGCCGACATTGTCGAAGAAACTCACCATGCGGCCGAAACGCTCGCGCCCCTTGACCTGCGCGGCGACAATTCCGGCCAACGCGGCTGCTCCCGCGGGACCGAACAGAGGACGGGCCGAGACCATGTTGGTGAAGTAAAGCGCGGGAATGCCAAGCGCCTTCGCCTGCTGCACCAAAGGGGTGGTGCCGACCGCGAGATCGGGCCGTGTCTCGCGCATCGCGGCGACATCCTGTTCCAGGGACGCGCGGTATTGAACATGCGTGCCACGAGATCGCAGCCACGCGCGATCCGGCTCGCTCCACTCCGTCTTCGGACAGGCGGTGCCGACATAAGGCACATCGGCACCGGCTTCGATCAGCAGTCGCGCGACGAGAAGTTCGGAGCCCTCGTAACCCGAAATCGTGACTCGCGCGGCGATCGGATTGGCGTCCATCGCGGCGCGGATCGCCGGCAGCGCCCGCGCTTTCGCGGCGTCGATCCGATCGGCGGAAACCCCGGCGGCGGCGCCGATCGCGTCGAGCCACGCGGCGGTGCCGTCAACGCCGACGGGTCCGGAACCAACGACGGGCGTCCCGCCGCGGCGAACTCGCGCACCGATGCGGTATAGAAAGGATGGATCGCGGCGGCGACCGCGCAATCAAGAGCGCCGTACAGGTCGCGCCATTCGCGGGTCGGGACCTGCGGGCCGGCGGCGAGACCCATCGGTGCGAGCAACGCCCCGATGCCAACCGGATCGGCCGGGAACAACTCCCCGATCAGGGTGACGGTTGGTTGATCCTCGACCAGCGCGCGCGGACGCGCGACCGGCCCGGCCTCGGCTTCCTGGCGCGCGTATCGCAGCATCGCGCCCGCCAGCACGTCCTTCGCCTCCGCGTGGGTCGGCACGCCGAAGCCTGGCACGTCGATGCCGATGATCCGCACGCCGTCGATCGCTTTCGGCA
Organism: uncultured Alphaproteobacteria bacterium; assembly: GCA_963719675.1. Taxonomy (GTDB): domain Bacteria; phylum Pseudomonadota; class Alphaproteobacteria; order Acetobacterales; family Acetobacteraceae; genus Rhodopila. The sequence goes on along the minus strand of CAVRDN010000093.1, from coordinate 71,877 downwards.
GCCGGTCCAACGGTACGCCGGACGCGGTGGGCACGCACAGATTGATGACCACCACGGCGTCATAGTCCGCCGGCCGGGCGGTCTCGAACACCGCGTCGCGGATGTCCTCATACAACTGACCGCGCACCAGGGTTTCCGAATTGAACGGCACATAGCCGACGGTGCGCCGCGCACCATAAAAGTGCGACGTGAAGGTCAGTCCATATACGCAACAAGCTGAGCCGCTGAGGATCGTCGCGGTGCGCCGCATACGCAATCCAACCCGCAGCGATCCAAACGCCGGGCACATCGACTGCGGCTGGTCGTGCGGGCCGCGCGGATAATCCGCGAGCAACCGGTCGAGTGCCTCGCTCTTGCCGGCGGCGCGGGCGGCTTCCAGCATCGTGTCGCGGCCGCCGTGACAGCCGGAACCGGTGGCGGGGGGGAGCACCGATCCGTCCACGCTCAGGCGCCCTCATAAATCACTTCGAGCGACGGCTTTTCCAACACCGCCGACGCGCACATGTCCTCCAATGTCGCGGGCTGCAACACGACGTCGCGGCCCACGGTGTCGCCGTTGAACAAGTCCAGCAAAGCCTCATGCGCCAGCGGCTTCGGCCGCACCGGTGGTGCATCGGCAACTCCCTGGGCCAATTGTTCGAACAACGGCGCCCAAACGCCGCCGGGTTTGCCGATGATTTCATAACTCGCGCTTTTGCGGCGGATGTCGTCATCGGCGGGGATCGCGGCCAGCACCGGAATGCCGACCTTGGCCGCGAACGCGTGCGCCTCGCCGGTGCCATCGTCCTTGTTGACCACCATGCCGGCGACGCCGACGTTGCCGCCGAGCTTGCGGAAATAATCGACGGCGGAACAAACATTATTCGCGACATACAGCGATTGCAGATCGTTCGATCCGACAACGATCACCTTCTGGCACATGTCGCGCGCGATCGGCAGGCCGAAGCCGCCGCACACCACGTCACCCAGGAAGTCCAGCAGCACGTAGTCGAAACCCCAATCGTGGAACCCGAGTTTTTCCAGCAGTTCGAAGCCGTGGATGATGCCGCGCCCGCCGCAGCCGCGGCCAACCTCCGGCCCGCCGAGTTCCATCGCGAACACGCCGTCGCGCTTGAAACAAACGTCGCCGATTTTGACCGCCTCGCCGGCGAGTTTCTTCTTCGATGAGGTCTCGATGATGGTCGGGCAGCTGCGGCCGCCGAACAGCAGCGACGTGGTGTCGCTTTTCGGATCGCAGCCGATCAGCAGCACGCGCTTGCCTTGCTGCGCCATCATGTAGGACAGGTTCGCGAGCGTGAAACTTTTGCCGATGCCGCCCTTGCCGTAGATGGCGACGATCTGCGTCTGCTTTTTCACCGGTCCTGGGCGCGGCGCGTCGGGCTCGATCGCCGCCTCTGCTCGCAATTGCGCGGCCATCTGCTGACCGTGTGGCGTCAGACCCGCCCTCCATCAAAAGGTGCGTTCATGCGAGGGCACTCCAATCGAGAATCATTTTGAGGCACGCAGGATCGCCGAAGGCGGTCCGGTAAGCGTCCGGCGCGCGCGCGGCTTCGGATCGATGCGTGATCAATCCGTCCAGAGACAACCGACCGTCTTCGATCAGCTGGCGGGCCGCCTCCAGATCGTCGGGCCGGAATTCCGCGGCGACACGCAGTCGCGCCTCGCGCATGAACGCCGGTGGAAACGCGAACGAGAGACGTTCGGGATAAAAGCCGGCCAGCACGATCTCTCCACCTGGCGTGAGTCGGGAGATCAGGCTGTCGAGCAACGCCGGATCGCCGCTGGCGTCGCAGATCCGGGCGTAGCCGCGCGCAGTGTCCGCGTCTGGCGACGTCACAGTATATCCGGCGGCGCCCGCCATCCGATCGGGGTTACTCTCCCACACCACCGGCGGCGGTGCGCCCGACTGAACCACCAGGCGCGCCAGCAGGCGGCCCAGCACGCCGTGCCCAACGATCAGATCCGGCGGCTCGGAAAATGGTGGCCGGTGGGCGGGGTCAGCACGTGCACGGCGGTGGCCGCCAATGCCAGCAGCACGCCTCGCTCCCGCAAACCCGGATCGATCCGGAGCGCACGCGCGGCCGGCACCACGAGGCGCGAGGCGGCGCCGCCAAACAGGCCGCGTACGTCGCCAAAGCAGTTGGCGCCAGGAACAAACACCATGTCCCCCGCGCGGGGGCGCCGGCGCCGGGACTTTCGCGAGCCTGGATTCGACGATCCGGCCGACCGTTTCGTAGCCGGGAACCAATGGATAGCCCATGCCGGGAAATGGCGGCATGCGGCCCGGAAACAGCAGGCGCTCGGTGCCGGTGCTGATGCCGCTCCAGGCCACATCCACCACGACGTCGCCATTACCTGGCGCAGTCAGGGGGAGTTTGCTGATTGAGAGACTCTCCGGTCTGTCAAGAACAATGGCGAACGCGTCCATCCCGGGTGGTTCCCCCAGCCCCGTCTGATCGACCCGGCGGGTCGAGCAATTTGGAGCCTCGTATGTCACCTTAGATTGACATGTCAAAATGTCAACATACATTTACACAAAGATTTAATGCCGTTCGACCCGCCACCAACACGCGGTCAGCATCGCCCAACCAGCACGCGCACCAGCATCGGCCGCCGTGTCCCCACGCGGCGCACGCGCGAGAATCCCGCCTCGCGCATCAAGGAAGCGAGTTCCTCGGCGCGCCGCGGCCGGCCGCTTCCCATCGCCAGCAGGTAGAAGTTGAAATAGGCGCCGACCGGCTCGGCACCGCGCGTGTCCGCCATCGGTTCCGCCAGCAACAGCGTGCCACCAGCGGGCAGCGCTCGCCGGGCGGCCCGCAGAATGGTCAGCGCCGCGGCGTCATCGTGATCGTGGATGACCCGGATCAACGACACGATATCGGCCCCGTGCGGCAACGTATCCCGCTTGAAGTCGCCGCCGATCGCCTGAGCCCTCTCGCTCAACCCCGAGTCGGCGAAACGGGCTTTGGCGCGCGCGGCCACCGGTGGGAGATCGAACAACATCAGCCGCAATGCGGGCGCGGCCTCCGCCGCCCGCGCGATGAAGGCACCGTCGCCGCCGCCCAGATCCAGCAGGCAGCGATGACGGCCGAACCGGTACGCCGAGAGGACGTCGCCCGCGATCAGCGCCTGCGACGCCGCCATGAGCGCACTGAACTCCGCGACATCGGCCGGTTCGGCGTCCGCCGGCCGGGCAGTCGCGGCGTATGGCCAGAATCGCCCAAGTTCGGTTTCGTTGTTGGTCCCACGTAACAGCCCGACCGGATCGCGCAGATCGTCATAAAGCAGCGCGTGGTGGCGGATCATCGCGGAGACCCCGGGATTGCCGGCCAGCGCGGCGCCCAGAGCGCCAACGCCGAAGCGCCCGTCACGCCGGCGCTCTACCACGCGAAGCGCTTCCGCCGCTTCCAGCAACCGCATCGCCGCGTCCGGCGGCAGCGCGAGCAGGGCGGCGAGTTGTTCCGGTGTGCGCGGCCGCTCCACAAGGATATCGCACACCCCAAGCCGGACGCAGGCATGCAGGACCTGGCTGTAGACGAAGCCGGCGCACAAATCGAACAGCGCCCGCGCCCGTTTTCGAGCGATGCGCCGGGTGAGCGGAAAACCGGCAGCCCATCGCTGGAACGCCGGATTGGCGAGCACCCGGTCGCGAGTCGCCAGCACACGATCCTCCAACGCCCGCCACAAGCCACCGCGATTGTATTGGACCGGCAACGCGGCCGGTGCGGGGTCACGCGCCGCCCAAACCGTCATTACGCGGCGTGCAGCGCCAGATGCCGAGGAAGCAGCCGGCGCGCCTCACCGCGGGTCAGTGCTTGCAACTCTTTCCGGCCAGGACAGGGAGGAATGGATTCGGCGGCCGCATCGGCGAGCGCCTCCAGATGCCGCATCGCCCCGGCGACACCCATGGTCAGCGCGGCGTTTGGGCGTCCCAGCGCCTTGTCCTGGCCGGCCGGTTTTCCAAGAGCGGCCGAGTCAGAAAGCACGTCCCCGATATCGTCGGCGACCTGATAAGCCTCACCGAGGCGCTCCCCCAAGGTGCGCCAGGGTTCCGGGTCAGTCCCCGCGGCGGCCGCGCCAGCTTCGGTGGCGGCGGCGAACAAAGCGCCGGTTTTGGCGCGCTGGTATGCTCCAAGGTCGGCTGTTGGCTCGGATTCCCAGGCCTGCCCGGCGGCGATCCCGTGCGGCGCGCCCACCGCGCGGCCGACCATCAGCAGCAGCGGCGCAAGCCGGCGGGGTGCCCGCGCGGCACCCCAGGCCAGGGTCTGAAACGCCAGTACGATCAGCGCGTCGCCGGCCAGCACCGCCAACGGCGCACCGAACGCGCGATGCACGGTCGGACGCCCGCGCCGCGTCTCGGCGTCGTCGAAGCACGGCAAATCGTCATGCACCAGAGAGGCGCAGTGCAGCAGTTCGATGGCCGCCGCCGCGGCGTTCGACGCCGCCGGTTGATCGTCGCCGCAGGCCGCCGCGACCGCGAGGCATAGCCGCGGACGGATCCGCGCGCCGCGTGGAAACACCGCGTGCCGCATCGCGGCGGCCAGCAGCGGCGGTCCTCCAGGAGCTTCGGCCCGCGCCAGCGAGGCGTTCAATGTGCGCTCGATCCGGGTGATGGCATCCATGGTGAGGCTCCCTGTGTCAACTTATATTGTCATACCAGACTGTCACGTATTATTGACACGCAAGTCAACCGCGAATTTGGGAAAATCCCGCCATGGCAATCCGCCAACTCCGGGAGGCCGGAGACGGCATCCACGAATCCGCTGACGCCTGGCGGCGGGACGGCGCATGCGAACCGCGCGCGTGACGGTGATCGGCGCCGGTGTGGCGGGTCTGGCCGCCGCCATCGATCTCGCTGCCCGCGGGGCGGACGTCACGTTGGTGGACCGCGCCACACAACCTGGCGGCAAGCTTCGCCAGCTACGTCCGGATACGGCGCCGGCGAACTCCCCGGCGATCGATGCCGGTCCGACGGTCTTCACCATGCGCTGGGTGTTCGACGAACTGTTCGCGCGGGCCGGAACCCTGCTCGATATGCACGTCACGCTGCGGCCGCTCGAACTGCTGGCCCGGCATGCCTGGAACGAGCGGGAGACGCTGGATCTGTTCGCCGACCCCGATCGCTCCACCGATGCCATCGGCCGCTTCGCGGGGGCCGCCGAGGCCGCCGGATACCGCGCCTTCCGCGACCGGGCCGAACGGATCTATCGCACGCTGGAGGGACCGTTCATCCGGTCGCCTCGGCCCTCCGTGCTGTCACTGATGGCCGCCTCCGGATCGCGCGGTGTCGGCGACATGTTCGGTTTGGCCCCTTTTTCCACCTTGTGGCGCGCGCTCGGCGATCACTTTCGGGATCGGCGGCTGCGGCAATTGTTTGGCCGCTACGCGACCTACAGCGGTTCGTCGCCGTTCCAGGCGCCGGCGACGCTGATGCTGATTGCTCATGTCGAACAACAGGGCGTCTGGACGATCGACGGCGGCATGGCTCGGCTCGCGTCCGCGATGGCCGGCCTCGCCTCCAAACTGGGCGTGTCGATCCGCCCGCGCGCCGCTGTGTCGGAGATTGTCGTGCGAAATCGGCGCGCCGCCGGGGTGACGCTGGAAAGCGGTGAGCGGATCGAAGCCGATGCGGTCATCTGCGCGGCCGATGTCGCCGCGCTGTCGGCTGGCTTGTTCGGACCCGCGGTCCAAGACGCGGTGCCTGGTGCGAATGTCGCCGGCCGGTCGCTGTCAGCGATGACATGGGCCCTCTTTGGCGGCCCGGCGGCGGGCGCGGCCGGCTTCCCGCTGGTTCGTCACAACGTTTTCTTCTCCCGTGACTACGCGGCGGAGTTCGACGCCCTTTTCAGGCGCGGCACGATGCCAGCGGACCCAACGGTGTACGTGTGCGCCCAGGACCGCGGCGACGGCGAGGGCGGGCCGGCCGCGACCCCGGAACGTCTGCTTGTTTTGATCAACGCACCGGCCAACGGCGATCACCACGACTACAACCCGGCGGAAATCGAGCGATGCGCGACAACGACCTTCGGAGTTCTGGCCCGATGCGGTCTGGCCGTGGAGCGCCGACCCGAGTCAATGGTGGTGACCACACCATCGGAATTCGCGAAACTCTACCCGGCGACGGGAGGAGCGCTCTACGGACAGGTGGTGCACGGAGCGATGGCCGCGTTCCGCCGTCCCGGGGCACGGACCACCATTCCGGGCCTGTATCTGGCGGGGGGCAGCGTCCATCCGGGACCGGGCCTGCCGATGGCGGCGCTCTCGGGCCGGATCGCGGCTGCGGCGGTGCTGGAGGACCAGACTTCGCGGTGACGGTGAACCAGGGCGGCTACGTCTGGTGGTACCTCGACGCGTTAAGCGACGACGGCGCCCACGGCCTGACGATCATCGCGTTCATCGGCAGCGTTTTCTCACCGTATTACGCCTGGGCCCGGCGCCGCGGGCCGGCCGATCCGGCGAACCACTGCGCGCTGAACGTGGCCCTTTACGGCCCATGCGGAAAGCGCTGGGCCATGACCGAGCGTGGCGCGGGATCGCTCCGCCGCGACGCGGACCGGCTGGCGATCGGCCCGAGCACCCTGCACTGGAACCAGTGCGCGCTGACCGTCACCATCGACGAGGTTGCCGTGCCGGTGCCGAGGCGTATCCGAGGCACCGTGCGATTGGTTCCGTCGGCGATCGAAACGCGCGTCCTCGCACTGGACGAGGACGGGCTGCACCGCTGGCGGCCTATCGCGCCGTGCGCGGACGTCGAGATCGCGTTGTCCTCGCCATCGTTGTCGTGGCGCGGGCGGGCGTATTTCGACACCAACTCCGGCGACCGGGCGCTTGAGGACGATTTTCAGCGCTGGACCTGGAGTTGGGCTGTCGTCCCTGGCGGAACCGTGGTGCGGTACGACGTCACACCATGGACCCCGCGGAACTCCCCGCCGGCTTGCCATGCGCTACGACACGGCCGGAGGCGTAACGGATCTGGCGCCGGGCGCCGCGATGGAACTCCCCCGCACATGGTGGGGTATCGACCGAAGCATCGGCGCGGCGCCTGGGCATACGCCGAGGGTGACCGCGACGCTGGAGAACACCCCGTTCTATGCCCGCTCGATCGTAACGACGCGCCTGGACGAAGGAAGCGCGATCGCGATGCATGAAAGTTTGTCGCTGGAACGTTTTCGTGCGCCTTGGGTACAGGCGATGCTGCCGTTTCGCATGCCGCGGGAATTCCGCATGCCGCGGTGAAACGCGCAGACGTGCCGATGGTTTGGCGACGCCGCTGACGTTCAGGACGGTCCGCTGCCACCGGATGACTCGTCCGTGTCGCGCTTCGCTTGCCGATCGCGGCGTTGCGTCCGGCGCAGGCGATAGAGTTCCCAGAACAACAGCGGCAGAACGACGCCCTCGCCGATCGCCCATTCCCAGTTCGAGAGCGAGTGGGGCCAGTTCACGACGTGGCTATTCGCTCGCGGCGGAGGCAAGCCCGGCGTCCGGGTCCGCGGCCGGCACTCCCGGCGCATCCGGCAACCGAGCATCCCCCACGCGGGCCTCCCGCCGCGCGGGACGCTTTGTCACCAATATAAGCCAGACCGCGTAGGCCGCGAGGACACACAGAAGGCCGCCAAACGTCATCGGCGACAGAAAGCGCGCGCCATCGAACAGCAGGTAAAACACCATCGTCTTCAGCGCGACCAGAGCCACGCCAATCAGGATCATGGGCCGAACGATCTCGCCCATCGCGGCGAACTCCGGCCGGATCGTTCCGGCCGGGTCGGGCGACCGCATCCGGGCCCGGCGCTTCCGAACGCCGGCTATCAGGAGCCCACACCCCAGGGCGATCAACGCGATTCCCGGAAGGTCGCGCATCCTAAGCCTCCATCAAATTCGCGCGTTTTGCCGTTGTTCCAGCCGCGCGAAGAGCTCGACGACCCAAAGCACGCGCTCCGGCACATTCCACCATGGCAACGGCCGCGGGCCTGGCGAGGCGCCGCGGGTGGCGGCGGCAACCGCATCGACCAGGAACGCGCCCTCTCCCGTCGTGGTGCCGGACAGCGGCTCGACCGGGAGCGCCATCCGCGCGAGACCGGTCGCGAGGACCTGAACTTTGCGCCGCCGGGACACCACCGCGCGCGCTGACACCGAATCATAACCGCGCCGGGCGACCTCTCGCCCGATTTCCGCGTAGAGCAGGCTCGCCGCGCCGATGCCAAATCCGCAGCCAAGCGGCAGACGGGCGATCCCCGGACGCGCCCGCCGGTAATGCTCGTCCGCCGCATCCAGGATGCGTTTCACAACGCGGCCCAGAGCGGGGGTGTGCGCCGGCGCGGTCAGGAACATCGCGGGATCGACCCCGGCCTCGGCCAGCCACCGCAGCGGCAAATAGAGCCGGCCGGCGCGCGCGTCCTCGCCCACATCGCGGGCGATATTCGACAGTTGCATCGCCACACCCAGGTCGATCGCGGCGGCGAGGCGGGCGGGATCACGAACCCCCATCAGCACCGCCATCATGGCGCCGACGCTGCCCGCCACGCGAACCGCGTACGCGCGCAGCGCGGCCAGATCGTCGTAGCGGCGGCCTTCCGCGTCCCAGGCGAACCCCTCCAACAAAGCTTCCGGCAAAGCCCGGGGGATCCCGAAGCGGGCGACAATCCGGGCCAAAGCGCGGTCGGCGGGTTGCGCGATTGGTTGACCCGCGTAGACCCGCGACAACCGCTCGCGCAGCCAGACGAGGCCGCCGGCGTCCCCGGAACCACCGTCGATCGTATCATCGGCGACACGGCAGAACGCGTACAACGCGATCGCGGGATCCCGTACGGACCGCGGCAGCAATCGTGCCGCCGCGTCGAAGCTGCGTGAGCCCGCTCGCAGCATGGCACGGCATGTGGCGAGGTCGGAGGCTTCCGTGTCAGGCGAGCGCGTCGGCATGCGGCACCAACCGGTCAAGTATTTTTGCCGAGGACAACACACCCGGCACCCCCGCCCCGGGATGGGTTCCGGCGCCGACGAGATAGAGGCCGCCAATGTCCTCGCTTTCGTTGTGCGGACGGAACCAGGCGCTTTGCAGCAGTACCGGTTCCAGTCCGAAGGCGGCCCCACGGAACGCGCGGAAACGGTCCTGAAAATCGAGCGGGGTCATGACGCGGGACGTCACGACATGCCGCTCCAGATCGGGCAGCAACGTCGCCGACAGATGGTGGGCGATCGCCCGTCGATAGGGCTCGGCCGCGGTTCGCCAATCAGTCGTGCCCTCGAGGTTTGGCACCGGCGATAGCACGTAGAACGCATCGCATCCCGGCGGCGCGAGCGACGGGTCGGTCGCGGTCGGGCGATGCAGATACAGAGAGAAATCCTCGGCGAGCACCTTGCGCCGGAAAATGTCGCGCAGCAGCTCGCGGTAGCGTGGCCCGAGCAGGATCGTGTGGTGCGCGATATCGCCGTAACGCCGGTTCGTTCCGAAGTACCAAAGAAACAGACCCATGGAATAGCGCGACCGGTCGAGCTTTCGATCGGTCCAGCGCCGTCGCGCACCCGGCGGCGACAGTTTGGCGTAAGTCCAGGCGGAATCCGCGTTGGAGACAACGATGTCCGCAGGGATCCCCTCACCCGTCGTGAGCCGCACGCCGGTCACTCTGCCTCGCGCGACGTCGATGCGGCTGACCTCGGAGCGGTAGCGGATCGTTCCGGCCTGGCCGAGAATAAGGTCCGCGAGCCCGGCGATGATCCGGCCCGTGCCGCCCATCGCGAAATGCACGCCCCAACGCCGTTCGAGCCAGGGGATCAAAGTATAGATCGCGCTGGCGGTGAACGGGTTGCCGCCGATCAGCAACGGATGGAAGCTGAACACGATCCGCAACCGCTCGTCTTTGATGAAGCGCGATACGAGACCGAAGACGCTGCGATAGCCGCCGAGGCGCACGAGGTCGGGGACGACGCGGGCCATGTCCTTCCAGGATCCGAACGGGACATCGCCGAGTTGCTCGAACCCGATGCGGCAGGTGGTCTCGCTGAACCGCATGAATCGTTCGTATCCGGTGACGTCGTCCGGCGACAGTCGAGCGACTTCCGCACGCATCGCGGCGGGATCGCCGGTGCAATCGAAGGTCGTGCCATCGTGGAACCGGATGCGATAAAACGGCGAGACCGGCCGCAGCGTCACGTCGTCCGCCATCTCGCGTCCGCAGAGCCGCCATAGCTCCTCCAGCAGGAAGGGCGCCGTCAGAATCGTGGGACCGGCATCGAACGTGAACCCATCCTGACGAAAGACGTATGCCCGCCCTCCGGGGGCGTCGAGCTTTTCCAGCACTGTGACGCGATAACCGCGCGCGCCGAGCCGGATCGCCGCGGCAAGACCCCCAAATCCGGCGCCGATCACCACGGCATTCCGCTGTTTCCGGCGGCACGCACGCGGAAACCGAACAGGATCGGACGGGAGCGACGGCGAGAGTTGCTCCAGGTCGATGATCGACGTCATGCCGTTACTGTAAACACATGTAGACATCGATGGCCAGCGCCATCTGGCCGTCCCGCCACAAACTCCCGACACATTGCTTCCCGGATCAAACGTTCGTGTAGGTTCTTGCAGCGAGTGATGCGAATGCTGATCCGATCCGAAGTGGCGCTTGTCATGCTGCGCCGCAGTATGTATACCGTCGTTGACAGTTCCGGCGCACCTCCTGTTTCGGCAGCCCGCAAGCCGATCGGTGAGCGCGCCCAGACGTGGCGAACCGCGACAACCTCGATCCAGGAATCCCATGGCCGCCCCTAAAGGCGATACCGTTCTCGATCTGCTGACCACGGGCCGTGAGTTGGATTACGCCATCGGTGCGCCGGGCCGGAACTGGATGACCTTCCGGGACCTCCGCGCTTTGGCGGGCCGCACCATCTCCGTTCTCAACGCCATCGGCATCGGCCGCGGCGATCGCGTCGCCATCGTCCTACCGAATGGCCCGGAGGCCGCGGCATGCTTCGTCGCCGTAGCCAGTGGCGCCACCGCGGCGCCGCTCAATCCCGCCTATAAGGCGGATGAGTTCGCCTTCAACCTCGCGGACCTGAAGGTTCGCGCCGTGATCGTGATGGAAGGCGTCGAGTCTCCCGTGATCGCGGCCGCCCGATCGGCCGGCATTCCGCTGATCACACTCATTCCGGGACATCACGATGGTCCGGCGGGAGATTTCACGCTGCGCACCGATGCCGTGGCAGCCACGCGCGCGGCCACAACCGGGCCAGCGTCCGGAGACGACATCGCGTTGGTGCTACACACGTCCGGCACCACCTCGCGGCCGAAGATCGTGCCGTTGTCGCACATCAACATCACCGCGTCGGCGTACCACATCGCCGGGACGCTCGCGCTCACGCCCACCGATCGCTGCCTCAACATCATGCCGTTGTTTCACATCCATGGGCTGGTCGCGGCGACGATGGCCAGTCTCGCCGCCGGCGCCTCGGTCAGTTGTACATCCGGCTTCAACGCGTTTCGCTTCTTTTCGTGGTTCGCCGAAATTCGCCCGACCTGGTATACCGCCGTGCCGTCGATGCATCAGGCGATCCTCGTCGGCGCAGCGCGCAATGCACGTGCCATCGCGGAAGGGCGGCTGCGCTTTATCCGGTCGTCCTCCGCCGCGCTTCCACCGCGGGTCATGACGTCGATGGAATCCGCGTTCGGGGTACCCGTGCTGGAATCCTATGGGATGACCGAGGCCGCCCATCAAATGGCCTCGAACCGGCTGCCGCCCTGGGTGCGGTTCCCTGGCTCGGTCGGCCTCGCCGCGGGACCGGAGATCGCGATACTCGCCCAGGATGGCACGCATCTCCCAAGGGGCGAGGCAGGCGAAGTCGCGATCCGCGGCCGCAACGTTTTCCGAGGCTACGAAAACAATCCAACGGCCAACGAGGCGGCCTTCGTCGATGGCTGGTTCCGCACCGGGGATGAGGGCAATCTGGACCTGGACGGGTATTTGCGTCTCACCGGCCGGATCAAGGAAATCATCAACCGCGGCGGCGAAAAGGTGAGCCCATTGGAAGTCGACAGCGTGCTCATGGATCATCCCGCCGTGGCGCAATGCCTGACATTCGCCGTTCCGCATCCCACACTGGGGGAGGAAGTGGCCGCCGCCATCGTGCCGCGCGAAGGATTGACGTGCGTGGAAACGGAACTGCGCGCGTTCGCCGCGATACGGCTCGCCGCCTTCAAGGTCCCGCGCCGCATCTACTTCATGGAGGAACTCCCCAGGGGGGCCACGGGTAAATTCATGCGGACCGGTGTGGCTCGGACGCTTGGTCTGATCTCGTGAAAGTCGGGATTTTCGGAGCCGGCGCGATCGGCGGATTCCTCGGCGCGAGGCTCGCGGCGGCCGGCCTCGATGTTACCTTCGTCGCCCGCGGTCCGCATCTGGAGGCGATGCGGCGGGATGGACTGACCCTGCACAGTGGCAGCGACACGATCACGGTTCGGCCGCGTTGCGTTGCTGACGCGGCGGAGGCCGGGCCGCAAGACCATGTCGTCGTGACGATCAAGGCACACGGATTGCCGGCCGCGGCGCCCGCCATCGCCACCATGATGGGACCCGAAAGCGCCCTCGTCACCGCGGTCAATGGTGTCCCCTACTGGGTACTTTCATGATCTCGACGGCCCGTTTCGCGACCGCCGGGTCGCGAGTGTCGATCCCGATGGCATCGTGTGGCGCACCTTGCCGCCATCTTCAGTCATCGGGTGCGTGGTTTATCCGGCAGCCGAAGTCACCGTTCCAGGCGTGATCGAGCACACCTATGGCGATCGCTTCATCCTGGGCGAACCGGACGGCAGCCGGTCCGCCCGGGTCGAGGGCTTCTCGAAATTGTTGATTTCCGCCGGACTGAAGGCGCCCGTACGGCCTCGCATCCGAGATGAAATCTGGATCAAGTTGTGGGGCAATCTCGCCTTCAATCCGATCTCCGCGCTGACCGGTTCAACGCTCGATCAAATCGCGGGGCGGCCCGATCTTCGCGAGCTTTGCCGGGGCATGATGCTGGAGGCGAAGGACGTCGCCGAGTTCCTGGGTGTTCGTTTCATGATCGATATCGACCGCCGGATCGCGGGCGCGGCTGAAGTTGGGGCGCACAAGACATCGATGCTGCAGGACCTGGAACGGCGGCGCCCGATGGAAATCGACGCCCTGCTCGGCGCGGTGGTGGAGTTTGGGACGCTCGTCGAACATCCGATGCCGCTCTGCCGCGCGGTTCTGGCCTTGGTCCGAGAACGGGGTCGTGCCGCGGGATGCTACTGACAGCCGGATCCTACCATCCGATGGAAAAGGTACACGCCGCCGCGCCCGCCGCCTGACAAGCGGTCTCGGCGGCCCGCGCGCCGGGGTGAATGAGGTCGGCGAACAAACGCTCGAACGTCGCCGCGTAGAAGTCGCAGTATGGCAGCTTCGATGTCGCACCGCGGCAGAGTGGACAACCCCGGATCGAGAATTCCACCGGCCGCCCATGCCGGACCGACAGCAGGCCGCTGCCGGCGAAGGTCCACCCGTGCCGCGCGATCGCCGCGGCGAGGACATGGGCTCCACCTCGCGACGGCATCCAGCGCATCGCCAAACGCGGCCGCGCGCGGGATACGGTAACGGAGTAAATAGTCCGCGGTCCGCTGGCCGGCGACCCGCCCAATCGTGCGCGCCCGATCATCTCCCAGCTCAAGGTGCAGCGCTCGGTACAACGCCGTCACCTCGCGTTCGTCGACCATCCCGCTGGGCGGACAAACCAAATATTCTTTCAGATCGCAACTTCGAAAGATCCGATCCGGCACCCTTGGCGGCTCCATGGCGCGCAGAGCCTCGAGGAGTCGGATCACCGCGTTTGGGCCAATTCGAGCGGCATGATCTTCGGACACTTTCGTCGCGCGGCCGGCAAGTGTCATGGCGACGCCGCGTCGTCCACCCGCGGCCTGTCGCGATCGCCTGACATGATCTCGGCCTGCCGCGCGCCGCTGATGTTGCGGTTGTGGTTGGTTTTCCATTCGACGTTGCTCATGTCGGCACGCTGACGAGACATATCGAAGCCGAAATCGACCCGCGCTTTCCACCGCGGTCCCCAGTAGTTGACGCGTCCCAGATCGTAGAACCTGCGTTCGAACCCCGCTTTGAGGAACGCCTTCAGACAGCCGAGCAGATAGCGCCGGCGCTCACCGGAGCCGCTCCATGCATAAGAGAACAAAGCCTTGTTCATGTAAAAGCGCCGATAATTATGCATGACGCGATCGAGCAATTCGCTCCGCTCCATCGCGTCGGGTTTCATCACCGGCGTGACGAAATTGTACTTTTCGTAGTCGAACACTTCCACTTTGTCGCCGAGTTCGCGGAACAGGTCGGAGAACGGCCACGGCGTGTACATCGCCCAGTTGGCCAGATCGGGATTCCAGTCGCGGGCGAGGCGGTAGGTTTCCTCCAGGGTGTCGCGGGTCTCGTTCTCCAGTCCGACGATGAACTGCGCCTCGACGACGATCCCGGCCTCTCGCAATAATTGGATCGCTTTCTTGTTTTGCGCGATCGTGGTTTCCTTCCGAAATCGATCCAGGTTCAATTGCGCGGCGGCCTCGGTCCCCAGCGATACGTGCAGAAGTCCGGCTTTGCGGTACATCGGCAACAAGGCCTCATCGCGGAGGATATCAGTGACCCGCGTGTTGATGCCCCAGGGAATTCGCAAATCGCGACGGATCAACTCCTCGCAAAAGGCGATAAACTGCTTGCGGTTGATGGTCGGTTCCTCGTCGGCGAGAATGAAGAAACCGACGTCGTGATCGCGCACCAGCGCTTCGATTTCGTCAACCACGCGGCGCGGATCGCGCATCCGATAGTCGCGCCAGAATTTCCACTGCGAGCAAAAACTGCAGGTGAACGGGCAACCGCGCGCCATGTTCGGGATGGCGACGCGGGTGCCCAGCGGGATATAGGTGTAGTTGCTCCATTCCAACACCGACCAATCCGGCACGATGGCATCGAGGTCCTTCACCGTCGGAGCCGCTACCGTCGCGACGACCTTGTCCGCTTCCCGGAACGCGAGGCCTTTGATGTCGCGGCGCGCGGCGGGCCAGTGCCCGTCCCGCAAGGCGCTGACCAGGTTGACGAAGATTTCCTCGCCCTCGCCCCGTACGATGGCGTCGATCCAGGGCGCCTCGGTCAACACCTGCTGATACATGAATGTCGCGTGGATGCCGCCGAGAACCGTGAGTGCGTCGGGACGGATTTCCCTGGCGATCCGCAGCAGTTGCTCGGCTTTGTAAATCGATGGGGTGATCGCGCTCGCGGCGATGATATCTGGCTTCTCCTCGCGCAGGATCTGGCGAACCGCTTCGTCACCAAGGTTGTTGGTCATTGCGTCAACGAAGCGGACGTCGCGGAACCCGGCCGACTTCAGCGCGCCGGTGATGTACGCGGCCCAGGCCGGTGGCCAGTTGCCGGCGATTTCGGCCCCGCCCGAGTGGTAATTGGGATGCAGCAGCAGGATACGCATTGTCACCTTCTCCCCGATCGCTTTGTCAACTAAATATGACGTATGATTTTGTTGACAGAATTGATCTGGATCAAAGTCCGCGCGGGCCGGGGAGGATCATGTGCGGAAATCCGCGCTCCCGGTGTTGGCGCGGGTCCGTCCACGGCGAGCCACCGTGCCGGGACGAGTGACGCGGCGCCATGAGGATTCTGGCGGTCGTTTCCCTGCTCGTGGTCATTTTGCTGTTCGGCGCGAGCGTCTGGCTCTACACGCCGGACAAACCGCGCGACGTACTGGAGCGAAGTTACGCTGCCCCACCGTCGGACTTCATCCTGGTGCTGGGGTTGCGGCTGCATGTGCGCGACACCGGCCCGAGAGACGCGCCCGCCGTCATCCTGTTGCACGGTTTCGGCTCCAGTCTTCACACCTGGGAGCCGTGGGCGCGGACGCTCTCCGGCAAATACCGCGTCGTCCGGTTCGACCTGCCTGGCTTCGGGCTGACCGGCACGGATCCGACCGGCGATTACTCGGACGCGAGAAGCGTCGAGGTCCTCGGGGCGCTGATGGACGCGCTCTCGATCCATCGCGCGACGATCGCCGGCAACTCGATGGGGGGTAAGATCGCGTGGATGTTCGCGGCTGAGCATCTCGATCGGGTCGACCGGCTGATCCTGATCTCGCCGGACGGCTTCGCCAGCCCCGGATTCGGGTCCGGAAAACGCCCGGAGATACCGGCGGTCGCACGGCTGTTGCCATACACATTGCCGCCGTGGCTGCTGCGGATGAACCTCGCCCCGGCCTATGGTGATCCGGCACGCCTGACCAACGCCACGCTGGATCGTTACCGCGACATGATGCTCGTCCCCGGAGTACGGCGCGCCATCCTTGCGCGCATGGAACAGGTGATGCTGGAACCGCCCGAGCCATTGCTTCAGCGTATCGCGGCGCCGACGTTGTTGTTGTGGGGTGAGCGCGATGCATTGATCCCGTTCAGCAACGCCCAGGACTACCTGCGCTCGATTTCAGGGAGCCGCCTCGTATCGTTCCCGGACCTTGGGCATGTCCCGCAAGAGGAGGCGCCGGAACAGTCTCTCGCCCCGGTCGAGGCGTTCCTCACATCCACGCCGCGGCCCGACCGGGGCGCGATCGCGAGCCCGCGATGACAACGGCTGGATCGGAACGAGGTCGCGATATCGTTACCGACGCCATCGCCCGCGCAGATCGGCGAGGTGCGCGATCAGCGCGGCGGTCAGCGCCAGCGGCACGAATGGCCAGACATCCCCCGCCAGCGCCGCGCGTAACGCCAGCATCAAACAAACTCCTGGCAGCAACATCCGCGCCGCCGCCGCGGCCGACAGACCTTTGCCTGTACCGCGGTACAGCAAGGCCAGCACGACACCCTCCGTGACGGTAACGATCAGGACCAGATCGACCAACGCGGGCGCTTCAGGCAGCGAGGCCTCCATCGCGAGAGGGAGCATCGGGATCGCGCGCGTGGGTAACCGCGTGCCTGATCCGATACACGCCGAACCCGGCGACGGCGATGACGATGGGAATGCTGATACCCATCGCCAGAATTGGACGTACGGCGACGCCTGCCGCCTGCAAAGCGTCGGCCGCGTGGCCGATGAGTGAGACGACGTAATAAGTGACCGCCGCGACGGACAGACCCTCGACGGTCGATTGCAGGCGCAATTGCAGGCTGGCTCGCCGGTCCATCAATTCCAGCAATACCTGGTTCTGCCGTTCCCGCGTCAGGTCCACCCGTGTCGACAACAGCCGCGTCGCTCGCGCCACACGTTGCGAAAGCGATTCCTGCCGCGCCGCCGCCGACCGGCAGGTGTTCATGGCGGGTGCCAATCGTCGCTCGGTAAACTCCCGGAACGTTTGCAGCCCCTGAATCCGTTGTTCCCGAAGTTCATCGATCCGCTGGCGCACCAGTTCGTAGTAGGCATCCGAGGCGCTGAACCGAAAGCGCGTTTCCGATTGCCGGTTCTCGATTTCCGCTTCCAGGCGCGTCAAGCGGTCCAGCAGTCCCGGTTCGTCCGCGGCGTCCGCCGTCACCAGCGCGGCGGTGATCCGCGCCAGTTCCTGGCCGGCTACCATCAGCAACGGAGCGGACTCGCGGGCGATCGGCAATGCCAGCAACGCCAGGATCCGGTATGTATCGATCTCCAGCAGGCGCTGGATGATCCGGCCGGCCTGCCATGGCGTGGTGGCATGGTCCAGCAACAAATGACGGCTGAAGCCATTCGCGTGAATGCGGAAATCGGTAAGTGCCGTCGCCGCGCCGCCAGAGACGGCCGCGCCCATCGGCACATTACCATCGAACCAGCGCGCGCCGATGACATTGGGCTCGATCACCCCTGCTTCCGGCCTGATCAGAACCGCGTTCGCGGCGACGATCAACTGGCCTGGCAGGCTGGCCACCCAATCGGCGGGCACGACGGAGATCGCGGTGGAGTCGAACGGGTCGCAAGCCTCCCCTCCCACGATGAACATGTACCGGACGAACTCGGTATGCCGCTCCCACTTCAGTCGAAATGGCCCCAGATCGACCGAGTAATGAATGAGGCTGCCACCCGGCGGCTCGACGCCATGACGGCGGCAAAGATCGCGGACCGCGACCCAGCCGGCGTCCCTCTGGGCGGCATCGCACAGCAACGCCAGATAGGACACGCGCGTGGGCGCTTCCAGCGGTTCGGGCGGACGCGCATGCACTTCGTCGTTCAACTCGGTCCGCAACGGGTGGTCAGACGGCAGTTGCATGCACCAGGAACCGTTCCAGCAGCGCGGCGATCTCGTTCGGCCGTTCCTCGTGCGCCAGGTGGCCAAGACCGCGGAGCCAAACCTGCTCCGCGGTTGGTACCAAAGCCCGGATCCGGGACATTTCAGTAGGCGGCACCATTTTGTCGTTGTCGCCGGCGACCAGGATCAACCGCGTGGTCAGCCGCGGCAGATCGCGCATCAGAGGACGCAGGTCCCAATTGGCCATCAACCCCAGCGCGCCGGCGACATGCACCGGGTTCCCCGACAGAATGCCGTAAAGCCGCACGCCTTCCTCATCGATTGTCGATCCGGTCGAGCGGATCAGCCGCGCCACCGAAGACCGAGATCCCGCGAGCAGAGCGAACGCGCGTGACGCCAGGCGTGAGCCGGCCAGCAGTCGCGCCATTGGGCCGAAAAGCTCATTCGCCGGACCGGGAAACGGTAGCAACGCTCCGTTGATCGAGATCAGAGCGTCAGGTGCGACGGCGCCATCCAGGCACAGGCGCGCCGCCACCGCGGCACCGGCGGAATGGCCGGCCACCAGCGCTGGCGACACATCCAGCACGCGAAGTAACGCGGCGATCCCCGAAGCGACGGCGGGGAGGGAAAATCCGTTGGCTTTCGCGGGTGTGCCGGTGAAGCCGTGACCGGGCAAATCCGGTGCGATCACGGTAAACCTCCGCGCGAGCAGCGGTGCGAGCGCGCGCCAGGTATGCGTGGACGCCCCGGTCCCATGCAGCAGCAGCACAGCCGGCCGTTGTTCGGTCCTGCCCTGGCCGATCAGCGGCCCCTCGCACATGACCTGAACATGCCAGCGCAGGCCGCCGGCGCGGACGAAACGGCTGAATTCACGGTTGGGCCAGCCGCGGCCATCGGTATCCCAGTCCAGCCGCCCGCTCATGCCGCCGCGACGGACCGAACCGCCCAGGATAAGGTCGATGCATCGGCGCGCGGCAGCGGAATGTAACGCGCGCACAGGACATCCGCCAGGATACGAGCGAACGGATTGGGTCTGGGCGAGGTATCCACCAGCAGGACCATGAACCCGGCCTCTCGTGGCGCGCGGGCACTGGCCAGCGCTTCGCTCTCGGCGCGCTGGCGACCGCCGGCTCCATCACGCGTCATGTTCGCCCGCGCATCGGTCAGCAAAACGATGACGGGCGTTCGGCCCCGGCGCCGCTCAGTATCGGCCAGCATCGTGGCCGCGTCGATGCCGGCGGCGAGCGGCGTCGCGCCACCGCCCGGCAGCCCCCCGAGGCAACGCTTCGCACGCGTCAACGATCGGGTCGGCGGCAACAACATTGTCGCGTCGCGACCGCGAAATGCGATCAACGCGACATGATCGCGCCTGACGTAGCAATCAGCCAGCAGCAACTCGACGGCGCCTTTCGCCTCGCCAAGACGGTGCAGTGCGGTGGAACCGGACGCATCGACCGCGAACACGACAGAGGTCTCGGTGCGTTGCCGGAAGCGGACGATGCGGAAATCGTCGGGGTGCACCTCGATGCGCCTTGTCGCTGCGTGCCCGCTCCCTTGGCCGCCGCCGCTTGCCACTCCCTGGTCCGCATATGCCGCCCCCCGGTCGCCGGTTCCTTTCACGCGACGGCGCGCGGCCTGCCAGGGCGCGGCGGCCTTCAGCGTCTCCAACAAATGCAGCCGAGTGCCCGCTCGGAGCGGGCTCTGGCGTACCCCGATCGGCCGGCCACGGCGGCTCGAGAGCTGAAATTGGCCCATTCGCCCCGATTGGCGCGACCGAACCCGGCCGGGTCCGTGCGTGAGCTTCGCCAACAGATCGGGTGGCAATGCCGCCCGGGTGGCATCCAGAACCAGATCCTCGAGCGGGCGATCGATCAGCGTATCGCTGTCCGATTGGTTATTGTCCGGCGCCGTGGCGGAAGCGACTTCCGGTCTCGCTTCCGGCGAGTCGGCTGGCGGCAGGCAAAGCGCTCTGGGCGCCAGAACCAACCGGCTGGCCAGGATCAGGTCGGCCTCCGCCACCGCGCCTCTCCCGGCGAGCGCCGCCGCCGCGCGTGCCGCGCGCAATGCGAGGATGGGCGCTCGGATCGAGTCGATCCCCAGCGCCATCGCGGTGCCGCACAGCGCGTCAATGGCGGTGTCCCGGGCGGTGACGGACGCGAGGCGATCACGCGCCGCGGACAACAACGTGACATCCCACGATGGCGCGTCCACTCGCGGGCTGACGCTCGTGAGGTCGATGTGGAACCCCATCCGGTCGAGCAACGCGATCGGTGGCTGTTCGTCGGGCGCGATCCCCTCATCAAGCGCGATCAGACCAAACCGGGCCGGCGACCGCGATGTCAGACCGTCGCGCGAAGCAGATACAAAGCCGAGATCTATCGCGGCGGAAAGGCGCGCGGCGATGGCGGGCATCATGCGCTCGGCCATGGCGAGGATCACCACGCCGCGGTCGGCCTCGGCCAGCAAACCTGGCCGCGCGACAGGCTTCCCGGCCATCAGCGTCTCGGTCAGGTCGAGGCCGCCCAGAATGCGGTCATCGCCGGCATGGGCCGGCATCCGCCGTATCGGGCTGTCCGGGGGCAACACCTGCCGCAGCAGCATCAACCAGCGGTCGCGTACCGGGCCGGGACCGGCACGCAACGAAATACCGCCGAGACCAACTGGATCGATCGCGAACAGCGCCAGAGCGGTCAACGCGTCCAACCAGACCTGTTCCTCGGCCTGGTGCGCGCCGCCGTCCGCTCCGACGCGGCTCGCGGTATCACCCATCAGCGGTTGTCAGTCCACCGCCGGTCGATCATGGTGTGACCGATAGCGGTGTGAACAGGTCTTCGATCGCTCTCGCGACCCGCGCACTGGCGACGGACTCGTCCAGGGGATCGCGCCGCAGACGATGGTTGAGGGCCATCGGGGCGACGCGGCGCAACTGCCGGACGCCCACTTCACGGTCGCCATCGAGGCTGGCCAGTGCCCTCGCGGCGCCCATCAAGGTCAATTCGCCGCGGAGTTCGTCTGTGCCAAGGCGCATGCATAATCGGGCGGCATGCTCCAACGCGGCATCCGGTACCATGACGGACGAAAGCCGGGATCGGGCAATCACCAACGTGCGCTGAAGTTCCGCCTGTGCCTCCGCCCAGCACGCCGCGAATGCCTCGGGATCACGTTCGAATGTGTCGCGCCGACGCACCGCGGCAACCCTCGTTTCGAGGTCGGCCGGCGTGCGCACTTCAACCGACAGGCCAAAGCGGTCGAGCAATTGCGGCCGCAACTCCCCTTCTTCGGGATTGCCGCTGCCGATCAGCACGAACCGCGCCGGATGCCGGATGCTCAGGCCTTCACGCTCCACCACGTTTTCACCAGACGCGGCGACATCCAACAGCAGATCGACGAGGTGATCCTCGAGCAGGTTCACCTCGTCGATGTAGAGGAAGCCGCGATTGGCCCGCGCCAACAGGCCCGGCTCGAAGGCGCTTAATGCCCATCGTGAGGGCGCGTTCCAGGTCGAGCGAGCCGACCACCCGGTCCTCGGTCGCGCCGAGCGGCAGATCGACCACCGGAACGGGTGACGTCGCACTTCCGGACGCTGTCGCGGTTTGCCCGGAAGGCGATCCGGCCAGACATTCGCCGCACCACGAACCCGGGGCATCGGGATCGCAGCGGTAGCGGCAACCAGGCACCACGCGCATGGACGGCAGCAGGTCCGCGAGTGCCCGCACCGCGGTGGACTTGCCCGTGCCGCGATCGCCGAACACCAGCACACCGCCGATCGCCTGATCCACCGCGACAATCATCAGGGCAAGCTTCATGTCCTCCTGACCGGCGATGGCGGCGAACGGGAAAACTGCCCGGGTCATCAGTGCGACCGGCTGACGGTGAAGTCGGCGACGCGGCAAAGAGCAAGCCGGATCGGCGTATCCGGAAACGCCATCAGCGAGTCACGAGACTGTTTGGCGAAGTGCCTCGCGCGGTCCAACGTGCCGCCGATCGCATCGCGGCGGTCCATGAACGCCATGGCGGTTGATAAGTCGCCGTCTTGCTGCTCGGTTCGACCGATGGTGCGTTCCCAGAACGCCCGCTCCGCCGCGTCGCCGCGCCGATAGGCCATCAGCACCGGCAGAGTGACCTTGCCCTCCCGGAAATCGTCGCCGACGGTTTTCCCCAGCGCCGCTTGATCGGCCGCGTAGTCCAGCGCGTCGTCCACCAACTGGAACGCGATGCCGAGATTGAGGCCGTAGGTGGCCAGCGCCGGTTCCGGCGTCCGTCCCGCCGGCCGAAACCGCGCCCACCTGACACGCCGCTCCAAACAAGGCCGCGGTCTTGCCTCGATGACGTCGAGATAGCGTCGCATCGGACGTCGCGAGGTCGTTTTGAGTGGTCAGTTGCAAGCACCTCGCCCTCGGCCATGGTGGCGGCGGCGCCGAAAGGATGGCCAGCACGCGCGGCGATCCGTGCTCGACCATGATCTGAAAGGCGCGGGCGAACAGGAAGTCGCCGACCAGGACCGGCGCCTTGTTGCCGAACACCGCGTTCGCGCTGGCCTTGCCCCGGCGCAGCAGGCTTTCATCGACCACATCGTCGTGCAGCAATGTGGCGGTGTGGATCAACTCGACGCACGCGGCCAGTTCCACCGGGTCGATGGCGCATGGCCGGCGCGGCATCGTTACCGAAACGTCCGACGATCCCTCGGGCCCGGGCGATCCGCTCGCGGCGGCATCATGGGGGGCGGCGACGGGAGCACCACAGAGACGGGCGGCCGCGAGCGTCAGCATCGGCCGGAGCCGCTTGCCGCCGGCCGCGACGACATGGGCGGCCAAACGGGGGATCAGCGCGATCGTGCTGGTCATGCGGGCGACGATGGCGCGGTCGCACGCCTCAAGATCGTCGCACAGCAACCTGGAGAGCGCCGTGAGGGCATCGTCGCCGCCGCGGCTCATGGTAGGCACGCCCGGGTCGATGACGAGGTCGGACCGCACGGAGGCATTTATCAGCGGACCGGGCGAAAGCGTCAAGTCTTGTTGTCAGATTATCCCCGCAGAGTGTCACGTTATGGTGGACACGTCGGCGGATCGCCGGTCCTTCTCATCGCGGGACGCATGCCAGACCAGGTAGCCCCAGCATCTCCGCGGTACCGCGCGACCGACGCGCGGACGGTCTCAAGCATCTCGGGCATGTCGGCCGGATCCACACCGTCGGCGATTTCCAGCGCGGCAAGCTGCGCGTTCTCGACGATCGTCGAAAGCAGGTTGCGGAACATCAGATCCGCCTTGGAATCGAGCAGGCCCGACATCGGGCGGCGTTGCTTCAATCACCGCCTCCTGAAACTGACGTCTGGCGATTTCCGCTGCCTTGCGCTCGGTCAGATCGGTAAACACCAGCACGAAACCCAGCGCACGATTTTGCCGGGCGAAGACCGGGTCAGCCCGTACCAACAGACGGTGTCACCGCACCTTGCGGGCCTTCCAGCCAGACCTCGCCGCGCCAGGCACGGCGGGTCTTGGCCAGATCCCGGAGTTCGCGTTTCGCCTCATCCGGTCCCGCGAACAGCGAACGCAGATCGGACAACGACGATGGGCGCTTCGAGCGCGGCGGCAGCAAAGCGGCGAATGCCGAGTTGATTTGCAGGATTTGTCCGTCAGCATCGGCGATGACAACCGGAGGTCCGGCCTGCTGCACCTGGCGGCGCACCTGTTCCAACTGGTCTTCCGCGATCAGCATTCGCACCGAACGAAACTGGATCACGACGTCGGTGACGGTTTCGCCAATCAGCCGCGCGGCGGCCAGGTCGGCGTCGCTCCAGGGCTCGGCGGTGCCTTCGACCACCTGGTGCCACTGCGCGAACGATCGGCGCGGCGACAGGGTTGACGGGTCATCGCCGACCAAATGCGGTTCATTCGGATTGCCGCCCCAGGTCACGGTGCGGACACGTTCCGGCCGCAACCAGAGAAGATATTCGCCTGGTGAGGTCGAAATCGGGACGGCCACGAGCCCGCTGGCGATCGCGGTCAGATCGGCGAACCCGGGAGCATCCCGGGCCAGGGACGCGGTCGCGATCAAAGCCGAACGCTGACGTCCGTCCAGCCAACCGCCGATTTCGCGCAATGCCGTCGTCCTGGGAACCTCGCCTACCGTTCGGATCTCGCCTTCGAACAGCAGCGCCGCGCCAGTGGCACCGAGCGGCTCCAACAGCGCCTTGGACTGGTCGAACAACGCACCGCGCCAGTCACCCTCCCGCGAAATCGCCCTGATCATGCGCTGTTCCAGCCGGCGCACGGAGTATTCCGCCTGCGCTCTGCCGAAGCTCTCCAGGGCCGCGATCCGCGTGGCGGCGGCCTCCGCCAACAATTCGCAAACCGCCCGGTCCTCGAAATGAATAAAGCGCGGCACGTAGTGGTGGCAGGATACCAAACCCCAAAGTCTGCCATTGACCAACAGCGAAACGACCAGCGTGGCCCGCACGCCCATATTCTTCAAATACTGCACGTGGATCGGGGAAATGCTGCGCAGCAGGCACAGCGACATGTCCAATTGATCGCCCGTGATCGGGGACAAGGGCGGCTCCAGCGCGGCGGGCCGGTATTCCACGTCCCGCAGCACCCGGATCCGATTTCGTTCGTAAAGGCGCCGCGCGATTTGCGGAATGTCGGTGGCCGGGTAGCGATTGCCGAGAAACGATTTCAAGGGCCGGTTCGCGTGCCTCTGAAAGGACCTCACCATGGCCATCGTCGTCGAAGCGATAGACCATGACCCGATCATAACCGGTCAGGCTCTTGAAAATACGGGCTGTCTCGTCGCACAGGGGGCCGCAGCCCCGGGGTCGCGATGATCGACCTGAGCGCTTTCTCGAGATGGGTGGAAACATCGACCCGGGGCCCCGCCCGCTCCAGTTCGATGACAACGCCGCCGCTGGGCGCGCGATGGATCAGGCAGTCGTAGGCGCGGCGGTCGCGGCCGGCGTGGCAGCGGACACCACGCGCGATATCCATCAGTTCATCGCGGAAATGCGGTCGCAGCCGTTCGTGGAGATCGCCGGGGATTTCTTCCAGGGTCCGGCCAGAGTACCCAAAACTTCAGCCCCAGGAACGCACTGGCGTTCTCGCTGGCCTGGACGATCACGTAATCCGGCTCTCGCACCAGGAGAAGCGCGCCGTGTGGTTGTATCGAACCGGCGAGGTGGATCTGCTCCCGCTCACAGTTCGACAGGTCAGCCTGCCCGAAGGCAGGCGTCGTTACGGCACGCGGGGGCACGTTTTACCTCCCGAACTTGTTATTCGTCTGAGTATGGACCTACCCGCGAATGTCCGTCCATCTGGTACTGAGCCAGCTTCTTGTAAAATCCCTGGCGGCTCATGCCCAGGATCTCGGCGGCGGCGGTTCGGTTGCCGTCGGCGAGATCGCAGAGCCGCGACCATGTAATGGCGCTCCACCAGACCAACAGTATCCTTAACCAGCCCTCGCAACGACGTTTTGCCGGCTTGCTCGATGATCGCGGCGAGCGCGGACTGAAGCGTCGCGGCGTCTTTCGTGCCGGACAGCCGGCGGCTCACATCGCGTAGCAGCAGCGCGATGAGGCGAGGCCGGTTTGACGTATCGTCATTGCCGGCGCCGTTGGCGGCCGCGGAGATTTCCACCGCCGTTTCGCCGCCCAGGTCGCCAAGGATGCTGGTTTCGAAGATGCGCACCGAGCCATGGCGCTGCAAATTGGCGAGCAGCACGGTCAGGTCAGCCCCTGGGCGCGACAGAAACCGGCTCAACCGCTCGCCCAGAAGCGCGCCCTCGCCGCCGACCTGCGCGAGGTCCAGGAATGCGCGATTGGCACGCCGGATTATCCCGTTGCGGTCGATCACCACGAAGGCATCCGGCAGGCGATCGACGAATTCATCCAACGTGGCTGGCTCGGCATCTCGCGGCGGGATCTGGTTGCCGCTGGCGGGGGCCAGTTGCACGAGG
This sequence comes from uncultured Alphaproteobacteria bacterium, assembly GCA_963719675.1. GTDB lineage: Bacteria > Pseudomonadota > Alphaproteobacteria > Acetobacterales > Acetobacteraceae > Rhodopila. The sequence continues at coordinate 45,726 of CAVRDN010000093.1, read as the reverse complement.
AATACCGGTCCCGGATCGCTGGTCATGAGCGACGCCCGCGACCAGCCACGCCGCCCGGTCGGGGCCAAGATGTAACAGCACGCCGGGCGCCCGGCCGGACTGGCGTACGCGCTACCAGCATCGCCTGAAACGGTTCCCGTTCGTCGGCTGCCATGTCCGGCAGAATATCCCGTCCTCGTGCCAACCCCAGGGCACGGATCGCGGCGGGATTGGCCTCGATGATGCGAAGCGTATCGGCCTTGAGCAGCAATACCGCCTCGTTCGAGGCATCGAACAACAGGCGGTACCGGGTCTCGACTTCCCGCAGCTTCCAATATTCCTGCTCCATCGCCTGCTGGGCCGCGATCAGCCTGGACTGGAGTTCGGCGACCGCCTGCAGGTTGCGTCCGATCGCGAGCAGCCCGGCTTTGCCGCCCAGCCGAACCGTGGTGTACTCCATCGGGATTTCGAGGCCGCTTGGGAAGCGCTGGTTTACCTGACGATAGGCCGAGACGCCGCTCTCGCGCGCATCTTCCACCATGCGCATGATCTTGCCGCTGACCCCATCGCCGACTGTCTCGCCCCATGGACGGCCTCGCCAGTCATCGACAAGTTCCTGGGAGAGGACGTTCGACAGGGTTACGTCCTGAATGACCCCGTTAAGGTCGAGCTTCAGGGTGACGTCAGGCTGGGCGACATTGATACCCGACAGCGGCGCGAGAGCGATGGTAACCTCCTGATGACACCCAGGTCCGATATGGGGACACCATACCATGGTTTACAGTTACGCCGCGGTGAATTGCGCCGCAACTGGAGACAAACGCGAAATCGTCCATGAAAGGCCGACCTGGCCGGTCGTTAGGTGGCCTGGTCGGATGGCAGTCGGGCCTCCAAGGGCGCCGGCTGTCTACGCCAGGGAGTTCGCCCAAGGGTTTAGCGGCACCCTCCTTCACCGGTTCATACTGATTGCAAAGCGGCCACTTCCTCTGACAACGCGATGTTCATCTGGAATGCGACAGCTGCCTCCTCGATGACGTGGCCCAGGCAGGCGATCTCCCTGCCTGCCTCATCGAGGGCGACGCCAAATCCGGCGGCGAATTCCCGGAGTTCCTGGATCTCCGGGAATTCAGTGAACGCGGTGGCGCGAAAATGAGGGCCGAATCGGCGGATTAAATGCCGGCGCAACGTCTGTCCACCATAGAGGTCACCCAGGTAGCGGGTGTAAGCGTGAGCGTACAGCAACTGCGCGTCTCCAACTCCCGCCCACCTGACGCGTTCGGCATAGCACCGGCCCGTGGACAGCAACGGCAGGGTCGATGGCCAACTCGGCCCGGCCAACATGCCCAGATCAGCTTCGATCCGACCGGCGCGATGGAGTGCGGACTGCGCCAGAGTATCCAAGTCCGGGTAAGCTGCGATGGCGCTGCAAAGCGTGCTCCATTTCACAGTAGGCCGGGAGCAGATTGCGCAGGTAGAGACCGTAGCTCAGCGGCGTCACTCTGCCCGACAGGATCGAACGCGATGATGCCGCTCGTTCGGCCCGCGCATGCAATTGCGCGGTTCGATGCCGGAAGGCTGTCGCCAACCCGACCGCCGGAGACAACTCGTCAATGTTGACTGTCTGCATGTCCTCTGATGATGACACGGGATTGAACAACGCGTGGAACGTCAAGCAAGAGCCACACTGATGGCGGTGTCAATGGTTCGATGCCCGGGCCATCCGCGGTCGCCTGACCGTCAAGCGCCGTGCCGGAGCATTGTTGCCAAGGTATCCGGTTACTCCCCAACTGCTTGCATCGGCCCCTGAAATTGGTTGTGGGTTGGTTTCGGGAAGCCAGTTCAGCGCGGGGCGGACAAACGGCATGTTCGCGGGCGCTGAATTGGTTCAAATGATCGCCTGCTCGACGACCCAACGCCTTCGCTGGCGAGCGCGGAAACATTCGCTTCGCGGGCCGGATCCGCGGGTTCGTTGGCGAAGATCAGTGGGCGGCAATTCTTCCCTCGGTATGGATGTGGGTCGTTCCGGCTTGTACCGGCCACGTCGCGGGCGGACCGCTGTCAGTCCGTGCTCGGATCGGTCACTTCTCCAACTGACGTTTTAAGGCCAGACCCGGGTGCGACGTCTCGTCTCCGCGGCGATGTCATTGGTTGCCTTGAGTCACCGCCACGCTCGACGGACCGGCCGTTCTTCGCCACGCCTTCCATTCACGGCGGCCGGTCCGGCCCATGCGGACTCTGACGTGACTAATATACGATATTTCCAATATTTTGCACGAAACTGCCTTGTCTCCTGGCGCCGATCGTCCGAAAGTTGGCCAGGGAGGGTTGGGGATGCATGGCCTGGGGATTCCGGTCGCTTCGGTTTTGATGCTGGCCACTGTGACGGTTGTGTCGTTCGGATATATTTTTCTGTCCCGGACGTTGACGCGCCTGGATGCGTCGCGCGCCGACCGCGTGATCACGGCGATTATCGCGCTCCTGTGGTGGTACACGATGATCCTGGTGTTGACGGTCAATTCGAACAGCTGAGGCTCGCTCGCGCCACCGCGTGAAAAAGGGCGCGCTCAACAGAACAGAGCGCGCCCTGAGTTCAAAGTCCCGCGCGAAAACATTGCGGGCCTGGTTTCATTAGCAACTGTTTCGTTGCAATATGGTGTCCACGACCTGGAAGAACGCGTTGTATGGACGCGAGTGTGATGGCAGCGGGAGGCGGCCGAGACGCCGACGCCACAGGCGTTCTTCCTGCCCTGGAAGCCGGGGCGCGCCCGTCTCCGGCCCAAAGGATACGAAGCGCGATTGAAAGTCCGAAGTAGCAGGATCGAGGCATGCTTTATCGCGACGCGCCCCGGTGGCTGGATGCCCGCCATGCCGCCGACTACCTCGATCTTGAAAGAGCCGTGTTTTTGCGGCTGGTCAAAAGCGGGCAATTGCCGGCGCCATCCTGCCAGCTTGGACCGCGGTTTCCGCGGTGGAATTCGGCTGACCTGGACAGGGCGATGACCCCGAAAGCGGAAACGCCAGGGGCCAAGGACATTCTCGACGCGATGGCACAAATCATCGCGCAAGAGGGCGGCGAAGCACCGTGATCCCTCCAGCCGCGCCGGGCGCGTCCCAGGGACGGTCAGCCTGGCGCGACTTTTGCTGATACGATGCGCACCACGCGGCTTTCGGCGAAACAACAATCCGTGAAAACCCTACAGCCCGTTGCCTCGCGGGGTGGGCCGAGTTGTCACGGCCCTGCCCGCTCAATCCTGGCTTCGCGGCACCGCGGCCGAGTTAGCGGGCCACGCTGTTGTCCGGGTGCCTCTGATGGCCGAACGTGGCCGGGCCGGAGTCAGAGCGGCGCGACTGTTCGCGTTGCACCTGCGAGGCCGAGGAAGCATGATCCCAATTATCCACGCTCGCATCACCGGGCGTCAGATTTTGCGCATGCGCCATACCGGCACTCAGCGTCAACGCGAGCAAACCGCCGAGCACCAGGGTCCTGGTGGTCTTCATCATCGTAATCCTCTTGTTGCGAGCCATCCAAACCGTTCGGATCGCTCCGTGGATGGGCGGATACATTGTCTTGTATCGTCCCAACGCCCCCAATTGGGATGCGGTTCCGCGATTGGTTATCGCTGAACGGCGCAATTGAGTTTTGCCAGTTTCGGGGACAGTGGCATCCAGACCGGCGCGCGTGCCTCGCGCAGCCGATCCGGTGAACGCGCCAGGACCGCGCCCAGTACCGCCATCCGCGCGCAACGCCGCGCGCGTTGACTTCGCGCGAATTGTCTTTCACCCTTCCCGATGCGCAATTCAACATCGGACCCCACGCCCATCATGGAGTTTTCGGACGCCGCCTGGCGACAATTGATCTCCACGCTCCACGCGTCCGGCCCCAAGGCGGCGCTCGCGATCACCGGCGGCGGCAGTGGCGCGATCGGCGAGTTGCTGCGTGTTCCCGGCGGATCCCGGTTGCTGATCGAGGCACAGGTTCCGTACGATGCCACGGCGCTCACGGCGTTTCTCGGCTTCCCGCCGGTGCAGGCCTGCAGTGCCGATACCGCGATCGCGATGGCGCGGAGCGTTCGGGCGCGCGCCGCCAGGCTGGTGCCGTCGGATACCGATCTGGTCGGCCTCGGCGCGACCGCGGCCCTGGTGAGCGACCGCCCGCGTAAAGGCGAGCACCGGTTCCATATCGCGTTCGCCAACGCCGCCGGCGTCGGGCACTGCACGGGCGTTCTGGCCAAGGGACGCCGCGATCGCGCCGCCGAAGAAGATCTCGTCTCGCGGTCGATCGTTCTTTGGCTGGCCCGTGCGTGCGGCGTGGCGGCGCCGTCGCCGCGCGATCTGCTCGACCCGGATGAACGGTTCGAGGAATCGGTCGTCGCGAACGTGGATACGATCGATCAGCTTCTGGCCGGCGAGGTCGATCGCGTCACCGCGCAGCCGGATGGCCAACTGACGCTGGCGGCGCCGCGACCCTCGGTGTTGTTCCCGGGATCGTTCAACCCGTTGCACTCCGGCCATGTGTTGCTGGCGCGGATCGCCGAAGACATCAGGCAGCAGCCGCTGGCGTTCGAGATCTCCGTCACCAACGTCGACAAGCCGCCGCTGGCGGGCGAGACAGTCAGACAGCGGCTTACGCAATTCGCCTGGAAGTCGCCGGTCGAACTTACGAGAGCGCCGACATTTCTCGACAAGTCGCGCCTGTTTCCGAAGACCACCTTCGTGATCGGGGCGGATACGGCGGAGCGGCTGGTCGCGCCGAAATATTATGGCGATGACGAAATTCAAATGCACGTCGCGCTTGAGGAAATCGCCAGTTCCGGCGCCAGCTTTCTGGTTGCCGTGCGGGTCGATGCCGCGGCGCGCGTTCGCGTCTTGAACGACATCGCGGTGCCGCGCCGCTATGCCGATCTGTTCAGCGAAATCCCGGAGCACCGTTTCCGCTTCGACACGTCCTCATCCGAGATCAGGGCGCGGCGGGCGTAGCCGGTCGCTCGCCGCGGGTCGCGAGGCCGGCGAAGCATCGTCTGATTTGTAACGGACCGCGACCCTCAACCGTGCGGTGCAAGCGCCACCGGGTAAACCGAGGCTTCCGCAGGTCCAGCGGAAGGTGCGCGGCGAACGGGTGGCCGTGATAGCGGCCGGTCAACAGCGCGACCGACGACCAGAACGCGGTGATGTTCGCGATGTGCGCCTCCCGATCGCGCATACGCTCGAACAGCGGGCCCGGCATGGGATCCGTGCGCGCGGCGGCATAAAAGGCGCGCACCAGCCGTTGCACGGCCCATGCAATCCGTCAGAGGCACCGCTTCGGGCGGTCGGGGCAAGGTTGAGGACGCGTTCGAGCGCGGCGTCGAACGAGATCGAACCGGCGGCGCAGCCAAACGCGGGAACGATCGCGTTCATAACCGCCCCGACCCTGGCTGCCCCGACCTTGGCTGCCCCGATACGGGCCGGAGCGATACCGGACGAAGCGGCACGCGCGCGGGAAAGGCCCACGCCAGGATCGCCTGCAACGCGGCGACGCCCGGTCGCGGCGAGTTGGCCATGCGACCGATCAGATCGAGCCAGACCTCCTCGCCGCCGTGATCCAGCAGATGCCGGACGGCGGCGGCGACATAGACGCCGGGAGAAACACCGGCTTCACGCGCCGCGTTTTCGACGCGCCGCGGCAACGCTTCGTCGCCGATCGCGGTGAGCAGTTCCTCCGCCAGCGTGGCGTCGGTGAGGCGCCGCAGAACGGTGCCGAGCATCGCTGCCGCCTATTGCACGAGCGGCGACGTGGCGCCGGCGATGTCGAAGCCACTGATCCGCGCCCGACCCGCCAGAACCGCGACATACTGCGCGGCGGCGCGGCGGGCGGCGCTCGCCTCCAGATACGATGCGATCCGTTCATGGACCTGTTCGAACGGCGGAACCTTCCCTTCGATTTCGCGCTCCAGCCTGATGACGTGCACGCCGTAGCGAGTCCGCACGACACGGGGACAAATCTCGCCCGCCGTCAGGGTCGACAGTGCCGCTTCGAACTCCGGCGTCGTTTCGCCGGCGGCCACCTGACCGAGACGCCCGCCCTCGGCGGCGGAGGGACAATCGGAGACCGCGCGCGCGATGGATTCGAAACGATCGGGCGCCGCCTGGACGTCCGCCAGAACGATCTCGGCCCGTGCGACCGCCCGCGCGTACGCCGCCGCATCATCCTGGGCGGCCTGGAACAGAATATGCAGCGGCTCGAACAAATCCGGTGCGCGGAAGCGTGCGCGGTTCGCCTGGTAGTAACGGCGGCACTCCGCCTCGGTGGCGGTTGGCGCTGTGACCTCCGCTTCCAGCAACATCCGGATCAGCGCTTCCTCCTCGGTTTCGCGCAGGCCGCCTTCGCTGCGCGGCGTGGCGATCAGGCCCAGTTCACGCGCCCGTTGCGCGAGCAATTCACGCACGATCAATGCCCGGGTCGCGGCTTCCCAGGCGGAGACGGCGGAGGTGCCGCGGTGGTTCTGCACCTCGCGGGCGATGTCCGCGCTGGCGATGATCGTGCCGTTCACGGCGACGATCGTTGGCGGGGATGACCGCATCGTGTTGACACGCATGGCTCAATCGTCTCCCGCGGCGGGTTGCTGTTGACCAATGGAAACCGGAATGGGGAAAACACCGCCCGGCGCGCCTCGGTGACGGGGACCCGCGGCGTGACCGGGCGGGTGGTGCGGACGACCTGGTAGCCTTTGCGACCGAGATACCAGACCGGCACGCTCCACACATGCACCAGCCGGGTGAACGGGAAGACGAGGAAGATCGTCATGCCGAGGAACAGATGGCATTTGAAGATCGGGTTGACATCGGCGATCAGTACCGCGACTCCAGGATGCAACGTCAGGATTCCCTGAGCCCAGGTCATGAATTTGATCATTTCGTGGCCGTCAAGGTGGTTGGCGGACACGAAGATCGTTGCCAGACCGAGCGTCAGTTGCAGCCACAGGATCAACAGGATCGCGATGTCGGCGAAGCTGGAGTTATTGCGGATGCGGGGGTCGAACAGGCGGCGCTGTGCCAGCAACGCGATGCCGATCCAGCACGCCACGCCGGCCACGCCTCCGACGCTCATCGCCAGCAGTTGCTTGAAGGTGTGGCTTATGCCGAGGGCGTCGAAGATCGCGACCGGCGTCAGCAGGCCGACCACATGTCCGCCAAAGATCACCAGGATGCCGACGTGGAACAAATTCGAGCCCCACATCATTTGTTTCCGTCGCAACAACTGGCTGGAGCCGGTGCGCCATGTGTACTGCGAATGATCGAAGCGCAGCAGGCTGCCGAGCAGGAACACGGTCAGCGCGACGTACGGATACCAGCCGAAGATCGCGTCGTTGAGCCATTCGTTCATGATCGCCGCTCCTCAGACCGTCGCCGTGTGCTGACGAACATCGCGCTGCCCGGCGCGGATTTGCGTTCGCAACCGGTCCACCCCGCAGCCATCGGTCGCTTCTCCTGGACCGAAACGAACCGCCGCCTCTTCCCACGCGGCGTCCATCGCTTCGAAGTCGTTGGGGTCTTCTTCCGGGATGTCGGACATAGCCAGCACCGGCGCCGCGGCGATATCCGCCAGCGCCGCCATGATGGACACGTATCCGGTGCCGCGGGCCGCGAGCCGGTCCGTCAAAGCGCGCAGAATGCCAGCCGGTTCGGCCAGCATCGCGCGCGCCTCGGCATCCGGTAGCAGCGACAGAAACTCCAGGAACAGCGGTAGGAAGTCCGGCAGTTCGTCAGCCGTCATCTCCAGGCCGTGCTCCTGATACAGCGTGATCAGATCGGCCATCGCCTGGCCGCGGTCGCGGCTTTCGCCGTGGATGTGCTCGAACAAATGCAGCGACAGCGTGCGGCTGCGGTCGAACAGCGCGAAGTAGCGCTCCTGAAGGTCGTAGATGTCGGCGGTCGCGATCTCGATCAGAAAGGTCCGGATCGCCGGCAGGTTGGGCGCGGGTACGATCCCCTCCCCGGTCAGGACCGCGGCGATTTCTCCCGTCGCGGACTGCAACGCTTCGGTGGGATACGACAGCAATGCGGCGAGCGCGCGCCATGTGCGGGCCATCACACGGTCTCCATCGGCTTTTTCGCGCGCGGCTTGTTGCCGGCGAACAGATCGAAGCCGGTCTTGCTGCTGGCGCAGTTCTCGCCGAAGGAGAAGCCGCAGGAGCCGCGCAATTCGAACGCGTCCTCGCCGGTTTCGCGATGGGCCGTCGGGATGACGAAGCGGTCCTCGTAGTTGGCGATCGCCATCAACTGATACATGTCGTCGATGTCGGCGCCGGACAGGCCGACGCGCTCCGCGATGCCGTCGTTGATGATACCATCGACGGTTTTCGCGCGCATGTAAGCGCGCATCGCCAGCATGCGTTCCAGTGCCAGCTCGACCGGCCCGGTGCGGCCGGCCGTCAGCAGGTTGGCGAGGTATTCAACCGGAATGCGCAACGACTTCACATCCGGCATGCCGCCGACCTGCCCCAGATCGCCCTTCGCGGCGGCGGCCTGGATCGGCGACAGCGGCGGCACGTACCAGACCATCGGCAGCGTGCGGTATTCCGGATGCAACGGAAAGGCGATCTTCCAGTCCATCGCCATCTTCCACACCGGAGACTGCTTCGCCGCCTCCAGCCAGGCATCCGAAATTCCATCCGCCCGCGCCTGGGCCTGAACCTTCGGGTCGCGCGGATCGAGGAAGACCTTCAACTGCTCCTGGTACAGGTCGCCGATATCGGGCGCCGCCGCGGCTTCCTGGATGCGGTCGGCATCATACAGCACCACGCCGAGATAGCGGATGCGTCCGACACAGGTCTCCGAACACACGGTCGGCAAGCCCGCCTCGATGCGCGGGAAACAGAAGGTGCACTTCTCCGATTTTCCGGACGACCAGTTGTAGTAAATCTTCTTGTATGGACAGGCCGAAACGCACATACGCCAGCCGCGGCACTTATCCTGGTCGATCAGAACGATGCCGTCTTCCTCCCGCTTGTAGATCGCGCCCGACGGGCAGGCGGCGACGCAGGTGGGATTGAGGCAATGCTCGCACAGCCGCGGCAGATACATCATGAAGGTGTTTTCGAACTGGCCGTAAATATCCTTCTGCACGCCTTCGAAGTTGGAATCCTTCGACCGGCCTTTGAACTCGCCGCCGAGGATCTCCTCCCAGTTCGGCCCCCACTTGATCTTCTCCATCCGCTCGCCGCTGATCAGCGAACGAGGGCGCGCCGTCGGCATGACCTTGCCCTCGGGCGCGGTCTGCAAATGCGCGTAGTCGAAGGTGAACGGTTCGTAGTAGTCGTCGATTTCCGGCAGGTCCGGATTGGCGAAGATGTTGGCCAGAACACGCCATTTCGCGCCGATGCGCGGCTCGATCGCACCATCCGCGCGGCGTGTCCATCCGCCCTTCCAGCGCTTCTGGTTTTCCCAGTCCTTGGGATAGCCGACACCCGGTTTGGTCTCGACATTGTTGAACCAGGCGTATTCGACACCGTCGCGGCTGGTCCAGACGTTCTTGCAGGTGACGGAGCAGGTGTGACAGCCGATGCATTTGTCGAGATTGAGCACCATGCCGATTTGCGCGCGCACTCTCATGCCACGGTCTCCTTTTGCATGGTCGGCCTTGGTGCCATCCAGCCAGTCGATCTTGTTCATGCGGCGGATGACGATGAACTCGTCGCGGTTGCTGCCGACGGTGCCGTAGTAATTGAAGCCATAGGATTGCTGCGCGTAGCCGCCGATCATATGCGTCGGCTTCAACACCGCGCGGGTGACTGAATTGTGGATACCGCCGCGCTGGCCGGTGACCTCGCTGCCCGGCATGTTCACGATCTTCTCCTGCGCGTGATACATCATCGCCATGCCGGGATTGACCCGTTGCGAAACAACCGCGCGCGCCACCAATGCGCCATTGGTGTTGTAAGCCTCGACCCAGTCGTTATCGGTGATGCCGGCGCGTTTGGCGTCGTCCTCGCTGATCCAGATGCACGGACCGCCGCGACTGAGCGTCAGCATCAGCAAATTGTCGGTGTAAGTGCTGTGAATGCCCCATTTCTGATGCGGCGTAACGAAGTTCAGCGCGATCTCCGGATTGCCATTGCCGTGGCGGCCTCGCACCAGCGCGGTCGCCTTGGTGTCCACCGGCGGACGCCACGTCACCAGGGCCTCGCCGAACGCGCGCATCCATAGATGATCCTGGTAAAGCTGCTGACGTCCGGTCAGCGTGCGCCACGGGATGAGTTCGTGCACGTTGGTATATCCGGCGTTGTAGCAGACCTTGTCGCTCTCGATGCCGGACCAGGTCGGAGACGAAATGATCTTTCGAGGTTGCGCGACGACATCGCGGAAGCGGATCTTCTCGTCTTCCTTGGCGGCGGCCAGATGCGTGTGATCCCGGCCGGTCATGCGGCCCAGAGCCTCCCACGCTTTCACCGCGACCTCGCCGTTGGTTTCGGGCGCGAGGCTGAGAATCGCCTCGATCGCGTGAATGTCGGTTTCCAGCTTCGGCTGACCGGATGGCGGTCTCACCGTTCAACGCGCGCAGGAATTCGATTTCGTGCGCGGTGTTCCAGCCAATGCCCTTGCCGCCGTTGCCGGTCTTCTCCAGCAGGGGACCGATCGCGATGAAGCGCTCGTACAACGTCGGGTAATCGCGTTCGACCACCGTCACCGACGGCATGGTGCGGCCCGGCACCGGCGCGACTCCGTCGCGTTTCCAGTCGCTCACGTCGTACGGCTGAGCGATCTCACCCGGCGTGTCATGCAGCACCGGCGTCAACACCACATCGATTTCGCGGCCAAGCATCTCGGGTGCGACCTTCGAGAACGCCTCCGCGATGTCTTTGTAGATACGCCAGTCGGTGCGCGCTTCCCAGGCCGGATCCACCGCCGCGGTCAACGGGTGGATGAACGGATGCATGTCCGAGGTATTGAGGTCGTTCTTCTCGTACCAGGTCGCCGTCGGCAGTACGATGTCGGAATAAACGCAGGTGGTCGACATGCGGAAGTCGAGCGTCACCAGCAGATCGAGTTTCCCTTCCGGCGCCTTGTCGTGCCAGGTCACCTCGCCCGGGCGTTCGCGGCCTTCGGCACCCAGATCCTTGCCCAACACGCCGTTCGTGGTGCCGAGCAGATGTTTCAGGAAATACTCGTGACCTTTGCCCGACGAGCCAAGCAGATTGGACCGCCATACGAACAAATTCCGCGGCCAGTTGGCGGGATCGTCCGGATCCTCACACGACATCTCCAACGAGCCCGCCGCCAGCCCCTGGGCCACATAATTCCGCGGCTCCAGGCCAGCGGCTTTCGCGGCCGCGGCGATGGTCAGCGGATTTTGTTTCAGTTGCGGCGCGGACGGCAGCCAGCCCATGCGCTCGGCACGGACGTTGTAGTCGATCAGGCTGCCGCTCCAATCGCCATCCGGCGCGGTCGGCGACAGGATTTCCGCGACGTTCAGCGTTTCGTAGCGCCACTGGTCGGTGTGCGCGTAAAAGAACGACGTGCCATTCATATGCCGTGGCGGTTTCGCCCAATCCGTGCCGAAGGCGATGGGAGCCCAGCCGGTTTGCGGACGTAACTTTTCCTGACCGACGTAGTGCGACCAGCCGCCGCCGGACTGACCGACGCAACCGCAAAACACCAGCATGTTGATGATGCCGCGGTAGGCCATGTCCATGTGATACCAATGGTTCAGGCCCGCGCCGAGGATGACCATCGAGCGGCCGTTGGTCTTCTCGGCGTTGGTCGCGAACTCGCGCGCGACATGGATGATGTGGTCGCGCGGCACGCCGGTGATGGCTTCGGCCCAGGCGGGGGTGAAGGGTTGGTCTTCGTTGTAGTCGTAGGCGACACTGTTGCCGCCGAAACCGCGGTCAAGTCCGTAGTTGGCGCACATCAGATCGAACACCGTGGTGACCAGCGTGTCGCCGTCCTTCAATGCCAGATTGCGGACCGGAACGTTCCGGGTCAGCACGTCGCCATGGCCGGTGGCCTTGAAGCCATTGGTGGCCTGACCGCCAAAATACGGGAAGCTGACGCGCGCGGTCGGATTGTCGCCGGCGAGGGTCAGTTGCAACGCGACCTCGCGGCCGGAACTCTCCTTCGCTTCGAGGTTCCATTTACCCTGCTGGCCCCAGCGGAAACCGACGGCGCCAAGCGGCACCACCGGTTGGCCATCCTGATCGAACGCCATGGTTTTCCAGGCGGCGTTGTTCGCCTCGCCCAGATTGTCGGCGAAATCCTCGGCGCGCAGCAGGCGTTCCGGAACGAACGCGTCGCCCTTGCGCACCAGACGCACCAGCATCGGCAGGTCGGTGTAGCGGCGGGCGTAATCCTCGAAATACGGCACGGTCCGGTCGAGGTAATATTCGCGCAGGATGACATGGCCGATGGCAAGCGCGAGCGCGGCGTCGGTGCCTTGTTTCGGATGCAGCCAGAGGTCGGCGAATTTCGTTGCCTCGGCGTAATCGGGAGACACGACGACGCTCTTGGTGCCCTTGTAGCGAACCTCGGTGTAGAAATGCGCGTCCGGCGTGCGCGTTTGCGGCACGTTGGAGCCCCAGAGCATCAGGAAGCCGGCGTTGTACCAGTCGGCGCTTTCCGGCACATCGGTTTGCTCGCCCCAGGTCATCGGGCTGGCGGGCGGCAGGTCGCAATACCAGTCGTAGAAGCTGAGGCAGACACCGCCGAGCAGCGACAGGTAGCGCGCGCCGGCGGCGTACGAGACCATCGACATCGCCGGGATCGGCGAGAAGCCCATCACCCTGTCCGGGCCGTATTGCTTTACCGTGTAGGCGTTGGCGGCGGCGATGATCTCGTTCACCTCATCCCAGGTGGCGCGGACCAGACCGCCAAGCCCGCGTTTGCTCGTGTAGCTGGCGCGCTTCTCCGGGTTCTCGACGATGGAAGCCCAGGCGGCGACGGGGGTGAGGGTTTCGCGGGCGTCGCGCCAGAGCTTCAGCAGACGGCCGCGCACCATCGGATGCTTCACCCGATTGGCGGAATACAGGTACCAGGAGTAGCTCGCGCCGCGGGCACAGCCGCGCGGCTCATGGTTCGGCAGGTCCGGGCGCGTACGCGGGTAGTCGGTCTGCTGCGTCTCCCAGGTGACGATGCCGCCCTTGACGTAAATCTTCCACGAGCAAGACCCGGTACAGTTCACCCCATGGGTGGAACGAACGATTTTGTCGTGCTGCCAACGCTTGCGGTAGCCGTCCTCCCAGGCGCGCGGCTCATTGGTGACGATGCCGTGGCCATCGGAAAAGGTATCGACCTGTTTCCTGAAGAAGGTCAGCCGATCGAGGAAATGGCTCATCTGGGTTCCCGGGGGTGTGCGGTCTCGCCCGGAGGTAACCCGGAGCGCGGCCGCACCATCGTGGGAAGATCACATCGGAGCATTGATGTAGATCAATGCCAATGATTGATCTGAAGCGCCCTCTGACGTGACCGAGAAGCCTTATTCGAGGTTTCCGGCCACGACAAAAGGTTCCCCGATGCTGATGGTGACCAACTCGCGGGAAGCATCCGCGACGCCGCGTGAGGCGCTGGCGGCCACGCCCTGGCTGCGCGCCGTCCCGGACGCCACGCTCGATCTGCTGGCGTCGCAGGCGATGCTGCACACGATGCCGTCCAACAGCCGCCTGTTCGAGCAGGCGGAGACCCCCACGTTCGCTCTGTTGCTCGCCGCCGGCGGTGTCGAGCTGCTCGCCGTGCGCGGCGCGGAGGAAACTCTCGTCGAACTGGTCCGCGCGCCCGATCTGCTGTTGCCGGCCGCCGTGTTGAACCGGCAGCCTTATTTGTTGCGTGCGCGCGTGCAGGATGAAGCCCGGCTGGTGATGATCCACGCCGATGCGTTTCGCGACGCGGTCGCCTCCGATCACGATCTGTGTCTCGCCGTGCTTGCCTGCGAGGCGGCGCAATTTCGCCGCCAGATCAAGCACGCGAAAAATCTGCAGCTGCGATCCGCCGAGGAGCGGGTCGGCTGTTATTTGCTGCGATTGGTGGAGGATGCGCCAACCGGAGCCCCGGTCAGGCTGCCGCTGGAAAAGCGTCTGATCGCCTCGCAGCTTGGCATCACGCGCGAAACATTCTCCCGCACGCTGGCGACCGTCGCCCGGCATGGCATCCGGGTCGATGGCGAGATCGTGCTCGCCGAGAACCTCGACGCCGCGAGGACCCGCTTCCGGCTCGATCCGCTGATCGACGGAACCGAAACGATCACACCTCTCCAAGCGAAAAGGACCTGACCATGACGAGCGCATCGGTGCTTCAATCCGATCAGCGGCGCGCGCTTTGGCTTTCGACCGCCGCGTTCACCGTGTGCTTCGCGGTCTGGACGATCTTCGCCATCATCGGCATTCAAATTCAGCGCAACCTCGGCCTCACCGACACGCAACTGGGCCTGTTGGTTGGAACGCCGATCCTGACCGGGTCTTTGATCCGGCTGATCCTCGGCATCTGGTCCGACCAATACGGCGGCCGGCTGGTGTTCTTCGTCACCATGCTGTCGGCGGCGGCGATGACCGCGCTGCTGTCATTGGCGTACGACTATCCGACGTTCCTGCTCGCGGCGCTGGGTGTCGGCATTTCCGGCGGGTCGTTCTCGGTTGGCATCGCTTACGTGGCGAAATGGTTTCCCAGGGAAAAGCAGGGGACGGCTCTGGGCATATTCGGCGCCGGCAATGTCGGCGCGGCGGTCACCAAACTGGCCGCGCCCACGGTGATGATCGCGTATGGCTGGCAAGCGGTCGCATTGCTGTGGGCCGCCGCGCTGACACTGATCGCGGTCGTTTTCTTCGTCATGACGAAGGACGATCCGGTGCACGCGGCGCGGCGCATCTCGGGCGAGAAACCGGAATCGCTGAGGGCGATGCTGGAACCGCTGAAGAATGTGCAGGTCTGGCGCTTTTCGCTGTACTACTTTTTCGTGTTCGGCGGCTTCGTTTCGTTGGCGCTATGGCTGCCGCATTACCTGATCGGGGTGTACGGCGTCGGAGTCGCGGCGGCGGGCGTGATCGGCGCGGCCTATTCCATTCCGGCCTCGGTCTTCCGCGCCTATGGCGGACATCTGTCGGACCGGTTCGGCGCGCGCCGCGTGATGTACTGGACGTTCCTGGTCTCCGTCGTCTGCACGTTCATCCTGTCGTATCCGCCGACGCACTACGTGGTGCGCGGCAGTCATGGCACGATCGCGTTCTCGACGTCGCTGGGTGTCGTCGGCTTCATCGTCGTCGCGGCCGTGCTCGGCTTCTTCATGAGTTTGGGGAAGGCCGCGGTCTATAAGCATATCCCGGTCTACTACCCCAGTCGTGTGGGCGCCGTCGGCGGCGTGGTTGGCCTTGTCGGCGGTCTGGGCGGTTTCATCTTCCCCATCGCGTTCGGCGCGCTGAACGATCTGACCGGCGTGTGGCAAAGCTGCTTCTGGCTGCTGTTCCTGGTCGTTTCGGTGTCGCTGATCTGGATGCATCTGGCGATCAATCAGATGGAGCGCACGGCGCAGGACACTGGCATCGCGGTGCGCAGCCTGCCGCAGTTGCCGGAAATGCAGCCGATCCACGGTCCCGAGCAGGCGGGCGCGCTGGCGGGCAACGGCGCGATCCAGGACTGGCGGCCCGAGGACAAGACGTTCTGGGACAGCACCGGCCGCGCGATCGCCCGGCGCAACCTGTGGATTTCCGTGCCTTGCCTGCTGCTGTCGTTCGCGGTCTGGATGGTCTGGTCGGTGGTCGTCGCGAAACTTCCCTCGGTCGGGTTCGCCTTCACCAACGAGCAGTTGTTCTGGCTGGCGTCGATGCCGGGACTGTCCGGCGCCACGCTGCGGGTGTTCTATTCCTTCATGCCGGCGATCTTCGGTGGCCGGATGTGGACGACGTTGACGACATGGTCGCTGGCGATCCCGGCGGTGGGTATGGGCTTCGCCGTGCAAAGTCCCGACACGCCGTACTGGATCTTCCTGGGGCTCGCGCTGCTGTGCGGTCTTGGCGGCGGCAACTTCGCCTCCTCGATGGCCAACATCTCGTTCTTTTTCCCCAAGGCGGAGAAAGGGAATGCGCTGGCCATCAACGCCGGTCTCGGCAATCTCGGGGTCAGCGTCGTACAATTCGTCGTGCCTCTGGCGATCACCGCCGGCGTGTTTGGCTTTCTGGGTGGCGCGCCGCAATCGGCGGTGCAAGGCGGCGTGAAAACGACGCTCTGGCTGCAGAACGCCGGCTTCGTGTTCGTGCCCTTCATCGTGGCCAGCGCGTTCGCGGCGTGGTTCGGGATGAATGACGTCGCGTCGATGAAGGCATCGTTCGCCGACCAATCGGTGATATTCCGGCGCACGCATAACTGGATCATGTGCTGGCTCTACACCGGAACGTTCGGATCGTTCATCGGTTTCTCCGCCGCGTTTCCGCTGCTGGCGAAAGTGCTTTTCCCGGACGTGAACGTGCTGCGCTACGCCTTCCTGGGACCGCTGGTGGGCGCGCTGGCGCGGGCCGCCGCGGGCAGGCCGAGCGATCGGATCGGTGGCGGACGCATCACGTTCTGGGTGTTCGTCGCCATGTGCCTGGGGACGATCGGCATTCTTTACGCGATCGGCATGAAAGGCGACAGCACCGCGTTCCCGGTGTTCTTCGCCAGCTTCCTGTTCCTGTTCGCCGCGAGCGGCGTTGGCAACGCATCCACGTTCCAGATGATCCCGGCGATCATGCGGCGGGAGGTCGCGCGGCTGGAACCCGGACTCGCCGCCGCCGAACTGGTCAGGCAGTCGGACAAAGAGGCAGCCGCAATCATCGGATTCACCTCGGCCATCGCGGCTTATGGCGCGTTCTTCATTCCCAAAAGCTTCGGCACGTCGATCGCCATGACCGGTGGAGCGGGAGCCGCGCTATACTGCTTCCTGACCTTCTACGTGAGCTGCATCGGCATCACGTGGTGGCTCTACACGCGCAGAGGCGGCTTGCTGTACGGCGTGGAACACGCGTCCGCGAATTCGGTGTCCACCGCGTCCGCCGGCGCCGATTGACGGCATGACCACGGTCGCGGAATGAGCGGACGGCGGCGGCGCCGTCCGCTTTACCGCGCCTTCACAGGCCGGTTTCCGTGGCTCGTCTGCGGCACGCCGCGGTTCAATGACAGATGCGAGTGCACCCCCAACCACATGCCGGCCTGCTTATGGAACACCATCGTCGCGCGGCCTGGGCGATCGAACCGCGCGCCGTCAGGATGAAAGCCCGTGCTGGTCCACGGCGCGATGACGACCGCCATCGATCCATCATCCGACGCAAGCACATGCGTGGCCGCGAGATCGAAGCGGAAATCGTCCGTCTTCGGCCAGACGTTGTCCCATTGGCTGTTGACCCAGGCCTCGAGGCTCGGCAACACGTCGCGATGCGTTCCGAAGGCCAGGATGTCTTTGTGGAACAATGGTTTGGCCGACGCATAATCGACCTCGCGGACGAAGCGCGAGAATGTCTCGAGCCAGCGATGGAAGAAATCCCGGACGTCGGGTCCGGCTTCGGGCAATCCGTCCATGGGCTCCAACTCTTTCATTGCACGCACCCAGCCAATCCGAGGCGCGAGGCTTTCTGAAACCGTGCGCGCCCAGCGCTGTCAAGCGTGGCGGGTCATGCGGCACGTGCGTCCGCCCGGGGCGCCGGGTTTGTCAACGCCGCGTCGCCGTAACGATATGGTAACATAATCCTGTCCGCGAGTCCGGCGCCACCGGGCTACACCTCGGCGCATCGGTACGGCATGCTGACGCCATGGACGCACCAACCTCTTCTCCCGCGCACCCCCACTCCATCAGCTTCACCGTGAATGGCCAGGCCGTGAGCGTAACCGTGCCCGAGGCAACGCCATTGCTCGACGTGCTGCGCAACCAACTGGACCTCAAAGGGACGCGGTTCGGCTGCGGCGCGGAACAGTGTGGCTCTTGCATGGTGCTGATCGACGGCTCGCCCGAGAAATCCTGCGGCAGGCCGCTCTGGACCGTCGCGCACAAAACCGTGGTCACGATCGAGGGACTGGGAACGCGCGCGCATCCGCATCCTTTGCAGCAGGCGTTCCTCGATGAGCAGGCGGGACAATGCGGCTACTGTCTGAGCGGCATCCTGATCGCCGCGAAGGCGTTGCTGGATCGCAACCCGTCGCCGTCCCGGCGGGACGTCGCCGAAGCGCTCGATGGCAATCTCTGTCGCTGCGGATCGCACAATCGGATCATCCGCGCGATCCTTCGGGTCGCCGAACAATCGCACCGCGAGGTCCCGGCGTGACCGCACCGTTGCCCGCGGCCCTGGCCGATAATCCACGCCTCGATCAATGGGTCGCCTTCCCGTCGCCCGGACGGGTCGTGGTGCGCACCGGCAAAGTCGAGATCGGGCAAGGCGTGCTGACGGCGCTTCGGCAGATCGCGGCGGAGGAACTCGACATCGCGCCGGAGCGCATCACTCTGCAATCGGGCGACACCGCGCTCACGCCCAACGAGGGTTACACCTCCGGCAGCCAGTCAATTCAGTTCGGCGGCGTGGCCTTGCGCATGGCGTGCGCCGAGGTCCGCCTGCTGATCCTGGAGCAGGCCGCCGCGACACTCGGCGAACCGCTGGACGATCTGGCGATCCGCGATGGCGCGATCACCTGCCGCGGCGAACCGACAGCGCACGATTACTGGACCATCGCCGGAGCCATCGATCTGACACGCCGCGCCACCGGGCGCGCCAGCGGCAAAGATGTCGGTGCGTACACCATCGTTGGCCAAAACGCGCAACGCATCGACCTCGCGGCCAAGGTGTTCGGGGAGCCCGTTTTCATCCACGACATGGCGATGGACGGGCTGCTCCACGCGCGGGTGGTCCGTCAGCCTGGACGCGGCGCCACGATCGCGTCGGTCGATGAAGCGGCGCTGCGGCGTGGCGCCTCGGGACCGGTGGATGTCGTTCGGTATGGCGATTTCCTGGCGATTGTCGCCGCGGACGAAACCGACGCGGAGGCTGTCGCCGCCACCGCCGCCGATCATGTCGTATGGCATGGCGTCGAGCCTTTAAGTCCATCGCAGGAAGATGCCCGGTGGCTGTTGCAACGCCCCGCGATCGATCGGGTTATCGGTCCCGGTGCGGCAGGGGCGGTGCCCGGACTGACCACGCACGAGGCAACCTACAGCCGCGGCTATCTGGCACACGCGTCGGTCGCGCCTTCCTGCGCACTGGCGGTGTTTCGCGATGGGCGGCTTCAGGTTTGGACCCATTCGCAGGGCGTCTATCCGCTCAAGGCCGCGCTGTCCCGCATGCTGAAGCTGGATCCGGCGGCGATTTCGGTGACGCACGCGCAGGGGCCGGGCTGCTACGGCCACAACGGCGCCGACGACGCGGCGGCCGACGCGGCGGTCATCGCGATGCGGATGCCAGGCAAGCCGATCCGCGTGCGCTGGCGGCGGGAGGAGGAGTTCGCGTTCGAACCGGTCAGTCCCGCGATGGTGGTCACCGCCCGCGCGAGCGTCGATGCCTCCGGACGGCCGGCGGACTGGACCACCGAAATCTGGAGCCCCATTCACAGCACCCGTCCTGGGCTTCACGGCGGATTGCTTCCGGAATCGACGTTGCCGGACCCGCCCGACCGGGCGGCGTTCGCCGACGTGCCGGAAGCGGGCGGCGGCGGCGGAACCCGCAATGGCGAACCGTTGTACGACTTCCCGGCCAAACGGATCGTCTACCATCTGATCCCGGAGACGCCGATCCGCACCTCGGCTCTGCGCGGACTTGGCGCCACCGCGAATGTGTTCGCGATCGAATCCTTCATCGATGAGCTCGCGGAACGAGCGGGAGAAGATCCGGTGGCGTATCGGTTGTCGCTGTTGTCCGATCAGCGCGCGCGTCAGGTGATCGAACGCGTCGCCGCGATGTGCGGATGGCGAAACGATGCGCCCGTCGGGACGGGCCGCGGCCTCGGCATGGCCTTCGCGCGTTACAAGAACCGCGCCGCCTACGCCGCCGTCGCGGTGGAACTCGAAGTCGATGAGGAGATCAGGCTGTCTCGCGTCTGGTGCGCCGCCGACGCCGGGCTGGTGATCAATCCGGACGGTGCGATCAACCAACTCGAGGGCGGGATCATTCAGGCCGCCAGTTGGGTGCTGAAGGAACAGGTCAGACTGGAGCAAACCGGCATCGGCTCGCGCGACTGGGACAGCTACCCGGTGTTGCGGTTCAGCGAGGTGCCGGAGGTGACTGTCGAACTGGTGAACCCGGCACTGGATCTTCCGCCGCTCGGTGTCGGCGAGGCAACCGCGGGACCCACCGCCGGCGCGATCGGCAACGCGGTCGCGCGCGCGCTGGGTGCCCGGCTGCGCGACCTGCCGTTGACCCGTGAGCGCGTGATGGCGGCGTTGCTGTCGGTTTAACGTCCCGGCGGCGGACTTTGGCGCCCGGCGCGCCGCGACACCGAAACGAATTCAGCCGCCTGACAACCGCATCGGCTGACCGCCGCGCGGGTCCGGCTCCGCGGAACGCGTCGCCGCGGAAGACGGTCCGCGCGCGAAGTTGCCTCGCGGCGGACAATCGCGCGAGTATGCCATGCCGCGCGCGCGGTGTGGTCTTCGAAGCCGCGGCGCCAGACCCCGTCGCGACCGGCGCGGAAACTGTGGAGGAAACCATGCGGGAAAGCCGACAGCATTCCGGGGACACCATCCTCGGCGAGGGTTCATTCCGCTACCGTGTCAATCGCGACTGGGCTCGACTCCCCGATGGCTGGAGCTTCCACGAAGTCGCCGCCGTCGGAGTTGACGCGAACGACAACGTCTTCGTGTTCAATCGCGGTGCGCACCCGATGATCGTGTTCGACCGCGACGGCAATTTTCTGCGCGCGTGGGGCGAGGACATCTTCTCCCACGCGCATGGCATCCAGATGGCGCCGGATGGCACGATCTACTGCACCGACGACGGCGACCATACCGTACGCCAGGTGACGGCCGAGGGACGCGTGCTGATGCGGCTCGGCGTGCCCGGCGAACCTTCGCCGTTCATGAGCGGCAAACCGTTCAATCGCTGCACCCACACGGCCCTGTCCCCGTCCGGCGATCTCTATGTCTCCGACGGCTATGGCAACGCGCGGGTGCACAAGTATTCGCCGGATGGCAAATTGTTGCTGAGTTGGGGGCGTCCCGGCAGCGGCCCAGGGGAGTTCAACCTGCCGCACAATATTGTTTGCGATCCCGATGGGTGGGTCTACGTCGCCGACCGGGAGAGCCACCGTATTCAGGTGTTCGACGGCAACGGCAAATACGAAACGCAGTGGAACAACCTGCATCGGCCGAGCGGCCTGTGCATGACGTTCGGACAATGCCCGTTGTGTTATGTGGGGGAGATCGGGCCGTACATGTCGGTCAATCGCCATTATCCCAACATCGGCCCGCGGGTCAGCATCCTCGACGGGAAAGGCAACGTGCTCACCCGCCTCGGCCGCCCCGACGATCCCGTCGGCCAGGAGCCTGGGCAGTTCATGTCGCCGCACGGCATCGCGGTCGATTCTCGGGGTGACATCTATGTCGGCGAGGTCGTGGTCGCCTCCTGGCCCTCGGCGTTCCCCGACAAGCCCAGGCCCCCCAATTTGAAAAGCCTGCAGAAGCTGGAGAAACTCCCGGATGCCCCTCTCGCGGCCTGAACTTCCCGCAGGCTGAACTTCCAGTGGGGAAACTTCCGGGGGCGAACTTCTCGCGCACTGACACCGTCATGATCCACGCAACCGGCACACGAGGAACGCTCATGCGGCAAGAGAGTATCGACGCGTTCGTCCGGGCGCGAGGCCAACGGCCGGCGTGGCCCGGTATCGACCCGGCGCTGCGCCCCGGGACGATCGCGGATGGCTACCGGCTGCAGGCGGCGATCCACGACCGCCTCGCCGCCGTGGGCGACGCGCGGGTTGGCTGGAAAGTCGGCTCAACGTCCGCCGCCGGGCAGCGCGGGTTCGGGTTGACCGAGCCGGTCTACGCCGGACTGTTGGCCAGCGGACGTTCGGCGTCTTTGACCGAGGCGCTGAGCCGGCCGCTGACCCGGCCGTCGGTGGAATGCGAGATCCTGGTGGTGCTGCGGCGCGATATCGATGGCGCGGATCCGGGGTTGTCGGCGGCCGCCATCCCCGACGCGATCGGCGCCTGCCATATCGGATGCGAAATCATCGACGGCCGCTATGACGATCCGGCTTCGGTCGGCGTGCCGAGCCTGATCGCGGACGACTTCTTTCAGGTGGGTTTTGTCGTCGGCCCGGAAAACCCGGCCTGGCGGAGCCAGGACCTGACCGCGGCCGAGGGTTTCATCGAGATCGACGGACAACGCTGGAACGGATCGGTCCGGGATGTGCTGACCGCGTTCGAACTCGCTGCTGTGGCTGGCCAAGGCCCTGGCGCGCGGCGGGCTGTCGTTGCGCGCGGGAGACATCGTGCTGACCGGCACGCTGGTTTCGCCGAAGCCCGTGCCATTGCCGGCGCGGGCGGTGTCGATGGGGATTACCGGGTTCGCAACGATGGCGCTCGGGTGAGCCCGATCTAAGCCTCCGCCCGGAACCGGACCAGTGCTTCGCGATCAACCTCGATCCCCAGCCCAGGTCCCGACGGCAGCGGGAGGTAGCCGTTCACCGGCGCGATGGGCGTCGTCAGGAGCGCGCTCCGCACCGGATGCTCGGTGCGGTCGAACTCCAGCATCGGTTCCACCGGCGCGAGCGAGGGGGGCGTCCAGTCCGCGACAACCGCCAGTAGCTGCGCCGCGGCCGCCACGGCGATGCCGGTGCCCCAGACATGGGGTGCGAACCGCACGCCGAAAGCCAAGGCCATGTCGGCGATCTTCTTACATTCGGACAACCCGCCGGCGGCGCACAGATCGGGCTGGATAATGTCCGCGGCCCGCCGTTCCAGCAGGCCGCGGAACCCCATGCGGGTGAACTCGCATTCCCCGGTGGCGATCGGGATCGACAGCGCCGCCTTCACCGCCAGGTGACCGTCGAGATCCTCGGGCGGGACCGGTTCCTCGAACCAGCCGATGTCGGAGCCCTCGATGCGGCGACCCAGACGGATCGCCTCCACCGCGTCGTAGGCGTGGTTGGCGTCGATCATCAGGCCGATGTCCGGTCCGATCGCCTCGCGCACCGCGCGCACGGCACGCACGTCGTCATCGACCCCGAAACCGACCTTCAGCTTCATCGCCTGGAACCCGAGCGCGCGCGACTCCAGCGCCTCCTCGCACAAATAGACCGTGTGGTCGGGCCGGTCCCGCCGGTACAGGCCTGTTGCATAAGCCTTGACTTTGTCACGAACCGGACCGCCCAGCAGCCGGTGGATGGGCTGCCCGAAATACTTACCGCGCAGGTCCCACAGCGCGATGTCGATCCCGCTCAGGCCCTGGATCACCACGCCCTTCTGGCCGTGATCGCGGTAGCGCGCGTAGAGTTCGTGCCACAGGAACTCGCCGCGCACCGGGTCGTGTCCTATCAGAAACGATCCCAGTTCCCGCACCACGGCGGCGTTGATGCGCGCGGGGCCATAGCACTCGCCCCAGCCGACCAGACCCTCGTCGGTGACGATCTCGACGATCATCGACATCCGCTTCGCGTACCACATGCGCGAATAGGCGAACGGCTGCGCCAGTTTCGCTTCCAGAACATGCGCGCGGACGTCGGTGATCTTCATGACTGGTTTTCCCCCCTCGGGCATGATCCTGATTGCTCGCCGGCCTGGCTGCCCGCCTGGCCTCCCCCTTGACCGCCCCCCTGGCTCACTCTCGCTGGCTCGCCCCCCTGGCTCGCCCCCCTGGCTCGCCCCCCTGGCTCGCCCCCTGGGTGCGAAACTTGACGGGACAGCCAATCATATTACGATACGACTGGAGGCCGCAACCACGGGAGGATGCGCGGATGCCGGCGGACGTCGTCGAGACCACACTTCCGGCACCGGCCGAGGAACGGGTGTATTCTTCGGTGACCCCCCAACTGGCGGCGGATCTGCCGCGGGGCCTTTCACGCGTCTACTCGCTCGAGGATCTGGAACCGCGCGCCCGGCGGCGTTTGCCGCGGCGCATTTTCGGCTTCGTCGAAGGCGGGGTCGAGACCAACGCCGCGCGCGACGCCAACCGCGCCGCGTTCGCCGCGTGGTCGTTCCGCCCCCGCGTGCTGGTCAACACCGTCGGCCGGAGCCTGAGCGCGCCGCTGTTCGGCAAGACCTACGCCGCGCCGTTCGGGATCGCTCCGATGGGTGCGACGTCGCTGATGGCGTTCGAGTGCGAGCGCGTGCTGGCCGAAGCCGCCGCCGACGCGAACATTCCGTTCATCCTCAGCGGCTCCTCGCTGATGCCGCTGGAGAGCATCCTCCGCGCCAATCCCGATGCCTGGTTCCAGGCTTACATCCCCGGTGATCGCCCGCGCATCGGCGCGCTGGTGGATCGGGTCGCGCGCGCCGGCTACCGCACGCTGGTCATCACCGTGGATGTGTCGGTGGCCGGCAACCGGGAGAACAACGCGCGCAACGGCTTCATGCTGCCGCTGCGTCCCGGCGTCGGCCTGGCCTGGGACGGCATCACCCATCCGCGCTGGCTGATGGGCAACCTCTGCCGCACGCTGCTGACCCGCGGGATGCCGCATTTCGAGAATGTGGACGCCGTCCGCGGCGCGCCCTTGATTTCGGCCCAGGCGGAGCGGGGGTTTGGGAGAAGGGATGCGCTGTGCTGGGAGGATGTCGCCTGGATCCGCGACCGCTGGCCGGGCACGCTGCTGCTGAAGGGCATCCTCGCACCGGAGGACGCCGCGCGCGCTGAATCGCTCGGGATCGACGGGATCATCGTGTCCAACCATGGCGGACGGCAACTCGACGGGTCGATGCCGTCGCTCACGGCGCTGCCCGACATCCGCGAGGCCGCCGGCGGTCTGACGGTCACACTGGACAGCGGCATCCGGCGCGGCACCGACGTGCTCAAGGCCTTCGCGCTTGGCGCGCGGTTCGTCTTCGTCGGCCGGCCGTTCCTCTACGCGGCGGCGATCGGCGGCAAGGCGGGGGTGAGACACGCGATCTCCCTGCTGTCGCTGGAGATCGACCGGAACATGGCGATGCTGGGCTGCACCGGGCTCGATCAGGTTGGGCCGGCGCTGCTGGTCCCGGCGCTGAAGGAAAGGCGACACGCATGAGCGTCATTGTTGGATCCGGCGATTTTCGTTATTATGTCGTACCAAATTGGGCGAAGCTTCCGGACGACTGGGACCTGAAAGACGTCGGCGGCGTCGCGGTCGATAACCAGGACCGCGTGTTCGTGTTCAATCGCGGCGACCGCCCGATGATCGTGCTCGACCGGGACGGGACGGTATTGCGCACCTGGGGCGAAACGACGTTCAAACGGCCGCACGCCGTACATCTCGCGCCCGACCAGACGATCTGGTGCGCCGACGAGGGCGTTCACGTCATTCGTCACTGCACTCTGGACGGTGAGGTCCTGTCCACTCTGGGGACGCCGGGCGCTCCGGCACCGATCTTCAGCGGCCAGCCGTTTAACCGCCCGACGCACACCGCGCTGACGCCGGACGGCGATATTCTGGTGGCCGACGGGTATGGCAACGCGCGCGTGCATAAATACGCGCCGGACGGACGCTGGCTGATGTCGTGGGGCGAGTTCGGCACCGATCCGGGCCAGTTCAATGTCGTGCACAATATCACCTGCGACGACGACGGCTTCGTCTACATCGCCGACCGCGAAAACTACCGCATCCAGGTGTTCGACACCACCGGCAAATTCGTGACGCAATGGCACAATCTGTTCCGGCCGTGCGGGCTGTACATGCACGGCACGCGGCAGCCGGTCTTCTTCGTCGGCGAGCTTGGGCCATTCCTCGCCATCAATCGCCGCTTCCCCAACATCGGCCCGCGCATCTCGATCCTGGATCACAAGGGCCAGTTGCTGGGCCGTCTGGGCGCGCCGCATGCCGGCACCGAGGACGGCACGTTCATCGCGCCGCACACACTGGCGATGGACTTGCACGGCGATTTGTATGTCGGCGAGGTTTCGTATTCCGCGTGGGAGCATGTGTTCCCCGGCGCCGCGCGGCCGCGGCGGATCCGCAGTTTGCAAAAGCTGACCAAAGTCGGCTGAACGCCACGATTTGATGCCGGTATCCGCCGGATGACGCGGCGGACCGTGGGGATGGGTGCGAGAGATTACGTGAGCGCAACGCCGCGTGACCGTAACGAACGAATGGGAAGGGAAACTTCGAACGTGTCTACTACCGTCACACACCAGACGGCGATGGATCATGCCGTCAGGCATCTCGCCGGCACCTACGCGCCGAAAGGCAACTACATCGGCATCCTGATGCTCGCGTCCCTGTTCGTGGAGGCGTGGGATTTCTATTCGATCTCGTTCGTATTGATTTTCGTCCGCGAGCAATTCCATCCCGCGGCGTCGTTGCTTGGGCTTACCGCCGCCGCCGTGCAGGCCGGCGCCGTGGTCGGCGCGCTGGTGGGCGGCTGGCTGACCGACAAACTCGGGCGGCGCGTGATGTTCATGGCCAGTATCGCCCTGTTCATCGTCCTCGCTCTGGCGCAGGCGTTCGCGCCCGGCATGGAGGCGCTGTTGCTGTTGCGTTTCCTGCTCGGCATTCCGTTGGGCGCCGACGTCACCACCGGCTACACCTACATCATGGAATATCTGCCCACCGGCCGGCGCGAGGTCATGGGCAACCGCTGGCAGGTCATGTTCGCGGCCGGCCAGGTGGTGTGCGCGCTGGTCGTCGTCCTGCTGCTGGCGTTCGGCATGTCGCACGAGATGCTCTGGCGCGTGGTATTGGGCCTTGGCGCGGTCCCCGCCCTGGTCATCCTCCTCATGCGCAGCGAACTGCCGGAGACAGCGATCTGGCTGGTCCGCCAGGGCCGCTTCACCGAGGCCAAGGCGGTCGCGCGGCGGATGTACAACGATGACCTGGACATGCTGCCGGACCGGGACATCGAGGTCAGGAAGCCGCCGGTGACGGAGTTCTTCGCCGATCTGCGTCAGGATCCGGTCCGCTGGCGCGCCAGCATTTACAGTTGGATTTGCTTCCTCTGCTGCGGCGGCGAGTTCTCGACGTTCGGGTTCTACATTCCGGTGATCTTCATGATGGTCGGCGTCTCATCGCTCGCCGGGACGAGCCTGATGACCGGCGTGATCTGGTTCATCGCCGGCATCGCGGCCTGGGTCGGGCCGGCGGTATTGCCCAGACTGGGTCATCGCGGCGTCGGCATCGCCGGGTTCACGACCGTGATCGCCGGGTTGTCGATCGCGGCGTACGCCCTCTACACCGGCCATCCGATCCTGCTTCCGCTCGCCGCGGCAATCATGATGTGGGGCCACACCTGGGCGGTCACCACACCTTTGACGATCGCCACGGTCGTCGCGCGGGCGCAATATCGCGGCGTCGCCGGAGGCGTCACCTACGTGTTCAACAAGGTCACGGTCTTCATGGGAATCTTCCTGTTCCCAACTCTGTTCGCCGCGATCGGCCAGGCCAACGCCACGGTGCTCGTGATCCTGTTCCCGGCCGTCGGGTTGCTGGCGGCGATCTTCCTGTTCCGCGAGGTGTACGGCTACCAGTTGGACTGAACCGCCGGCGCCGTGGTCATCTCGCCCCACCGACAAGAAGGAGTTCCCCGATGACGATCATCGATTCACAGGTCCATGCGTACGAGGCGAACACGCCGAAGCGGCCGTGGCACAACGTGCCGAACTGGCCCGCTCACGTCACCGGCGATGAGATGGTGGCCGCGATGGACAAGGTCGGCGTCGATGGCGCGATCTTCATCTCCGCCTTTGGGTTGTACCAATACGACGCGAGCTATGCGGTTGAGGTGCAACGGGCGCATTCCGACCGGTTCGCCATCGTCAAGCCGGTCAACCCGGACGATCCGGCGGTGGCGGATGTGATCGCCGACTGGAAGAAGACGCCAGGCACGGTCGGCATCCGCATCATGTTGCCGAAAGACTCGGGGCGCGCGGCGGATGATCCCGGCCTCGACCGGATCCTGCGCGCGGCGGCCCGTCTCGACTTTCCGGTCAACATCCTGTGTTGGGGCAATTTGGACACCGGCACCGCGCTGATCGACCGCCATCCCGGCACCCGCTTCATCATCGATCATCTGGGCATCGTCCAGCCACACGTCCCGCCCGCGGCGCCACAGCCCTGGTCCGACCTGCCAAAGGTGCTGGAGCTCGCCAAACGCCCGAACGCTGTGATCAAGGTCAGCGGCGCCTGCACGCTGTCGCACCAGCCGTTTCCGTTCCCGGACATCTGGGACCCGCTGGCGCGCGTGTTCGACGCCTGGGGGTTCGAGCGGTGCCTGTGGGGAACGGACTGGACGCGCGCCTTCGCCGTCGTCAACTACGAGCAGGCGGTCGAGCCGTTCCTTCGCACCGACCGGCTGAGCGAGACGGAGCGAGCGATGCTGATGGGCGGCGCCACCGCCAAGGCATACGGGTGGTCGCCAAAGCGCGGCGGATAAGCTCGCCGAGCGGATGAGGCGGACGCGGCGTCCGGCGCGGCTCGCCCGGTCTGACGTTCGTGCCATCGCGGCCGTACACCCGGCCGCGATTCGCCGCGCCCGGCAATCCTGGATGCGGGCCGCGATTCGCCGCCCTCGACAATCCTGGATAAGGTGAACTGGCCGTATGTCCCGGGGAGGTAAACAATGTTCGTCCGCACGTTGCTCGTGACCGTCTTAGTGGCCGCGGCGCTGCCGGCGCTGGCACAAGAGACCGCGAACGCGCCGCCGTCATCGTGGCCTGGCTATCAGGAATCCGATTTCGTCGTCGGCAACTACAAATTCGCCAGCGGTGAGACCATGCCGGAGGTGAAACTACATTACCGCACCATCGGCACGGCGAAGCGGAACGCCGAGGGCCAGATCATCAATGGCGTGCTGCTGCTGCAGGGCAATACCGGCACCGGCGCCAACTGGTTTCGCGCGAGCCTGGCTGACGAGTTGTTCAGACCCGGTCAGCCGCTCGACCCGGCGAAGTATTACATCATCATGCCCGACGCGCTGGGCCGCGGCGGCTCGTCGAAACCGTCCGATGGCCTGAAGGCCGGCTTTCCGCATTACCGCTATCACGACATGGTCGATCTGACGCACCGGCTGGTCACGGACGGGCTGAAGGTCGCTCATTTGCGACTGATCATCGGCAGCTCGTTGGGCTGCATGCAGCAATTTCTGTGGGCGGAATGGTATCCCGGCCTGATGGACGGCACGATCGGGATGTCGTGCCAGCCGATCGAGATCAGCGGCCGCAACTACATGCTGCGCCATGCCGCCACGGAGCTGATCCGGCAGGACCCGGCCTGGCGAGATGGCAACTATGACAAGACCCCGACCCTCTACATGTACGCGGCGGCTGGCAACGACCTCACCGACAGCCCAGTACGCATCCAGGAAGAAGCGCCGACCATGCAGGCGGCCAAGGCGCTCTACGACAAACGGCTGGCCGGGTTGCTGAAAAACGGCGACGCCAACAACACGTTGTATGAAATCGAATCGATCTACGACTACAGCCCGGAGGCCGACCTGCCGAAGATCAAGGCGCATGTGATGCTGATCAACAACGTCGAGGACTTCGCCGATCCGCCCACCCTCGGCACGGTCGAGCGCGGGTTCAAGAAGATCGCGCACGGCACCTACGTGCTGACCCCCTATTCCAAGGCCACGCACGGACACTTCACCCATTACTACGCCGCGGTGTGGAAGCCGTATCTGGTGAAGTTCATGTCCGGCCTGCCGCCGGCGCCGCGTTGACGGCGGGCGTTACCATGTTCGACGGGACCTCGAACAGCACATACGGCAGGAAGAACACGCTGGCGCCGAAGCCGTAGGCCGCCGCCGACAGCCCGACGTCGCGGTTCATCGTGATCGCGGCGAAGCTCACGTTGACGCGGTCCAGGTAGGCGAGGAAGGCGGCGGTGATCAGCAGCGGCACGAACCGCCTGGCCACTTTGCCGATGACCAGCTTTTCCTCGACCATGTTCGCCCCAGATCATCGGCTATCGCCCCGATCCGCTCGGTTCGTAGCCGGATCGATTTTTATGGAGATCACCCCATGGCATCGCCTTCGATCGAGGACCGCTTCGGTATCAACGACCTGTTCGTGCGGTACACCTGCGCGCTGGATGACGGCGATGCCGAGACCGTGATCGACTGCTTCACCGAGGACGGGACGTTGGTCAGCCCCGCCGTGGGCGAGCACACCGGCCGCGCGGCCATCACCGCCTTCGCCCACCGCTTCGCCCGTTTCCAGGCGGGCGGCTCGCAGCTTCGCCACGTCATCTCCAATTTGCGCATGACGGTCGATGGCGACCGCGCCCAGGCGACGTGCTATTTGACGGTGTTTTTGACGAAGGACGGCAAGAGCCGGTTGCTGGCGCCCGGCCGCTATGAGTGCGACTTGCGCAAGGTCGCGGGCGTATGGCGGTTCCAACGCCGCGTGGTCATCCACGACCACGACTACACGCTGGAGGGGATTTGAGCGGCACGCCGACCCGCAAGCTGGTGGTGCTGACCGACGACACCGTGCACGCCGAGGCGGTCGCGCGTCTGCGTGAACGCGCGACAGTCCGCGTCCTGGACTCCTATCCCGACGAAGCGACCCTGACCGAGGCCTGTCGCGACGCCGACGCCATTCTCGCGCGGCTGGGCGTCGTGACCGCCGGCGTCATCGCGGCGGCGCCGTCGCTGCGCATCATCGCGCGGCATGGCGCCGGCAGCGACGGCGTGGACCTGCCGGCGGCGACCGCGCGCGGTATCGTCGTCACCACCACCGGGCCTGCCAACGCCGGCGCCGTGGCGGAATATACCTTCGCGCTGTTGCTCGGCCTGCTCCGCAAGGTGGCCGCGGCGGACTCGGGCATGCGCGGCGGACTGTGGTCGCGGGAGCCTTTGGTCGGCGGCGCGCTGGAGGGCCGCACGCTGGGGATCGTCGGTTACGGCGCCGTCGGGACGCGCGTGGCGCGCATCGCCCAAGGATTTGGCATGACCGTACTGGCGGCGGAGCCTGGGCGGCCGGGCGGCGCTCCCCCGTCCGTCGCCATCGCGCCGTTGCGCGAGATGCCCTTGCGCGAGATGCCCTTGCGCGAGATGCCCTTGCGCGAATTCTGGCGCGCTCGGACATCGTATCGTTACACCTCCGGCTGACGCCCGAGAACGCCGGAATCATCGATGCCACCGCGATCGCCGCGATGAAACCCGGCGCCGTGCTGGTCAACACGGCGCGGGGCGAACTGGTCGATGAGTCCGCGCTGATCGCCGCCCTGGAATCCGGCCATCTGTCGGGCGCGGCGTTGGACACCTTCGCGGTCGAGCCATTGCCGCGCACGTCGGTGCTGCGGCGGATGCGGCAGGTCCTGCTGTCGCCGCATGTGGCGGGCCAGACCGGAGAGGCGCTCGCGCGGGTCGGTCACGCGGCGGTCCAGGCGATCCTGGACGACTTCGACGGAAGACGCCCGGCGTTCGTGGTCAACCCCGAAGCCTACGCGTGCCGAGACGCTGACGACCGGCGATGACCCGCGCGGTCAGTTACGGAGTGCCAATTACGTTGACGCTGACGCCACCCACGGTTGATAGTATCGTATGACCCCATCCGATCGCCCGGACGCGCCTCCGTTCAAGCGGAACCTACGCGAACAGCTCGTGGAGCAGCTTGGCGGCGATATCGTG
Organism: uncultured Alphaproteobacteria bacterium; assembly: GCA_963719675.1. Taxonomy (GTDB): domain Bacteria; phylum Pseudomonadota; class Alphaproteobacteria; order Acetobacterales; family Acetobacteraceae; genus Rhodopila. Next base: position 14,081 of record CAVRDN010000093.1, on the reverse strand, counting down.
CGTGGACGGCTGCTGCCCGGCGATCCGTTGCCGACGGAAGAGACGCTGCTGTCCCGCTACGACGTCAGCCGCACGGTCCTGCGCGAGGCGCTGAATGTGCTGTCGGCCAAAGGTCTGCTCGACGCGAAACCACGCCGCGGCACGATCGTTCGCCCGCGCGCGGACTGGAGCCAACTCGACCCGGCCGTGCTGGGCTGGCGCGACGATCCCGCCGAACCCGCCAGTGACAGCCTGGATCATCTGATGGAGCTGCGCCGGATCATCGAGCCATCGGCGGCGGAACTCGCGGCGCGGCGCGGCACCGCCGAGGATCACGCGGCGATCACCAAGGCCTATGAGGCGATGGTCGCGGCCCGCGACGACGTCAGAGCCTTCGTCGCGGCGGACGTGCAATTCCACATCGCGTGCCTCCGCGCGGCGCGCAACGAGTTCCTGCTGCCGGTGGCGCATGCGATCCGCGCCAGCCTCGTGACGTCGATGCGCATCACCAATCGCGACAGCGAGCAGAACCGCACGGTGACTTTGCCGCTGCACAAGGCGATCTACGACGCGATCCTGGCGCGTGACACGGCGATGGCGCGCGAGGCGATGCAGACGCATCTCGACGACACCGAGCGGCGGCGGACCGCGCTGGCGCCACGGAAAGCGGCGCGCACGGCGGCGAAACGATAGCCCGCGTCAGGCCGGCATCCGCGTCGCCTGCCGCAGCAAAAGCCGCCACTTCTCGCCCTCGCGCCGCCAGATCAACACATGCAGCAGCCGGATGACGCCCTTCGCGGAGCCATTGGCGCCGACCAGCATCTCCATGACGCCGCTGGTCATCGCCGCGCCATCGAACAGCCGCGTCTCGCCGCTGAGGATCCGAATGTCGCCATATTCGTAAAGCCCGCGACGCATCGCGTCGAAATACGCGGCCTTGGTCTCGGCGACGCCGGTCGAATGAATGTAGCGAAGCTCATCCGAAAGAATGTCGTCCAGCGCCGGATAGTCGAACGCCAGCATCGCCCGGTACAGTTCGTTCTCGCGTTCGGTGATGGTTCGCGTATCGCTCATCCCAGGGATCTCCGGCCGGGTTGCATTTTCGTTTTTTATACGTCGCGAAATAGCCCGCTCCGAGCGGCGGCCGGACGATGGCGCGGCATCACGGTGCCAGGCCAAACGCCCGCGGCAACGCCAGCGTGAACCAGGGCACGAACGTCACCAGCAGCAATCCCGCGAGCAGCACGGCCACATACGGGACCATCGCGCGGGTGGACGCCCCCATCGGCGCCCGGGCAATCGCGCACGCGATATAGAAGCCGACGCCGAGCGGCGGCAAAAACGCGCCGATCCCCATCGCGATCAGCAGGACGATGCCATAGTGCAGGTCGCTGATCCCGAGCTTCGTCGCTATCGGCAGCAGCAGCGGCGCCAGGATCAGCAGCGCGGGCAGCCCCTCCAGCAGCGACCCGAGCACGACCAGCGCCACGATCGAGGCCAGCAGGAACACGGTGGTGTTGTCTCGCCAGGAGAACACCAGCGCCGCCAGCCCCTGCGGCATCTGCGCCGCCGACAACGACCACGAGAACGTCTGCGCGGCGGCCAGCGTGAACAGCACCATCGCGGCCACGGTGGAGGCATCGGCGGCGACCCGGGTCAACGCGCGCGGCCCGACCTCGCGATAGACCAAAGTCGCCAGCACCAGCCCGTACAGCACCGCGAACGCGGAGATCTCCGTCGGCGTGGCGAACCCGCTGAGGATGCCGGCGAACAGCAGCACCGGCATCGAGAACGGCAGGATCGCGTCCAGCCCGAGGCGAAGCACCGACCCACGCACGACCGGCGGCAACCCCTCCGGCCGCGCTTTGCGAATGCGCGCGAACACCAGCGCCATGAGGCACAGCGCGATCACCGCCGCCGGCAACAGGCCGGACGCGAACAGCGCCCCCATCGACAGCGACGTCACCGACCCCAGCACCAGCATCGCGATACTGGGCGGCACGCACTCGCCCATCGCGGCGGCCGAGGCGAGCACGACCGCCGTCTCGCTGCGTTCGTAACCCTCCTTGTCGAGCATGTCCCGCATCACCAGGCCAACCGCCGCCACGTCCGCCGCCTTCGACCCGGATATCCCCGACACGATATACATGCTGACGATGACGACCTGCAGCAGCCCGCCGCGCAGCCGTCCGACCAGAGCCGCGACGAACAGTACCAGCCGGCGGGAGATGCCGCCCGCCTCCATCACGAACCCGGCGAGGATGAAAAACGGCAGCGCCAGCAGCACGAAGCGCGAGACGCCATCCACCATGTTCTGCGGCAAGGCGACCATCGCCGCCGGATAGACCTGACGCAGAAACAGCGACGTCGCCAGCACCAGCGCGAACCCGACCGGCAAGCCGAGCAGCACCGTGGCCAGAACGACAACGACTGCCAGTGAAATCGCGGCGGAGGAGCCCAGCGGCGGCCCATACGCGGCCGCGAGCCACAGCGCCGCGTTCAGCACGAGCAGCACCGGCCAGACTGGCCAGCACCGCCTCCGGCGGCTGCGTCAGCAAGCGCGCCACGGCGTAGACCGCCAGCAGCACCATGCCGACGGTCAGCGGCAATGCCAGCCAGGTGCCGTGCATCTCCATCAGCGGCGTCAGCTCATCCCAGCGCGAGATCAGCAGCGGGAAGGAGGTGACAAAGCAGACCACGGCGGTTTCCAGCACAAGCCAGTCGGCGGCGGCGTGCAGTGGCGCGCGCCACCGGTGCGGCAGCCACTCGACCAGCACGCGGACCGCGATGTGCTGGTCGCGGCGATAGGCGACCGCGCCGCCGACGAACGCGATCACCGTCAGCGCGAGGCCGCCGATTTCATCCGCCCACAACAGCGGCGAGTCGAACAGCGTGCGGCCGAGCACGTCGCCGATCACCACCGCGAGTTCGCCGAACATGGCGCCCGCGACGATCAGGTCCAGCGTGGCGTCCAGGACCCGGAGTCGTCCGGCGGAGGGCGCGGCGATCCCATCCGGGACGGCCGCCATCGCGCTCGCCCGCCACATCGGCTCAGCGCCAATAGGGCGTGTAGATGTTGCTCAGGTTCAAATGCCGGGCGGCTTCGCCGAACGTCTCCCGCGTGGGCACCGGCAGAGGTACTGGACCGGCCAGTTCGATCGTGGCGACGACATCGCCGGTCTCCGCCGCCCGCGCCTGGAACACGCGGATCTGCAACAAGCCTGGCGTATCCGCGAAGCTGGCGCGCACCCCCTGGACGATCGCCGGAACCGAAGCCTCCGCCACGCCGGAAAACCGCCACAGCGCGACCCGGGCCGGCGTGCCCTGGGCGCCCAGCAGCGCCTGACCGGGAAAGATCTGGTCGGCTTCGCACCGGTAATGGCCCCACATGCGGGGAATGATCCGCTTCGTCCATTGCGAGTAACGGTTGCGCGCCACCGCCGCGTAGCCGGGTCCGTCGAGCACCGCCCGGCTCGAGAGGTCATACAGCGCCAGATAGCGCGGGAACCCATCCAGGCAGATCAGCCGATGCGCGGTGACGAAGCCTTCGCAGCCGGCCCGTTCCGGAAAATGCTCGGTGTCATACCAGTCCTGAAATTCCTCCTCCATCGCCGAAGGAGGCTGCATCATCGCCAGCAGCAGGCCGGTGGGGCCGCTCATGCATTGCGCTCCATGAGCATCTTGAACAACTCGGGATATTTGGGACTGAACTGGTCGTAGACCGCGGTCATCTTCTGCTGGAAGGCCTTGAAGTCCGGGTTGGTGACCTGCATGCCGTGCGCCTGGAGGAACGTCAGGGCCTCCTCGGACCGTTTCGCGATTGTCGTCCGCCAGAACGGCAGCACGGCGGTGGCGGCCTCCTGAAACGCCTTTTGCTCGTCCGGCGACAACTGGGCCCAGCGCGCGTTGCTGACCATCAGCGCGCCGGCGTTGTAGCTGTGCCGGGTCAACGCGAGGTATTTCGTGACCTCGTAGACCTTGAACGTGACCGACGTGGGCAGGGGAAATTCGACGCCGTTCACCGTGTGCTGCGACAGGCCGAGATAGACTTCCGAGCCGTCGAGCGGCACCGGAATGGCGCCCAGCGCCTTGAACATCGCGGCGAACACCGGGCCTGGCTGGATGCGGATCTTCAGACCGCGCATGTCGTCCGGCGTCTTCACGGCGCGGTCGCTGATCTCCATCTGCCGCCAGCCGTACCAGCCCCAGGCGAGACCCTTGATGCCGCGCCCCGCCATGTCGGCGAACAGGCGCTGGCCGAGTTCGCCGTCCAACATGGATTCCGCGGTGGCGTCGTCCTTGAAGATGAACGGCAGATCGATGGCCTGCGCCGAGGGAACGATCGATTCCAGATAGCCCGAGGTCAGGATCGCGCAATCGATGATGCCGGTTTGCAGGCTGTTGGCCAGATTGACCGTGCTGCCGAGCGCGCCGCCGACGAACAACTGGATGTTGAATTTGCCGTTGGTGCGTTTGGCGACTTCGGCGCCGAAGCGCTGGCCGACCTCGTACGACGTGTCGTTCATCGTATCCGCGGTCGCGAGCTTCAGTTGGATCGGTTCGGCGCGAGCACGTCCGGTGGTGGCCGCGAGCGCGCCGCCCGCGAGGCCGCCGAGCGCGGTGCGTCGCGTGATGGATGGCCGATGAGGTGCCACGTGTTTCCTCCGGGTGTTTGTTGGCGTGCCGCGCGAAACCGGCGGGCACGGTGGATTGGCCGCGCCGTGGCGGTCATTAAAAATATCGTAGGATGAATGGGCCGGTGTCAACTCCGCGCGGTCGCCGCGCTGTCGACCGCAATTCTCCACGCGACGGGCGAACCGCCCTCACGAAAGTCGAACCGCCCTCACGAAACTTGTCATCGCCAGCCCGGCGGCCCAATAATGCGGCATCCGCTCGTCGCGCCGTCGGCCGGCGTTGAGCCACGCGGCAGCACCAGACGTCGAGGAATTCATGGCACACGTGGACGTCGAGCTGGCTTATGGTCGCGGCATGCTTCCCGTCACGCTGCCGGCGCACGCCAACCCAACGATCATCCGCAAGGCCGCGCTGCCCAAACTCCCCGACAACGCGGCGGCGATCCGTCATGCTTTCGATCATCCGGTCGATGCCGGACCGCTGGCCGACCTGGCGCGCGGCCGAGGCAGTGCCTGCATTCTGATCTGCGACATCACGCGGCCGGTGCCGAACCGGCTGTTCCTGCGCCCGATGATCGAAACCATGGTCGCGAGCGGCGTTCCCCTCGACCGCATCACCATCCTGGTCGCCACCGGCCTGCACCGGCCCAATCTGGGCGACGAACTGGCCGAGGTCGTCGGCGATCCGTGGGTGATGGAAAACGTTCGCGTGCTGAACCATTACGCGCGCGATACGCACGATCATGTCGATCTGGGACCGACCGCGACGCGCGGCACGCCGGTCAGCATCAACCGGCTCCTTGTCGAGGCCGATCTGCGCATCGCCACCGGCCTCGTCGAGCCGCACTTCATGGCCGGGTGGTCCGGCGGCCGCAAAGTGGTGGCGCCCGGTGTCGCCGGCCACGCGACAATCCGCACCTTTCATTCCGCGCGCTTCATGGAAGATCCGCTCGCCGTGCAGTGCAACCTCGTCGGCAATCCGTTGCACGAGGAACAACTCCAGATCGTGCGCAAGGTCGGCGAACTTTACGCGCTCAACACGGTGATCGATGAGGATCGCGACCTCGTCCACGTCACCTTCGGCGAAATCATCGCCAGCCATTTGGCGGCGGTGGCGTTCATCGAGGACGCGACCCGCATCAAGGTGGGCCGCCGCTTCCGCACCGTGGTGACGTCCTCGGCCGGCTACCCGCTCGACAAGACCTATTACCAGACGGTCAAGGGCATGGTGACGCCGATCGACATCCTGGAACCGGGCGGCACGCTGATCATCGCCTCGCGCTGCTCGGAAGGCTTCGGCTCCGACGAATTCCGCGCCGCGCAGGCGAAGCTGGTCGAGCTGGGACCGCAACGGTTTCTCGCGACCCTCACGGCGAAGTCGTTGGCCGAGATCGACGAGTGGCAGACCGAGATGCAGCTCAAGCCGATGCGCGTCGGCAATATCCAGCTTTACACCGAAGGCCTCGACGCGGAGGAGCGCCGCATCACCGGCGTCGAGATCATCGCCTCGGTCGATGCCGCGATCGCCGCCAGCGTGGCGCGTCACGGCGACCCCGCGGTGGCGATCATCCCCGAGGGCCCCTATGTCGTCCCGGTCCGGCAGGCCGCCTGAGGCGATGGCCCGGATCCATCTCGACGCGGTCGGCGGCATCGCGGGCGATATGTTCGTCGCCGCCTTACTCGACGCCTTCCCGGATTTGCGCGCGCGCGTGCTGGCGGACGCCCGGGCGGTGCTGCCGGACGGGTATGAGGGCGCGTTGCGGGAAACCCGGAGCGGCATCCTGCGCGGCCTCGGCTTCGGGCTGGCGGGGAAAGCACAGGGGGGTGACGCCAAAAGTGGATCAGGGGGTGGTTCAGAACACGCTTCCGCTCACGTTCCGGGGCGGCTTCACGAGCGCGGGCATGTTCAGGAACGCGGGCATGTTCAGAAACGCGGGCATGGGCACGAAGATAGTCCGGCTCCCGCTCATCGCCACGAGCAGGACGCCGGCAGCTTCCGCGACATGGTGGGCCGGATCCGCGCGGCGGGATTGGCGGATGGAACGGCGGAGCAGGCGGTCGCGATCCTGACCCTGATCGCCGAGGTCGAATCCGGGATCCACCAGGTGCCGCTCGAGGCGGTGCATTTCCACGAAATCGCCGACTGGAATAATTATCGGATAACCTATTAAGAAAATCTATGCGATGCTCAAAATTGCTTTCGGAACTGACTTTACACATTACAAAGAAACAACTATTAAACGACGCATCACACGCCGAATGGTCATCAACAAAACCACAGACCTAAAACCTACTTAGAATATTTAGAGACCCATCCAGTTGAATTGCAGTCACTTTTTGACGACTTGCTAATCGGCGTAACAAGTTTCTTCCGAGAACCAAAAACCTTTTTGGCTTTGAAAGAAAAAATATTTCCAGAAATCATCAAGAAAAATTCTCAAAGCGAACCCGTCCGCGTTTGGGTTCCAGGCTGTTCAACAGGCGAAGAAGCCTATTCCCTCGCAATAGCGATCCAAGAATACTTGCAGGAAAACGTCATTCTTGATGTAAAAATCCAGATTTTCGGCACAGATGTGAATGAAAAGAATATTGAGAAAGCTCGCCAAGGAACATACCACAAATCCATAGAAGAGAATGTTTCCGAAAACAGACTAAAAAAGTTCTTCAAAGATCAGGACGACAGCTACCAAATCGCGAAATCAATAAGAGAAATGTGCATATTTGCAAAGCAGGACATAACAAGCGACCCGCCTTTCTCCAATTTAGATCTCATTGTCTGTCGAAACATGTTGATCTATTTTGATTCCCAGCTTCAGGAAAGGGTTGTACCTATTTTCCATTACGGATTAAAGGACGGGGGTTTTCTAATTCTTGGCGAATCTGAAAGCGCAAGCAAATTTCGAGAATCTGTTTGAAGCCCTCACCAACAAAGGAGTAATCTACAGAAAGAAGCGAGCGCAGCCTCAAATTGGGCTAAGTCATGAGGTGTTTGCCCCGTATTCAGCCAAGATCGAATTCAAACCCCAGAAACTGGATGCAACGGTGTTGCTAAAAGACGAAGTGGACCGTCAATTAATGGGTGAGTATGTCCCACCAACACTGTTGATTAACAATAACTTGGAGATTTTAGCTTTCCGCGGACAAATTAATCCCTACCTTATCCATGAACAGGGTCCCGCAAGCCTTAACGTAAATAAAATAGTTCAAAAGGAGTTGAGGGCGGAGGTTCAAACCGCAATTTACACAGCAAGAAAAGCAAACAAACCTTTCAAAGCAAAGGTACAATTCAAGCTTGAAGGGCAACCGCGAATAGTCAACTTGAAAGTCAAACCCCTGAAGATGCCCCAATATGCAGACCCTTTCTTCCTGATAACCTTCGAAGAGGCTAAAGTGGATTTACGTCAAGAAACCGAATCTTCGTCTTCACAATACGGGGCGAAAAATTCAGAGAGTGTTCAAATACGAGCGCTTAGGGAGGATTTGGATGCATGCAAATCGTCTATGCAGATTGTTAATGAGGAACGTGAGGCAACCAGCGAAGAGTTGCGAGCAGCTATGGAGGAATTGCAGTCAAGCAAAGAGGAGCTGCAATCAAGTAACGAAGAGTTGCAGACGCTAAATGAAGAGCTTAAAAACCGCAATCAATCATTAAATGTAATTAATGATGATTTACTTAACGTATTAAAAAACGTTGAATTGTCCGTCCTCATTGTAAATAATGATCTGCAGATAAGGCGTTTTACGCCATTTGCTCAAGAGCTCTTTAAAATTAAGCCTTCAGATGTAGGACGCTCAATCACTGACTTTCAACTGGGGCTTTCGGCGGAGGAATTGGAGAAAGCAATTCGTAATGTAACTACTAAATTGGTGGCGGCTACCAAAGAAGTTTCAGGTGGGCAAGGTCGTGTTTATGAAATGCATATTCAACCCTACTTAACTGTGGATAAGAAGGTTGACGGTGCAGTTTTGTCTTTGGTAGATATCACTGATAGGAAGAAGTTGGAGAATGAGCAAAAGCGACACTTTGAAGGTTTAGAGCAGAAGGTCAGTGAGCAAGCTAAGGAACTGGTTAATGCTGAGCGTTTGTCTGCTATTGGCGCGACTGCTGGCATGGTTGGGCATGATATTCGCAATCCTCTGCAGGCTATAACCGGTGATGTCTACTTGGTTAAAACGGAATTGGCTTCGATTCCTGAGAGCGAAGAGAAAAAAAGTGCCTTAGAAAGTTTGCAAGAGATTGAAAAGAACATTGATTATATCAACAAGATTGTGGCGGATCTACAAGACTTTGCTAGACCGCTTAAACCAAATGCAGAAGAAACCGACTTAAAACTTATAATTGATGAGTTGCTATCGAAGAACGGTTTGCCGGAGAACATTGAGGTAAGCGTTAAAGTTGAAGGTGAGGCTAGGAAAGTTGTGGCTGACTCTACATTCATTAACCGCATTATGTTCAATTTGTTTAATAATGCTGTTCAAGCCATGCCCGAAGGCGGAAAACTAACTATACATGTCTACAAAGAAGCAAAAGATGTCGTCATATCTGTTAAGGACACTGGCGTTGGTATTTCTGAAGATGTAAAAAGTAAATTGTTTACGCCAATGTTTACAACAAAAGCGAAGGGTCAAGGCTTCGGCTTACCTGTGATTAAGCGCATGACAGAAGCGTTAGGCGGCACCGTAACTTTTGAGAGCCAAGAAGGCAAAGGAACAACCTTCATCATACGCTTGCCTCCCCACAAAGAGCTAAAAGGAAAATAGGTCTTCAAATCAGCTTAGTTTCTTCGACTTGTGCTGGGAGGGGGTCATAGCCCCATTTTACTAGGTAAAAGTAGGCAAGCTAGCCACAACCAGGAAATCAAACTGGAAAGCAACGCTTTCCTTGTTCCCAAAAATACAAGAACAAATCATCAGCCCATTTTAGAAGCTTGGGGTCATTTCCGTACAATACCATGCTGTCGCCTCTCTTATCCGTTGATAAGATGCTTATGCCAGCCAACTTTTCATTTATTAACATGATTGCTGGAATAGTTGGAACTACTCTCTTCTCAAAATTCCTCGTTTCTGGAATATTATCGTAGAATTTGCTACTATTCTCATCAAATAACAGTTTTACCTGCACTCCCTTTTGGCTGACTTCGTCTGCTCTTTGGTTTAGGCCGCTTAGAGGCCTCTGTCCGATCACCCAAAGATATTCTTCAGCTCCCAAAATCAACTGTTCGGCGTCGTTGATCATTTCGTTCGTATCCACGCTCAATTTAGCCTGCGACAGCTCACCTAAACGATTAATAAACTGGTAAGGAATCCGCTCAAGGTCACGCGACAAAAGCGACCGCCTAAATCTCGAGACGAATTCGAAAGAACGTGAAAGCTCCAATAATAATTTGCCATTTTGTGTAATGGCATAGGTCCCCTCAGGCTCTTTCTGAATTAATAACGCCTCGCTTAATCGTTGCAGCTGTCTGAACACCTCGGTGTGTGTAAGACTCAGCTTTTGAGCGACTTCCTGCATCTTGAGGTTTTTCGTTTGAAGTTCAAACAATATGCCCAGTCTGCTTTCACTGGCTAACTCGAAAAACAACTTGTCTAGGCCCTCTTGATCGTCCATAGCCAGTCACATCATTGTGTATAATGTCACATCAATGTAACTTAAAATTAATTGCTATTTCCCAGCCATTTGGTCTATCGAGGAAAAAAATATGCAAGAAATAAACAAAGAACGATCCTTCTCGGTCGAACTGAAATCCAAGGCTAACCTCAAAAACGTCACCATGACCAACGGAGGCCAAGAAAATGTCCTTATTGAAGGCACAATCGGCGAACTTCTAAGAGCTGAATTTGCGGAAGGCATAATCTTGGAAATTGTTGGAAGTAATGGCGTTCTTAGGATTAACCTTACTGAAAAAGAAATTCAAAGAATTCAAAAACAAGAAATGGAGGTGTAAAAAATGCAAAAAACGCTAACTCCTGAACCGCGTCTATTTTTCATCGATAACCTGCGCGTCTTTCTTATTGCGTTAGTGTTTCTTGTTCACTTGGCAATAACCTATGGTTCACCCCTCGGGATATGGTATTATCAAGAGGGACAAGTAAGCATGCCCTCAGCCGTCGTCTATATCCTTTTCCAAGCGATAACCCAGGCTTTCTTTATGGGTCTACTGTTTCTTATCTCCGGCTACTTTACGCCATCATCTTACGACCGCAAAGGCTCAAAACAATACCTAAAAGAAAGACTAACCAGACTAGGCATACCACTTCTAATCTTCCTCATAGTAGTCGAACCAATCGTTGACTACACAGTTGCCCTGACAAATGGATCATTCAACGGTTCATTTCTAAACTTCTTTACTACCTACGGATTCTTCGGATTCGGAATCCTTTGGTTTGTCTTAGCCCTGCCTAGTTTTCTCCATAGCATACATAGGCTGGCGAGCATTTAAGCCAAAACCCACCAAAGCTATTCCATTTCCAAAAAATAGCATTATCCTTGCCTTCGCTTTGATGCTTGGCGCTGTTTCCTTTGCTGTCAGACTTGTTTTTCCCACTAGCTCCGTGTCGTCTTTGTTTAGCTTCCGTTATGGATACTTCCCTCAGTACATCGCTTTCTTCATCGTTGGATTAATTGCTTTCAGAGGAAACTGGCTCATTACTATACCTAAAAAGACCGGCCAATTCTGGTCAAAGACATCTATGGCGCTTCTGGCAATTCTACCCTTCATCTTCGTAGCAGGCGTTGCAACGGGCGGAGTAAACTCGTTTTCAGGTGGATCCAGTTGGCAAGCAGCCGCCTACGCGTTTTGGGAACAACTTTTCGGAGTAGCCGTCGCCGTTGGACTAACTGTCTGGTTCAGAGAAAAACTAAACTTTCAAAACCGATTCACAAAAGCTCTCTCTAGCAGCTCATTCACTGCCTACATAATTCAAGCGCCAGTTCTTGTCTTTCTGGCCCTAAGCCTTCAGAGCCTTCAACTACCGCTGTTACTAAAATTTGCAGTCGTAAGCCCTATTGGTGTTGTCCTTTGTTTCGCAGTGGCTTATTTGATTAGAAAAATTCCGAAGGCAAACAAAATCCTTTGAGGAGATGTTGGAAAAAATGAAGTCGAACTTGCTGAGGAATCCTGAGCAAGTAATTCCCTCTTTTTTTGATACAAAGTCGAGCAAAAGTGGAGTTAAGGAGGAATAAAATCGATGTTAGCGAAGAAGTTGGAAAAAACGGCAAAAAAACAGGAAAAAAAATTGCCCAAGTTTTCAGTGTGGTGTTCAAGATTCAAAACAACTGATTCCAAATTGGAAATTGTGACGAAACAATTGCGGCGAGTCTTTGACCCAATTGATGAACGTTGGATCTCCGTCGATGAACCTTCCCGCGATTGTTTGAGCGCTCACGAAAATGTCAAGATCATGAAAAATGAAGGAGGTGAAAAAGAATGAATATTATGAGCAAGGCTTTGATCGTGACAGGCGGGGTTGTTGTATTAATAGGGGTGCTTATCTTCAGCGGTGTAATTTTAATCGATTCGGGAAAACTGCAAACTCAACAAAAAAATCTCAGTGACTTCACAATAATCAATATTCAAAGTGGATTTCAGGCGCAAATTAGCCAAGGCGACTCGTACAACGTATCGATAACCGCAGATAACAATGTCATCAATAGAATCGAAGTTAGCCAAACGGGCAGTATCTTGACAATTGGTTTACAGCTCGCATCGATCTTTAACATAGGAACACTGAAAGCTCAGATAACGATGCCTGATCTTCAGGAAATTCATCTTTCTGGCGGAGCGAATGCAAACGTTGCAGGTTTCGTGATGGCGCATGAGCTTTCTGTTAGCGAATCTGGTGGAAGCACGCTTAAGATTTATGGACAAGCTAATGGTCTGTCAGCTTCGTGTTCAGGAGGAAGTGGCCTACAGTTATCTGATTTCAAAGTCACCACTGCAACAATAATTATGAGCGGTGGCAGACTGGAAACGTCAACGTTAACGGCAGGTTAGACGCTGATTTGAGCGGAGGATCAAGCTTGGTGTATGCAGGTAATCCAACGTTAGGAACGATAACCACGACCGGCTTGTCAACAATTACCCAACAGCCATAGCATCTAACAAAGTGCAACCTATCGGAAAAGGAGGTGATTGATTTGGAACAAAAAGGAGAAGTTATGCATCCGAGCATGGAGTCTGGTGTGAGACTGTTCCTTGTTGGAATAGTAATGTGGGTTGCTGGATTTGCAGTTGGAGAAATCCCCGGAGCCGTCACTATCTGGAAGTTTGCAGGTGTTCAATACAGTCTGTCTAGCTGGTATATAGCCGTCGCTTTAGGTCTATTGGCTGAAGTGCCTATAGTCGTTGGGATATGGAAATATTATAAACGAAGATAAACATTTTTTCACAAATCCATTACCCCTTTTTGGACAATATTCGACAAGAAAGTAATTGCCATTCCTTTGGTAACAAATAAAGCAACTCTATGCCGACCTTTCTCCAATTTTGTAGAAACTTTGGCGCATATGCGCAGGTCTCTCCTACTAATTTAACTAAAAAGAAAAAGGGAAAGTATTGTTTTCAGTATAAAAGTGTACGTGGGAAGGCGGGTCCGATGGGACTCGATGACCTGCGTACACCTTTAATACCGAAGCCTCCGCCAAAATTAGCTCTCTGAGTTGTTTTCGCAGAACTGTCAGAGCGTTTGTGGATAGCCATTTTAAGGAAAACAAACACAGTCACCGAAGCGACCAACACAGCAATCACCGCTGTGTTTTGGAGTTCTGGGATAGACGGTGAAGGCGAATTAGTAGGTTTCGTAGAGGGAGAAGATGAAGCGGTAGGCAGCGTGGACGGCGTTGGGCTTGGTGGCGATATGGGTGAACTGGTTGGATTTGGAATGGTAGTTGATGCGAAGGTTTGGTAAACGGCGGTTGAAGGTCTGGTTGTGCCGTCTTGGTTAAACAAGCCGTCATCTAAAGTGTAGAGTAGCACTCCAGTGTTGCTTAGGTATTCTGATGGACCTGTAAGTTTGAACCAGAAGATTGCTCGAGTGAATGAGTAGCTGGAAAGTAAGGTGAAGGTTTGGTTTAGGTAGGCCGCCTGTTTCTGTAAAGCAGGCGTTATGACACAATCAAAGCGCACGCCGAGACGAGGCATCGCCGACGTAATGCGAGCAAAGTCATCGGCCTTTCTCATCGACGCAGCGCAGCATCGATTGATGTGCCGCGTCTTCTCAAAGCGCGCATTCCGACAGCAATTAAGCATCCTTTACTAGCAGCCGCACGTTTTATTTCGTCTTCAAGGTGGCTCGGCCGCGTTATGCCGTCTTCAATCGACAGCGAGAGTTTTATGACTAAACAGTACTAAATAATAATAATTTGTAAGCCGTGAGCGCAACATTTAATTAGGTACATTCTACCAAGGGCGATGACTATTATTTATAACGAATAAATTATTTGTTGATGCCTATGCAGACAGTACTCGA
>CAVRDN010000092.1:0-112531 GCA_963719675.1 uncultured Alphaproteobacteria bacterium | reverse complement strand
CACATACATCCATGGCTTGTCGATCTTAGATCTTTTTCGATCCCTGGCACTGGGTTGGTTATTCCGCTTGAGGATGACCATTGGACGGTTAAAACTTACCCGCCTCGCCAACGCATATGTTGGCCTATGCGTAAGGCTTCCCCAAACAATATGCTGAACGAAGCACACAACGAATCGCCGACCGCGTTGCCGCCGGGCCGAGTTGCATCGGGCGGCGGTTTCGCTTCCACCAACAGCGCGTCCGCTCCGTCCAGGCCGGACGGCAGGTCAGCGGCGACGGCAACGCCGACCGGTCGCCAGACCGGCAGCCCGAACCGGGCACGGAGCGTGGGCAATGCGTCCCCGGCGCCGTACAATTGCAGAATGTCGAGGCGCACTTCCGCCAGCGCCTCGGCGATCATGGCTTCGGTCGGGTTCACGAACAGCCCGACCAACGGCGGCGCATCCTTGTGCCGGGCCGCCAGTTGCCGCGCGCGCGACGGCGTCACATGGCGCGGGGATGGGGGGAAGAAATTGAAGCCGATCCAGTCGGCGCCACCCTCGACGACCGCGTCGAGGCCCGCTTCGTCGTTGAGGCCGCAGATCTTTACCCGCGCCATGACACGCCCGTGGCGACCCGAGACGCCGCCCGCATCACCCGCGCGAGGCCGCGCCGGCGTGGGTCAGAGGCGGACCCGCCGGGCGCGTTGTCAGTTCCTGATGCTTCGCCTCCAGCAACCGCACCGCGGCCTCGGCCCGCCGCGCGGCCCGGCGGTGCACCAGGGAGATGAACCACACCCGCAACCCGCCGAGAAAGAACCCCAGTCCCATGCCGACAAGGATCGCCACCGACAACGGTAGCTCGAACGGCAGCGCGCCGAGAGGGAACAACCGCAGCGTCACCGGTTCGGTATTCGACAGCGCGAACAGCACCATCAGCAGCAGCAACGGGATGCCGACGATCCAGCGCGCCACCGAGCGAAATCTCACGACTCGCGCCGCGACAGGGCGGTCGGGCGGGCGGGCTTCGCGGCATTGACCCGCTCCCGCAGTTCCTTGCCGGCTTTGAAGAACGGGACGGACTTCTCGTCCACCGGCACCGCCTCTCCCGTGCGCGGATTACGACCGGTGCGGGCGTCGCGGCGCTTGACGGTGAAGGCGCCGAAGCCGCGCAACTCCACGCGGGCACCGCGAGACAGCGCCGCGGTGATCTCATCGAAGATCGTGCTGACGATCGTTTCCACATCCGCCCCGCGCAAATGCGGGTTATCCGCCGCGAGCCCGGCGATCAGCTCTGACTTGGTCACACCTCGAACTCCGGTCGGGAGGCAGCGAGGGCCTCAGGCCTGCGATCGACTAATGTTGCCAGAGCGCCGCCGGGAGGTCAAGCGTAACACTTTGGGAAATCAGGGTTTTCCACAGCGAGATGACAATCGGCGACAGCTCGTCGGTCAGCATGCGGCCGGTCCAGTCGGTGGTTGAGATGTCTTCGACGGGGAGATGTTTGGGGAGATTTTTCGCGGTCTCCAGCCAGACCCGCGCGTCCCGCTCGTCACCGATCGCGTCGATCAGGCCGAGTTTCAGCGCCTGCCGCCCGGTCCAGGCGCGCCCATCCGCCAGCGCGCGCACCGCGTCCGGGTCCATGTGCCGGCCGGCCGCGACCATACCGACGAACTGGTCGTACATGTCCATGACGATCGCCTTCAGCGCCTCGCGGCCCGCCGGCGTCAATGGCTTCGTATAGCTGGGCTGGTCCTTGAGCGGGCCCGACGTGATCGCATCGGCCGTGATGCCGAGCTTGTCCAGCAGGCCGGAGACCTCCCCGGTCTCGAGCAGAACGCCGATCGATCCGGTGATCGTGGCCTCGCTGGCGAACACCCGGTTGGCCGGCATGGCGATCATGTAGCCGGCCGAGGCCGCCAGGCCATGCATCACCGCGACCACCGGCTTCTTCGCGGCGACGCCGGCGATCGCGCGGTAGAGCGACTCGCCCCCCGCGACACTGCCGCCGGGGCTGTCGATCGAGACGATCAGCGCCTTGACATGCTTGTCGGAACCCGCCTCGCGCACCGCGTCCAGCAGTTTGCGATCCTCGGTGATGACGCCTTTGACGTTCAGCCGCGCGACATGGTCGCCGGCGCCACCGAGGCCGGCTCCGCGCAGAGCGACCAATACGGCGATGACGCAAACGATCACCGCGAAGGTCCGCCAGAAGATCAGCCGGCGCTTGAGCCGGCGGCGGTCCAGCAGAAGATCGACGTCAAGCGCCATGCGCGCTCCGCGGGACAGGAAGCAGCCGCGTCATCGCCGGGTCCGACCGCGCGATTTGTGTCATCGCCGGGCCTGACCCGGTGATCTGTCGAGGCACGTGTGGCGACCGATGGCCGGGTCGGGGCCCGGCCGTGACGCGAGTACCTGCTTGCCATGACATCGACGCCGCGTGGCAGGACGGGTCCGTTACCTCGTCCCGCGGTTCGGCCAACCAATCCGGTCCCGCGCCGCTCACGGGCGCCCCGGAGGGAACGCTCGTGAGCGGCGCGGTCAGGATCAATTGCTCTCCTGGGTCTGCGCGTTGCGGCGACGGATCGCCGCACCGAGGATGTCGCCCAAAGAAGCGCCGGAGTCCGAGGACCCGAATTCGGCCATCGCTTGCTTCTCTTCCTCGACTTCCTTGCCCTTGATGGTCAGGGTCAGCTTACGCGCCGCGCGATCGACCGAGACGATCTTCGCATCGACCTTCTCGCCCACCGCGAACCGGTCCGGCCGCTGGTCGCCCTTGTCGCGTGCCAGTTCCGCCCGCCGGATGAAGCCGGTGAGGACGTCGTTGACCTTGACCTCGATGCCATTGGCCTGGATCGCGCTGACCACGCAGGTGACGACGTCGCCCTTGTGGACGGTCCCCAGCACCGACGCCGCCGGATCTTCGCGGAGTTGCTTGATGCCCAGCGAGATGCGCTCCTTCTCGACATCGACGTCGAGCACCTTGGCTTTGACGACCTGACCTTTTTCGTACTTGGCCATCGCCAGTTCGCCGGGCTCGTCCCAGGACAGGTCGGACATGTGGATCATGCCGTCGATGTCCGCCGACAGACCGATGAACAGCCCGAACTCGGTGATGTTGCGGATCTCGCCCTCGACTTCCGAACCGATCGGATGCTCGTCGACGAACTGCTCCCACGGGTTGCGCTGGACCTGTTTGAGGCCAAGCGAAATCCGGCGTTTGCCGCTGTCGACGTCGAGCACCATGACGTCCACTTCCTGGCTGGTCGAAACGATCTTGCCGGGATGGACGTTCTTCTTGGTCCAGGACATCTCCGAAACGTGCACGAGACCCTCGACCCCCGGCTCCAGCTCCACGAAGGCGCCGTAGTCGGTGATGTTGGTGACCCGGCCGGAGTAGCGCGCGCCCGGCGGATACTTGGCGGCGACGCCTTCCCAGGGATCGGCTTCCAGTTGCTTCATGCCCAGAGAAATGCGCTGGGTGTCGGAGTTGAAGCGGATGACCTGGACCTTGACCGGCTGGCCGATGACCAGGGCCTCGCTCGGGTGGTTGATGCGGCGCCACGCGATATCGGTGACGTGCAGCAACCCGTCGACGCCGCCCAGATCGACGAAGGCGCCGTAGTCGGTGATGTTCTTCACCACGCCGTCGAGGATCATGCCTTCCTTGAGGCCCTGGATCAGTTCGCTGCGCTGTTCGGCGCGGGTCTCTTCCAGCACGGCGCGGCGCGACACGACGATGTTGCCGCGCGCCCGGTCCATTTTCAGGATCTGGAACGGCTGCGGGCTGCCCATCAGCGGAGCCACGTCGCGCACGGGCCGGATATCGACCTGGCTGCCGGGCAGGAACGCGACGGCGCCGCCGAGGTCGACGGTGAAGCCGCCCTTGACCCGGCCGTAGATCGTGCCGTTGACGCGCTGCTGGCCCTCGAACGCCTTTTCCAGATTGGTCCAGGCTTCCTCGCGGCGGGCCTTCTCGCGCGACAGGACGATCGAGCCGTCCTTGTCCTCGTAGCGCTCCACATAGAGTTCGACGTGGTCGCCGGGCTTGATCTCGGGCTTCACGCCGGGCGGCGCGAATTCCTTGAGCAGGACGCGGCCTTCCGACTTGAGGCCGACATCGACGATGGCGAATTCATCGGTGAGCCGGACGATCCGTCCGGTGACGACGGACCCGTCGAAGCCGGTATCGCGGCCGAGGGTTTCGTCGAGGAGGGAGGCGAAATCTTCGCCCATGAAATGGTCTTGCGCGGGCTCGGCGGCCCGGGCGGTGGCGGATAGTGCCATGTGTTAGGTTTGTTCCGTTACGGATAACCAGGCTTTTAACCTGGGAAGTTGCCGTGGTGTGCGCGCCTCCGACTCCGGAAACACGACTTGCCCGCGGAGGTCCGCGGGCCAGGTTGAGGGATCTGTCTGATCGCACGTTCGGTGCGTACCGTCGCGAGATATGCGCGCCGGAGTTGAAATGTCAAGGTTGAGACGTGGTCTGCCCGATTGGATCAGTCCCGGATCACGTTCCCTCTTTGATGACCCGTTTCCCTTCGCGATGGCGCCACGCGGCCCCAGGCCTGTCATGCGGGAGACTCTCGGTTCGCCGCGGACTGCCGCTTCCCTGTCGGACCCTGTGGCTCACATCCGTCGCGCCATGTCACAAGTGATCACGACGGCCGAGCCGCCAACCTCTGATCCGCCACCGCCAGCACCGCCGCGAAGGCCGCGTCCCGATCGAGCGTCGTCGTATCGATCGTCACCGCGTCCTCCGCCGGCCGCAGCGGCGCGATCGCCCGCGCCGCGTCCTGCGCGTCGCGCTTACGGATATCCCGCTCGACCTCCATCGGATCGACGTCCACGCCGCGGTCGCGCAGTTCCAGCCAGCGGCGATGCGCGCGCGCTTCCGGGCTGGCGGTGATGAACAATTTCAGGTCCGCATCGGGAAAAACCACCGTTCCGATGTCCCGCCCGTCCAGCACCGCGCCGCGCGCGCGCGCCGAAGTCGCGCTGAAAGCTCAGCAACGCCGCCCGCACGCCGGGCACCGAGGCGACCGCGGCGGCGGCGGCGTCCGCCTCCGGCCCGCGCAGATCGGAGCGCGTCAGATCGGTAGGCCGCAACTCCCGCGCCGCGCGGCCGGCGGCCGCGTGATCGGCCGGACTCTCGTCGCGATCGAGCACCAGACGACCCACCGCGCGATACAACAGGCCGGTATCGAGGTAGGGCAGCTCCATATGCGAGGCGAGGCGGCGGGCCAACGTGCCCTTCCCCGCCGCCGCCGGTCCGTCGATCGCGATGATCCAGGACGCCATGGCGGTCAGGCGTCCTCGATCTTCGCGCCAAGCTGCCCCATCAGCGCGGCGAAACCCGGAAAACTGGTGTCGATGAAGCTGGCGTCGTCCACCCGCACCGGTTGCGCGCAAATCAGGCCGAGGACCAGGGCGGCCATCGCGATCCGATGGTCCATGTGGGTTTCGACGAGCCCGCCACCCGACGGAGCGGCGCCGGTACCGTGCACGATCAGGTCGTCGCCCGCGATCTCGACCCGCACCCCGTTCACCGTCAGCAGCGCGGCGGTCGCGGCGAGCCGGTCGCTCTCCTTGACGCGCAGTTCCTTCAGCCCCCGCATCCGGGTGGTTCCCACCGCGCCGGCGGCGGCGACGGCGAGGATGGGATACTCGTCGATCATCGTCGGAGCCCGTTCCGGCGGGACATCGACACCGCGCAGGACGCCGCCGCTGACGACCAGGTCGCCGACCGGTTCGCCGCCCTCGATACGCCGGTTCGCCACCGTCATCCCGGCGCCCATCTCCAGCAGCGTCGCGAACAGCCCGGTGCGCAGCGGATTGAGCCCGACCGCCGGAATGGTGACCGACGATCCGGGCACCAGAAGCGCCGCCACCAGCGGAAATGAGGCCGAGGACGGATCGCCCGGCACGACGACATCGGCCGCGCGCAACTCCGGTTGACCGAGCAGCGTGATGATCCGCCCGTTCCCCGCCGGCTCGACGTTCACCGTGGCGCCGAAGTGGCGGAGCATGTTCTCGGTGTGATCGCGCGTCGCTTCCGGCTCCTCGACCCGGGTCGTGCCGCGGGCGTTGAGGCCGGCGAGCAGCACGGCCGACTTCACCTGCGCCGACGGCACCGGCACGCGATAGTCCAACGGCAACGCTTCATGGGCACCCTCGATCGCCAGCGGCAACAGGCCGCCCGCGCGGGAGGCGAAACGGGCTCCGGAGGCGCTCAGCGGGTCGATCACCCGCCGCATCGGGCGGCGGCGCAGGCTGGCGTCGCCGGTCATCACGGAAAAGATCGGATGACTGGCGAGAATGCCGCACAGCAGCCGCGCCGCCGTGCCGGAGTTGCCCATGTCGAGCACGTCCGCCGGCTCGGTCAGACCCCCGACGCCGCGGCCGGCGACACGCCATGTTCCGTCCGCATCATGCGTCACCTCGGCGCCCAGCGCGCGCATGACGGCGGCGGTCCGCAGCACGTCCTCGCCGGTGAGCAATCCGGTGATGCGCGTCTCGCCGATCGCCAGCGCGCCGAACATCAGCGCGCGGTGGCTGATCGACTTGTCCCCCGGCACGGCGATGCGGCCGGCCAACGGTGCGGCGGCGGCGTGGCTGGCCCTGGGACGTGCCGCGGGGTGTCCGGTCGGGTGGCGAACTTCGGTGTCCATGCGAGGCCTTTCTTCAATTCGGGGTGCCCCGCGCCCGAGCGGCCCGTCCCGGCGGATCGACGGTCGCGCGGGGGACGCGATCACGCCGCACCTATACAGGTCGGAATCCCGTTTGACAGCCGCCCGTCGCGGTGGCATGGCCGCGCGCTCCAAACTCTGATCATACCGCGAACGAAGGGCCTTCCTCGATGGCGAAGCCAGAACTTGGCTCCAAACGGGTCTGCGTGTCCTGCCAGACCCGATTCTACGACCTGACCCGCGCGCCCGCCGTTTGCCCCAAATGCGGCACCGAGCAGCCTCCGGAGCAACCCCGGCCGCGCCGCCTGACCGGCAACGTCGCCGAGGAAAAGCGCATCAAGAAGCCGGTGCCGGAGCCGGGGATCGAGGAGGTGGAAGTCGAAGGCGTCGAGGACGTCGAGGAAGAGGATGTCCTGGAGGCGGCGGACGACCTGGAAGACGATGCCGATACGATCAGCACGGACATCGAGGTCGATACGGATACGGAAGATCCGGAGCGGTAACGAGCGTCTCCGCGGGCCCGTCCGGCGAGGCGCTGTCGCGGCATGGCGATGCGTTGGCGCATCCTGTTCGACGCGTGAGCGGACCGCTGCCAGGCGGGCCGGTCGAATGTCTTCCTCGCGAGACCGCGCCAGGGCGAAGGCTCGGACCGAATTGGCTCGCCATCGCCCGGTCGAGGCCTTCCCCGCGGCGCGTTCAGGCGCGCGGGCCCGCGCCTACATCGGATGTTCGAGAAAAAATCGCAACATTTCCATCGTGGCATCCGGCCCGAGCGGATCCGTAAAGGACCCTTTTGGGTTACCGCCCGACCAGGCATGACCGGCGCCGTGGATGGTCCATTGTTCGACCACGGTCCGGTGCGCGTCATCGATGAACAAACTCCGCGTATAGGCGCGACCGCCGGCGTTGCCGTCCTCTTCGCGGATTGTCAGGCGCGAGTCCCGGGCCGCCTGCGCGACGACCCGCCTGGCATTCAGCGGATTGACGACGACATCCCGGTCGCCATGAAAGACGATGACCGGTACGACGCGCGAACCCGGCGCCGGCGTCGCCGCCCAGGTCCGCCTGACACCGGCGTCGCCGGTTCGCATCGCCGCCATTGCCGACTGAACGTTCCAGGCCGCGCCATGAGCCAGTCCCGAATGCACGCCGAAGGCAGCGTAAAGATCGGGATGGGTCGCGGCCATGACGGACGCCGCGGCGCCGCCAGCCGACAGGCCGGCGACATAAACGCGTCGTGGATCGATCGCGAAATCGCGCATCACCTCACGCGTGATGCCGGCGATCAGCGACGGTTCGCCGGCATCGCGGACCTGATCGGCCGCCTGGAACCAGTTCCAACACTTTCGCGGGTTGGCCGATCCGACCTGCTCCGGATAGGCAATGATGCAGCCATGCGATTCCCCGGCCATGTTCATGCGGGTCCCGGCGGCGAAATCGTCCGCCGACTGTGTGCATCCGTGCAACATGACAACCAGCGGAACGGCGTGCCCACGATAACCACCCGGAATGAAAAGCCTGTACGGACGACTGCCGGCCGCGTTGCGGAATTCCCGGGAAAGATACTGGCCTATGAACTCAGGGGGAGCCGACTGCCCGTCTCGTGGTCGAATCGGTGCCTGGGGATGATTGCCGAACAGACCGCGGATGCGTCCGAACAGCGATGGGGTCGCGGCATCCGACGCCGAGGGTTCCGTTGCCTCGCCGTCGATCGTGATGGCCGGCTCGACGGCGCGCGCCTCGGGGGCATGGTGGTCGGCGGGGCTGAGCAGGCGTTGTATGGCCGCGGTCGCCTCCATCAGACGCCCAGCCCTGGTCAGTCGCGTGGCCTCGCGCAGTTCGTGCGGCGGCAAAGTTTTCATCGTGGTCCTTTCCGTGCTGGGAACGCGCCGCATCCTCCCGGAAGGGCGACGGCCTTCCGCGTGCGAACCCGGTTTGAAGGAGGTGTGCGACGTCTGACCGCGATGCTGCACCGCAGCATAAATTGGAATGGAAGCGCCCGGCCGCAAGCCGGAACTTTAACCCGCCTGACGGGCCCGCGAGGCTTTGGGTGATCGCGCGCCGCCTGCCGCCTGCCGCCTGCCGCCTGCCGCCTGGCTCAAGGCGAGACGATCGTCCGGCAACCTGGAAAGCGAAAAGCGGTCGCCGGCGCCGCGCCCGCTGCTACCCGACCAGCTTCTGGATCAGCGCGACCGCCGCCGGCGACGACCAGTCGGCCGCGCCCTCCAGCCAGGCCTGCTCCTTGCCATCCCGCCCGATGATGTGTGTCGTCGGGATCCCCCTGCCGCCCCACGCGTCCGACAACGCGCCCCGCGGATCGAGCAGGATCGGCAACCCGCTGACATCGTGCGCCTGGAACCACGCCGACACGACGCTCGCCCCGCCGCGATCGGAGGACAACGGCAACACCGCGATGTCATGCGGCGCCAGCGCCTTCGACAGCGCCGCCAGCGACGGGATCTCGGCGATGCACGGCTGGCACCAGGTGGCCCAGAAGTTGATCACCATCCCGTGCCCCAAAAACGAAGCGATCGTATGCGTCGCGCCCTGAGCGTCCACGAATACACCCTCCGGCGGACTGCGCGGCGGGTCGAGCGGCGTCAGCACCTCGGCCAGATCGGGCAATTCGCGCGCGTAGGGCTTGCGTGGCGCGAGTGTCGCCGCCGAGAGTCCGCCGGCCGCCAGAACCGCGCGGCGTGTGATCAAAGCCATTTCGGAACCCTCCTGTTGAACGACACCCCAGATCGCCGCAACACGCCCGCCAACCAGCAGTGGGGCGGACGCTTCGCCGCCGGCCCGGCGGCGATCATGGAGGACATCAACGCCTCCATCGGCTTCGATAAGAAACTTTGGCGCCAGGACATCCAGGGCTCCCTCGCGCATGCCGCGATGCTTGGCAAGGTGGGCGTGATCAGTCCCGACGATGTGGTGTCGATCAGCGATGGCCTGAAGGGCATCGCCGCGGAAATCGAGGCCGGCGCGTTTCCGTTCACAACCGCCCTCGAAGACATCCACATGAACATCGAGGCGCGGCTGACCGAACGCATCGGCGAGGCTGGCAAACGCCTGCACACCGGGCGCAGCCGCAACGACCAGGTGGCGACCGATTTCCGCCTGTGGGTGCGGGACGCCATCGACGGCATCACGATCCAGATCACCGACCTGATGCGCGCGCTGGCCGAACGCGCCGCGGCCCATGCCGCCGATCCGATGCCCGGTTTCACCCACCTGCAAACCGCGCAGCCGGTGACCTTCGGCCATCATCTGCTGGCGTACGTGGAGATGCTGGACCGTGATCGCGGCCGCCTGGCCGACGCGCGCCGCCGGCTGAACGTGTCGCCTCTGGGCTCCGCCGCGCTGGCCGGCACGTCGTTTCCGATCGATCGCGCGATGACCGCCGCGGCGCTCGGCTTCGATCGGCCGGCGACGAACTCGCTGGACGCCGTATCGGATCGCGATTTCGCGCTGGAGTTCCTGTCGGCCGCCGCGATCAGCGCGATGCACCTGTCCCGGTTCGCCGAGGAGATCGTCATCTGGTGCAGCGCGCCCTATCGCTTCGTCCGGCTGTCCGACGCGTTTACCACCGGCAGCTCCATCATGCCGCAAAAGCGCAACCCCGACGCCGCTGAACTGGTGCGCGCCAAAACCGGCCGCATGACCGGCGCGCTGGTGGCACTGCTGACCGTGATGAAAGGCCTCCCTTTGGCCTACGCCAAAGACATGCAGGAAGACAAAGAGCCCGCCTTCGACGCCGCCGAGGCCTGGGCCCTTTCCCTCGCCGCGACCACCGGCATGGTGCGGGATATGACCCCGGATACCGCCCGCATGCGAGACTTCGCCGGCTCCGGTTTCGCCACCGCCACCGACCTCGCCGACTGGCTGGTGCGGGTCCTGAAACTGCCGTTCCGCAGCGCCCATCACGTCACCGGCACGCTGGTCGGCATCGCCGAGAAGCAAGGCGTCGACCTCGCCGCGCTGAGCCTGGAGGAGATGCGCGCTGTCGAACCCGGCATCACCGCGGAGGTGTTCTCGGTGCTGACCGTGGACGCATCCGTCGCCTCCCGCACCAGCCTGGGTGGCACGGCGCCAGCCAATGTGGCGCGCGAGGCGGCGCGCTGGCGTGGAGGTGCTGGCGTGAGCGAGCGTCGGGGCTCCGCCCCGAACCCCGGCCAAGAGGCTTTGCCTCCTGGACCTCCACCAAGGGCAGCGGCCCTTGGAACCATTCATTTTGGTGGGGGAACAAGAGGGGCCGACCCGGACCTTGAAGCGCCACCGTTGGCCCCTCTTGTTCCCCCGCCAATGGACAGATTTCAAAGGGCCTCGCCCGGCGCCTGCCCTCGGGCACTTGACCCGAGGGACGGAGGTCCAGGAGGCAGAGCCTCCCGGCGGGTTCCAGGGCAGAGCCCTGGCGCCTGGCTCGCGCTCGCCCTCACGCTGGCCCTCGCCGCCTGCGGCAAGGTCGGGCCGCCGCAGCCGATCGGGCCGGCGGACAAGGTAACGTGGCCGCACCCCTATCCGACGCCTCACCCGGCGCCCTGATCAGGGTTTTGGACGAACGGAGACCGCGATGAAACCGGTCGAGGACCTGACGGAAGCGGAAGCCCGCGCGGAACTGGAGCGGCTGGCGGCCGAGATCGCGCACCACGACCGCGCCTACCACGAGCGCGACGCGCCGGAGGTTTCCGATGCCGAGTATGACGCGCTCCGCCAGCGCAACAATGCGATCGAAGCGCGGTTTCCGGCGCTGATCCGGGCCGATTCGCCCTCGAAACGGGTCGGCGGCGCGCCGGATACCGGCTTCGCGAAACTGCGGCATCGCGTACCGATGCTGTCGCTCGACAACGCGTTCGATGTCGCGGATTTCACCGACTTCATGGCGCGGGCGCATCGGTTTCTCGGTTCGACCGCGGCGCTGGGATTCGTCGCGGAGCCGAAGATCGACGGGCTGTCGATCAATCTCACCTACGAGCACGGTCGTTTCGTGCACGGCGCGACCCGCGGCGACGGCACCGAGGGCGAGGACGTCTCCGCCAATCTGCGCACCATGAAGTCGGTCCCGGAACGCCTGCATGGCAAGGCGCCGGCGCTGATCGAAATCCGCGGCGAGGTCTTCATGACCAAGGCGGATTTCCTGGCGCTGAACAAACGCCAGGCCGACGCCGGGGAGCGGCTGTTCGCCAATCCGCGCAACGCCGCCGCGGGCGGGTTGCGGCAACTCGATCCACGCATCACCGCGACGCGGCCGCTGTCGTTGTTCGCTTACGCGCATGGGCGAGGCCAGCGAGCCGGTCGCCGAGACGCACTGGCAGTATTTGCAGCGGCTGGAGCGCTGGGGTTTCACGGTAAACCCGCTGTCGCGGCGGCTGCGCGATGAGGCCGAGGCCGCGGCGTTCCAGACACGAAATGGCGTTTGTTGCGATCCGGCCTCGATCTACGACATCGACGGCGTGGTCTACAAGATCGACGATCTTGGCCTGCAACGGCGGCTCGGCTTCGTCGGCCGCGCGCCGCGCTGGGCGATCGCCTGGAAGTTCCCCGCCGAGCGGGCGACCACCGTGCTGCTGGCCATTCGTATCCAGGTCGGCCGCACCGGCGCACTGACCCCGGTCGCGCGAGTTGCAGCCGATCAACGTCGGTGGCGTGCTGGTGCGCGCGCGACGTTGCATAATGAGGACGAAATCGCGCGCAAGGACATCCGCGTGGGCGATACCGTGGTGCTGCAACGCGCCGGCGATGTCATCCCGCAAATCGTTTCGGTGGTGACCGAACGCCGGCCGGCCGATGCGCGACCGTTCGTGTATCCCGAGGTTTGCCCGGCATGCGGCAGTCACGCGGTACGTGCCGCCGGGTGAGGTCGTGCGGCGCTGCACCGGCGGATTGATCTGCCCGGAGCAACGCGTCGAACGCCTCATTCATTTCGTCTCCCGCCCCGCCTTCGACATCGACGGGCTGGGCGAAAAATCGATCCGCGAATTTTACGAGGCCGGCTGGCTGCACAGTCCCGCGGACTTATTTAAATTACCCGAACGCGAGGCGGAGATCGCGACCCGCGAAGGCTGGGGCAAAACCTCGGCGCGCAATCTGACGCGCGCGATCGACGCGAAGCGGCGCATTCCGTTGGAGCGGTTGATCTACGCGCTCGGCATCCGCCGCATCGGCGAAGCCAACGCGAAACTGCTGGCGCGACATTACGGTACATTCGCGGAATGGCGCGCCGGCATGATCGCGGCGACGGTCATCGGCTCCGAAGCGCGCAGCACGTTGGGCGAGATCTCCGGCATCGGGCCGGCGATCGCCGAGGAACTGGCGGACTTCTTCGATGAACCGCGCAACGTCGCCACCCTGGACGAACTGGCCGCGCACCTCACCGTCGAGCCGGCCGCCAGGCCCGAGGCGACCGACAGTCAGGTCGCAGGCAAAACGATCGTGTTCACCGGCACGCTGGAAACCATGACGCGGCCCGAAGCGAAGGCGCGCGCCGAGGCTCTGGGCGCGAAAGTCACCGACAGCGTCTCGAAGAAGACCGACCTCGTCGTGATCGGCGCCGACGCCGGATCGAAAGCGAAAAAAGCCCAGGAACTGGGGGTGAAAACGGTTACGGAAGAAGAATGGCGGGAACTGGCGGGGTTCGGGGCGTAAGCCTCACCCGATGCCGGTGTAATCCGTGCGGGTGCCGACACGGATCGACTGGCCAACCGAATTATTCCTGTTTGGAAACGGATAAAACGCGTGGCCAAACCGCACCTCGCGCGGCCGTCCGGTCTGTCCCACCTTGGGGAATATCGCCGCCACCGCCGCGAGGCCGCGATGCCGCTTGCCGTGCGAGGCAAGCGCCGTTTTGATGCCATCGAGCAACAATGGCTCGATCCCGGCGTGGCTGATGCCGCCCGACAGCACCAGCATTCCCGGCCGCAGCCGATTGATGCTGCCTTGCACCGCCGCCATCGCTTCGATCACCGCCGTGCGAACCGATTGCGCCGATCCTTGCGGTCCGTCCGGCCACGCGAAGCGGTCGAAGCGGTTGACCACCACCGACATCTGATCCTGCGCGCCCTGTACCAACTGAAACGAAACGATGCGCGGTCTGGCCCCCTGCGTGGGCACGAACCCGACCCGGTTGCCCGCCGAGGCCAACGATTTGGCGGCGCCGAACAGCGCCAGCGCGTGCAGCGAAAACCCTTGCACGGCGGCGGTGTTGACCATCGCGCCGAACAGCGGGTGATGTACCCAACTGGCGAACAGGTCCCGAAACGCGGCGATGATCGTCACCGCGACGATGTCGTTGTCGTCCGAGAAACTGGTCCAGTCGGGATCGCGCAACCGCCCCCGGAAATGCGCGACGGCCCACGCCAAAGCCTGGTCCCGGAAGTCGCGCGGCGCGGGATCGAGCGGCTCTTCGGTCCAACGCCGCTGCTGGAACTCCACATCGTCCAGCAGCGCATCGCTGATCACATGCGAGTCGGTTTCCGTCGATCTCGGCTGATACAAAGTCGCCAGGCGTTCGATTTCCTCGCGGCTGATCAGGACCGTTTCACTGCCGATCGCGGACGGAGGATCCGTCGCGCCACGCTCCACGACCGTGACGGCCGGTGGGGGCGGCGCGCCTTGCGGCAGACCGGGCGTCTCGGTGATCCGGCCGCATTCGGCGCATTCGATGGCGATGCCGAGAAAATTCCGCGGCGCGTACCCGGCGATCAGCAGCGACTGCCCGCACGCGCAACTGAAGATGCCAAAACCCGTGCCGGTGACAGCGGGATTCCCGGCGCGCTGGACGTAATGGGGGGTCAGAGCCACCCGCTACAGCCAGGAGAACAGGTCCTGGAACCAACCCTTCTTTTTCTCGCGAATGACGGGTGTGTCGCCGGTCTCCGGAGATTGCCCCAGCGCCGAGTCCTGCCGCAGCCGCTGCGCTTCCTTGGCCGGGTCCACGACGGCGTGCTGGCTATCGGACTTCCGCCAATACAGCAGTCGGTCGATGAACCCGTCGTCGCTGGTGTTGAGCCGCGCTTCCTGATCGACTCGCTGGCGAATATCCGCCGGCGCCCCACCGCCCGCATCACGGACCAACGCCGCCTGGCCTGGGCTGACCCCCGCCGGCGCGGTGCCCAACGCGGCATCCGGAACCAAAGCCGATTCGGCCAGGGAGCGGTCCGACTGCTCCTGCGGCCGCGGCGCGCCAGGCTCCGGCGGCCGCAGCGCGAAATCGGGCGGCATCGACAACGGCGCCCGTGTCACCACGGTAAACTCGTCGGGCGCGTCACGGGTCAATCCAAACGTCCGCATGAGTGAGTTATCGCCGCTGCAGCCAGTGGACAAAACAACGATAACTGTTGGTGCGATCAGCCGTATCGCGATGGGCAGGTGTCTCATGACCGCGGTTTTACGCTGTCCGGGCCACACGACGCAAGCCACGTGACAGCCGGGTCGCCTGGACGTTACGCGGTGCGCGGGATTGCGATTTCCGGCATCCGGGACTGCCCGTTTGCAACGGCCGGCCCGGCCTATCCGCCTTCGATCCGCGGAATGAAGAACACCTCCGCGCCTGGCGGCACCGGCTGGAAATATCCGGTCTCATGCAGTTCGCCATTGATGGCGACGTTGGTTTCTTCCTCCAGCGCGTGGCCCAGTCCGGGGAAGAGCTTTTCCATTTCGCGGATGACGCCGCGCAGGTTGGTCGCCTCCACCTCGAACTCGCGCACACCGTTGGTGTATTTGCGCGCGAAGCCCGAGGTGAAGGTAACCGTGGCCGACACGCAGGTTATTTCCCGGCCGACAGCGTCGCGAGGACGCGCGGCGGCGACATCGGCAGGTGCGTCATGCGGGCGTGCGTCGCCGACTCGATCGCATTGGCGATGGCGGCCATCGGCGGGCAGATGTTCGCCTCGCCGACACCCTTGGCGCCGTACGGATGCACCGGGTTCGGCACCTCGACCAGGATGGTGTCGATCATCGGAATATCAGACGCGACCGGGCAGCGATAATCCAGGAACCCGGCGTTATCGAGCTGACCTTTGGCGTTGTAGATGTACTCTTCGTTCAACGCCCAACCGATGCCCTGCACGACGCCGCCCTGGATCTGGCCCTCGACGTAGCTGGGGTGGATCGCCTTACCGACGTCCTGCGCCGCGACATATTTCAGGATATCGACGCGGCCGGTTTCCGGATCGACCTCCACGTCCACGAAATGCGCCGCGAACCCAGGCGCCTGGGCGCCCGCATTGACGCCCGGCCGAGGCGGTGATCGGACCGCCCGTCGCCGCCGCCTTGCCGGCGATTTCCGCCAGCGACATCGGCTTGAAGTCGCCCACGTTGGCGCCCGCCGGCTTGGCGAAGCCGTCTTCCCAGACCACGCCCTCGGGATCCACGTCCCAGATCATCGCGGCGCGGCGGCACAGTCCTTGATCACGTTCTTGGTGGCGTCCACCACCGCCATGCCGGTCGCGAAGGTCACGCGCGAACCGCCGGTGACATGGGTGTAGCCGACCGAGCCGGTGTCGGCGACGATCGCCCGCACCTGGTTGTAATCGACGCCCAAGGTCTCGGCCGCCATCAGATGCCATGGAGGCGCGAGAGCCGCCGATGTCCGGGCTGCCGGTCGCCACCAGCACGGTACCGTCGGCGTTGACCTGCATGCGTGGCGCTCGATTCGCCGCCGCCGTTGAACCAGTAGCCGACGGCGACGCCGCGGCCCTGATTCGGTCCCTTCGGCGGGTTGGCATAGGCCGGATGCGCCTTCAGCGCCTCCAGCGTCTCGCGGAAGCCGGCATGGGCGTGCTTCGGACCGGCGATGGTCGGCACGCCGATACTGGCGACGTTCTTGATGCCGCAGTTCCAGCGGATCCATGCCGATCGCCTTGGCGCACATGTCGATGACGCTCTCGACCGCGAAATGCCCGATCGGCGAGCCGGGCGCGCGATACGCCGCGGACTTCGGCCGGTTGCAAACGACGTCGTAACCGACCGCGCGGGCATTCGGGATGTCATACGGCGAATACGAGCACAGGCACGCGTTCATCACCGGCGAGCCGGGGAACGCGCCGGCCTGGAACTTGAAGATCGCGTCGGCGGCGACGATCTTGCCGTCCTTGGTCACGCCGACCTTGGCCCACATCGACGAGCCCGAGGTCGGGCCGGTGCCTTTGAACACGTCCTCGCGGGTCATTTGCAGACGGACCGGCAGGCCGGATTTCTTCGACAGCATCGCCGCCACCGGCTCCAGATAAGTGACGGTCTTGCCGCCGAAACCGCCGCCGATTTCCGCCGGGGTCACGCGCAGGTCGCCGATCTTGCAGCCGAGGATCTTGGCGGTCAGCGCGCGCATCTGGAAATGGCCCTGGCTGGAGGACCAGATCTCGCCCTGTCCGTCGGCTTCCATCTTGGCCACGCAGGCATGCGGCTCGATGTAGCCCTGGTGCACGGCCGCGGTGGTGAATTCCTTCTCGATCACCACGTCGGCGCTGGCGAAACCCTTCTCGATGTCGCCCATGACGAACTCGAGACGCTTGGAGATGTTGGACGGCTTCGGGTTCGGTTCGGTCAACGCCGCGCGGGATCATGTCCTCGAACAGCAGCGGCGCGTCCGGCTTCATCGCCTCATCGACGTCGATGACGTGCGGCAGGACTTCGTAGGTGACCTCGATCAGCGCCGCGGCTTCCTCGGCGATCGAGGCGGAGGTCGCGGCGACGGCGGCGATGGCGTGTCCCTCATACAGCGCCTTTTCACGGGCGAGGATGTTGCGGGTCACATGCCAGAAGTTCACCGCGACGCGCTCGGGGCCGATGAATTCGTTCTTCTGCTCGGGCAGATCGGCGGCGGTCACGACGGCTTTGACGCCGGGCAGAGCGGCGGCCTTGGTGGTGTCGATCTTCTTGATCAGCGCATGCGCGTGCGGCGAGCGCAGCACTTTGCCATACAGCATGCCCGGCAGTTTCAGGTCGGCGCCATACATCGCGCGGCCGGTCACCTTCGGCACGCCGTCGGGACGGATCGGGCGTGTGCCCACCCATTTGAAGCGTTTGACGGAATCAGTGACGATCGTGGAGTCGTTCATGGCGCACTCATCCCCAGGGGCTGATGGTCGATAGGTCGGCCAGCACGTTCGCGCGGCGCGGCCTGAAACGCAAGACCTGACCGGGCCGGTCCGGTATCGCCGCGCCTGTAACGGCGAGGAATTTGGCGGGCTTCGACCGCGCCGTTTTGTCGTTCGGTTCAAAGTATATTGGCCCGAGCGGGGAACTCAGCGCGGCCGGCCGAGGTTTTCTCATGGTGTTTTCATGCGTCGTGAGGAAATTGTCATGCAACGACTTATTTGGGCCGGGCTTGCCTTGCAGCTTTGCGCTGCTCCGGTGTTCGCGCAGAGCACGCCGGCGACCACGCCCTCCACGCCTCCGGTGACGACCCCGCCGCCGCCGGCCGTGCACCCGCCGACCGGCGGACCGGAAACGCCGCCGATGCGAGAGCCGGCGAATACCATCGACAGCGCGGCGCTCGCGCCCGGCGCCAACTCGTTCACCAAAAGCCAGGCGCGCAACCGGTTGGCGAAGGACGGCTATACCCAGATTTCTGGCCTCACCAAGGGCAGCGACGGGATCTGGCGCGGCGCGGCGACGAAAAACGGCGCGCCCGTGCACGTGTCGCTCGATTACCGCGGGCGGGTGTCCAGTAACTGAGCCGCTCAACGGAGACAGGAATTCAAATGACACAGACGATTACACGGCTTTACGCCAGTTACGACACCGCGCTGCGGGCGGCGTTGGCGCTTAAGGAAGCTGGATTTACCGAGCGCGAGGTGAGCGTCGTCGCGAGCCAGGCGACGGCGGAGCCCTATGTCGCGAGCGAATCGAGTCCCGCGGCGGAGGATGCCGCGACCGGCGCCACGTTCGGTGGCGCGATCGGCGCCGCGGCCGGACTGATGGCGGGGTTGGGCGTGCTGGCGATTCCGGGGATCGGCCCGGTGGTCGCCGCGGGCTGGCTGGCCTCGACCTTGGCGGTCGGGGCGGCCGGCGCGGTCGCCGGCGGCGTCACCGGCGGGATTATCGGCGCGCTGGCGGGAACCGGAACCGAGGAGGAAATTCAGGTCTACGCGGAGAGCATCCGCCGCGGCGACACGCTGGTGACGGTGCAGGTGCCCGATGACCGGGTCCTGGAAGCGACACGAATTCTGTCGGGCTTCCCGTCCGTGGATCTGGCCGCGCGGGAAGCGGAGTACCGCGGCGCGGGATGGGAGCGGTTCGACGACGCCGGGCGGCCGTATGTGTCGAGCCGGCGGGATCCCGTGCTGCCGGCGGGTTTACCGGGAGATCCGCCCCGGTAATTCGCCGGTCAGTCGTTTTTCTGGGCGGCGCGGGTCGTGGTTTGGCGTGATCCGTGCCGTTCACCGGCGGTCACTTTGTCGCCGATCGCGATCCCGGCCGTCGGTCGCCGCAGACGATCGTTATCCTCGTCACCCGACCACCACCCCCGTGAGCCGAAGACCATCATCGCCTTATCGAATTGCGGCTACGCCGTGATCGGCGGGGGTCCCGATGGCGGTGGAACCGCGGGGCCGGGGGACGGAACCGCGGGGCCGGGGGACGGGTCGATCGAAGGCATTTCGTCCGGCCGCGACGGCGGCGGATCCGGCGGCGTGATCTCGGGCCCTGGATGCGGCGGATCAGCTTGCGGCGGCTGCGGTTGCTCAGGACGCGGCGGGTTCGCCATTGCTCATTCTCCCATAAAAGTTCCGTGCGGACACACAGGCGTGAACACATCGGAACAAGCGATGGACCGCGCGAGTCCCGCATGGCTCGCGCGGTCCATTACGATTGCGTAAATTTTTGACCATTCGCGCCCACCCGGTCACACCGGGCGCGGTGATCGAACCGGTCAGCGACGGAGTTGAGGATCCTCGCCGTGGCTGTGTTTTTTCCCGGCCTCTTCGGCTTTCTTCAGCGACTCCGCCTCGGGTCCCTCGACGGCGCGCTCCGCGTCGTCGGCGGCTTTCTTGACCTTACCGCTGGCGACAAAGGCACGTGTCGCCTCGTCATACTGGCGCGCGCCGGTCTGGCTGCCCTCGCCTTCATTCGGTCCCGATCGGCCGGCCGCGGAATTTTGTTTCGCATCCGATTTCTGATGCGGCGCGTTGCCTGACATGAGTTTCTCCTTTGTCGCATGGATCATTCATTCAACGCCGCCCCGTCATGCCGGTTCCCGCGTGAGAGCGGCGCGATCCGCGTGCAACCATCTGCCCATGCGCGGATTGTTTTCAGACGGACCCTCTGTTTCAGACGGAGCCCTTTGACGAAGACAGACCAATGAAGAGGACCACGCCATGAGCACCTCAACCACGACGCGCGAAACGCGAAAGCAAGGTCGAGCAGCCCGCGAAGGCATACTCGGATCCGAAGCAGGTCGTCGCCGACACCGCGCTATCGAAACAAGAAAAGCGCGCGGTGCTTAATTCCCTGGAACAGGACGCGCGCCAACTCGCCATCGCGACGGCGGAAGGCATGGCCGGCGGTGAGGAAACCAAACTGCGCAATGTTCTGCAGGCGAAACGCGCGCTGGACGCGACGCCGGCCGACCAGGCGTTCTCCCTCGTGCTGCGTACGCTCGAGGAACAGCTTAAGGAGACATTGGGAACCGACGCCCATGGCGTCATCTCGGATGCCATCGACGCGATCCACGCCGCGCGGCGGGCGATGGCGGAACGCGCCGCCATGCCGACGCCGCCGCCTGGCGCTCCGGAGCCCGGATCGACAGCGGAGCTTCAGGAAGAACTCGATAAGGAGAAACTCGATCCAGGCGCTTAGCCGGCGCCGGTTGTCCGGCGGGCCAGGAGGGCGGGGTCAGTAAGGCGGGGGAGGGCGGATCAGTAGATCGTGGCGCGGAGCCGTTCGGGATACGCGCGGTCGGTACTCTTCGCCGCCCAGTTTGCCTTCGGTGATGCCGGCCATGATCATCCCGGCGCTGGGGATGGAGGTCCGCTCGACCCGTTTGTCCGGGTTCCACAGGTCAGAGCGCACCAACGCCTTGGGACATTGAAAATAGACCCGTTCGGCGGTGACCACGATGACCGTTCGAGGTAACGTCCCGCGAAATGGAAACCGCCCGATCAGCGCCGGGTCGGTGGAAATCACGGCGGTCCCGTTGACCCGCAACGTCTCGCCCACTCCGGGGATCAGAAACAGCAGCGCCACCCGGGGATCGCGAATGATGTTGCGCAGGCTGTCGGCGCGATTGTTGCCGCGGCGGTCGGGGATCAGCAGCGTCTTCTCGTCCACGACCTGAACGAACCCGGGAGGATCGCCGCGCGGCGAGGTATCCAGTCCTTCCGGACCGCTGGTCGCCAGAACCAGAAAAGGCGAAGCCTCGATCATCGCCCGATAGTGCGGGTGGATGTAATCGATCTCCTTGGCGATGGCGGCAGCCGAAATCTCCCCATACAAGGTGTTCAGCGTCGCCTCGTCGCGAATGAGATGATGCTCGGCCGAGATCGCGTCCATCCTGCCCTCCCTGACGGTGTCCCGGATCATGGCGGAGACGCGCCGGATCGCGCAAGTCTCGGATGGTGCCGGCAGGGTAGGCCCAGTGGTGGGATTGCGGCGGCGCCGGAGGGCGGCCCGCGCCGGTGACGACCGCTTCCGTCCGACGATCGCGCCCTGGATCACCCCAGGCCCGGCCGGACCGCGCCAGCCCCCAGGCCCCGGCCCAGGCCCAGGCCAAACCTCTGGGGACCCGGCTCACGACGAGCGCGCAATGGACCCATGCCCGAACCGGGGCACATGACCGCTTTGATTCATGTCATTGACGTCGCGCCGGTCGCTACCCAGCGTTCGGTTCAGAATTCCACGGGAGCGAACAATGTCCACCTCGACCAACGCCGACAAGGCATTGGAAGCCCGCACGATGCGCGCGGTTTCCTGGCGGCTGATGCCATTTCTGCTGACCGCTTATGTCATTTGTTATATCGACCGGGTGAATATCGGCTTCGCCGCGTTGCAAATGAATAAAGCGGTCGGCATCGATCCAAAAACCTATGGCCTCGGGGCGGGCATTTTCTTCATCGGCTACTTCATCCTGGAAGTTCCAAGCAATCTGGCACTGGAACGTTTCGGTGCCAGCAAATGGATCGCTCGCATCATGATCACCTGGGGCCTGGCATCGGGCGCCTTCGCTCTGATCGGCGGCCCAACGTCGTTCCTGGTCCTGCGTTTCCTGCTCGGCGCGGCCGAGGCGGGGTTCTTCCCCGGAGTCATCCTTTACCTGACGTATTGGTACCCCTCGGTGTATCGCGCCAAGATCGTCGGCGTGTTCATGGTGGCGATCCCGCTGGCGGGCATGATCGGCTCGCCTGTCTCGGGCGCCGTCCTCGGCATGGACGGGTTCCTCGGTCTGGGCGGGTGGCAGTGGATCTTCATCCTGGAAGCGATCCCGGCGATCCTGCTCGGCATCTACGCGTTCGTCGGCCTGACCGACCGTCCCGAGCACGCGTCCTGGCTCGCCGCGGACCAGAAGGCCTGGCTGATCGGCTTGCTGCGGACCGAACGCACCCGCGCGCCCAAAGTCGCGCACCAGTCGGTCTGGAAGATCCTGACCAACAAATACGTGCTGATCATGGCGCTGGTTTATTCCGGAGCGGCCGGCGCCTCGACCTCGCTCGCGCTGTGGATGCCGCAACTGGTGAAGCCGTTCGGCCTGACCAACTTCCAGACCGGGCTGGTGAACGCCATTCCGTTCGCGATCGCGGCGGTGTGGATGATCCTGTGGGGCCGCAGTTCCGATCGCACCGGAGAGCGCGTGTGGCATAATGCGTTGCCGCTGGCGTGGATGGTGGCGGCGATGGTCCTGACGTTCTTCGCGCACTCGCTGTGGACGATCATTCCGTTGCTGACACTGGTCGCGGCGGGGACCTACGCGAGCAAAGGGCCGTTCTGGGCGTTGTCGTCCGAGTGGCTCGGCGTGGGCGCGGCGGCGGCCGGCCTCGCGCAGATCAATGCATTGGGCAATCTGGCCTCCTTCTTCTTCAACTACATGATTGGCTGGATCAAGGACGAGACCGGAAGTTACGCGGCGGCGTTGATGCCGATCGCGATCGTGGCGGCCATTGGCGTGATTTGCCTGCTGGTGACCGGCCGCAATCAGCCGCGAACCGTGGCGATGCTGCAGCACGGCGATTGATTTGTTCGCCCGAGATGGCCTGGCGCGGGTCCGGGCCATCTCCCGCCGTGCGACGCGCCGCGACCGGCCCGGTGCCGGAGAGCTGCCGCCGGGGCCGGTTCACCGAACGCCCGATCAGGCCGCCCAACTGACGGGCCGCGGGTCACCGCACCGCCTCAGGCAGCCTGCCCGCCGGCGTTGCCCCGATCAGACCGCGAGGAAACCTATCAGATCCTCCTCCAGCACCGCGCAGGTCAGCTTGCCTCCCATCCCCGCGCCGGTATCGAGCCCGATCCGATTGTCGGTCCGCACCACCGACGGGTTCGAGGAATGGCCGTGCACCACGATCATCCCAAGCGGTTGCTCGGTCCACAGAAATGGCTGACGGATGCTGACGAGGTCGTCCAGGGTCTGTTCTTCCAGCGCCACGCCGGGCCGGATGCCGGCGTGCACGAACAGATAATCGCCCTCCCGATGAGTTCGCCGGAGGCTACGCAGGAACGCGACATGAGTGGCGGGCAGCGCTGCCTCCCACTGCTCCCGCGGCAGGTCGGGATCGAGCGACCAACTGGCCAGCGCCGCCTTCCCGCCCGCCCACTGCCAGTCGGTCGCCGCCGCCCGGTCGCCGTTCAGCGCGTCGAGCAGCATCCGCTCGTGGTCGCCCAACAGATTGATCGCCGGGATCGGCGGCGGATGCGCGACCAATAGCTCGATCACGCCGGCGCTGTCCGGACCGTTGTCGATATAATCTCCCAGATGCACCAGCAGCGGGGCGGCCGTCGGACGCGCGAGGAGATCGCGGACGATTTCGCGATGGAGATGTTCCAGTTGCGCAAGGCAGCCGTGAATGTCGCCGATCGCGTAAACCCGCCGGCCGCGCGGCAGCCAGCCCGGCGCGCGAACGAAGTGCAGCGACCCGGCGTCGGAGACCGCGCCACGCGGTCCGGTCCAGGTCGGAATCGCCGCCGCGTCGAGGGCGGCGCGCACGCGGGCGCCGCGACGTACCGGGCGTCTCATGCGTGGGTGGGCCGGAGGAGAGCCGGGGCTTCCGCCCCAGACCCCGACCGAGGGGCGCTGCCCCATTGAGCCGCGAAACGGATCGAGGAGGCGAAGCCCCTGGCGGGTTCCAGGGCGGAGCCCAGGCGCTTCCCTCGGCCCACCCACGGAGGACGCGCGGTGCCCCTGTTTCGCTTTCCGCTGAGGATGGTAGTCTGCGCGAACCATGGAAATCGGAGGAAACCCTTGGCCAAAATCACATTCCCCGTCGAAGCAAGCCACATCATGATGTTCGCGCGCGCCATCGGCGACACCAACCCAGTGTATCATGACGCGGAGGCAGCGAAGCAATCCGAGGTGGGTGGTATCATTCCACCCCCGACGTTCGTCCAGGCCGTCGCGCAGTTCGACCCGGATTATTTCCTGCGTCCAAAGCCGGGCGAGAAATGGTTCGGCTCCGCCAAAGGCCCGACCGGCCTCGATGAGAAGCCGAAATCCTCGGGCGGCCTGCATGCCGAGCAGCACTACGAATACCATCTGCCGGTGCATCCCGGCGATGTGCTGACCGTCGAAACGAAGCCCGGCAAGACCTGGGAACGCGAGAGCAAACGCGCCGGCAAACTGACCTTCCGTGAGCGGGTCACCGAATACCGCAATCAGCGAGGCGAACTTGTCGTCACCGCGCGCGGCGTCGGTGTGACGACGGAACGTCCCGTGGATCAGGGCTGAGAGGGAGACACGAACATGGCACTCAAAGCCTCCGCGCTGAAGGTTGGCGACACGCACAAGGAACGCGTGGTCGAGAACCTGTCACGCACCCAGATCGTCCAGTACGCGGGCGCCTCGGGCGACTACAATCCCCTGCATTCGGATGAGGTTTATACGACCCAGGTCGCCGGCTACCCGAGCGTGTTCGCGCACGGCATGCTCACCATGGGTCTCACCTCGAAAATGCTCGTCAACTACGTCGGTCCTGGGCGGCTCACGAAGTTCGGCGTGCGCTTCACCAATCAGGTGTGGCCGGGCGACACGCTGGACGCCACGGCGACGGTCGAGGCGATCCGCGAAGAGGGCGGGCAGAAGTTCGTCGATCTGAAGCTGTCCACGACGAATCAGGATGGCAAGGAAGTCGTTTCCGGGACCGCGACGGCGCGGGTCGATTAGATGAAATGGGGTCGGGGCACGCCGTGACGGGTGCCCCGATTGTCCCGGCCACGACGACTCCTGGTCGTTATCACCGGGCTGCATCCCATGATCCGCGCCAGCACCATGCCGCGACAAATCACCGGGTCCAGGCCCGGCGATGACATGGAGCTGAGCCCTGGCTGAACCCGGAAAGACCAACATGGCCGACAACGCGCATCGTCCCGACACCGTCAGCGAAGACGCGGGGACGGCGCATTGGAGGGGCAACCTCTGGGTCTGTGTCTTTGGCACGTTCACCACGATCGTGGCGATGACGCTCCTGTTGCCGTTCCTTCCGCTCTACGTCGAGCAACTGGGCGTCTCCGACCACGCCGCGATCGTGCAATGGTCGGGCGCCGCCTACGGCGCGACATTCCTGACAGCGGCGTTGTTCGCTCCATTATGGGGCCGCCTCGGAGATCGCCATGGCCGCAAGCTGATGTTGATCCGGGCCAGCCTCGGCATGGCGGTGGCGATGTCGTTGATCGGCCTGTCGCGGAACGTCTGGCAACTGGTCGGACTCCGATTGCTGGCGGGCCTTCTGGGCGGCTACTCCTCCGGATCCACCGTTCTCGTCGCGACACAAACGCCGCGCGCCCACACCGCCTGGGCTCTGGGCGTGATGTCGTCGGGCGTGATGGCCGGCAGCCTCGCCGGGCCGTTGATCGGCGGCGTGTTGCCGCCGCTGATCGGGATTCGCATGACCTTTCTGGCGGCGGGCGGGATCATCTTCATCGCATTCCTGGCGACATGGTTCCTGATCAAGGAGCAGCCGAGGCCGCGCAACCCGGGACACGCGACGCATAAAGCCGGATTCGCGTCGGTTCCGGACAAGCGGCCGATCGTCGCCATGTTGGCCGCCGGCATGCTGCTGATGTTCGCGAACATGTCGATCGAGCCGATCATAACCGTGTACGTCGCCGAAATCGTTCCGGATCCCGCGCGGGTGACCATTGTCGCGGGCATCGTGATGGCGGCGGCGGCTCTGGGCAGCATCCTTTCGGCATCGTGGTTGGGCCGTCTGGCCGATCGGATCGGGCATTGGACCGTGATCGTTTTGTGTCTGCTGGTGTGCTCCGGCTTGCTCATTCCGCAGGCCTTCGTGAACGCCGGCTGGCAACTGATCCTGCTTCGCTTTCTGATGGGGTTGTCGCTGGGAGGGCTGCTGCCCTGCATCGCGACGGTCATTCGGCACAATGTGCCCGAACGCAGCGCCGGGAGCGTGCTGGGTTATTCGACATCGTCGCAATACGTCGGCCAGGTGACCGGTCCGCTGGCCGGAGGCTTCGTCGGCGGCCATTTCGGCATGCGAGCCGTGTTCCTGGGAACGTCGCTCCTCATGGCGGTGGGAGCGGTGTACGGATGGCTCTCCCGGCCTCGGCCAGGCCAGCCGGCCGAGGGCCAGCCGGCCGCGGGCCAGTCGGCCGCTGGGCAGTCGGGGGACTGATCGACGGGTGCACGCGGTGGTTGGTTCGGCGCGTCGGCCGGGGTCAACAGCACGACATCAACCGCGGGCGCATGAACTGACCCGCGCGAGGGCCGCCGCGCGACGTTGCCGGTTCGATTGTCCGTGGCCGCGGGCGAGCCATCCGGCGAACGCCGTCCGCCCCTTTCCGCCGTCGAGGCCCGGTGCCACCTTCCCTCCCAAGGACCCACGTCACAAGGAACCGCCACAATGGGCGCGTTGGGAACCATCGCCGCGATTATCATCGTCCTGCTGCTGATGTCCGTCCGCATGGCACAGGAATACCAGCGCGCCGTCATCTTCCGGCTTGGCCGCCTCAAGGGCCATCGCGGTCCGGGAATTTATCTGCTGATCCCGCTTGTGGAGCGCCAGGTCACCGTCGATCTGCGCACCATCACGCAGCAACTCGACACCCAGGAGACGCTCAGCAGCGACGGCGTCGCGGTCAAGGTGAACGCCGTGCTGTGGTATCGCGCCGCCGACCCGGAACGCACCGTCGTGTCGGTCGCCAACTGGCGCAACGCCGTGCAGCAGGCGGCCGAGACCGGGATGCGCGACACCATCGGCCAAAGCGAACTCGATGGCCTGCTGCGCGACCGCCTATCGGTCAACGCCCGCCTGCTGGAGGTGCTGCGCACGACGGTGCAGCGCTGGGGGGTCGAGATCGAGGCGGTCGAACTCAAAGACCTGGATATTCCCGAGCAGATGCAGCGCGCCATCGCCCGCGAGGCGGAGGCTATTCGCGAAAAGCGCGCCCGTATCATCAAGGCGGAGGGCGAAATGGCGGCCGCGGAAAAGCTGGCCGAGGCGGCGACGATCATCGGGACCCACCCGGCCGCCCTGGAAATCCGCCGGCTGCAGACGATCTCGGAAGTCGGCGCGGAACATAACAGTACGACCGTGCTGATGATCCCGACCGAGTTCCTCGCCGCCGCCGCCGCGTTCGCCAGGAGCCAGGGTCATTCGGGGTGATCGTCCGGGGGGCAAAGGCGAGGGCTCTGCCCTCGGACCCGCCAGGGGCTTTGCCCCCTGGACCCCCATCAAAGGGCGAGGCCCTTTGAGATCTGTCCATTGGTGGCTGAATGAGAGAGGGCCGACTGCGGCGTATCCAGGTCCCTGTCGGCCCTCTCTCATTCAGCCACCAAAATGAATGGTTCCAAGGGCCGCCGCCCTTGGTGGAGGTCCAGGAGGCGAAGCCTCCTGGTCGGGGTCCGGGGCGGAAGCCCCGCGCCCTTGCCTCACTCAGGCCATCGCCCCAGGAAATAACCCGCGCCAGGTTGCGATCCGCGCGCGAGACCCATATTGAGGACTCTTTCTCTCCGCCCACCGGCCTCAGTCCAGACACAAGGCACACAGTGAACGAATTCTATCCAGACGACCCGCCTTCCCTCCGGCCTGACCGTCGTGACCGAGCGCATGGACCGGGTCGAGACCGTCTCCCTCGGCGCTTACGTCGCCACCGGCTCCCGCAACGAGACCGAAGCCGAGAACGGCGTCTCCCACTTCCTGGAGCACATGGCGTTCAAGGGCACCGAAACCCGCTCCGCCGCCGCCATCGCCGAGGAGATCGAGGCCGTCGGCGGCCACATCAACGCCTACACCGCGCGCGAGCAGACCGCGTACTACGTCAAGGTCCTCAAGGAGGACACCGCGCTCGCCGCCGACATCATCGGCGATATCCTCACCCACTCGACCTTCGAGCCGGAGGAGATGGAGCGCGAGCGCGGCGTCATCCTGCAGGAAATCGGTCAGGCCAACGACACGCCGGACGACATCATCTTCGACCATTTTCAGGAAGTCGCGTATCCGCTGCAGTCGCTCGGCCGCCCGATCCTGGGGACCGAGGACGGCATCCGCGAGATGCCCCGCACCATCCTGACCGGCTACATGAAGCGGCATTACACCCCACCGAATGTCGTGGTGGCCGCCGCCGGGAAGCTGGAGCACGCCCAGATCCTCGATTTGGTGCAACGCCATTTCGCCGACCTGCCGGGGCAGCCGCCACCCGGCATGGAGAACGGCGTCTACCAGGGTGGCGAGTTCCGCGAGGACCGCGACCTCGATCAGGTGCACATCGTTCTGGGGTTTCCGTCGGTTGGCTATTCGGATCCCGATTACTATCCGACCTTGCTGCTTTCGACCGTGCTCGGCGGCGGCATGTCGTCGCGGCTGTTCCAGGAAATCCGGGAAAAGCGCGGGCTGGTCTACTCGATCTACTCGTTCGCGCAGCCCTACATGGACGGCGGGCTGTTCGGTGTCTACGCCGGCACGGGCGAGAGCGAGGCCGAGGAACTGATGCCGGTCACGCTGGAGGAACTGCGCAAGGTCCAGACCTCCGTCACCGAGGCGGAACTGGCGCGTGCCAAGGCCCAGGTGAAGGCGAGTGTGCTGATGTCGCTGGAAAGTACGGGCAGCCGGTGCGAGCAGCTTGCCCGCCAGCTTCAGGTGTTCGGACGCGTGCTGACCACCGAGGAGACGGTCCGGAAGATCATGGCCGTGACGCCGGAGGAGGTGCAGCGCTCGGCGGTGCGGCATTTCCGCGGCAAGCCGACGCTCGCCGCGATGGGGCCGGCGAACCGCGTGCCGGGTCTGGTGACGATCGCCGAGACGCTGGCCTCCTGACAGCAACCTACGGGCCGCGAAAGCGAGTTTCGATCCTGCCATGTCGATACCGTATCGTTATGGCTGGCATGCGCGCCGTTAACATGCGGCCGCCGGCTTTGTCAGTCAGGCGCCGAACCGGCCGGGGTCGGTGATGGCGCGCGTGGTGCGGTCGGCGTTCCTGACCTCCGGCGGCGGCATCCGCACCGCGACCTGACGGCCCCAGCCCGCCGGTGCGACGATCTCGCCGTCACGCATCACCACCTTGCCGCGCACCAGCGTCATCACCGGCAGGCCTTGCACGGCGCGATCGGCGAACGGCGTGATTTTGGAGCGGGAGTGCAACCGCTCCGCCGCGATGAGCCCGTGACGGCGCAAATCGACGACCGCGATGTCTGCATCCGCCCCCACCTGCAACACGCCTTTGCGCGGATACAGGCCGAACGCGCGGGCTGGATTGGCCGACGATGCGCGAACGTATTGACCCAACGTCATCCGT
Organism: uncultured Alphaproteobacteria bacterium; assembly: GCA_963719675.1. Lineage (GTDB taxonomy): Bacteria > Pseudomonadota > Alphaproteobacteria > Acetobacterales > Acetobacteraceae > Rhodopila. The sequence continues at coordinate 82,979 of CAVRDN010000092.1, read as the reverse complement.
CCCTGGTTCACCGCCGTCAGCATCAGCGGCATCGACGTCTCGACACCCGGAAAACCGCAGCCGCAATCCCAGATATTGGCGCGCCGCTTTTCCTCCGGCGTGTGCGGCGCGTGGTCGGTCGCCAGCATGTCGATGGTGCCGTCCAACAGCGCCTCGAACAGCGGCGCGCCATGGCCCGGCTCGCGGATGGGCGGATTGACCCGCAGCACGGAGCCGTTGGGCCCGCGCATATCGTCGGTGCTGAGGAACAGATATTGCGGGCACGTCTCCACCGTCAGATCGATGCCGCGGGCTTTCGCGGCGCGAATGTACGGCAGGCTGAGACGCGTGCTCTCGTGCGCGATGTGGATGCGCGCGCCGGTCCACTCGGCGAACACGGCCATGCGGTTGAGCGCTTCCAGCGCGCACACATCCGGCCGCGCCGCCAAATGCGCGAGCACGTCGGTGCGGCCGGCCGCCTGCATCGCACGCTCCCGCCGGAACAGAATGGGCGAGTTCTCGGCGTGCACGGTGCAACGCAAGCCCAGGCGCGCGATGATTTCGAGCCCTTCCAGGATGGCGCCGTCGTTGGGGCACGGCAGATTTCCGGTGGTGTTGCCGACGAACAGCTTGAACCCGATGACGCCGTCCGCCGCGAGATCCTCCAACCCGTCGAGGTTGCTCTCATCGAGCAATCCGTAAATACCGTAGTCCACCACGGCCTTCTCTCTCGCGCGCGCCTGCTTCAACGCGAGCGCCGCGCGCGTTCCGGTCGGCGGATCGGTATTCGGCATGTCGAACACGGTGGTCACGCCGCCACAGGCCGCGGCGGCGGTGCCGGTCGCCCAGTCTTCTTTGTATTCAAGGCCGGGATCGCGAAAATGCACATGCGGATCGATCGCGCCTGGCAACAAATGACGGCCGCTCGCGTCGATCGTTTCGCGCGCGGCGGGCATCAGGTCGGCGGCGGCGATCGCCGCGATGCGGCCGTCCGAGATGGCGATGCTGGCGGCCACCTCGGCGTTTTCGTTGACGATGATGCCGCCGTGGATAACGAGATCTGCTTCGCGTGACATGGCGCCTCTCAATCGAAATCACGGGGGCCGTCGGTTCCGCGGATGGCGACTGACACAGCGGCCGATGCGCGGTCTCCCGCATCAGCAGGATAACGCAAAAACTCAGGGCGACCATCGCCAGGATGTGAAACGCGGGAGCGAGCGGCGATCCGGTGAGTTGAATAAGCCACCGCGAAATGAACGGCGTGAACCCGCCGCACACCGCGACGGCGATCGAGAACGGCGGCGACACCCATGTCGTCCGCCCCCGCGTCTCGAACAAGTCCGCGATCGCCCCGGGGCCTGGGCCTGAATGCGGCGGATGACCCGGAAGGCGGCGGGGTGAGCGGAGCGGAGGTTCCAATCCGGACGCGAGGTCACTCGCCAGCGGGAACCGGATCGCGGGCCCGGCCATCGCGCGGAAACGATCATGCCATCATGTGCGGGCTACAGGATCGCCAGCAAATTATGGAATCGCTCGACCCATCCGTGCTCTACAGACGCCGCACTTTGGCAAAGGAACCTCCCCCGTGCGCATAACGATGATTGGCGGCGGCTATGTCGGACTGGTCTCCGGCGCCTGTTTCGCTGAATTCGGCACCGACGTGGTCGTGGTCGAAGCCGACCCGACCAAACTCGCGGCGCTGCGTGAAGGCCGCATGCCGATCTATGAACCCGGCCTGGAAAAACTGGTCAACGAAAATGTCGCCGCCAGCCGCCTGGCGTTCACCGGCGACCTCGTCGACAGGCGTCGCTGAACGCCGAGGCCGTGTTCATCGCCGTCGGCACGCCGACCCGCCGCGGCGACGGCCACGCCGATCTCACCTACGTCTACGCGGCGGTCGAGCAGGTGGCCCGCGCCCTGACCGCGCCCACCGTGATCGTCACCAAGTCCACCGTTCCGGTCGGCACCGGCCGCCGGATCAAGGAGATCGTCGCCGCCGTCCGGCCCGATCTGGAAATCGACGTCGCCTCCAACCCGGAGTTCCTGCGCGAAGGCAACGCCATCGCCGACTTCATGCGGCCCGACCGCGTGGTCATCGGCTCCGAGACCGACCGCGCGCGCGAGGTGCTGAGCCAACTGTATCGTCCGCTCAATCTGATCGAGACGCCGATCGTCCATACCGGGATCGAAACGGCCGAACTGACCAAATACGCCGGCAACGCGTTCCTGGCGATGAAGGTCACGTTCATCAACGAAATGGCCGACTTATGCGAGAAGGTCGGCGCCGACGTGCACGATGTCGCCCGCGGCATCGGGCTCGACGGCCGCATCGGCCGCAAATTCCTGCATCCCGGCCCAGGCTACGGCGGCTCGTGCTTCCCCAAGGATACCCTGGCGCTGGTGCGCACCGCCCAGGATTACGGCGCGCCGTCCCGGCTCGTCGAGGCCACGGTGGCGGTCAACGACGCCCGCAAATCCAGCATGGCGATGCGGGTCATCAACGCCTGCGGCGGCTCGGTGCGCGGCAAGACGATCGCGCGTGCTCGGCCTGACCTTCAAGCCGGAGACCGACGATATGCGCGACTCGCCGGCGCTGCCGATCGTCTCTCGTCTGGCCGGCGACGGCGCCGTCATCCGTGCCTTCGACCCCGAGGGCATGGACCAGGCGCGCCGCCATGCTGCCCGAGTCGGTCGCCTGGTGCCGCGACGCGCTGGACGCGGCCGCCGGGGCCGACGCCGTCGTGCTGATCACCGAGTGGAACGAGTTTCGCGCGCTGTCGCCCGATCCGGCTGCGCGACGCCATGCGCGGCCGCGTGCTGGTCGATCTGCGCAATGCCTGGGATCCGATCGCGATGCGCCAGGCCGGGTTCGACTACCAGGGCATCGGCCGGCCAGGCTGACACCCGGGCCGGGATCTCCGGCCCCGGCTCGTGTGCCCTGGCGCGAATGCCCCCGCGCTGATGCCCCCACGCGAATGCCCTGGCAGAATGCCCTGCCGCGAATGCCCTGGCACTTGTGCCCAGGCATGCCCGCCTCGGCACGCGCATCTCGGCACGCGGATCCCGGCACGCCCGCTCGAGCGATCGCCATAAGCGTCCAATTCGCGGCCGGCCTTAACCTTTCCTAAACCCGCCGGCGGTATCCATCGGTGATGGACCTGACCGTCTGTATCTGCACGCATGATCGGCCGCGCTATGTGCGCGACTGCCTGGACGGTCTGCGTCGTCAGACCGTCCTGCCAGACCCGGTTCGAAACCCTGATCGTCGACAGTGGCTCGCCGGAACCCGCCCGCTCGGACCTGCTCGGCCTCGCGCTCGCTCGCTCCCATACGCGGCTGATCCGGGTCGATCGAGCCCGGCGTCAGCATCGCTCGCAACGCCGGCGCCGCGGCGGCGACAACGACGTACATCGCCTACATCGACGACGACGCCATCCCCGCCGAGGACTGGGTCGCGACGATCCTGGACGCCCTCTCGGCCCCAACGCCGGGCCCGCGGTACTGGGTGGCCGCATTCTGCCGAAATGGGAGGCGCCGCTGCCGGCCTGGTGGCCGCTGTCCCTGCGTGGCCTGCTGTCGATCATCGAACATGAGGGCGCCGGCGAATACCGCACCGCCGCCCTGCCCCGAGGGCTGGAGCCCTACGGCTGCAACATGGTCGTGCATGTGCCGTCCCTGTTGCTCACCGGCGGACTTCGGCCGCGGCGTCGGCCGCATCGGCGGCGCGCTGCTGTCGGATGAGGATGTGCAACTGGCCTGGCGCCTGCAGGATACCGGCCTGTCGGCGCGCTACGATTTGCGCATCGTCGTGTACCACCAGATCCAGGCGGCACGACTCAATCCCGAGTGGCTGCTGTCGCGATTGTACTGGCAGGGCGCTTCGACGGTGCTCACCCGCCGGTTGCTGTGCGACGACGGCGCCGTCTGGCGCGAACTGCCGCGGCGGATGCTGGTCGCCGCTTTGTTCGCGCTCGCCGCTCCCTGGCCGAAACGCTCCACCTGGTTCCTCGCGGCGCGCTGGCGGCAGGCTTACGCGGCCGGCTTCGTGCGCGCGGCTCTGGGCTGGCGCGCGAGCGATGCCGCGCGACGGACCATCCGTCCCAGCACCAGCGGCAACACGGGCGGCGCCGCGCGGGCGATTTCGTGATCCTCTATCAATGGCGCGGATCGCACCGAAATTTCGGCGATGAGTTGAACAGCCTGCTGTGGCCAAAATTATTGCCCGGCTTCTTCGATGACGACGCGGCGACGCGGTTCCTTGGCATCGGCTCCATTCTCGACAATCGCCACGACCCGGCGATGACGAAGGTGGTCGCCGGATCCGGCTACGGCGGCTACCAGCCGCGGATCGCGCTGAATGAGACCTGGGTCGTGCACTGGGTGCGCGGCCGGCGCACCGCGCGCAGCCTGGGTCTGCCAACCACGATGGGCATCGGCGATCCGGCTTCGCTGTTGCCGCTCGCCGGCCTGTCGCCGCCGCGTGAGAAGTCGTGACATCGGCTTCATGCCGCATTTCGAAAGCGCCATTCGCGGTGCCTGGCAGGACGTGGCGGCGCGCGCCGGCGTCACCCTGATCGATCCGCGCGACGAACCGCTGTCGGTGATCGCCGCCATCGGCCAGTGCCGCGTGCTGATCAGCGAGGCGCTGCACGGGGTCATCGTGGCGGACGCGTTGCGGGTGCCGTGGATCGCGATCCGCCCACTCGCGCCCATCCACCGTCCGAAATGGATCGATTGGGCCGAAACCCTGGAGCTGGAGATCGCGTTCAGCGGACTGCCTCCCTCGACGGTGCTGGAGCGGGTGCATCTGACGCATCTGGCGCGCTTCCATCTCGGGCGCGACCTGCTGCGCCGCCAGGCCGCCCGGTTGCGCGGCCTCGCGGGGGAACGCCACGTGGATCGCGCGGCCCAATCGTTGCGCGCGCTCACCTATCTGGAGCCGCGATTGTCGCGCGCCGCCCTGCTGGACTCCGCGCAGTCGCGCATGTTGGAGGCAATCGCCGGATTGCAGCGCGCGCCGATGCGCGGATGGCGGCGCGAGGGCCGCGATTGCGAGCAGGACCGGCCCGAAGCCAAGGGATTGTCGATGCCGGCCCGGACGCGCGCGTCCCTCGCGTGAAGGCGACCCATTTCAGCGCCTCGCGCTCCGAACGGGCTCTGGCCGCGCCGACATGACCGCCCGGCGATCAGCGGCTCGCGAGCCACTCGGCGCTTGACCCGGGCGCCCCGAGCCTTCAGTAACTGAGAACGGTTCTCAATTGCATCCAGGAACGGCGTCTTGCGTTCATCAAATTCTGTCGCGGCGACCGGCCCCTCGGCGAAATCAGGACCAGTGAGGCCGCTCTCGGCGAACGACGCCTCGGCGGGCTCCACGGTCGTCGCGGCTGGCCCCGTGAGATGGCGAAGCCGGCTGACCCGCGCGCTCGCGGTGTTCGGGCCGGGTATGGTGGTGATGCTGGCCGACACCGATGTCGGCAGCGTGATCACCGCCGGGCAGAGCGGTGTGCAATGGGGTTACCGCCTGCTCGCGTTGCAACTGGTCCTCGTGCCCATCCTCTACATGGTCCAGGAACTGACCGTCCGTCTGGGCATATTCACCGGCCGAGGTCACGGCGAACTGATCCGCGACACCTTTGGCCCGGTGTGGGGCTGGGTCTCGGCCGCGGGCCTGGGGATCGCCACCGGCGGCGCGCTGCTGACCGAGTTCTCGGGCGTCGCGGGTGTCGGCGAACTCTATGGCCTGCCCCGGTTCCTGACGTTGCCGGTCGCCGCCGTCACGCTGCTGACCGTCGTCATCACCGGCTCCTATCGCCGCGTCGAACGCCTGGCGATCATCCTCGGCCTGTTCGAACTCGCCTTCTTCTTCGTCGCCTGGGCCGCCCATCCGGATCCCGCCGCCATGCTGTCCGGTGCGCTGGATATTCCGTATGCCAACAAGGACTATCTGTATCTGGCGGCGGCGAATATCGGGGCGGTGGTGATGCCCTGGATGATTTTCTACCAGCAGTCCGCGATCGCCGATAAACGGCTACGGCCCGAGCATTACACCGCCGCGCGATGGGACACCGCGATCGGCGCCCTGATCACCCAGTTGGTCATGGCCGCGGTGCTGATCGCCTGCGCGGCGACGATCGGCGTGAAACAGCCGGACGCCACGCTGACCACGATCGGCGACATGAGCCAGGCGCTGACGCCGTTTCTGGGCACCGGCATGGGCAATCTGGTCTTCGGTGCCGGCGTGCTGGGCGCGGGCATGGTGGCCGCGATCGTCTGCTCGCTCGCCTTTGCCTGGGGGTTGGGCGAGGTGACGGGCTACCGCCGCTCACTGGAATACCGCCCATTGGAGGCGCGGTGGTTTTACGGCGTCTACGCTGCCTGCGTGATCGCCGGCGCGCTGATCGTGGCGGTCTGGCCGGACCTGGTGTCGTTGAACGTCGGCGTTCAGGTCATGAACGCGCTGATGTTGCCGCTGGTGGTGGGTTTCCTGATCGCGCTCTCGGTCAAGGCGTTGCCCGAGGCCCATCGCCTGCGCGGTCCGTATCTTTGGCTGGTGCTGACCGTTTCGGCGCTGACCTGCGCCCTGGGTGTATTCGGCGGTTTTTCCGGCGCGGGTTTTCTGGGCTGACATCGTTCGGCGGAAGTCTCGACTGACGCAAGCGCGTCATCCGTGGCCCTGTACGCGCCGGCCATGTACGCGCCGGCCCGGTACGCGCCGATCGTCCTGCCTGACAGGCATCGGATCATCCAGCCCGTAGGGCAACGTGTCCCCGATCAGCACCTCGATCGTCGTCGCACCGGTGGCGCACGGCAGGGCGGCGTCGCCATCCGTCCAGCGCCACATCGTCGCGGCATCGCGTTCGACGTCCCACCAACCGTCGGTCAGCCGCGGGTCGTCCAACGCGACATCGACATGCGACATGCCGCACCGCAGCGAGATGCGGCGGATCGCGACGCCCAGGCGGCGGGTATCGCCCAGCCACGGCCGCGATGCCGCCGGAATGGCGTGGCGGGAAACGAGCCGAACGCCACCACGGTGCGCCGGCACGACGAAGGTATAACAGTCGCCATCGCGCGCGATGGGCGCCACGCGCCGCGTGCCGACGACAAGACGCAGCTCCGGGTCGGTGGTCGTGGCGACCGCCGGCAAAGGCAGCCCGAGTTCGTGGGAACGCTCGGCCAGGGCATGCCACACTGGCCGCACCTGTGCCGGATCGCAACAAACCGGCAGGCACGACCGCGTCGCGCGCCGCGCCTGGGCCGCGACGTCGTCCAGGCGCGGATGCAGTTCCAGCGGCACGGTCGCGTTGGAGAACATGCCGCGATTGCCGGTGTCGAGATAACTCTCGGCGGGCAGACCATCCGCGAACACGATGTCGTGCCGGTCCAGTTCGATATGGAAATAATGTATCCGTCGCCATCCGGGCTCCCGCCGGATGCTGGCGCCATTCACCAGCAGCTTGATCGGAATCAGCGCATCGCCGACCGCCACCGCGTGATCGGGTGACAGCAGCAGATCCCGAGTGGGCTGACCGGCACCGAACGCGCCGGCCACGACCCGCACGGGCCAGACCTGTTCCTGAGCCGGATGACGGCGGCAATCGATCCGGCGATGCCCGATCCATTTGATCGGAACCAGACCGCCAAAGCGCGTCCGTACTATATCGCCCACGGCGAGGTCCTCAACCCGGACCTCACCGTCGGAGCGAAGAATACGGGTGCCCGCCGCGTAGCAGGCGGCCGCGACGGCATACCCCAGGACATTCATCACTCTCAGGTCGGTCGCGGAAACGATATTCGCCACGCCTTCGGTGGCGGTCGAATCGAATAAATCGTCGGCGACATTGGACGCCCAGTCGCCCGCGTCGCCGCCATGCGTCGGATCGTTGAAGGTGTTCTTGTTTGTCGCACCGCCCAGACCGCCATCGGTCGAGAAATAGCCCGGCCCCGGCGTGAGGTCCGGAACGCCGGGCGACGTGTAGCGAAACAGATCGAACGGCGTGTAGCCACCAACGTCCGCGATGGACACATAGGTGCCCAGGGACTGAACGCGGCCCATGTCCTCGGTGATTTCATGTTCCAGCACGCCGATGGAGTCATACTCGCCGTTCACGGCACGATCGGTCGGGCTATAATCGAGCGGGAGGGTGTCGCTGATCGCGACCCAGCCATCGACTTCGGTGCTGGACGGCGTGAGCGCGGGGAGCCCAATGGGCGCCGGGAGCCCCAGCGCTTTCATTTCAGCGAATGTGAGGTCCCACGTCGCACCAGCGACCGGAGAACTGGATGGCAGCGTGCTGACCGATTCAAGAGCGGCGGCCGACGTGGCATGGCTCGACAAGGCGTTCACGATCGCGGTGTAGGAACTGTTGTTATAGTAATCCGCGAAGCTCGAGCCGAGATCGTCGCCACCGAGCGGTACGCCCTGGAGTTCGCCGTAACTGAAATCGATCGTGATCACCATTGGACTGGTGATGCCGGCCTCCAATGAACCAATCGCCGCCGTGATCGCGCCGGTGATTTCCGAGTACAACGCCGGCGATGTCGTCAGCAGACCGGTAATGCTGCTGTCGTAATCAGGGACGATGGTCAGGCCCGACAGCACCGATACCGCCCCGGTGACCGCTTCCGAGCCGCTGATCGACGCCGTCGCATTCTGCATGGCGGGCGCGGCGTCCAGCACCGGCGGCGGCGGCGCGACCACGTCGAGCATCGGATTGAACGCCGCGAAGGGGTATGTTCCGTCGAAACCGGCTACCGCGTCGTTCAGGTCGCCGGAAGACCCGGCGACCGCGATGTCCAGTGTGCCGGACGACACGGTTCCGTCTGACAAAATCGTGCCGCGTTGGTGCGCGCCACCATGTCGGGATGCCTCGTCCACTGGGTCAGGTCGCATGCCAGTCCCCTCCAATTCAGATCGTTGGCGATCGCCGGCCAGGAAAACGAGTCGGCTTCGAGGATACCATGCGGATCCATAACGATAACAGGCACCATCCGCGTGGCGCACCCCAAACGACCCGCGAATCTCAAGACTTTGAGCGGCGTCGCGAATTTTTCATGAAGCGGCCCGGACCGGCCACGGACGAACGCCATGGTTGGGCTTCTGTCGGAGCGCCGCACCGTCCCTGTTGGGCGGCCGGGCGTTCAGCACTCCCCCCGGGAGAGCCGAACAAAACATTCAAGTTGCCGATCGATGGCCTGATCGTTCATTCTCGGCCATCGCCCGAGCGGGACATTCGCTCATCGCGAACTTTTCGGCAATGCTTCTCGCGCCAATGTGGGAGCGCCCGGTTCAGATCTGAGGAAACCAGAGTGTTAGTCTGCCGCAACTTCGTGATCCTTTGCCTGATCGGCCTGTGCGTGCACACGGCAATGGCCGACGAGGCCGACAAAACCCAAAAACCTGGAGATGCCTGGGTCACCGCCGCCGGAGGATGCAAGATCTGGCCCGTGAACATTCACCCCGGCGCCACCGCCACCTGGGATGGCGCCTGTGTCGATGGGCACGCCAGCGGATCCGGCACCTTCGTCTTGCGATGGTCCGACAAGGAGGAGCGCTACACGGGGGACATGCGGGACGGAAAGGCGAATGGCCACGGCACCTACATGTTTTACACCGGCAATCGTTATGAGGGCGAGTGGAAGGATGGCCACGCCGATGGCCAGGGCAGCCTCGCCTTCGCCAATGGCGATCGCTACCAGGGAGCGTGGAAGGATGGCAGAGCCACCGGTCAGGGCACCGTCGTTTGGGCCAATGGCAGCAGCTACACCGGCGAATGGTTGAACAACCAACGGTCCGGCCACGGCGTTAGCAAAATGGCCAACGGCAACGTCTATGACGGTGAGTGGAGCAACGACAAGTCCAACGGAACGGGCACGCTCACGATGCCGAACGGCGATCGCTACACGGGCGAGTGGCACGATGGGAAGGCCAATGGCCATGGGGTATTTACCTGGGCCAATGGCGACAAATACGACGGACGCTGGGTTGACGACGCGCGGTCCGGCCACGGCGTGCTGACGCTCGCGAAGGGCGGCGGCTACGACGGCGAATGGCTCGACAACGTCGCGGAAGGCAAAGGCAATCGGACCTGGGCCAACGGAGACCACTACGAGGGCGACTGGCACAAAAACGCGCGCACCGGCCATGGGATGCAAACCTCGGCGAATGGCGACATCTATTATGGCTCGTGGCTGAACGATAAGCGCAACGGGGACGGCGCGATGAAGTTCGCCAACGGCGCCCGCTATAACGGCAACTGGAAGAACGGGATGGCGGACGGCACCGGGACCTACGTCTCGAGCGACGGCAAGGAGGCCGAGGGGACGTGGAAGAACGGCTGTTTCCGGATCGGCGACCGTGTCGCGGTCGCGGTGGGAGCGAGCCCCGAAACCTGCCGGTAGCGCCGGCGACCACGCCGCCGCCGCGTGCCGCCGTTGCAACCTCGCCCACTGACGTCGCGATCCGGGCCCACGCCACCGTTGCCCAGCCACCGTTCGGTCGCGGGCCTGACGTCGCGCCGGTTCGCGCGATGGGCGCGGCGCGACCGACGGAACCAAACGCGCGGGGCACGGTGGTCAGACCCGTCTTTGTCATCCTGTTGGGCGATTAATGGGACGGGACGCCAGTGTCCAGGCGCGCATCCGAGTATCTCGCGATTTGGATGGCGGCCCGGCGGGCCACTCCAACTTTTAATACCAGGTTCCCGAAAGAACGACACCTCACCACTTCACCGCCATGGCCGGCACACCGAGCCTGTCAGCACGGCCACCCCGGCGGGACCCGCGCCAGGCCAAAAAAGAAAGCCGCCCGGAACGGACGGCTTTCTGACGAATGAGCATTTGGGCATGACTGTATCGGCGGACATCTCGTCCCGAGGCGTAGACCGAAAGAGGATGCCTCGCGACGAGAGTATCGAAAGTCTCAGGCGGCCTTGCGGCGGCGGCGCATCGCACCCAGACCCGCGATCGCGCTGCCAAGCAGAGCAAGCGACGCCGGCTCGGGCACACCCTGATGCCCACCGCTGCCGCCGGTCTGGGTCATGTCGAACGTCACGGTCGGCGTGATATTCCAGTCGAGCGCGTTGTTCAGCGTGACCGACATTACGTCTCCGTCGGTGAAGTCGACCGTGATTGGGTCGCCGGCGGCGTTCCACACGACGCAGTCCGACTGGTATACGCTCCCGACCTTAACCCCCTGGACCGCTGCTCCGTTGCAGGTCAGCGACCCGTTGTAGTTCGCCGCGTAGGTGGCAGTGTCGCTCGCGACCCCTGTCGCTCCTGACGGCTCAGTAAAGGTGAAAGTGGCGGTTATGGTCCCGTATGCGATGGAGTTGGTGGAACTGGTGCCGGTGATCCCGGTGGTGCTGACAGATGTACCGCAACTGGTGCAGCTTCCGGCCGGATCGGCGGTGAAGAAGTTCACGGTTTCTGGCGTGCCGACGGTCAGCGGCTGCATGGCCGTCTCGTTGCCATGAGCGGTGCCGTCCAGATAGAAGGGATTATTCGTGACGGATTGACCGGACATGCTCGCGGTGCCGAGATCCGAGCCGCCCACCGCGCCGTCCCCCGGAGTGCTCGAGAAGCTCATATCAGAGGACGAGGTGCCGCCGCCCGGCGCGTAGGTCAGGCCATAGGAGCCATCAACCGTGATAGGACTGGCTGCGTCAGGATGCCGTGGCACTCGCCAACAGCGCCGCACCCGCTACGAATAATCTCATTCTCATGACCAGATCCCTCATTATCGTCGTTTACAATATGCGGTCACCGCCAGCGGCGATGTGTTCACCCCGGATAGCTTCTGAAAGGAAGCTGTCAGAGATTTGAACAAACATGAAGCAATGTCCGTGCCAAACGAAAGCGGGCTGAAACCAGTTTGTTTTCATTGCGCTTTTTTCGGCCGGTCCCCCGCCGTTCGTCCGCGGGCAGGTACGAGGTGTAAAGGTTTCCGACTGATTTCAGTTGTTCGGTCCGGAAACGGTTCCCTCGATGACCACGATGCCTTCGCGATTCCGGCGAAAAAGGGCCGAGAGACCCATGCACGCCAGCGAAAATCACGTCAGGTCATGCAGAAAAATGGATTCGTATAAATAATAGCACGTTTACTATTTTTTTGCGCCCTGCCCGGATACCAAGGTGTAAGGAATTCCGACGCACCGCGATCGGGCGAGACCAGCCGGGACCGCGCGCGCGATCTCAGTGGGCCGGCCTCCGGGGATCCATGCGAGGTCGCGCGGCGCGGCGCCCCCGCCCTGATCCCGCTCCCGCCGCGCACCGGCAGGTCGCGGCGCGACGACATTCATCCAACGGGTCGGAGGTCATCCATAGCACGTCCGCGGGTCATCCATGCGTTAGTTGAGAAGCCCGGCATAACGCGCACAGGCCACCAGCCGCCTTGGGCCAGACCGGCCCCGCCGTTCGGCGCCGTTCGCGATTACCAAGGCGCCGCCGCGGCCAATGTCCCCTCGCCCTTGCAACGTTCCGCCGTTTCCGCCTACCACCAGCCGCCTTGGCCGGCTCACCGCCTGATCCCGCGGCGCCCGCCGTCGCCGGCCCGTGGGGGAGACACCGTCGCTGATGCCGTCCGTGCCCGACCTGTCGCGGCTCATTCCCCTCAGCGCCCGTGTTGTTCTGGATGTCGGCTGCGGGACCGGCCTCATGGGCGCGGCCTACCGCCGTCTCAACCCCAACGCGCGGCTGCTGGCGATCGACAACGATCCAGCCATGATCGAGGCGGCCCGCGCGCACTACGACGAATGCGTGCTCGCCGACGCGCGGGCCGAGGCACTGCCGTTCCACACCCCGGACGGCATCGACTGCATCGTCTACAGCGCCGTCCTGGAACAGCTCGCCGACCCGTTCGCCGTCCTCGCCCGCCACGCCGAGGCGCTGTCGCCGGACGGCATGATGTTGATCTGCGTCTCGAACGTAGAGCATTGGCGGCTGACCGAGCGGCTGTTGCGGGGAACGTTCCGTTATGAGGACTCCGGCCTGCTCGACCACCGCCATCTGCGATGGTTCAGCAACAACTCGATGGCGAGCGGCCTGATCGGCGCCGGCCTCGTGCCGATCGACGTCCAGCCTCGCATCTTCGATGAGCCGTCCGGCCAGGCCTTCGTCGAGGCGATGCTGCCCGCGCTGCGCAATCTGGGGATCGATCCGGCCGCCTACGCGCGGACCGCGCTCCCGCTGCAATATGTCTGGCGCGCGCGGCGGACGCCGGTGCGGCGTCTGATGATCGCCGGCGACATGCTGCGGCCGATCGGCGGCGTGTCGCATTTGCGGGTCATTCATCCGCTGGCGGCGATGGCCACCGATCCCGCCGTGGTCACCCATTTCGCACCCTCCGCCAACCCGCCCGACCCGCGCGAGCGAACGGACTTCGATGACGACACGCCGCGCATCTTCATCATGCACCGGCCGGCGATGTTCGGCGCCGAAGGGCAACGGCTGATCAATGCCATGATCGACAAAGGCTGGGTCGTGGTCACCGAATTCGACGACCATCCGGATTTTCTGCGCGGCCTGAACAACCCCGCGCTGGTGTCGTTCCGCGGCGTGCACGCGATCCAGACCACGACGCCCGAACTCGCCGCGTTGTTGCGCGAGCGTAACCCTGAACTGGCGGATGTTCCCGAACGCCATCGCCGAGTTGCCCCAGGTTCGCAACTTCACCGATCCGCGCGTGCTGACCGTGTTCTTCGGCGCGCTCAACCGCGAGCCGGACTGGCGGCATCTGATCGGCGCGATCAACGCGGTCGCCCGGCGGGCCGGCGACCGGCTGCGGTTCCGGGTCGTGCACGACGAGGGGTTTTACCAGGCGCTGGAAACCCCGAACAAAACGTTCACGCCGCTGTGCGATTACGACACCTATCTGGACCTGCTCGGCACCTCGGAAATTTCTTTGATGCCGCTGGACGACACGCCCTTCAATCGCGCCAAGTCCGACCTGAAATTCATCGAGGCGGGCGCCTGCCGGGTCGCGGCGCTCGCCAGCTCCGTGGTCTATCGCGACAGTATAAAGCATGGCGAGACCGGCCTGATCTTCCGTGATCCCGACGAATTCCACCGGCATTTCCTGCGCCTGACCGCGATCCCGGATCTCGCGCTGGAGCTTGGGAACAACGCGCGGCGGATGGTCAGCCGGGATCGGATGCTCGCCGATCAGGTGGCGCCGCGCATCGCCTGGTATCGCGATTTGTGGGAACGGCGGACGGCGCTGACCGAGGCGATCCGCGGCCGGATTGGCGGACTGCCGGCGCCGGTGGGATAACCGCCGCGCCATGCCGTTCCTCGCCATCGCCATTTGCGTCGCCGCCACGCCGGTGACCGCGCTCGCCGTCATGGCGCTGACCGGTCTGGCCGCGGTCTGGCCGGCGCTGATCGCGATCGCGGTGACGGTGCTGTCGGCGGCGGCGTTCAGTCTGGTGTGGGCGCGCGACCTCGACGTGCTGACGGCGGCGATCCAACGCATCGAGGCCGACAACTCCCGCCCCGATCCGGGCACCACCGTCGGCCCGACGCTGATGGAGCCGCTGGGCCTGGAGATCGCCCGCCTGTCCCGCCATCTCGCGGCGCGCGCGGCACGCATCGAACAGGAGCGGCGGATCGACACGTTGATCCTGGAACGCCTGCCGGACGCGCTCGTCGTGTTGCGCCAGGACCGCACCGTCCTACGGCGCAACCCGGCGGCGGACGCGATTTTCAGCGCGGATTTGCCGGCGGTGCTGCGCCACCCCGACCTGCGCGCGGCGCTCGATCAGGCCATCGGGGACGGCGAGACGAAGGCCGCCGACCTGACGATCGCCGGCCCGATCGCGCGCGAACTGCGCGCCACGGTGCTGCCGGTCACGCCGCCGCCGCGCGACGGCGGCAGCGCGGTGGTGGTGCTGTCCGATCGCACGCGCGAACGCAGCAGCGAGCGCTCGCACGCCGATTTCGTCGCCAACGTCAGTCATGAGTTACGCACGCCCCTGGCCTCGCTGATCGGGTTCACCGAGACGTTGCTCGGCCCCGCCGAGGACGACCCGCCCGCCCGCAAGCGCTTCCTGACCATCATGGCGGAGCAAGGCGCGCGGATGAACCGGTTGATCGACGACCTGCTCAGCCTGTCGCGGATCGAAATGAACGAGCATCAGCCGCCATCCGAGCTGGTCGATCTCGCGGCGCTGCTGCCGAGGATCGTCGCGGGATATGAGCCGAGGCTGGCCGCGGGCAGCGCACGGATCGCGGTGGAGATCGCGCCGGAGACGCCGCCGATCGTTGGCGACTCGGATCAGATCGCCCAGGTGCTGCAAAATTTGCTGGACAACGCGGTGAAGTACGGCCGTCCGGGCGGCACGGTACGACTGACGTCCGGGCTCGCCGCGGCCGGCGGAGCGTGGCCGTCCCGGCCGGGCGTCGTGCTGGCGGTGGCCGACGAGGGCGCGGGGATACCGCGTGCCGACCTGCCTCGCGTGACGGAACGATTCTATCGCGTGGACAAAGGGCGGTCTCGCGCCGCCGGAGGGACCGGGTTGGGCCTTGCCATCGTCAAGCACATCGTCAGCCGCCATCGCGGGCAACTGCTGATCGAGAGCGAGGCCGGGAAAGGCACCACGGTCAGTGTCTGGTTGCCGCTGGCGCAGCCAGGCGCGGGCGGCCGCGACGGAGACTGAGCGGTCGCCCCATCGCCGCGTCTCGTGGCCATCCGCCGCCCCGTTTCGAGCGACGGATTGAGGCGCTTATCGCAACCAAATCCGCGTGCCGCCTGCTTCCGAGGGTTCCAGAGCTTCATGGTCCCCGCACCGCGCGTCGCATCGTCGCGAAGACCCTCGTCATCGTCCAATCCGGGTCCGGATTGAAGCCGATTCGATATCGGAACGGGTCAGGCGAAGCTGGTTTGATGAACGTGGTAATTAAGTTATCGTTCATCTTTGGATACGGTATTATACCGAAGGATGCGCCGATAACGCGACTTCACGCTCAAATCACGATTCCGTCGGCCGGCATTGGAAACGACTCGCGCGCTATTTACGACGATATCATGATATATAACGCAGTTCTTCATCCGCACCGATCGATAGACCCGTTATACTGCGCGCTCCAGAGCCAAACCGGCCGCGGCCTTTGGTCAGTCATGAACCGGCCACGTCAAGAGGAATCGAATGAACATCAAGTCAGGAACCACGGCCTGCCTGGCATTGGCAGGTCTCGCGGTCGTCGCGGCGGGGAACGCCGGCGCGACCCCGATGCAACTCACGCTCACCGCCACAGACATCACCAATCCCGCCGTTTACAGCACGACTTTTAGCGACGTAACTCTGGGCACCGATACGGTCACGCCACAAAGTTCGTCGAACGCCATTTCGATCCCCGCCGGTGTTCAGGGCGACATCACTTTCTCCGGCGAACTCTCGACATCGACGGTGGGCGGCCTGCTCAACAGCCTGATCACCAGCGCGCTGACAGTGAAGAATAACAGCACGACAGACACTTATGTTTTGGCCGCGGCCCTTAGCGGCATGAATTTCGTCGGTCCCGCGAACACGGTCTCGCTCACCGGCAGCGGCACCTGGCAAACAAGCCCGGGTTCAATCATGAATCTCGCGTTTTACGATGATCCCGCCAACGTCCTTGGCGCATCGACGCCGACGGATCACCCCGGAAACCTGGTCGGTTCGTTTTCCTCCGTCGCCGCGGATGGCATCACAAGTTCATATTCGTATTCGCCCGGAACGTTTGGCGTGCCCGTTCCGGACCCCGGATTGTTTTCAATGACGGAGACGTGGGATTATACCCTCGCCCCGGGTGGCGCATTGGTCAGCCGCGGACAGACCGAATCCAAATCGTTCGATGCGCCGGAACCCTCCTCCATGTTGTTGCTTGGCGTCGGATTGGTCGGGATCGGCTTGCAGCGCCGCCGCGGGCAAGGCTCCGCTTCCGGTTCGTGAGGCGGTAGCCAGGCCGCCTCCGACGCATCCGTGGACGTCGGGAGGCCCTGACCCGACGGTTCGCGCCACCGGGTCGCGTCACGAACCGGTCGAGCGGTTGGTGAACCATGCGCATCAAAGTGGCGCCGAGCGGTTCGACGCCGCCACTGTTCTAATTCCACGCTGTCCCGGGCGTCGACACGCCCGAGCAAGCCCAGGTCCGAGGCGATAGCGGCCCGCGGGGCACCAACGCCCTTCTGTCCCGCCGAGCATGCCCAGCCCGCCCGCGGACACTCCCTGACCCTCACGGCCGAGCCAGACCCCGGCGGTCCACGCGCCGATCCGCCCCGCGTGACACAAGGTCTTATCGCCCGGCCATACGCGGACCGCCGGAGTGTCCGGCCTGGGCCTCGCCATCGTCAGGCACATCGTCAGCCGCCATCGCGGACAACCGCCGATCCGGAGCGACGCCGGGACCGGTCGGCGCCCGGTCGCCGCTCGCGCGACCGGCGCGGGCGGCCGCGACGGGGACTGAGCAGTCCACTTGATCCGGCGCCCGATCGTGTCGCCCGATCGGGCCCGGGGCGATCGTGTGCTGGCGACAGTGCCCGGGGCGATCGGGCCCGGCGCGATCGTCCTTCAGCCAAGCGCGGGTCCACCGGCGCCCAACGTCACGGATGAGGCTGCGACCGGTCATCGGCGGTGCGCGCGGCCGCGACGACGGCGTCAACCCGCGCGTCCAGCGTTTCTCGTCCACCGCCGCGTCCGGAACCGGGTAGGTCCGGTACGCGGTCATGCCAGAACCCGATCCTGTAAGTCACATGCAGCCGGCCATCGGTGAATGATGCACCAGGACCTTGCCGCCACGCATCGCCGTGCCCGGCCCGCTGGTCTTCACACAGTATTCGTGCCGCCGTAGCTGAAGGTCAGCGCCTTCGACAGGACACGGTCCTCGCGTCGCGCCAGTAGCAGATCCAGTTCGTCCTCGGTCTTCGTCCACGGCCGATGCGCCGGACTTCGTCACTCGGTGCGACCGCGAACTTCTCGTTCCACTTCAGCATGATGATGGAGAACGCCTGTGCAGCCTCCATCGAACTGATGTTGCGTAAGGTTTGCCAAAGAGACTTTTCCGCGCGATACTGGACAAAAGCGCATCGACGGCCGGCCGAAACGGACCTCAGAACGACGCGCGTCTGGCGTCCGATACAGAGTTTCCGTTGAAGACGTCGGAGGGATAAATGAAATGCCCCGCATCATGGTGGTCGAGGACGAACGGATCTCGGCGCTCAATATCTGTCGAAAGCTGACCCGGCTCGGTTACCGCACGCCCGTGGCGGTTGCCTCGGGCGCGGCGGCGTTGCGGGCCATCGAGGCCGCCCGGCCGGATCTGGTCCTGATGGACATCAGGATCGAGGGGGCGATCGATGGCATGCAAACCGCGGCCCTCATTCCGCCGGAGTATCGCATCCCCGTCATTTATTTGACCGCCCATTCCGACGCCGCGACGTTGCGACGGGCGGCGGCGACCAATCCGCATGGCTATTTGCTGAAACCATTCATCGAGCGTGAACTGCACGCGACGGTGCAGATGGCATTGGTCCGGCAACATGGCGAGGCGACCCTCCGCGCCACCGAGCAACGTCTGCATCGGGCACGAATGGATGCCTTCCGCGGGTTGGCCGGTGGCGTGGCCACCGATTTCAGTCAGTTGTTGAACGTGATGCTGAGCAATCTGGAGGAATTGAGCGATCGCGCGTCGGGACAGCCCGACCTGACCGGCCTGATACAGACCGTGTTCGACACCGCGCTGTTGGGCGATCAGCTCGCACGACGGCTGCTGGCGTTTTCGCAACGTCAATTTCTGGTGCCAACGACGGTGTCGCTCAATCGTCTTATTCCCGGCATGACCGACGCGCTACACCGGATACTCAGCCCGTCCACCGAGATACGCTCAGTGCTGCCGCCCACGCTGTGGGACGTTCGGGCGGACGCCGACGAGCTTGAGCGGGCGATTTTGAACCTCGCGAACAATGCGCGGGACGCCATGCCGCGAGGCGGGGCGCTGGTGTTCGAAGGGGAGAACGTGGTTCTCGATGAGCCGCGGGCGACCGCGCTGAACGACGTCGCCTCGGGGCGTTATGTGCGGTTGGACGTGACCGACACCGGCCACGGAATGACGACGCACGTGGCGAGCAATGCCTTCGAGCCGTTCTTCACCACGCGGCCCTCGAAACAAAACGCGGGCCTTGGGTTAAGCCAGGTGTTCGGGTTTGTCAGGCAGAGCGGTGGCCACGTCGGCATCGAAAGCCGGCCCGGCGACGGGACCTCGATCAGAATTCATTTGCCGGCGGTGGCGGAACCACGCGAACATCGCGCTGTCTGAGGCGTTTCGCGACAACCGGCGCGCTCCGTCAGACAACGGTCGCGAGCGGCATGACGCGGTACAAGGTTACCTCACGCTCGGTCCGATCCTCGAGTTCCCGCGACGTCGGTACCAGATAACGCCCAATTCGGGAAAGTCCCGACTTTGGCAAATAAGCGCGGCCGGGATCGGCGATCCACACCTCGGCCTCACGCGCCATCGCGCGCAACCACGGAAGAATGTGCCCGGTCATCGGCGCCTCATAGCAAACGTCGCCGCACAGAATGATGTCCCAGCGGCACGCCGCGCCCACGACGTCGCCCTCCACCACACCGATCCGTCCACGCCATTCATTTCCGCGTTGAGCCGGATCGCCGCGCGCGCGAGGTCGTCGATCTCGGCCGCCTCGACCAGCGCGGCACCGGCGCGGGCGCAGGCGATCGCGGCGATGCCTCCTCCGGCGGCGAAATCCAGCACGCGCCGGCCGGCGACGCAGACCGGGAGCATCCAGCACATGGCGCGCCAAAGCCTGTCCGCCCGGCCAGGCGAACGCCCAGAATGGCGGCTCAATCGCGCGTTCCCGCAGCCAGTCCTCGGTGGCCTGCCAGATCGGCGTGATCTCGGTGGCGAGATGCAACCGGATCTCCGGCACGAGAGACGCCGGGCCGCACACCGTGTTGGCTCGAATGAACGCGACCGGGTCAGGCCGCGTCACGGCCCGCCGGCCAGCAGCGCGCCCACCAGCAGGGCGAACGCGAACGCCAGCCCGACCTCTCGGTTGGCGCGGAACAGGCGGAGACACCGCCCAGGATCGTGGATGTCCAGGGTCGCGACCTGCCAGGCCAGCAGGGCGGCGGGTAGCAGCAGCGCCGCGAAGAACCAGGGCCCGAGCCCCGACGACCAGCCGGCCGACCCGACCAGCAGCACGGCGGCGGCATAGCACATTGCCAGAAACGGCCGTGTTCGTTCACCGAACAGCCGGGCGGTGGAACGCACGCCAACCAGCGCGTCGTCCTCACGGTCCTGATGCGCGTAAATCGTGTCGAAGCCGAGGTCCCAGAAGATCGCGGCGGCGTACAGCAAAAACCAGGACAGATCGATGCGTCCGGCGGCGGCGGCGTACCCCATGGGCGCGCCGAAGCCGAAAGTGAACCCCATCACCAGTTGCGGCCACCATGTGATCCGTTTCGCCAGCGGATACAGCGCGACCAGCACCAGCGACGCGACACCCAGACCTTGCGCCAGCCGGTTCAGACTGAGCAGCACCACCAGACCGCAGCCCAGGAGGGCGGCCAGAAACACCAACGCGTGGCGGGGCCGGATCGCGCCGGATGCCAGCGGCCGGCCGGCTGTGCGCGCGACCAGGCGATCGATGTCGCGATCCCACAGATCGTTGACCACGCATCCGGCCGCGCGCATGACCAGGCTGCCGATCCCGAACAGCAGCAGCAAGCGGATGGTTTCCGGCCAGGCCACGCGGGCCAGCAGGATCCCCCACGATCCCGGCAGGAACAGCAGCCAGAACCCGATCGGCCGGTCGACCCGGGCCAGCAGCAGATACGGCAGCCAGGCGCGCGGCAGGCGAGAGACCCAACCAGTCGTGGCGATATCCGTGTGCGCGGTCATGATGCTACTGTGGGCCTCAGCATGACCAGGTCAACCGGCAGCGCGGACACGGACGGCCAGAACGCGTACGGCACGGCGACCCGGCTGTTCGTCGATGCGAGCCTGCGTCAGGCCGCCGACATCGACGTCTCGCGCGAGCAGGCGCACTACCTGCGCACTGTCCTGCGCCGCGCGGCCGGCGATCCGGTGCGTCTGTTCAACGGCACCGACGGCGAGTGGCTCGGCCGTGTCGCGCTCGCCGGCCGGGACCGCCTCTCGCTGCGCCTCGAGGCGCGACTCCGGCCCCAGCAAGCCGAGCCCGGTCCCTGGCTGCTGTTCGCCCTGCTGAAGCGCGACGCCACCGACCTCATCGTCCGCCAGGCCGTCGAATTGGGCTGCTCCCGCATCCAACCGGTCATCACCGAACGCACCAACGCGGCCCGCGTCAATCACGACCGGCTCCGCGCGATCGCCGTCGAGGCCGCCGAGCAGAGCGAACGCCTGACCATCCCGGTTGTCGACCCGCCCATGCGGCTGGACGCCGTGCTGGCCGGCTGGCCGGCCGAGCGGCGGTTATTCATGGCGCTGGAACGTTCTTCGTCCGCCACGTCCCTGCCAGGTCCAGGCCCATTACCGGCCGGATTGCTGGTCGGGCCGGAAGGCGGCTTCACGCAGGCGGAGCGCGAGAGATTGCGCCGTACTGGCCTTTGTCACACCGATTTCACTCGGCCCTTTCGTGCTTCGGGCCGAGACCGCCGCCGCCGCGGGTCTGGCCCTGTTGCTCCGCATGGGGTGGGCCGAGTACGCTATACGTTAACCTGAAACGCCCGCCGGAAAGTCCGAGCACCGCATGTCCAATCCAGTAGACGGCGACGCGACCCCGATTACGTCGCTTCGCCAACTCGCCGAACATATCGCCGAAGGGCTGTAAACCCCGGGACCAATTCGGCATTGGCACCGAACATGAGAAGTTCGGCTTCCGCCTGCAAGACCTGAAGACGCCCGCCGTATGAACCGTCGGACGGCCAACCCGGCTGCATCCGCGATCTGCTGCACGGGCTGGAAGCGTTCGGCGCAACGCCGATCCTGGATCACGGCAATATCATCGGCCTCAAGCAAGGCGGCGCCTCGGTGTCGCTGGAACCGGCCGGTCAGTTGGAATTGTCCGGACGCATCACGACCACGCTGCACGAAACCCCCGCCGAACTGGAAACCCATTTCCAGCAGGTGCGCACGGTCTCCCGCGACCTGGAACTGGGATTTGCCCCGCTCGGGTTTCATCCGCTGGCCCGGCGGGAGGACATGCCCTGGATGCCCAAGGGCCGCTATGCGATCATGCGCCGCTATATGCCGCTGGTCGGGTCGATGGGGTTGGACATGATGACGCGCACCTGCACCGTGCAGGTCAACCTTGATTACGCATCCGAACAGGACATGGTGCGTAAATTGCGCGTTTCGTTGCTGTTGCAGCCCCTGGCGACCGCGCTGTTCGCCAACTCGCCGTTCACCGAGGGCAAGGAGAACGGCTTTCTGTCGTATCGCGCGCAGGTTTGGACCGACACCGACAATCAGCGCTCGGGCATTCCTGCGGTTCATGCTGGAGCCCGGCTTCGGATTTGAACGTTACGCACATGGCTGGTCGATTCGATGCCGATGTATTTCGTCTATCGCGAGGGCGAGTACATCGATGTCGCCGGCGCCTCGTTCCGCGATTTCATGGACGGGCGGCTACACAACTGGCCGGCGTGACACCCGACCATCGGCGATTTCGCCGACCACATGACCACGGTGTTCACCGATGTCCGGGTCAAGCGCTTCCTGGAGATGCGCGGCGCGGATGCCGGTCGCGCCGACATGATGGTGGCGCAGTCGGCACTTTGGGTCGGACTGCTGTACGACGAGGCGGCGCTCGCGGCGGCCGAAGCGCTGGTCCGCGACCTGACATGGGACGACGCCGTCGCGCTGCGCGCGGCGGTGCCGCGACAGGGCCTCGGCACTCCGTTTCGCGGCGGAACGTTGCGCGATCTGGCCCGCGATGTCGTGACGATCGCGGGCGACGGCCTGCGCGCGCGAGATCGGCGTGACAATGCCGGTAATGACGAGTTAATTCTCCTGGCGCCGCTGGTTGAAATCGCCGCCGGTGGGCCGGTGCCGGCGGAGTTTTGGCTGCAACGCAACCGCTCGGTCTGGCATGGCGACGTGCGAAAAATCCTTACCGAAGCGGCGATCTGACGCAAATCCGCGCCCGCGCGACGCGGGGCGGACGTGAATTCGGGCCTCGTTCGGGTCACCAACCGTGCAGTCCCCGGCGCGCGCGCCATCGGCGTGCGAGCCGCGGTTGACCTTTCGTGAAATTCGTAAATCCGTAGTGGTACACCAGGACTTTCTCATAAACGAGCGACGCGGCATGACACGGCGCGAATCTATTTCCTTTTGAATATCGTCTCATTCGATGCCGTGAAGACCCGCCCTGGGACGCGACCTGGTTTGTGGCGCAACCATTCCTTGGCCGAAATTTCCGATTATTAACCAATGGTAAAGAGCCGCGTGAATTGTCTCGCGATTTCCCGCGTCGCAACGCGAACGGCTCCCTCTGGTGCACGAAAATACATTGCTGTATGTCTTAATATGACGGGAGTATCACACCGCATGCGAGCTTACCCTTATCCGCGGGAGGAAGAACGTATGACAGCCGCCCTCCCCGGTCAGATCGTCGTCCGGCTCCGGTTGATCGGTCAGATGGAAGCCTGGACTGTCGCCAGCGAGAATGTGCTTCCCGCCGGCCGTAAAACGCGGGCCTTGCTGGCGGCCATCGCGCTGTCCGGACCACGTCCGGCGCTGCGCGGCCGGCTCGCGGAATTGCTCTGGAGCCGCCGGCCGGAGGAGCAGGCGCGCGCTTCATTACGCCAGGAAATCCATCGCCTGCTGGAAGTGCTGACGCCCGCGCAAACCGACATCCTGCAGGTGACGCGCGATCATTTGTCGCTGACGCCCGGCGCGGTGTGGATCGACGTGGACGAGGTGATGCGGGCGACCACCAGTCAGCCGGCCTCGCTGTCGCTGCTGGACGGCGAATTGCTGGAGGATCTGGTCGGTATCGATCCGACCTTCGACATGTGGTTGACGGCGGAACGCGAACGCCTGCGCGATCGCGCGCGCGGCGTCGCCGAGGCGCTGTTGCGCGATCAGGACCAACCGGACCTGATCATTCCGGCGGCGCAGCGTCTGCTGCAAATCGATCGCGCCCATGAAGGCGCCTGGCGCGCTCTGATGCGCGCGCACGCCGAACAGGGCGAGCGGGGCATGGCGATCCAGGCCTATGACCGGTGCCGCGCCGTGCTCGCCGATCTGCTCGACGCGGCGCCCTCCGCCGAAACGCAAAAATTGCTGACCGAAATCCGCGGGCCGGCGGGCTCGCCTTCGGGCGCGCAATCCGCGTCGTCGGGCACGGCATCGGGCCCGTCGGCGCCGGCGTTCGGCATGCAGACCGGCCCCCAAACGGGCGCGCGGCACACGATACGAACACCGGCGCAGGTGTCCGACGCGGCCCCGGTTCTGCCCGGCGGCGCGGACGATACGCCGACGGATCATGAGATCCTCCCGCGGGAGGAGCGGTTGCCGCGTGGCGGCGCCCATGTCGGCGTGCTGCCGATGCTGTGCGTTGGGTTGTCCGAGGAAGATTCTGTATCTCGGGCCCGGCCTGGCGGACGAAATCACCACGGCGCTGTCGCGGTTCCGCTGGATGTTCGTCGTGTCGTCCAGTTCGCTGACGCGATTCGCGCAGGACAACCGTGACGAGGCCGCCATCCGGCGCGCGTTCGGCATCGATTTCCTGCTGGACGGCACGGTGCAGCGCAGCCGCAACAAACTGCGTATCACGCTGCGGCTGCTCGATCTGCGGGCCGGCAACCAGGTCGTCTGGGCCCGGCGTTTCGATCGGCAGGCGGACGATTTGTTGTCCGTCCAGGATGAAATCGCGTCCGAGGTGGTGGCGCAAATCGATCCGGAGATCCTGCTGATCGAGGCCAAACGCAGCGCGGCGCGGCCGCGGGTCGATGCGACGGCGTACGATCTGGTGTTGCGCTCGATCCCACTGATGACGCGCTTCGAACGTGACAGCTTCCGCCAGGCCGGCGAATATCTGGCGCAGGCCATCGCGCTGGAGCCGGACTACGCCGCCGCGCATGCCTGGTACGCCTACTGGCATATCTTTCTCGTCGGCCAGGACTGGGCGGTCGATCCGGATGAAACCATGCTCCGCGGCGCCGAGTTCGCCGAGCGCGCGGTCGTGCTCGATCCGTTCGACGCGCGGGCGCTTACCATCGCCGGACACGTGCGGGCATTCCTGCATCACAACCTGCGGGAAGCCGCCGGCCTGCACGAGCGCGCGCTGGAACTGAACCCAAACCTGGCGATGGCCTGGGCGCTATCGGCGATCACCTACGCCTATCTGGGCGACGCGGATGAAGCGGAGCGGCGGAACAACCGCTACAAGGCACTGTCGCCGTTGGATCCGCACGCGTTCTTTTTCGATGTGGTGTTCGGGATCGTGCATCTGTTGCGCCACGATTATGAGGCCGCCGCGATGGCCGGGCGTGCGTTCACCCAACTCAATCCGTCGTTCTCGGGCGGGTACAAGCCTTATCTGGCGGCTTTGGGCTATTTGGGCCGTGATCAGGAGGCAGCGAACGTGCTGCGCCGGCTGCTGACGATCGAACCGGATTTCTCGATCGAGCGGTTCCTCGCCAGGACGCCGATGGAGCCGACCCTGGAACGCAGTCATTACGCGGAAGGACTGCGTCTCGCCGGCGTGGCCTGACGGGCGGGCGGTGGCCGACGCCGGATCGACGAGGCCGCCGGCGACCGAAATCGAAACGTTTCGGGCAAGAACCGCTTCGGCCGCGCGCCGTTGGATCCGTGGATCGCGCGGCTCGGGCGCGGATCAGCTTTTGCCGCGGGCCGCCTCGTCGGCCGCGCGCCGCTTGCGGGCTTCCGCCGCGTACATGCCGCGCGGCCGCTCGGTCATCGCGTTCGGCCGGACGACGGTGTCGTAAAAATCATCCCAGTCCGCCGGAGAAAACTGCCGCAGTTCCGGCACCAGTTCGTAATTGTTGAGCGTGCTTTCCTGATAAGCGATCCGAGGAATTGGCTGCACCTGCAGCATCGGATGCTCCTGGCGGAAATCGATCGACTCGCCGGTTTTGATCAGCTTGAGATTGGTGATCAGCGGGCCGAACCAATGGTCGGTTTCGATCACGCCCTCGAAGGGCTCGTACCCGCCGGGACGGCCGAAATTCGCCGGCGACCGCACGAGCAGACTCCATCCGGGGGCCGTGCGCGCCATCAATCCAGACCACATCTGCATGAGCCCAGGCTCCTGCAGGACCGCCATCAGGGGCGGCGCGTATTCGGCGAATTCGGGCGGCGCGACGGAGGCGAAATAATCGCGAAAGCCGGGATATTGCACGGCGCCGAGCTTTGGAATGGGCGACCATTCGGATACGCCTGGATGGGTCCACGACACGTCGTAGCCGTCGAACCGCAACGAGAAGTCCATCGCCGGAAAAATATAGTATCCGAAGCCGGAGGCTGTACTGGACGGATCGCAATAACGAAACGCACGGGTTGGCAACATTCCGGCCGCGGACCGGTCGGCGCGCTGCGGCAGGCGCGCGGTGGGGATCAGCCGGTGGAAGGTCACGAGCTTCCCCGGCGGGACCGGAAGTTCGATGGCGGATGTCGACATGGGGAAACCTGCTGGCGTGAGAAATGCCCCTGGACCAGAATCGATGATTCCGGTCCAGAGGTCTGCATACGAAGGTATGCCTATACGCGTGCGACCGACCGTGGTCGATGCTTACTTCCGAGCCGGCGAGCGCCGGAGCCAGCCCGCCGAGGCGCACCTTGCCCGTGTCGGCCGTGCTCAGCGCCGGAGCCAGCCCGCCGAGGCGAACCTTGCCGGTGTCCGCTGTGCTCAGCGCCGGGGCCAGCCCGCCGAGGCGCACCTTGCCCGTATCGGTGGTGCTCAGCGCCGGAGCCAGCCCGCCGAGGCGCACCTTGCCCGTATCGGCCGTGCTCAGCGCCGGAGCCAGCCCGCCGAGGCGCACCTTGCCCGTATCCGCCGTGCTCAGCGCCGGTGCCCGTTCGGCCGTGCTCAGCGCCGGGGCCAGCCCGCCGAGGCGAACCTTGCCCGTGTCCGCCGTGCTCAGCGCCGGGGCCAGCCCGCCGAGGCGCACCTTGCCGGTATCCGCCGTGCTCAGCGCCGGAGCCAGCCCGCCGAGGCGCACCTTGCCGGTATCCGCCGTGCTCAGCGCCGGGGCCAGCCCGCCGAGGCGCACCTTGCCGGTGTCCGCCGTGCTCAGCGCCGGAGCCAGCCCACCGAGGCGCACCTTGCCCGTATCGGCCGTGCTCAGCGCCGGGGCCAGCCCGCCGAGGCGGACCTTGCCCGTATCCGCCGTGCTCAGCGCCGGAGCCAGGCCGCCGAGGCGAACCTTGCCGGTGTCCGCCGTGCTCAGCGCCGGGGCCAGCCCGCCGAGGCGCACCTTGCCGGTGTCCGCCGTGCTCAGCGCCGGGGCCAGACCGCCGAGGCGCACCTTGCCCGTGTCGGCCGTGCTCAGCGCCGGAGCCAGTCCCCCGAGGCGCACCTTGCCCGTATCGGCCGTGCTCAGCGCCGGGGCCAGACCGCCGAGGCGCACCTTGCCCGTGTCGGCCGTGCTCAGCGCCGGGGCCAGACCACCGAGGCGCACCTTGCCCGTATCGGCCGTGCTCAGCGCCGGGGCCAGACCACCGAGGCGCACCTTGCCGGTGTCCGCCGTGCTCAGCGCCGGGGCCAGCCCGCCGAGGCGCACCTTGCCCGTATCGGCCGTGCTCAACGCCGGGGCCAGCCCGCCGAGGCGGACCTTGCCGGTGTCGGCCGTGCTCAGCGCCGGGGCCAGACCACCGAGGCGCACCTTGCCCGTGTCGGCCGTGCTCAGTGCCGGGGCAAGGCCGCCCAATCTCACCTTCCCGGTGTCGGCTGTATTAAGAGACGGCGCGAGGCCGCCAAGACGAACCTTGCCGGCATCGACGGTCGCGGTATTCAACGAAGTAGAGATGGGTGCGGACATGACTTTTACCTCTCATACAAGTAAATAATGTGTTACCGCAGGGTGAATTTCCACATTCACTTCCGGCTTGACGCAGATACTGGATTGTTGAGGATTTTTTATCGTATTTTTAACGTTATAGTTGCGTAAAATCGTGAAAGTCATCAGGTCTATATTCGGAATGCAAATTAATTACCGTGAATCACCTAACTCACGATTGTATTCGAACCTCAATTAATGGTTTTTTACTTGGATTATTGAGGCGAATCGCACGCACCGGACAATCGCTCGCCAATCGGCCCGATTTTCCGACGACCGCGCCGCTCCCGGATGCCAGAATCCCGCGGAGTGCTCGCGTGGGTCGTGCGGGGCCACTGTGTGAACGGCCAAAGATGGCGGAGCCCCGAATGCGCGAGCCAAAAGAGCGCGGTCACGGCCGCGCCAGGCCCGAATCGGCCGCGCGATCAACGCTACCGCGACCGACCGGGGGAGCGCCCGCGGATCAGCGGGCGCTCGACAGACCTCAGGCCGCGGTGCCGCCGACCGTCAGGCCGGACAACTTCAACGTGGGCTGCCCCACGCCGACCGGCACGCCCTGGCCCGACTTGCCGCAGGTCCCGACGCCCGGATCCAACGCCATGTCGTTGCCGACCATCATCACCTTCGTCAGCGCGTCGGGCCCGTTGCCGATCAGCGTCGCGCCCTTGACCGGCGTCGTCACCTTGCCGTCCTCGATGAGGTAAGCCTCGCTCGCCGAGAAGACGAACTTGCCGGAGGTGATATCCACCTGCCCGCCGCCGAAGTTCACCGCGTAGAGGCCACGTTTCACCGACCGGATCATCTCGTCCGGCGTATGCGGGCCGCCCAGCATGACGGTGTTGGTCATGCGCGGCATCGGCGCATGGGCGTGGGACTGACGACGGCCGTTCCCGGTCGGCGTCATGTTCATCAGGCGCGCGTTCAACCGGTCCTGCAGAAAGTTGACCAGGATGCCGTCCTCGATCAGCACGGTGCGGTTCGTCGGCGTGCCCTCGTCATCGACCGTCAGGCTGCCGCGACGGTCCGGCAGCGTGCCGTCGTCCACCACGGTGACGCCCGGGACGGCGATCCGCTGGCCCAGCAGACCGGCGAACGCCGAGGTCTTCTTGCGATTGAAGTCGCCCTCCAGCCCATGCCCGATCGCCTCGTGCAGCAGGATGCCCGGCCAGCCGGAGCCAAGCACGACCTCCATCTCTCCCGCCGGAGCGGGCCGGCTGTCGAGATTGACCAGCGCCTGGCGCAAGGCTTCGTCCACCGCGGCACGCCACGCGGACTCGGCGGTCAGCGCGTCGTAGCCGAAGCGGCCGCCCGTGCCGTACCAGCCGGTCTCGCGACGCCCGTCCTGCTCGACCACGACCGAGACATTCAACCGCACGAGCGGCCGCAAATCGGCGACCCGCGTGCCGTCGCCGCGCAAAATCTGCACCGCCTGCCATTCGCCGCCCAATGAGGCCATGACCTGCGCGACCCGGCGGTCCTTGCCGCGCGCGTAGGCGTCGATTTCCGCCAGCACGCCGGTGCGCACGGAAAATCCCGCCTGACCGAGCGGGTTGGCGTCGGAATAGAGCCTGGCGTTGGTCTGGCGCGGCGGCTCCGACATCGTGCCGGAATGCCCGCTGGCGATCGCCGACACGCTGGCGGCGGCGCGGCGCAGCGCGGGTTCGGACAACTCGGCGGCGTGCGCGAAGCCGGTCGCCTCGCCCGCCACGGCGCGCAGCCCGAAGCCGAGCGTCGTGTCGAACCCCGCCGAGCGGATGCGCCCGTCGTCGAGGCTGATCATCTCGCTCTCCCGGTACTCCAGGAAGAGTTCGCCGTCGTCGTTGGATTTCAGCGCGTCTCCGACGATCCGGGCCGCGGTATCCTGATCCAGTTCCGAATCGTGGCGTTGGAAAAACAGCCGGTCCGTCGCGTCCAACGGGTTCATCGTGCCTGCCAACGGCGAAGCTCCCATTGGCGAACCCGCCGTTGCAGACAGGCCGGTCGATCCGGCGGCGTTCGAGACGGGTGGGGTCATGGATTGGGTTCCTCGGCGGGTGATGAGGTCATCGGCCCATAAAGTGGGGTGCCCCGCCCGGTTTGACCATGACCTGATCGCGACCGCGGCCGTGACGACCCCGCGGGCGTCCTGCCTCGCGCGTAATACAGGGCATGCGCCATGATCAGGACCGCCGTGAGCAGGACCGTGGCGCCGATCTGGTGCGGGAGCGCGAGGCTCGCCGGGACCACCGCCAACAGCGTGGCCACACCCAGGGCGTATTGCCCGACAACGGCGGCGGCGACAAAGGCGGCGCGCCAGCCCAGTCGATCGCGGTAGGGCCACGCGGCGAGCGACAGACCGGATGCCGAAAGCAACGTCAGTGTCGCCAGCACGCGATGATCGAACTGAACCGCCGGGATATTCGCGACCAGGTTGCGGGCGAACGGCCGCAGGTCGGCGTAGCCCTCCGGCACCAGGTGCCCATCCATCAACGGAAACGAGTTGTAGGCGAGGCCCGCGTGCAAACCGGCCACCAGGCCGCCGGCGGCGATGGTGACCGCGACCAGCCCCAACGTCACCCACGCCAAAACCTTGACCACGGCCCCCGCTTCGCCCATCCGCGGCCTGGGCGGCAGCAGCGACAGCGCCGTCCATAACACGGCCCCGTACAATATAAGAGCGAGCACGAGATGCGCGACGAGGCGCACCGGTGCCACGGCGGTCGCGTCGGGAAAAAACCCCGATTCCACCATGAACCAGCCAACCGCGCCTTGCAGGCCGCCCAATACGAAAAATCCCACCAATCGCGGCGCCAGACGGCGTTCCAGCCGGCCGGTCACCGCGAACCACACCAGCGGGATCAGGAACGCGGCGCCGATCAGCCGGCCCCAGAGCCGATGCGTCCACTCAAGCCAGAAGATCCGCTTGAAGCCGGCGAGGCCGAAGCCGTCATTGACCAGATCGTATTGCGGGATTTGCTGATACAGCGCGTAGAGGCGATGCCACTCGGCGTCGCTCCACGGCGGGATCGCGCCCATGATCGGCGCCCACTCCATGATCGACAGTCCCGATCCGGTCAGCCGGGTCGCGCCGCCAAGGGCGACCATGACGAGGATCATCCCCGCGATGCCATACAGCCAGATCGCCACCATCCGGCGCGAGCGGGGCGACGTTGCCCGTTCACCCTTGGGCAGATTGGGAAAATCGCGATCGTCGAACGGCATCCGCCGATCATAAGCCCGAACCGGCGCTCAGGACCACCGGGATGACGCGTGTACCCGCGAGTTTAATTCGTAACGAGGTCGATCGATCCGCGCGACGGCGTTCGCGCGCGATGCGTGCCGGACCCCGTTCGCGCGCGAGTGCGTGACTCGGGACCCCGTTCGCGCGCGGTGCGCGATGGACGCCGTTCGCGCGCGGAGCGCGATGGACGCCGTTCGCGCGCGGAGCGCGACGCGTGCGGTCAGTGCATGGTCCGCAGCACGTTCGCGTGCCGCACGCGACCGGTGCGCGCGATCGGATTGGCGGCGACGCGCACCGAATGCACCTTGCCTTCAAGCTCACGGTCCCAGAACGAAAGAAATTTGCGCAGCGCCGGATACTCGGGCGCGAGATCCATGGCCTGCCAAACGTAGCTTTGCAAAATGGCCGGGTGGTCCGGCATGCGATAAAGGATTTCGGCGGTGGTCAGGCGGTAGTCCTTGATAATCACGGCGTAGCCCATGGCGAGCGAACCCTTTCCCCGGAATGGAGTGCCTCCGAACGGAGCGAACCTTGACGCGGACGTGGCAGTTCCGTCCGTATGACCAAAAGCATGCCAGCGAAATTCGTTGCCTTGCAATGCAAAAATGACGTCATTTCAATAACTTGGCACTCACCTCACGGAAGTGCTGCCGAACTCTTGACAGCCGCGCGCAAGGTCACTAGATCGCTGGCACTCTCAATGAGAGAGTGCTAGCAACCGCTCGAACGGCCCACCCGGCGTCCCGCCGGGCGAACGAACGTGTGGATGCCGGCTCACCATCACTCTGGCTGAGATCAACTCAGGAGCGATACGAATGTCTTTCCGCCCATTGCATGACCGCGTGGTGGTCCGTCGGCTCGACGCCGAGGAAAAGACCGCTGGCGGCATCATCATTCCCGACACCGCCAAAGAAAAGCCGATGGAAGGCGAAGTGATCGCGGTCGGCCCCGGGGCTCGCAACGAAGCCGGCGCGCTGGTGCCGCTGGACGTCAAGGCCGGCGACCGGATCCTGTTCGGCAAGTGGTCGGGCACCGAGGTGAAGCTGAATGGTGAGGACCTTCTGATCATGAAGGAATCCGACATCATGGGCATCATCACGGTCACCGCCGCGAAGAAGAAAGCCGCCTGAACGGCGTTCCATAACTCTGAGCATATGAAGGAATAACACATGGCTGCCAAAGACGTACGTTTTGGCGGTGATGCGCGTGCACGCATGCTGCGTGGCGTCGACATCCTCGCTGATGCCGTGAAAGTCACCCTGGGTCCCAAAGGCCGCAACGTCGTGCTCGACAAGAGCTTCGGCGCGCCGCGGATCACCAAGGACGGCGTGACGGTCGCCAAGGAAATCGAACTGGCCGACAAGTTCGAGAACATGGGCGCGCAGATGGTGCGCGAAGTCGCCAGCAAGACCAACGACGTCGCGGGCGACGGCACCACCACGGCCACCGTGCTGGCGCAGTCGATCGTGCGCGAGGGCTCCAAGGCGGTCGCCGCCGGTATGAACCCGATGGACCTGAAGCGCGGCATCGACAAGGCGGTCTCCGCCGTCGTTGACGAGTTGAAGAAGCGCACCCGCAAGATCACGACCCCGGCGGAAACGGCGCAGGTCGGCACGATCTCGGCCAACGGTGAATCCGAAATCGGCAAGATGATTTCGGAAGCCATGCAGAAGGTCGGCAATGAGGGCGTGATCACGGTCGAGGAAGCCAAGGGCATCCAGACCGAGCTCGACGTCGTCGAGGGCATGCAGTTCGATCGCGGCTACGTCTCCCCGTACTTCATTACGAACGCGGAGAAGATGATCGCCGAGATGGATCAGCCCGTACATCCTGATCCACGAGAAGAAGCTGTCCGGCCTGCAGCCGATGCTGCCGCTGCTGGAGAGCGTCGTGCAGTCCGGCCGGCCGCTGGTGATCATCGCCGAGGACGTCGAGGGCGAAGCGCTCGCGACCCTGGTGGTGAACAAGCTGCGCGGCGGCCTGAAGGTCGCGGCCGTGAAGGCGCCTGGCTTCGGCGATCGCCGCAAGGCGATGCTGGAAGACATCGCGATCCTGACCGGTGGCACCGTGATCAGCGAAGACCTTGGCATCAAGCTCGAGAACGTGAAGATCACCGACCTCGGCAAGGCCAAGAAGATCCTGATCGAGAAGGAAAACACCACGATCGTCGAAGGCGCCGGCAAGAAGAACGACATCCAGGGCCGTTGCGGGCAGATCCGGGCGCAGATCGAGGAGACCACCTCGGACTACGACCGCGAGAAGCTGCAGGAACGGCTGGCGAAGTTGGCCGGTGGCGTCGCCGTCATCCGCGTCGGTGGCAGCACCGAAGTGGAAGTGAAGGAGCGCAAGGACCGCGTGGACGACAGCCTGCACGCCACGCGCGCGGCGGTTGAGGAAGGCATCGTTCCGGGCGGCGGCGTCGCCCTGGCGCGCGCCAGCCTGATCCTGTCCAAGCTGAAGGCCGACAACGACGACCAGCGCTTCGGGATCGAGATCGTTCGCAAGGCGATCCAGACCCCGCTGCGGCAGATCGCCGAGAACGCCGGCGAAGACGGCGCGGTGATCGCCGGCAAGACGCTGGAGAAGGACGAGTACAACTTCGGCTTCGACGCCCAGACCGGTGAGTTCAAGGATCTGGTCAAGGCCGGCATCATCGACCCGACGAAGGTCGTGCGGACGGCGCTGCAGGACGCGGCTTCGGTCGCCGGTCTGCTGGTGACGACGGAAGCGATGATCGCCGAGCGGCCGGAGAAAAAGGCCGCGGGCGGCATGCCACCGGGCGGCGGCGGCATGGGCGGCATGGGCGATATGGACTTCTGATCGCCTGCCCGGAATTTCGGGTGAAAAGGGAGCGGGTCGCGAGGCCCGCTCTTTTTTTATCAGGTTCCGCATCAAACGTTTCAAAGAGTTTCGTTATTGCGACGCGGACTGGGTTCGGTTGCGTATATAAAGTTTATCGTTGACCCAGTTCGGATGGCTTTCGCACAGCGTGGGATCCGCATCCTAAACGTCACGCAAGGATCGTTGACACAACCGTCGCTTTCTGCGTCAACTATCCGTTGCAATCGTATTTTGGCTTGCCTTGCCGCGCTTCCCGCCGTCGTTCTCCGTCTGTCGGGCGCCTTCAAGAGATCCAAAGGCCCGGTTGTTCATAAACCGCGCTATGTCGCGCGGTGGCAACGGAGAGTGACAAGGTTATGGCTAGCGGCACGGTCAAGTGGTTCAATGCCACAAAAGGGTTCGGATTCATCATGCCATCCGACGGCGGCAGAGATGTGTTCGTTCACATCACGGCGGTGCAGGCCGCCGGATTGAGGGGCCTGAACGAGGGTCAGGCGCTTTCATACGAGGTGACGACGGAGCGCGGTAAAACCGCGGCCACGAACCTCAAGCTTGCGTAACGGAAGATGAGGGAGAGACCACACCATGGCCCAGGGAACCGTGAAGTGGTTTAACGCCACCAAGGGGTATGGGTTCATCATGCCTCAAGATGGCGGCAAAGACGTGTTCGTTCATATCACCGCCGTTCAGGCCGCCGGTCTGAAGGGATTGAATGACGGACAAAAAGTCAGCTTCGATATCGCGATGGAACGCGGCAAGGCCGCGGCGACGAATCTGAAGCTCGCCTGACCCTGACGGGAACGGCGAGCCCTGCCCCGGGGGTTATGTCCCCCGGGCGTGGTGGCTCGGCCATTTTCTGGAGCGGCCGTCCCCATGTTTACGCTGCCCGAACTTGAGGCCGCCACCGCCGTCGTGCACGAGAGCTTCCCCGGCACGCCGCAATACGCGTGGCCTTTGCTCGCGGAACGATGCGGGACCGAGGTTTGGGTCAAGCACGAAAATCACACGCCAACCGGCGCGTTCAAACTCCGCGGCGGCCTGATTTACGCCGAGCGGCTGAAGCGGGAACGTCCCGAGGTCGCCGGCATCATCTCCGCCACCCGCGGCAATCACGGCCAGTCCCTCGCCTGGGCCGGCCGGCGCTACGGCATTCCAGTAACGATCGTCGTGCCACATGGTAACAGTATCGAAAAGAACATGGCCATGCGGGCGATCGGCGTCACGCTGATCGAGCATGGCGTGGATTTCGAGGCCGCCCGCGAGGAAGCCGCACGCCTCGCGCGGGAGCGTGGCCTGGAGTTCGCGCCCTCGTTCGCCCCTGACCTGGTCAAGGGCGTTGGCACATACTCGTTGGAGTTGTTCCGGGCCGTGCCGGAACCTGACGCGCTGTACGTGCCGATCGGACTGGGGTCCGGGATCTGCGGCGCGATCCTCACGCGGGATTTGTTGGGACTTCGCACCGAGATCATTGGCGTGCAGAGCACCGGCGCCGATTGTTACGCCCGGTCATTGGCGGCGGGGCATGTCGTGGTGCTGAACCGCGCCGATACGCTGGCGGACGGAATGGCGGTGCGCCAACCGGATCCCGGGGCGTTCGAAATCATCCGGCGCGGCGTGTCCCGGATCGTCTGCGTGTCGGACGCGGAAGTCGGAGCGGCGATCCGGGCGTACTGGACCGATACGCACAATTTGACCGAGGGCGCCGGCGCCGCCCCGCTCGCGGCGTTGCTGCGAGAACGCGCGGCGATGCGTGGGAAACGCGTTGGTCTGGTGATCAGCGGCGGCAACATCGATCTTGAGTTGTTCCGGAACTGGATCGTTGACTGACGCGGTGTCCGTGCGTTCCGACGGGACGCCGGACGATCGTCATGGCACGCCGTCTCCACGCCCTGGCACACCGCCCCTACGTCAACACCGGGCAAAGACGCGGCCATCTCTCGCCGTACCGCCCCGCCTTTTCATGAGACGGCCGGTCCATCGCCAGGCATGAAACTCGATCGCCGCAAGGAATCCCCCTCATGAAGATCGCCATCCTCGACGATTATTTTGACACCGTTCGGACGCTGCCGTGTTTCAGCAAACTCGCCGGCCATGACGTCACGATCTGGAACGATCACGTCCAGGACGATGCCATTCTGGCGGAGCGGCTGAAAGACACCGAAGCGCTCGTGCTGATCCGGGAACGCACCAAAATTCAGGCGCCCTTACTGGATCGCCTGCCGCGGCTGCGCCTGATCAGCCAACGCAGCGTTTATCCGCATATCGACATCGCCGCCTGCAGCCGTCACGGCATTATCGTATCGTCCGACCAACACGCCGGCACCCCGTCCTACGCCGCGGCCGAGCTTACCTGGGCTTTGGTTCTCGCCGCCGCGCGACAACTGCCGCAACAGGTGGCGGCGCTGAAGACCGGGCGTTGGCAAATTGGCGTCGGCACCACGTTACGCGGCAAGACGCTGGGGATTTTCGGCTACGGACGCATCGGCGCCGCGGTCGCCGGCTATGGCCGCGCATTCGGTATGAAGGTGATCGTCTGGTCGAGCCCCGCCTCGCTGGAACGCGCGCGGGCGGATGGCCATGCCGCGGCCGCGGGCCAGGCGGCGTTCTTCGCCGACAGCGACGTGGTGTCGTTGCATCTGCGGCTGTATCCCGCGACCCGCGGCGTGGTGCTCGCCGAGGATCTCGCGCGCATGAAGCCGGGTGCGATCCTGGTCAACACCAGCCGGGCCGGACTGATCGCGCCGGGCGCCCTGGAGGCGGCCCTGCGAGCCGGCCGCCCGGGCATGGCCGCGGTGGATGTGTTCGAGGAAGAGCCCGTCACCGACCCGAACCATCCGTTGCTGACCATGGACAACGTGATTTGCACGCCGCACATCGGTTATGTCTCGCGCGACGAATACGAGTTGCAGTTCACCGATATCTTCAATCAGATCCTGGCGTACGGCGCCGGCAAGCCGATCAACGTGGTCAATCCCGGCGTGCCGGGAGGCACCGGCCCGTAACGCCGCACGGCCTTACTTATGACTTTTATTCCACTCGGAGATGAACTGCATCATTTTGCCCTGCAGCAAATTCCGTTCGTTCATGTTCTGACTGTTCGCCATTTTAAACAGCGCGTCCTTCAGTTGCGTGCAACCCGGGACATTCTTGAACTCGTGCAGCCACGTGCACAGCACCACCACGGCCAGTTCGGTGCATTGCCCGACGAACGGATGTTCGTTGTTCTCCATTTCGGCCGGAAGGAATGTGTACTCGAAATTGGCCCCGCCCAGTCCGGTGCCGCCGACAAGTTGGCCGATCGCGGTCGCGAACCTCTTGGCATCCACCTGGGGGACCGGGATTTCGACACTGACCGCGGTGGGGTCGTGGATCATCGTCGAGTCATTGTACCAGGTGCCATCGCAGGTGAACCGGTTCTTGTATCCCATCACGTTGGCGATCACGGTTTTAACCTGAGCTTCCATATAGCTCGCGGGATTCCAACCGATAACGGCCACGACGTTGCCATCGACCCGCGCCAGCATCGCGGTGTGTCCGTTATAGGCATATCCAATGCAGGCCTTCGGTTCCGAGATCGTGAAGGTGCTGACGAGCCGGCTCAACCAGAACACACCCTGTCCCTCGCCCGGCGCATCGTGGAAGATCCCGCGCATGCTGGACACGCCGACGAGTCCGATTGAGTTGTTATTGCCAATGGTGACCGGCACAACCATGCTGACATCTCCCGTCCTGCTTTCGCGACAGCGCGCGCGATACCCATCAACGGGAAAATCGCACACATCGGCGGGCAACTTAATCGGCCGGTTTAAACCCCGCAATGCACGAATTACGGTGTTCACAATAAAATGCCACGCCGCGGATCCATTACTTGCCAAAACGCAATTTAGTCTTCGCCGCCCTTTTTGAACGGCAACTCTTCCGCCAGGCGCTTCATATCGTATTCGATTCCCGCGCGTTCCTCATCAACGAAATTGCCGACCGCGCGCCGCAGGCCGGCATGGGCGATCCAGTGCGCGGAATACGTCGGCTTCGGCATATAACCGCGTTGAATTTTATGCCGCCCTTGCGCGCCCGCCTCGACCCGCTTCAGGCCGTGTTCGATGGCCCAATCGATGGCGCGATAATAACAGAGTTCGAAATGCAGGAAGGGCCAGTCGCCGATGCAGCCCCAGTTTCGCCCGAACAACGCCTCGGACCCCGCGAGGTTCAGCGCACCGGCGACCGGTTTGCCGTTATGCTCCGCGTACATCAGCACCACGCGATCGCCGAGCCGCTCACCCAGCAGCGAAAAAAACTTGCGGGTCAGATAGGCCGAGCCCCATTTGCGATCGACCGTTGAGTGGTAGAAACGATAAAACGCGTCCCAGTGCCGCTCGGTGATATCGGCGCCCGACAGCGCGTGGAACGTCAATCCGGCGGCGTTCGCATCGCGCCGCTCGCGCCGCAACACCTTCCGCTTGCGAGACGACAACGCACCGAGAAAATCGTCGAAATCCTTGTAGTCGTGATTTTCCCAATGGAATTGCATGCCCATGCGGCGCAGCCACCCGGCCTCGCCCAGACCGTGCCATTCGTCTTCCTGGCAGAACGTCACATGCACCGACGAGACGTCGTGCGCCTGACACGCCTGTTCCAGCGCGTCGGCCAGCACGCCGATCGAGACGCCCGTTCCAGGCCTCCGCAACAGGCGAGGACCCGGTACCGGACTGAACGGCACCGCCACCTGCAGCTTGGGATAGTACCGCTCACCGACCCGCTCCAGCGCGTTGGCCCAACCATGGTCGAACACATACTCGCCATAGCTGTGCGACTTCGCGTAGATCGGCGCCACCGCGACCACGACGCCGGCTTCGTTGCGCAGCACCGCGTGCTGAGGCACCCAGCCGGTGCGGCGCGTTGGCCGAGCCGCTGTCCTCGACCACGCTCAGAAACGCGTGACTGACGAACGGATTGCCATCGCCGGCGCAGGCGTCCCAGTCGGCGCGATCGATCTCCTTGATCGCGCCATGCAGACTCATGGTCAGCGTGTTGGCCCCATCCGGCATGATGAATTCCTACTCGATTTCGAATAACCCCTCGACTTCGACCGCGGCGTCGGCGGGCAGCGACGGCACGCCGATCGTGGTCCTGGCATGACGGCCGGCATCGCCGAACACCGCGACCGCGAGGTCGGAGGCGCCGTTCATCACCAACGCATGCTGATTGAAATCCGACGGCGCGGCGACGAAGCCGCCAAGCCGCACGACCCGTTTCACGCGATCCAGATCGCCGCCGCACGCCGCCTTCAGGTGCACCAGCACGTTGATGAAGCAAAGCCGCGCCGCCTCTTTCGCCTGCTCGACCGAGACGCCCCAACTGACCTTGCCGGTGATCGCGATCTTGCCGTCGATCGCCGGTACCTGCCCGGACACGGCGACCAGGTTGCCGGTGATCACATAGGGCACGTAGTTCGCGATCGGCGGCATCGGCGTCGGCAGCCTGATGTCCAGTTCCGCGAGTTTCGTTTCAATCCGGCCAGCCATCCGGGAGCACTCCGCTTACAAGGTTGACGCGTTACCCAGGATGACGGTTGCCTGAGCGGACAGCACGCCGCCGTTGCCATGCACGATCGCGGTGTCGGCTTTGGCCACCTGGCGCGCGCCGCATTCGCCGCGCAATTGCCGCACCGCCTCGATCAGCAGGAACAGACCGTACATGCCGGGATGGCAGTCCGACAACCCGCCACCATTGGTGTTCACCGGCAAGCCACCCTTGGGTGCGATATGACCGCCGGACACGAAGCGCCCGCCCTCGCCTTTCGGGCAGAAGCCGAGATCTTCCAGAAACAGGATCGTGTTGATGGTGAACGCGTCATACAGTTCCGCGATGTGCATGTCGGCCGCTTTCATGCCGGCCATCCGATACGCCTGCGCACCGGACTGGATCGCGCCGGTATGGGTTAAATTCGGCATCGACGTGATCGTCGCATGCGTGATCGACTGCCCGCACCCCAACACGTAAACCGCCTTCGCGCCCATCGCCCGCGCGCGATCCGCCGAGACCATGACGATCGCGCCGCCGCCATCGGTGACCAGGCAAATATCCCGCACGGTAAAGGGATCGCTGATCGGCCGCGCGTTCAGCACATCCGCGATCGACAGCGGCTTCTTCTCCCACGCCACCGGATTGAGCAGCGCCCATGCGCGCGCCGCGACCGCGACCTCGGCCATCTGTTCGCGCGTGGTGCCGAACTCGTGCATGTGCCGGTTCGCCGCCATGGCATATGCGGTCGCGGGCAGGAACGGGCGGAACGGCGTCTCGTACGGGTTGTATTCCCGCGGACTGGCGCCGCGCCGTCCGACCGTGCGCTGCGTGCTGCCATAAGCGACCACCGCGACCGAACACAGGCCGGCGGCCAACGCGGCCTGCGCGTGCGCGACATGAATTTCGAACGACGAGCCGCCGACGATCGTCGAATCGGTATACGCGTCCGGCAGGCCAAGATACTCCACCAGCGACATGACTGACGTGCGCGCCTGCGACGTCGCGCAGAACACGCCATCCACGTCGGACAGCGTCCAGCCCGGCATCCGCCAGAGCCCGCTGGATCCCTTGCGCCATCAGATCGATCGGCGACATCAACGCGGCGACCGCGCCGATGTCGGATTCAGCGGCGCCGATGATCGCGGCGCGAGCCGCGGGTCAGACCGTTCATCACGCGCCCTCCGCCGGAGTGAAGACCGGATACGGCGGTTCGTCGCCCTCGGCCTTATGGGTGCGGAACTTCACCCGCATGCCGATGCTGACCTGAGTTGGCGCGATGTCCTCGACCCGGCTCATCATCCGGAACCCTTCGTCGACGTCGATCAGCGCGACGTTGTACGGCTCGCCCTGCTGCGGATGCACGACCGTGGTCGCGTGCACGGTGCCGAGGCCCTTGCTGACCCGCCACTCCAGATCGGCTTTGCCCGTCTTCGGGCGCGATCACGCGCGGATAGAACACCGCGCCGCCGGCGGACGGGCTGAACTGATATCCCAGCTCGCCCCGTTCCAGATGCGCGATGTAGGTCGTCAGCGGCGAGTCGGTCGGCATGGCATCATCTCCTGGGCGGCCGGGATCAGGCTAACGCGTGACGGTTCAAAGACAAAACGCCAATGTCGCGCCGAACGCCGCGGTCGCGGGCACGATGACCCGATCGCTGTCGCGCCGGACGCCGGAGATCGCGCCCCGTTGCATCGCCTGCCACGCGGCGTCGGTCGAGCGGGTGCGAAATTCCAGCGCGGCCATGAAGCTGTCGCGGCCGTCTCCGTCCGGCGCCGCGTCGCCAAACTCGGCGCGAAGCGCATCCGGCGTGACCATGTCGAACCGCGAGACGCCGACGGTCAACGCCTGGCCGCCTGGGATCGAGCGGACCGCGTCGGCGCCGAACATCTGTCCAAACAGCGCGCCGAGCTCGGTTCGGATCGCGGGCGGCGATCACCGCCCGGGCGATCCCGGTCACGCCGTTGGCGTGATGCCGCCACTCGTCCCGCCAGACGAGGTCGCGGGTGAAGTGGTGGCAGAAATACAGGCGTCCGGCCGACGACCGTGCCGGGCATCAGCCGCACCGTCCGGAACACCGCGTCGCGCGTGCCGTCCGGCAACGCGACCGGCCGGGAGAACTCGCCGGGCGGCAACACCTGCACGCCCGCCTGCTGCATCGCGGCATAGGTCGCGGCGGAATCCTCGGTGCCGAACACGAGGCCGTTCAGCCCTTCCGGTGAGTCCATGATCTCCGGCCGGCTGGTGTCTGCCCGCGGGGGCGGCGATTAATTCGAGGTAATCCGTGCCGAACATCGCCAGATGGTTCATCGAGCCAAGCGTGTGGTAGCCCCGCGGGGTCAGCGTGAAGCCAAGCCGGCGGAACGTTTCGGCGCCCTCGTCGATACGGTCGCGCACGTTGATCACGACGTGATCGAGGGTCGGGACGGGGTAGATCATGGACAGCCTCCGCGCGCGGATCGTAGCCTATCGAACCACGCCGGGCGGAAAACAAAAAGGCGGTGCCCGGAGGCACCGCCAAGTTTGGGGGGGAAACGTCACACAGCGCGGAGCAAAAGCTCTCTCACGCTGTGAGATCGATATAGGGGCGGATTTGGCCGGTTCAAGGGTCTCGGAGGCCGCGGCCGGCGCCCTACCAATTCGTCATGATTGGGGATCGGTTCGGCGTCGCGCGACCGGCCGCCGACCGACGGGGCCGGTCCGCCAGACACCACGTCGCCAACCCGCGGCACACGCGGCCAGGTCATGGCCGGGCTTGAACCGGCCATCCTGGATCTTGCCGTTGCCGGGCTTCCCAAGGCCGGACAGGGTGACAACTTCATGGCGACGTTGGTAGCAACCCGTTGGCGGGCCCGCGCGATTTGTCCGACACCGCATGCCGGGCGGGACTTTCGTCGACAATGTCCCGGCGCTTGCTCTCTACCGGCGCTTCGGCTTCGAGGTGGAAGGAACGCACCGCGCCCACCTGCTACGCGGCGGGCAATTTGTTGACGGTCATACGATGGCGCGTCTGAGAGAGGGGCCTCGTCTGCCCCCCTCGCTTCAGAATTACGCTTGACGGCCTGGACAGTCGCTTTCGCGGCCCGCGCGACGACAGATGGACCGGGTCGGTACCCGGCCATGACGCGGTTCGGCCAGCCGCATCACCCCAGGGCGGCATCACCCCAGGGCGGCATCACCCAGAGGCGGCGATCACGTTGACGCGGCGACGATCGACTCCCCAACGATCTGCACGA
The DNA here is from genome assembly GCA_963719675.1 of uncultured Alphaproteobacteria bacterium. Classification (GTDB taxonomy): domain Bacteria; phylum Pseudomonadota; class Alphaproteobacteria; order Acetobacterales; family Acetobacteraceae; genus Rhodopila. The sequence continues at coordinate 40,184 of CAVRDN010000092.1, read as the reverse complement.
TGCGGTCCAACGTTGCCTCCGGCGTCATCAGCGGCGGTGCCAGGCACAGCGAGTTGCCGCTCGCCGGCGGCCCGTCGGACGCCCCGCGCTGGCGCATGATCAGGCCGCGTTTGCCCGCCTCGGCCACGACCTTGCCACCCAGGCCGGCGGCCGGCTTCTTGCTGCCCTTGTCCTCGACCAGTTCGACCGCGGCCAGCATGCCGATGCCGCGCACCTCGCCCACCGCGGGCAGCGACAGCAGCGTCTCCAGGCCTTTGCGGAACCGGTCGCCCTGCACCTGAGCCCGCTCCACCAGCCCATCCCGCTCGATGATGTCGATGTTGGCCAGACCCACGGCGCAGCACACCGGGTGCCCGGAATAGGTCGCGGCATGCATGAACTTCTCGTCCATCGGCGCTTCCTCGATCGCCTGATGGATACGCTTCGAGACCAGCACGCCACCGAGCGGCAGATACCCGCTCGTCACGCCCTTGGCGAACGACATCAGATCCGGCTCGATGCCCCAGTGACCGAGCGCGAACCACTTGCCGGTGCGGCCGAACCCGGTGATCACCTCGTCGGCGATCAGCAGGATGCCGTGCTTGTCGCAGATCTCCCGCAGGCGAGGGAAATAGGTCGGCGGCGGGACGATCACGCCGCCGGCGCCCATCACCGGCTCACAGATGATCGCCGCGATGGTGTCCGCGCCATGGGTGTTGATCGCCTGCTCGAAATCGTCGGCCGCGCCGATGCCGGCGTCGCCATTGCCCGGCCAGCGATAGGGATACGGCGGGGCGACCTGGAAGAACTCCGGCACCAGCGGGCCGAACATCTTCTGATAGCCCGGCAGGCTGGTGGCGCTCATCGCCGCCATCGTGACGCCGTGATAACCGTAACGGCGGGAGACGATCTTCACCTTGTCCGGCTTGCCCATCCGCTTCCAGTAATAGCGGGCGAACTTGAACGCGCTCTCGTTCGATTCCGCGCCGCCGGTGGTGAAATAGGCCGCCGCCATGTTGCCGTAGGCCAGCCCGACGATGCGCTCCGCCAGCCGGATCGCCGGCTCATTGGAGAATCCGGCATAGGCCGAGGCATAGGCCAGTTTCTCCATCTGCGCCGCGGCGGCGGCGGCGAGTTCCTTCCGCCCGTGCCCGATGTTGACGTTCCACAGCGCCGAGAGCCCGTCGATGTACTCGCGGCCGTCCGACCCGTACAGCATCGCGCCCTCGCCCCGGACGAAGATCCGCGCGTTGGCGTGGTCCTTCGGGTGATGCAGCGGATGGATCAGATGGCGTCGGTCCGACTCCATCAGGACGTCGGAGATGGGGGAAACATCGTCCATAAGGGAGGCCCTCCTGAATAAGTCGTTAACTTACCGGCGGACGGACCGGTTTAGAAGACCGGAGGTGGCAGGCCCCAACAATCAGCATGACCCACGTTTCGCGGCCTCGATCGCCTGCCAGACGCGCGGCGCCGACGCCGGCATATCCAGATGCGTGACGCCGGCCGGCCGCAGCGCGTCCAGCACCGCGTTCATCACCGCCGGCAGCGCGCCGGTCGTCCCCGCCTCGCCCGCGCCCTTCACGCCCAGAGGATTGTTCGGCGACGGCACGCAGCAATCCCCGATGCTGAACCGGGTCAGCAAATCCGCCCGCGGCATGGCATAATCCATGAATGACCCGCTCGCGAGTTGCCCCTCCGCGTCGTAGACGCACAATTCCCCGAACGCCTGGCCCAGTCCCTGAAACAGGCCGCCGAGGATCTGCGCATGAAGCAATGTGGGGCTGATCACCACACCGCAATCGTCGATGGCGGTATAGCGCACCACCTCGGTCAGGCCGGTATCCGGGTCGATCTCCACCTCCGCGACATGCGCGCCGGAGGGGAACGCGCGGGTTGCCGCCAGTCCGGTCATGGTGTCCAGCGCGCCGCCGGCCGCGAGCGTGAGCAGGTCGATCACGCGGTCCGTGCCGGCGATCCGGAACACGCCCTCGGCGAATTCGATGTCGGCGGCGGCGGCTTCCAGCGCGTCGGCCGCCAGCACCCGGCCCTTCTCCACCACCTCGCGCGCCGCCACCAGGCTCGCCGCGCCGTGCGACAGCATCGAACGGGACGCGAACGCGCCGCCACCTCGCAGCGCCGGCCCCTCCGGATCACCCGCCGACAGCCGCACGCGGACGGGATCGATCCCGAACACGCGCGCGACGATTTCGGGATACACCGTCTCGTGGCCCTGCCCGTTCGAGGTCACGACGGTGTGCAGCACGATCTGCCCGTCCGGATCGAAGGTGAGCGCGACCTCGTCCTTGGGGACCACGCCGCCCGACGGCTCCACGAACAGGGCGCAGCCGATCCCGCGCAACCGGCCGCGCGCCGCCGCCTGGATTCGCCGTGCCGGGAAGCCGTCCCAATCGGCATCCGCCAGCGCCCGATCGAGCGCCGCGCGGTAATCGCCGCTGTCGTACTCCGCGACGACCGAGCCGGCGGGCACGCGGTACGGAAAGGCCTCGCGCGGGATCAGATTGCGCCGGCGTAGTTCGATGCGATCGATGCCGGTCCGACGTGCCGCCTCGTCCACCAGCCGCTCGATGACATACGCCATGTCGGGCCGCCCGGCGCCGCGGTAGGCGGTGATCGGCACCGTGTTCGTGAGCGCCAGCCGATTGCGGCCATACACCGCTGGGATGCGATAGCAGCCGGTGCACATGCTCGCCGGATTGAGCGTGTTGATCAGAGGGCCGGTGGCGACCGGATGCGCGCCCTGATCAGCGAGCCACTCGTGCCGCAGCGCCAGGAATTTTCCCTCGCCGTCCAGCGCCAGAGCGCCCGTCATCACCAGCCCTCGGCCATGGTAATCCGACAGGAACGTCTCGCCGCGGCTGGCGACCCATTTCACCGGCCGCCCGGTCACCCGAGCCGCCAGCGCCAGAGCCAGATGCTCCGGATACGCCGGCCCCCGTATCCCAAATCCGCCGCCAACATCCTGGGCGCGGATCCGAATGCGCTCCGGCGGCAGCCCGCTTTGCGCGGCGAAACTGTCCCGGAACGCGGTCATGCCCTGCGTGCTGGTCCATAAGTCCAGCGTTTCGCCATCCCAGTGCGCCAGCGCGGCCTTCGGCTCCATCGGGTTGCCGGCCACCCGGCCGCTGCTCAGCGTCAGCCGCGCGACATGTGCCGCGGAGGCGAACGCGGCCTCGGTCGCCGCCGCGTCGCCGTAGTCGAAATCGAAGCACAGATTGCCCGGCACGGATGGGTGGATCGTCGCGGCGCCGGCGGTGAGCGCGACCGCGGCATCCGGCACCACCGGCAGTGCCTCGTAGTCGACGACGATCCGCTCAGCGGCATCCTGAGCCTGATGCGCCGTCGTGGCGACAACCACCGCCACCGGCTCCCCGACGAAACGGACACGGTCGGTCGCCAGCGCGGGCCGGGGCGGAACCCTGATCGACTTGCCGCGCCCTTTCACCGGCATCATGGCCGCGCCTCGATCGAACCCGGCGGCGAGAGCGTCGGCCCCGGTCAGAACGGCCAGCACGCCGGGTGCGGTCCGCGCGGCCGTCATGTCGATCGAGCGAATAACCGCATGCGCGAGGTCCGAGCGCAGGAACGCCGCGTGGACCTGATCCGGCCGGTTCCAGTCGGCGGTGTACCGACCCTGGCCCGTCAACAGCCGCGCGTCCTCCCGCCGCCCTTTGAAATTCGCCACGTCAGCCGCGCTCCCGGTTCAAGCCTCCGCTGATGTACAACGGAGCGGGAGCGCCCGCCCAGACATGGCGACCGTCTGAAGGAAAACGGGAAGAGAGGCCGCCGTGACGCATCATCGACCGGCGCGCCTGAACCACCGCCGATGGTCCAGGCGCGATACCCTGAGCCGCGAAGTCGTACTTGTCAGGCCGCTTTTCCGCTGGCCAGCGCCTGGACGTGAGCGGTGGTCAGGGCGTTGCCGCCAATTCCCCAGTCGCCGCTTTCCACTTCCTCGATCACACACCAGGTGACGCCACGCATGGTTTCGCCCTCGATCGAGACCATCGCGTCGGTCAGCTTGCTGATGATCTGGTTCTTCTGTTCCTTGCTGAACACGTCCTTGATGACACGAACCTGAATGAGCGGCACTGGACTTCTCCTTTGCTCGGTGTTGGTCGGGGATCGGATGCTTCGGTGCCACCGAGCGGCCGGTCGATAGCCGCTTGACACCCACGCCATCCTGCCGAACACTTTCTCGTTCAATAAGAGACAGTTTCGCTGTCAGTTGGCGTGACTGTACTGGTTCGATCGCCGGGCCAGGCCCAACCAAACCGGAATCGGCATGCTCTCCCTCACCATCAGCCGGAAGAGCGACCTGCCGCTGACCGACCAGATCGTGGCCGGAGTCACGCGGCAAATCGACGATCGTGCACTGCGGCCAGGCACCCGGCTGCCGTCGATCCGCGCCTTCGCCGAAAGTCACGAGGTCAGCCGCTTCACGGTGGTCGAGGCTTACGATCGTCTGGTCGCGATGGGCTACCTGCGGTCCCGCCGCGGTGCCGGCTTCTATACCGCGGCGCCGTCCGCGGCCGCTGCGCATCCCACGCAGTCCGATCCCCACAAGCGCAACGAGCAACTCGTGTGGCTCATCCGCCGCCTGCTGGAGTCGGATGAAAACACATTGCTCGCGGGTGGACCCTGGCTGCCGAATTCATGGCTCGATGAAGCCGGCATTCGCCAGAGCCTCAACGTGCTCGCGCGCCGGAATGGCACCTATCTGCTCGAATACGGACATCCGTTCGGCTATTTGCCGTTGCGCGAGCATCTCGCGCTGATGCTGAGCTGGGCTGAACATCACCGCGCATGCGGACCAGATCCTGCTGACGCAGAGCACGAGCCAGGCTCTTGATCTCGTCATCCGCTACCTGCTCAAACCCGGCGACACGGCGCTGGTGGACGATCCCGGCTACTACAACATGTTCGGCAACCTGCGCCTGCAAGGTGTCGCCATGCTTGCCGTGCCACGCAATTCCGATGGGCCGGACATGGCCATTCTCGAAAGGTTGGCCGCCGAGCACCGGCCGAAAGTCTATTTCACCCAGTCTGTGATGCAGAACCCGACCGGGACCGATATGACTCCTCATGTGGCATACAGGGTGTTGCAGGCCGCGGAGCGTCATGACTTCACGGTGGTGGAGGATGATATTTTTTGCGATCTGCGGGTCAGGAGCACGCCTCGGCTGGCGACGCTCGACCAACTCAATCGCGTGATCTACGTGCGCAGCTTTTCCAAAACGCTGTCGGGCAGCTTGCGTGTCGGGTTCGTCGCCTGCCGGCGGGACCTCGCCAACGAACTCGCCGACATCAAAATGCTGACCAGCATCGCGACCTCGCAATTCTCCGAGCGGCTCATCTATCTGATGCTCGTGGACGGCCACTATCGCAAATACCTGTCTCGTCTGCATGAGCGGCTTGGCGAGGCCCGCCTCAATGTCGTACGCGAATTCGAACATATCGGTCTGGAATTGTTCGTGGAGCCAGCGGACGGGATGTTCGTATGGGCGCGATTCCCGCATATCGACGACTCGCTCGCATTGGCGGAAGCCGCGCAGCGCGATGGCATCATGCTCGCTCCGGGAACGGTCTTTCGTCCGCATCTCGAGCGTTCGCCATGGATGAGGTTCAACGTCGCCGTCTGCGAGGACACGCGTTTGCGAAGCTGGCTGCGGCGGATCGCGTCGTCGAACGCGGCATGACGCGACGGCTCCGCGCTCCCGCGTTGGATGAGTGGCGGGGAACCGATGTTCCGGCCCCGACCGGCCTTCAGGCCAGCCGCGCCCGCAGCACGGCCGACATCCGCTCCGCCGCGATGACGATCACGAACGTCATCAGCAACAACAGCGACACCACCGGATAGTCGAACAGGTTCATCGCCGTCAGCAACTGGAACCCGATCCCGCCCGCGCCGACAAAGCCCAGCACCAGCGACGCGCGAATGTTCTCGTCCAGCCGATACAGCGTGATCCCGAGCAGCGCCGGCAGCACGGTCGGCACCACGCCGTGCGTGAACACCTGCATGCGGTTGGCGCCGGTCAGCGACAGCGCGTCGATCGGCGCCATGTCCATGCCCTCGATCGTTTCGGCGAACAAACGGCCGAGCATGCCGATCGAGTGCACCGCCAGCGCGAGGCCGCCGGGAAACGGCCCCAGGCCGACGGCGGTCACGAACAGCAAAGCCCAGACCAGATCGGGGACCGACCGCGCCACGCCGATGATGCCGCGCGAGAGGAAATACACCGCCCGCGACGGCGTGACGTTCGCCGCCGCCAGCACCGCCAGCGGCACCGCCATGCAGACGCCCGCAACGGTGCCGAAGATCGCGATATCGATGGTTTCCAGCGCCGGCCACAGCATATCCGGGAACCGCGAGAAATCCGGCGGCATCGCGCGGCCGATGATATCCGCCATGCCGTGAACGCCGGTGATCAGGTCCCGCGGCCGCGCCTGCACCACGATCAACGACTGCACCACGATCGCCAGGCCGAGCACCACGACGACGCTGCGCAGCGCGATACCGGCCGCGCCGGCCCAGGAGCGGAGCGGCAGGGCGGAGAGAGTCTCGCCGCTCATGCCGCTGGCGGCCAGATAGAGTTCGCGCACCTCGGCGCGCGACAGCGCACTGCGGGGCGCTGTCGAAGACGGTGCGGCCGCCACGCATGCCGACGACCCGGTCGGCGTAGTCGAACGCGAGGTCCACCTGGTGCAGCACGCACAGCACCGCCAGCCCATCGCGGTGCGCCAGTTGGCGCAGCAGGCGCATGATGCCGTCCGCCGCCTCGGGATCCAGGCTGGCGACCGGTTCATCCGCCAGCAGCAGGCGCGGCCGTTGCGCCAAAGCGCGCGCGATCGCCACGCGTTGCGCCTGGCCGCCCGACAGAGTGCCGGCGCGCTGTCCCGCCAGATGCGCGAGCCCGACGCCGCCGAGATGCGCATGCGCGGCCCGCATTGCCTCGGCCGGCAGGCCGCCAAGCGCGGTCCACAGGGTCTGGTGCCGGCCCAACGCCCCGGCCGCGACATTGGCGGCCACGCGGCGGCGGCGGATCAGGTTCGCCTGCTGCCAGATCATCGCGATATCCAGCCGCGCGCGGCGCAGCGCCTCGCCCGTCAGGCGGGTCAGTTCGGTGCCGTCCAGCCAGACCTCGCCCGCCGTCGGCGTCAGCGCGCGATTGATACAGCGCAGTAACGTGGTCTTGCCGCAGCCGTTGCCGCCCAGAACCACGGTCAGGGCACCGGCGCGCACCTCCAGATCAACGTCCGACAGGGCGCGCTTGCCGTCCGGATAGCGCAGCGACAGGCCGCGCACCGCCAGCAGCGGCGGCACGCGCTCAGCTCAACTTATCGAGATCGATGTGCAGCGTCTTCACGAGGTCGCGGATCCCGTCATACGCGCCATCGGTCTGTGGCACGAAATGCGTCCCGCTCAGGCCCATGATCTTACGATCGGCTTCCGGCAGCGAATTGAGGTCGAGTGTTCGCAGCGCCTCGGTCAGTTTCGCCTTGAACGCGGGCGGCAGGTCACCGCGCACGGTGATCGGATCGGTCGGGATCGGATCGGACTTCCACAGGAACACCACGTCGCCGTCCTTGTAATGGCCGCGCTGCGTGGCCGACTCCAGTTGCTCGCTGTTCAGTTCGCCGGCATCGACCTTGTGGTTGTACAGCGCCTCGAACGAGGAGGTATGGCTGCCGGCGTAGATCGGCCTGATGTCCTTGTCCGGGTCCAGACCCGCCTTACGCAGGCCGTACGCCGGGAACAGATGCCCCGATGTCGAGGCGGGATCGGAGAACGCGAACGAATGACCCTTGATATCGGCGACCGTCCTGATGCCGGACCCGGGCCACGTCACGAGGCTGGCCCAATACGTATCCGGCTTGCCCTCCTTCGTCCCGAACGCCGCCACCGCCTGGGCTTTCGCCACCTGATGCGCCAGCACGTAGCCGAGCGGCCCAAACTCGCCGATCTCCAGCTTGCCGGCGCGCATCGCCTCGATTTCGGCGTTGTAGTTGGTGGTCACGAAGACCTTGACCTCGCAGCCGAGCTTTTCGCCCAGCAATTTGCCGATATGCTCGTAGATCGGCACCAGTTTGGCGGCGGTGTCGAACGGCTCGACGCCGAAGCGCACGACGCCGTCATTGGGGCAGTCCGACGCGGCGAGCGCCGGCACGGTCAGCGCGGGCGCGGCCAGTCCAAACGCGACCACGGCCGCGAGTCGTTTCAGCATTGTCATCTCCTGTCCCCGGATTGACCCGTGGGCTACCAGCCGTTCATGACAGAGCGATTGCCGTACTCTGACGGTTCGATGACAACCGTCGTTCTCGCGTAGTTTGCCTCTTCGTGAGCGGGGCACCGCCGATCCCGGCACGCCGGGCGCACCGCTTGCCGGCCCATGCCGCACATGCGAGAAGACCCGTCCCGGCCCGGCCTTCCACGGAATTCAGGCTCGTCATGTCCGATTTCAACCTGTCCGGCGCTCGTCTTCCGCGCGGAGACGGCGGCATCCGGTCGGGCTGCGTCTCGGTCGTGGATGACCCAATCGTCCGGCCACCGCCGACCCGGCCGCGCTGCCGGGATCCGAGAGGCCCGCCGATGCCACCGCTCCCGACGCCGCGGTTCGCATGACCGCGATCGGTGTCGACTTCGGAACGACCAACAGCGTCGTTTCGCTGCTGGGGCCTGACGGCGCCGCCACCACGGTGCGGTACCCGCTCGGCACCGCGGAACTGGACGTCATCCGCTCCGTGCTTTGCTTTTGGAACGAGGGGCCCCGCGAGCGCGTCGCGCTTCGTCACGCGATCGGCCCGGCCGCCATCGAGGCCTGGCTCGACGATCCGCTCGAAAGCCGCTTGATGATGTCGCTCAAAAGCTATCTGGCGCAGCGCGGCTTTTCCGAGACCCGCGTGTTCGGGCGCAGCTTCACGCTGGAAAACCTGATCGCGCTGTTCCTGCGTGGGATCCTGCCGAAACACGGCGCGCAGCCACCGGACAGCGTGTTGGTCGCCGGCCGGCCGGTGCGCTTCGCCGGCGATACCCCGAACGATGAACTCGGCGAGCAGCGGCTGCGCGCCGCGTACGCCGCCGCCGGCTGGGCTCAGGTCCAGACCGCGCTGGAGCCGGAGGCCGCCGGCTACCGCTTCGTCCGCCGCCTCGACGCGCCCGCCGTCGTGCTGATCGGGGATTTCGGCGGCGGCACCAGCGACTTCTCGGTGCTTCGTTTCGATCCGCGGAGCAATCGTCCGGTGCGGGCCCTGGGTCACGCGGGAATTGGTATCGCCGGCGATACGTTCGACTATCGCATCATCGACCAGGTCATCTCACCGCGCCTGGGAAAGGGTACCACCTACCGCGTGTTCGATACCGATTTGCCGGTGCCGCCGGACTATTACTCGAGCTTCGCGCGCTGGCACCGGCTGTCACTGATGCGCACGCCCCGCATGATGCGCGATATCGAGGCGGTGGCCGCGAAAGCCGAGTATCCGGATCGGCTGAGGGCCTTGCTGCGCCTCATCCGCGACGAACTCGGCTATGCGCTGTACCGCTCCGTCTCGGACGTAAAAGCAAAACTGTCGCATGCCGAGACGGCGGACCTGCGCTTCGCCCATGCCGATTTCGCGATCGACGAGGTCATCACGCGCGCGGACTTCGAAGATTGGATCGCCGCCGACATCGCGCGCATCGCGGCGACCGTGGAGGTCGCGCTGGCGGACGCCGGCCTGCGCGAGGACGCGGTCGATCACGTATTCCTGACAGGGGGAACGTCGCTCGTCCCCGCCGTGCGCGCGCTGTTCGCGACCCGATTTGGCGCGGAACGGATAACCGGCGGCCGCGAATTCGTGTCCGTGGCCGAGGGCCTCGCGCTGATCGGTCGCGACCGGTCGCGCTGAATCTCCCGGTCCGCCCCACCCCTGGGCCGCCCCGCCCTGGGCCGCCTCCCTTGGATCGCCCCCCAGGGCCCGCCCCCTGGGTCGCCCCGCCACTGGGTCGCCCCACCCCTGGGCCGCCCCACCCCTGGGCCGCCCCACCCCTGGGCCGCCGCCGTCGCCGCTTGTGCGTTCCCGGGGAATTGGCGACCCTGCGCCTCCGTCAGAACGGGAGGCACGCATGGCCGAGACAACGGCGGTGAACCCGGATCGTGGATTCAGCCTTGCTCAAATGCTGCCCACGCTGATCGTCGATGTCGTCGTGCCCATCGTCGTCTTCAACCTGCTGGTCCGGTTTGGCGTCCCGACCTTGTGGGCGTTGATCCCGGGCGGCCTTGCTCCGGCGATCAACAACCTGCGGGTCTGGATCAGATCGGGCAGGCTGGAGCCTCTGGGCATCATCGTCATGATGTTCCTCGTGGTCGGTACGGTGGCGTCGCTGCTCTCGGGCAACATTTTCTTCGTTTTGATCAAAGAGTCATTCCTGACCGGAGCGTTCGGCCTCATCTGCCTGGGCTCGCTGCTGTTCGGCCGGCCGCTGATGTTTTACGTCAACCGGCAATTCGTCGCCGGCGACGATCCGGAACTGCTCGCCTGGTGGAACGGGTTGTGGCAGTACAATTCCTTTCGCGCGGCACTGCGGTTCGTGACCGCGGTGTGGGGTGGCGCTTATCTCATTGAAGCCCTGGCCCGGGTCGGTTTCGCGCTCGTGCTGACGCCGGCGCGGGTGGTGGCGATCTCGCCCGTGATGGCATTCGTCGTGCTGATCTGGCTCATCGCCTGGAACCGGCGGTATATGCTGGCGCTGCGAGAGCGGCGGTTACGGGCGGAGCAACTGGCCCCGGACGGGCCCGCGCGCCCCTCGTGATCCACGGCGCCATGCCTGAGGCGCTCCGCGAGCGCCTGGAAAGCGCCGCGTCCCCGCGCCACCGCACCCCGGCGTCCCCGCGCCCCGGCGCCCACGCGCCACCGCGCCACCGCGCCACCGCGCCCCGCGCCACCGCGCCATCAAACCGGCACGAGAGCCTTCGCCTCGCGTTACCGGTGACAATCCCATTGGCGGACCGGGCATCTTTGCGTAAAATGCACCAATCATGGACATGCTACGCGCCCTGAGCACCTTCGTGCGGATCGCCGAAACCGGCTCGTTCTCCGCCGTCGCGCGGGAAACCAATACCACCCCCTCGGCGGTCACCCGCATGGTCGGCCAACTGGAAGAACATTTCCGGGTCCGGCTGTTCCATCGCACCACCCGTCATCTGAGTCTGACCGAGGACGGTCAGGACCTGCTCGGCCACGCCCGCGGCATTATCGACGCCGCCAACGACCTCGAGGATACGATCGGCCACCAGCGAACCGCGCCAACCGGGCGAGTCCGGGTCGGACTGACCCCCGGGGCCTCTCGCCTCGTCACCCCCGGACTTCTGGACCTGCTCAACCGCTACCCCGGCCTGGCGGTCGATTTCGTGGTACGCGAGCAATTTGGCGACCTGATCGAGGACCGGCTGGATCTCGCGATGCGGTTGGGCCAACCGACCGACGCCTCCCTGGTCGCCCGCTCGGTGGGCGAGTTCGGCCGCGCGCTGGTCGCCTCGCCATCCTATCTGGAGAAACACGGCGCGCCCCCGGATCCCGCCGCCCTGCCCTCGCACCGCTGCATCGTGCAGGACGCCGACCCGAGCAGCGCGACATGGCGCTTCTCCGGTCCCGGCGGTCCGCACTCCGTCGACGTGGTCAGCACATTCAGCGCCAACAACGCCGAGGTGGTGCGGCAGGCGGCGCTGGCCGGCCACGGCATCGCCTTGCTGCCGGAACCGCAGGTGCTCGAGGACATTCTCGGCGCGCGTCTGTATCGCCTGCTGCCCGACTATCCGACCGAGCGGTCGAAAGCCTTCCTGGTCTACCCGTCCCGCCGGCACCTGGCCCCGCGCACGCGGGTCGTGATCGACTTCCTGGTCGAGCGTTTCTCCGCCGTTGGCGCCCGCCTCGCCGACGAGCGCGTGTGGGGCGAGCACGAAACCGTCTGGCTGGTCTGAGACCTGTGTCAATGGCGCACAAATGTTGTCCGCCAAAGCCTGATTAACGCAAACCCGCCACCGTCCTATTTGGCCTCCTGCGAACAAAGAAACGCCGGAGCCCAGGCCATGACCCATATCGCCAAGACCCTCGATCGCGAGGTTGAGGACAAACTCGAGACGCGTGACGCGACGGGGCGCGACTTCGCCGCGGCCCGCGAATTTCCGGATGTCGTGAGCGCCCCGCCCTCGCGAGCCCGGCGGTTTGGCTGGAAGCCGGTGCTGCTGGCCGGCGCCGCCGCCCTGGCGATCGCGGCGGCCGGCGACTTCGGCTGGAGCTACTGGACCACCGGACGGTTTCAGGAGTCGACCGACGACGCCTACGTGCAGGCTGACACCACCGTCATCGCGCCGAAGGTCTCCGGCTACCTGAGCGACGTCCTGGTCAACGACAACCAGACGGTCAAGGCGGGTCAGCCGCTCGCCCGGATCGACGACCGGGATTACGCGGTCGCGGTCGAGCAGGCGAAAGCCGATGTCGCCGCCGCCCAGGCGGATATCGATAACGTCGAGGCGGCCCTCGATCAGCAGCAGGCGGTGATCGCGCAGGCGCACTCCACCGTCGCGGTCGATCGCGCCAATCTGACCTTCACCCAGCAGGACAACGACCGTTATGTCGTCCTGGCGCGGACCGGCGCGGGCAGCGTGCAGAACGAGCAGCAGGCGGTGTCGCGGCTCCAGGTCGCGCAATCCACGTTGCAGCGCGACGCGGCGGCCGAGCTGGCGGCGGAGCGGAAGACCGCGATGCTGCGGGCGCAACTGGCCAAGGCGCGGGCGGTGCTGGCGCATGATCGCGCGGTGGCGGATCAGGCGGCGCTCAATCTCAGCTACACGACGATCGTCGCGCCGGTGAACGGCGTTGTCGGCAACCGCACGTTACGCCCCGGCCAGTATGTTCAGGCTGGCACGCAGCTGATGGCCGTGGTGCCGGAGAGCGCCGTCTACATCGTGGCGAACTTCAAGGAGACGCAGTTGACCGACGTGCATGCCGGTCAGCCGGTCTCGGTGGACGTGGACATGTTCCCCGGCACGACCGTCAAAGGCCACGTCGACAGCATCGCGCCGGCCAGCGGGCAGGAATTCGCTCTGCTGCCGCCGGACAACGCCACCGGCAACTTCACCAAGGTGGTGCAGCGCATTCCGGTGAAGATCGTGCTCGATGCGAACGACAAGCTGGCCGGTCTGCTGCGGCCGGGCATGTCGGTCACCCCGGTGATCGATACCAAAGCCGGAGCGAACTGACGAACCGACCCAACCGACGGACTCTCCCGACCGGAGGACCCCACCATGTCTTCAAGTATCTCCATCGGCACCGGCCAGGAACGCTCCGCCAGCCTGAAGACCTGGATCACCGTGATGGCCGGTCTGCTGGGCGCCTTCATGGCGGTGCTGAACATCCAGATCACCAACGCCTCGCTGCTGGATATCGAGGGCGGCATCGGCACCGGCGTCGACAATGGCGCCTGGATCTCGACCGCGTATCTGATCGGCGAGATCATCGTCATTCCGCTGACGGATTATCTCAGCCGCGTGTTCTCCTTCCGGAAGTTCCTGCTGACCAACGCGGTGCTGTTCCTGATCTTCTCGGTGGCATGCGCGTTCGCTCATGACCTGCAGCAGATGATCGCCTTGCGCGCCATCCAGGGCTTCACCGGCGGCGTGCTGATCCCGATGGCCTTCACGCTGATCCTGACGAAGCTCCCGGCCCGGCAGCGGCCCGTCGGCATGGCGCTGTTCGCCATCACGGCGACGTTCGCCCCCGCCATCGGTCCGACCATCGGCGGCTACCTCACCGAGAACCACGGCTGGCAATACATCTTCTTCATCAACCTCGTGCCCGGCGCGGTCATGGTGGGCACGCTGTTCGCGACGCTGGAACGGCAGCCGATGCAGCTCGGCCTGCTGAAACAGGGCGACTGGTTCGGCATCCTCTGCATGGCGATCGGCCTCGGCGCGCTGCAAACCGTGCTGGAAGAGGGCAACAAGGACGATTGGTTCGGCTCGCCCTTCATCGTCCGCCTCGCGGCGATCGCGGTGGTGTTCCTCACGCTGTTCATCTGGATCGAGCTCACCGTCAAATATCCGGCGGTCAACCTGCGGCTGCTGAAGCGGCGCAACTTCGGTCTGGGCACCTTCGCCAACATGCTGGTCGGCTTCGCGCTCTACGGCTCGGTGTTTCTGCTGCCGCAATACCTCGGCCAGACCCAGGGCTACAATTCCGAGCAGATCGGCGAAGTGATGGCCTGGACCGGGCTGCCGCAGTTGCTGATCATCCCGTTCGTGCCGGTGTTGATGGGACGCTTCGACGTGCGCGCCATCGTCGTCGTCGGATTGAGCGTGTTCGGCGGCAGCTTCATGCTGAATATCCACATGTCGCCCGACTATTCCGGCGACCAGTTCTGGATCCCCAACATGGTGCGCGCCGCCGGTCAGGCTCTGGTGATGGGTCCGATGAGCGCGATCGCGATGATCGGGGTCCTGCAGAGCGAGTCCGCCGGCGCCTCCGGCATCTTCAACATGCTGCGCAACCTCGGCGGCGCGTTCGGCACCGCGCTGCTGGGCACGCTGGTCACGAAACGCGAGCAGTTCCATTCCAACATCATCGGCTCCTCGGTCAGTCTGTACAGTGAGACGGTGCGCGACCGGCTGGCGATGATGACCCGGTATTTCGAGGCGCGCGGCATCGCCGATCCGGCCACCGCGCATGGCCAGGCGATCGTGGCGCTTGGCCAGACGATCCGGCGGCAGGCGCTGATCATGGGATACAGCGACGCGTTCGCGGTGCTGGGCTTCATGCTGATGCTGGCGGCCTGTTTCATTCTGTTCACCAGAAAGGGTCAGGCGAGCGGCGCCGGCGCGCACTGACACGGGCGGCGGCCAGGCCGGTGGAGCGCCACTGGCCTGGCCGCGCCAGCGCGCCCGGTCCCGCCGCGCGACGTCCTCCGAAACTCGCCTCCGAAACTCCCCTCCGAAACTCCCCTGCGAACCCGCCGCCGGTGACGCGCTCCGGTCCTCTCGCGCTCATCGAGGCGCCGGCCGGCCGCGCGGGCGCCAAAGAAGCTTACCGGTCGTAATCGAAAATGTGCTATCGAAGCGCGCCCGGCGGACTCAACATCGGATCCCCCCGGCATCACATCGCGACGAGCCTTCCGACCGGGCTCGTTTTTCTCATTCGCGTAAAATGCGCACGAGCGATCCCGCCGGAACCCCTTCGAGAGGACGCGTTCGAATGCTCATTTCATCCCTTCGGGCCGGCCGACCCGCCTGGCGCGGCGCCGCGCGGACCGGTCGCGATGTCGTCGCGAACGGCTCATGCTCCGCCCGATTCGGCGGTCGCGTCAGCCGAATCGGCTGGGTCGCCACGTTGGTTCTCGCCCTGGCGCTGACCGCCGCCACGCCCTTCCACGCCTGGGCGGTCGAGATCAACGTGCTGACGACCCGCGCCTTCAAGCCTGTTTTGCTCGACATCTCACAACCGTTCGCGGCCAAGACCGGCAACACGCTCGCGATCACCAGCGACACCGCCGGCGCGGTGACCGCGCGCGTGGTGCGGGGCGGCGAGGAAATCGATTTCGTCGTGCTGCCCTCCGCCGCGATGGACGCGCTCGCCGCGCAAGGCAAGGTCTCGGCGGATACCGTGGCGCAGGTAGCGAAATCCGGGCTCGGGGTCGTCGTGAAGAAGGGCGCCCCATTGCCAGACATCAGCACTGTCGAAGCGTTCAAACGCACCATGCTCGCGGCCCCGTCGTTCGCTTACATCGACCCGGAATCGGGCAACGGTTCCGCCACCTACCTCGCCCAACTGTTCGATCGGCTGGGCATCGCACAGGCCATCCACCAAAAGGCGGTGCTGGTTCCGTTCGGATTGGTCGCGTCGCGCGTGGACGACGGGGAGGCCGCGATCGCCTTGCAGCAGATCAACGAGTTGCAGGCGGTTCAGGGCGTGACCGTCGTGGGTCCGCTGCCGGCCGAGATCCAGCACTACACCAATTATGCCGCCGGGGTACCGGCCGCCGCGCGGTTGCCCGTGGCCGCCAAGGCATTGCTGGCGTTCTTACGTGGCGACGCCGCGACGCCGGCTTTGGTCGCCCGCGGGTTCGAGCGTCCCTGAGACCGCGCCGGGGAGACCGAGCCCACCCTGATCCGACCCGCCGCGGTCCTTCGTGGCAGCCAGACCCCGCGCCCGCGCGGCCTCCTGGGAGCGACGCGCGCGCTCGCGATGCAGGTTGTACAGTCCCGCGAACGCGACGATCGCGGCACCCGCCAGCGTGGTCCGGGACGGAACCTCCCCAAACACCGCGAACCCGAGCAACCCGCCCCACAGCAGCATCGTGTACTCATAAGGCGCCAGCGCCGAGACCGGAGCCAGGCCGTACGCGCGCGTGAACACGCAATGCGCGAGGCCGCTCGACACACCCAGAAACAGCAGCGCGGCCCACACCGAGGCGTCACCGTAAGAGGGCACCGGCGTCATCAGCAGCATCCCGACCCCGGCCAGACCGTGCGAGATCATCAGCCAGAATGCCTGACATTCCGGCGTCTCGGTGCGCGACAGTTGCCGCGCCATGATGCGGGTGACCGCCATCGCCACGATGCCGGCCATCAGCAGCACGACGGTTGGGCTCAAGGGGATGCCGTCTCCGCCCAGAATGCCGGCACCCTGACCTCCACCCTGGCCCCCTCCCTGGCCCCCTCCGGGCCGCACCATCACGAGCACGCCCGCGAAGCCGACCAAGGTCGAGAGAGCGCGGCGCCAACGGATGCGCTCTCCAAGCATCGGCACCGCCAGCACCGTCATGATCAGCGGCGCGGTAAAACCCAGGGCGTAGGTCTCGGCCAGTTGCATGTGGCGCCAGGAGAGAT
Source organism: uncultured Alphaproteobacteria bacterium (assembly GCA_963719675.1). Lineage (GTDB taxonomy): Bacteria > Pseudomonadota > Alphaproteobacteria > Acetobacterales > Acetobacteraceae > Rhodopila. Next base: position 23,325 of record CAVRDN010000092.1, on the reverse strand, counting down.
ACCAGGTGATCGTGGTGAACGACGACAGGCCGGAGCGCAGCGCCACGGTTTTCCACCGCACCGGCCGGAACCGCGCCAGCCCGTCCGCCCCTTGCGTGGCGGTCGTGAACGCCGCCACCGCGACCGCCCCGAACGCGCCGCGCCAGGCCATCGCCCATCCGACGCCGGAGACGAGGATGGCCCATTTCGCGGCCGTATCGCCGATGGTCAGGATCAGATAGGAAAACGCGACCAGCAGGATGCCGCGCACGGTGTCGGCGGCGTTGTCGGTCAGGGCACGGGCGGGCGCATGGGCGGACATTGTGGCCTGAATGAGGGTGGTCTTGACGGCTGACAAACGGACGATGAACGAAGCTGGACGACGGGGGGCGAGCTGGATTCCTGGTTGCCCGTGATGTGGCGGCGACGCAAGGACAGGATCGCGTGGCAACGACCGGGATCTCCTGGCGGAGAGCCTCGCCGGCCGGGCGTCTCCGGCCTCGACGAAGCCGGGCGGCAGCGATCGTCGCTCCGGCGAAGGTCCGGCCGGCGATTTCGCCAGGAAGGACGGCGCCTTACGCCGGGCGGCCGCCATTCCGGCCGCGGAAACCGCCGCGCGAAGGATGCGGTCTTTGGCTCGGTGGACAAGTGCCGTTGGGCGGCGAACGCGGGTCCATAAGTGGTCAATAATGAGCACGCCAATCGTCACCCATGACAACTTCACCGAACTGCGCACTGTCCTGAACCGCACCGCCGTCAGCGGCATCAACTTGTGATTCATTTCGCACCGGCGGCGCATGGTTCTTGTTTTTTATCGGGCGGACACGGTCCGGACCCGCCATGTCATGTCGGGCCCGGATCGTTCCGACCGCCGGCAACCGGCGGTTAACGCGTTGAATTCGCTCTCGCCGCGGAAAGCACGGCGTCGTGCGCGTCGCCGGCACGGCGCGGGAGCCGGGCCTCGGAACGGTTCGTTTTGTTACAAGACAGTTCGCGGCTTTATTCTTTACAGTCCTTTTGCACACCCGCGCGCGGAGACCGCCCGGAAGCCCGGGCCGATGCGCGGCGGCAAAGCCGGTCAACGGCGCTCTCGCCAGGCCGCCGCGCGCCCAGGTCTCGCGGAGGGCGATCCCGCGACGCGCCCAATCGCCTGGCCGCTTCGTGGTGTCCGGCGCGAAAGAACCTGGCGCAACCGAATGCCCATGGACTACGATCGCCGGAGATCGCGGACGTCGCGAACCCGCCAAACATCGTCCGCGTCATGGAACTGGCATTTGTTTCAGTTGGTTGGAACGATTTGTTCTTACCATGATCGGCCGCGAGGCGCCGTGGCGGAAGTCCGGCGGCGTGACCTCCGGCGGCCGCGGCGGCGGGAAATGCCACCGCGAGCGGGCTTTTCCTGGCGTGTGCCAAATGATAGGAAGTCGAACCCCATCAAACGACAACCGGTCGTAACCAGGCGCGTGAGATGAATTCCAGCCAATTATGACAGCGCGCATCCTCATCGTTGACGACGTCCCGGCCAACACACGCCTGCTGGAGGCAAAGCTCTCGGCCGAATATTATCAGGTCGCCAGCGCGCGCGATGGGTTCGAGGCCGTCAAACGGGCGCGCGACTGGCAACCGGATCTGATCCTGCTCGATGTCATGATGCCCGGCATGGACGGCTTCGAGTGTTGCCGCATCCTCAAGGACGACCACGTTACCCTGCATATTCCCGTCGTGATGGTGACCGCCCTCGGCGAGTCGACCGAGCGGCTGCGCGGTCTGGAAGCCGGTGCCGACGACTTTCTGACCAAGCCGGTCGAATACGACACCCTGATGGCGCGGGTGCGCAGCCTGGTGCGCCTGAAGCGGCTGCTCGACGAATGGCGCGCCCGCGGCGAAACGGCCCGCGCGCTCGGTCTGACCGGCCCCAATCAGGGCATCCCGAGCGTTGCCGGCGCGCACGCTCTGGTCATCGACGAATGGGAACTCAATGGCGACGTCATTCCGCGCGCGCTGGCGCGGGAAGGGATCGAGGCCGAACCGGTGCGCACCGGAGCCGAGGTGATCGAGCGCGCCGCGCGGCATTCCTACGACCTGATCGTGATCAGCCTGCAACTCGCCGACGAGGATTCGCTCAAACTGGTGTCGGCTCTGCGCGCGGCCGATTCGACGCATGAGACGCCGCTTCTGCTGGTCGCGGAAAGCAGCGAGCGCGATCGCGTGCTACGCGGCTTCGAGCTCGGCGCCAGCGATTGGCTGGCCATGCCGGTGGACGAAAACGAGCTGCGGGCTCGGGCACGCAACCAGATCCGCCGGAAATTCTACCAGGACCGCTTCCGCTCCGATCTCAGCACGGCCCTCGAACTGGCGCTGACCGATCCGCTGACCTCGCTGTACAATCAGCGCTATCTCCGCCGGCACCTCGCCGGACTGATGCAAAGCGGGCAGGGCCGGCCCATCGCTCTGCTGATGATCGACGTCGATCATTTCAAGGCGGTCAACGACCAGTTCGGCCATGCCAATGGCGACATCGCGCTGCGGCTGATCGCGGATGTATTCCGCAACAACATTCGGGCCTTCGACTCGCTCGCCCGCTACGGCGGCGAGGAATTCGTCGTCGTGATGCCTGGTTCGAACCCGGACGATGCGACGGCGGCGGCTGAGCGGCTGCGCCTGGCGGTCGAGACCGTGGTGTTCGAACCGGTTCCCGGCCAGCGCCACGATCTGTCCGTCAGCGTCGGTGTTTCATGCACCAGCGACGATATTTCCACGCCGGAGCGCCTGCTGCACACGGCCGATCTCGCGCTGTACGAAGCCAAGCGTCACGGCCGCAATCGGGTGGAACTCGCGCCGCTGGCGCCCGTGGGCTGACGACCGCTTCCGGGCGTTCCGCCCAGGGAGCGTTGTGCGGCAGATCCACTGGTTGCCTTGAAGCGTGGCCGCGCCGGAGCGCGTCAGGGCCCGGATGACCGGCACCCAAATGACCTGGCCGCGGACGTCCTGAGCCCGGATGTCCTGAGCCGCGTCGAAGCCGCGGCCGCCCGGCTACTTGATCTTGGCTTCCTTGAACAGGACGTGCTTGCGCGCGACCGGATCATACTTCTTCAGTTCCAGCTTGTTGGTTTGCGCACGCGCGTTCTTCTTGGTGACGTAGAAGAACCCGGTGTCCGCGCTGGACACGAGCTTGATTTGCACAACGTTCGATTTGGCCATGGCCTGATCCTTGGTCGACGTGACGCGACCCCTCGGGTTGATTGCGAGGGGGTGCGATGATTCAAGGCCGGAACATGCTCATCCCACGCCTTGAGGTCAAGTCAGGAATGCCGCGAGCCGGTGAAAGCCACGGGATCGCCCGGGGGGATCGCCCCGGGCGGGAGCGCCCAACGGAGCGCCCAGGAGGAGCGCCCCCGGGGAAGCGTTACGGAAAGTGCGCCGGCGCCGCGACGGGAATCGAACCATTGTGCGCCTGCCTCCCCCGCTGCCGCGCGCGCGCAGGCGGCGCCGTTGCCACGCTTCCGCCGCCGCGTATGTCCGCCCCGAGTACCGGCCCTCCAACTACCTGCCACCGTCCACCGACAGGATCTGTCCATTCACGAAGCCCGCCAGGTCCGAAGCGAAGAACACCACCCCATTGGCGATGTCGTCAGCCGTCCCGAGGCGCTTCATCGCGATCCGATCGACCAGCGCGCGCTGGCCCTCCGGACCGTAACTGGCCCACTGCCGTTCGGTCGCTTCATTGGTGCGGATGAAGCCGGGGGCCACCGAGTTCACGGTGATGCCGAACGGCCCTAACTCGTGCGCCAGTTGCCGGGTAAGGCCAACGACCGCGTGTTTGGAGCAGCAATAGGCCTGAACGCCGGTCAGCGACGCCTGCAACCCGGCGCCGGAACTGATGTTGACGATGCGGCCCGCGCCGGCACGCTTCATCGCCGGCGCGGCGGCCCGGCACAGCACGAACGCCGCGTTCACGCCGATGTCGAAGATGACGTCCCAGTCGGCGTCGGGCACGTCCTCGATCGGATGGTTGGTCTGGCCGGCAACCCCGCCGGCGTTGTTCACCAGCACGTCGATCGCGCCGCCGGTGGTTTGTTCGATCCCGGCGATCCACGCCGCGCCGGCGGCGCGATCGCGCAGATCGACCACAAGCGGCGTGATCCCCCCGGTCGCGGCGGTTTCCACCAGCGTCGCCTCGGTCACATCGGTCGCGAACACGCGCGCGCCGAGCGCCGCGAAACGGCGGGCGATGGCACGGCCGAAGCCGTGACCCGCGCCGGTGACGGCGACGGTTTTGTGGTCGAAGCGAATGTGCATGACGGGTTTGCTCCATCCCTCGAGGCGGGAGATCCATGGTGCCCGCGACCGCGCCGCGAGGGAACCGCGGCTGTCGGATCCACGGTCACAATGCCTCGACCACCGCCGCCGTCATTAAACGATCGCGCGAAACGATCGCGCGGTCAGCCGGTCAGCGGTCAACGCATCAGCGGACAGACCGTCATTTAACCAGCGCGTCGCAATCCCGCCGGCCAGCCATCAGGCAATCCTCCAACTGGCTCTTCTTGTGCAACGTGTGGGTCAGCACCAACCCGCCGATCAGGAGCAGCAGCACCACCACGATGGCGGCGAGGCCAGCGGTACGGCGATCCGCATCCTCGCGGTCGCGGGCCGGATCAGGGGCGGATCGGGGATCGGGCATCACACTCTCAGGCAACGCATCAGGCTCAGGCAACGCATCAGGCTCAGGCAACGCATCAGGCTCAGACCAGGCGGCGGCGCCCTGACGTTGGCGCGTCTTCACGACGGGTATCGCGTGCCGCATGGTTGCACGCCACTCCGGCGCCGTCCATAAGCGCGGCATGCCGCCGGACACCCAGAAGCCGCGCCCAGTACACGCTGCCGCCCAACATCTGAGCAGTGTGTGCCCGCGCTTCCGGGCGCTGATCGGACGCGTCGGACCACCCGGCCTCACGGTGGAACGCCGCCGCGACCTGTATGAGGCACTGATCCGCGCCATCGCCCACCAGCAACTGCACGGCAAGGCGGCGGAAGCGATCCTGGCCCGTTTCGTCGCGCTGTTCCCCGATGAGGCGTTTCCATCGCCGGATCGCGTGCTCGCCATGAACGGCGACACGCTGCGCGCCTGTGGCTTCTCGGCGGCCAAGCTGGCGGCGATCCGAGACATTTGCGCCAAGGCGGTAGACGGAACCGTGCCCACCCGGCGGCAGGCCGCACGCTTGTCCGATGACGACCTGATCGAGCGGTTGACCACGATCCGCGGCGTCGGCCGCTGGACCGTCGAAATGCTGCTGATCTTCACACTCGGGCGGCCAGACGTTCTCCCGGTGGACGATTTCGGCGTACGCGAAGGCTACCGCGTTTTGTTCGAACTGGATGCGCAACCAAAACCCCGCGCGCTCGCGGAACTGGGTCTGCCCTGGGCGCCCCACCGCTCCATGGCGACATGGTACTTATATCGCGCGGTCGAGGAAGCGCGACGGCAAGGCCCTTCCAGCCGCGCGTGACGGTCTTGTCATGCGCACCGCCGATCTGATCTAAATCAAATTTCCGGGTTACCGGAATTTCATCTCTAAATCCAAATTAAGTTACGTTTCATGCCTTTGCCGCTTGCGAAAAGCGTCACTTCGTGGCCAGACTTCCCATCAGTCGTGTCATGGTTTCGATTGTCTCATTTCCCTGGCTGGAGATCGCGATTGTGAGCTTGAAATTTCGCGGCGCGCAAATAAAAGTCCGCCCAGTACCAGAGGAGCCGGCAACATGCCTAACCCACTCAGGGACATCGATCGCTGGGCTTCGCAAAGCGTCGAACGAGCGGCGTTTCTGCTGTGGCTCGTGGTCGGCGTTTTGGCGATGTTCGTGGTGCTCGCGGTGTTGGGACTGATCTGGTACACGGCCCCGCCGCCGGTGCACTGATCGCGCGTTCCGCCGGGGCGTCCGCTCGGAGGCCCATCGAAGAGCGAGGCGCTCCGTGGTGTCCATCGATGGAGGAATGCGAGGGGCCCGCGCGGACCTCGCCAAACCACGACCGGCTCCGTCTCGTTCCTCAACCAAAATGAGTTGCCCCAGGGCACGAAGTGCCCGGCGGGGTTCCGGCGATCGGGCCGCGCGGCGCGAACCAATGCGTCCGTCGCGCGGGTACCGGGCGGAAGCCCGGCGCGTGCTTGACGCCGGCGCGCCCGGCGCGGAAAGCTGCGGACCGTCCAAGGAGGCAAACCCATGCCCGACGATTTGCGCCCGCGCGACATCGGCGACATGCCCGCGCAACATGCGCGCGCGCCACGTTCGGTGGCGGAGGCGCGCGGCCGTTTCTTCAACACCGGAAATGCGTTCAACATCGTCAATCCGCCCGTGCCGGATCACGCGTTCGTCGATGAACCGCGTCGCGCGCTGGATGAGCGCACACCAACCGGATTGATCCCCTGCGATCTGTCCGCAGTGCTTGGCTGTCCGTTTCCCGCGACGTCGCCGCTGGTGCTCGCCCGCTATGCCCGCATCCGCGCGGGTGAGACCCTGACAACCGACTTCGTCGCCAGCGGCACGATCGCCTATGTCATACAGGGCACCGGGACAACGGTTTGCGATGCGGAACAAATCGCATGGGCCGCCGGCGATGTTTTCGTGCTGCCCGGCGGCATCGCCGCCGCGCACACCGCCGAAACGACCGCCGTGCTGTGGCTGGTGACAAACGAGCCGCAACTGGCGTTCGAAAATCTCCGCGCGCCGGCGCCGGGGCATGCGCCCACCGATCTGGTGCACTTTCGCGCCGAGGAGATCGATCGCCAGATCGCGCTGCTCTACGAGATCGGGCGCAACGCGACAATCGCCGGTTCGGCGCTGGTATTCTCGGCCGAACGGCAGGAACCGACGCGCAATATCCTGCCCACGTTGACCGCGGCGATGAACTCGTTGCCCGCCGGGTTCGTGCAACCGCCGCATCGGCATAACTCGGTGGCGGTGTCGCTGATCATCCGCGGCGACGACTGCTTCTCCATCATCGACGGCAAACGGAAAACCTGGTCGCCCTGGGCTACCACCATCACGCCCCCGGTGGCGGTACACTCGCACCACAATGGCGGAGCCGGACAGGCGCTGTTTCTGATTATCCAGGATGGCGGAATTTATTATCACGCCCGCGCGATGGGCTTCGAATTCGCGGAGCATCCGGCATGAGCATCACCGTTCGCCCGCTGCATCCCGCGTTGGGCGCCGAAATCCGCGGCGTGGATTTGCGGCGTCCGATGGACCCGGCAACGTTCCGCGACGTGCACGATGCGTGGATGGAACATTTGGTCGTCGTGTTTCCGGACCAGCCTATCACCGACGAGGAACACGTCGCCTTCACCCGCTCCTTCGGAGAGCCTGAGATTTTTCACCAGACGATCATCCGTTCTCGCGCGGTGCGGGAGATCTTCCGGGTTTCGAACGTGGACGACGACGGCAATCTGATGCCGCCCTCGCATCCGACGGTACAACAGGTGTCGCTGGCGCAACTCTGGCACACCGACAGCAGTTACCGCGCCATGCCATGCATCGGATCGTTACTGCATGGCGTGGAAATCAGCCGGACCGGGGGCGAGACCCAGTTCATCAACATGTACTTGGTCTACGATGAGTTGCCCGACAGCCTGAAGCAACAGGTCGATGGCCGTCGCGCGCGGCACGATTTCGGCAATCTGCACCGGCTGCGCGACCTGAAGCCACTGACCGAGGCCGAGAAAGCCGCCATGCCCCCGGCGTGGCAACCATTGGTGCGGCGTCACCCGGTGACCGGACGAAAGTCGCTGTATATCAGTCCGATTTATAACGACGCGGTTGAAGGCCTGGACGAAACCGCCGCGCGCCGCCTGATCGACGATCTGACCGCGTTCGCGGCGCAACCTCGGTTCACGTACAAACACCGCTGGGAACCGGACGACGTGCTGATGTGGGACAATCGTTGCACCATCCATGCCGTCACGCCGCACGACCCCTCGGAACGCCGCGTGATGCACCGTACGACGATCATGGGCGATCAGCCTGTCCTCGCCGCCTGACATCCGGAGATTGATCCCATGACCGCACCGATCGTACTGCGCCATCCCGTACCGAAGCATGAATGGCTCGGCAAACTGACCGAGGATATCCTGGAGCCGGACCTGCCGATCATCGATCCACACCATCATTTGTGGGATCATCCCGGCAACAAATACTACCTCGATGAATTGCTGGCCGATGTGAACAGCGGCCACAACATCGTTTCGACGGTGTTCCTGCAATGCTTCTGGGCTTATCGCACCAGCGGGCCGGAGGCCATGAAGCCGGTCGGCGAGACCGAGTTCGTCGCGTCGGTCGCCGCCGAGGCGGACCGCCGCGAGACGAAGACGAAGATCTGCGCGGGCATCATCGGTTATGTCGACTTCCGGCTTGGCGACGAGGTGCATGAGGTGTTGCGGGCGCACGCCGCCGCCGGCGCCGGACGGTTCCGCGGCATACGGCAGATTACCGCCCGGCATCCGCGTTTCCTGGCCAGTATCTCGACGCCGCCGCCGTTCGCGCTGATGGCGGATCCGGCGTTTCGTCGCGGCTTCGCCTGGCTCGACAAACATGGGCTGAGCTACGACGCGTTCATGTACCACACGCAACTCGATCAGATGATCGATCTGGCGCGCGCCTTTCCGGGAACCCCGATGGTGCTGAACCACGTCGGCGGTCCGATCGGTGCGGGACCGTATCGCGGCAAGGGGGACGAGGTGTTCGCCGCGTGGCGCGCCTCCATGAAGACGCTGGCCTCGTGCGACAACGTGCACGTCAAGCTGGGCGGGCTGGCGATGGTGGTGAACGGCTTCGACTTCCACGAGAACATTCTGCCGCCGTCGTCGGGCGAACTCGCCAACGCGTGGCGGCCGTGGATGGAAGCCTGCATCGAGGACTTCGGCGCGCGTCGGTGCATGTTCGAGAGCAACTTCCCCGTCGATAAGGGGATGTGTTCGTATCCCGTACTGTGGAACGCGTTCAAGCGGATGGCGGCGGGTGCGTCGGCGGAGGAAAAGCGAGCGCTGTTTCACGGCACGGCGGAACGGTTTTATCGGCTGGGTTGAGGGGATGGTCTTTTGTCATGCGTTTTGGGCACCGGACCCGGCGCGACAGGGGCGCAGGTTCCACGTCGTGATCGGGCGCCGACCCAGTCATCTTTCGCCGCGTGTGCCTCGACAGATCACCGGGTCGGTGCCCGGTGATGACGATGAGAGGATGGGGATGACGGCGAGGGGACGGTCATGACGGCGATGGAACGGGGACGACGAAGAAAGAAACACGATGATGGTGAGGGGACCTTGCCACACGTCCTACGCACCAAGTTCATGCGTGGAGGTCTTGGCACGCCGCTTCCGCGTCATGGCCGGGCTTGACCCGGCCATCATTCGCCGCACGTGCCGCGAAAGATCACCGGGTCGGTGCCCGGTGATGACGAAGAGAGGACGGTGATGACGTTACGAGGACGGTGCTGACGTTACGAGGACGGTGCTGACGTTACGAGGACAGTGCTGGCGTTGAGAAGCAAGTGCCGGCATTGAGAGTGCCGCGACGACGATGAGAGAACGTCATCGCCGCGTTCCGATCCTCCGTCATGCAATCTCGAACCAAAAATCCAGCACGTCGCCCTTCCTCTGCTCGGCGAATTTCGTGACGACGCGGGTGCCGATCGCCAGTTTCTCCGCCGCCTCGCGCGGGTTGGTCAGATCCACGCCCCTGAAGTACCCACCCAGCGCGGTATCCGCGCCGTCCAACAGCACGTAACCAAACGCGTAGGGCGGTTCAGGCAAATTGTTGAACTGCTCATACACGAACGTGAACGCCTCGATCCGCCCGCCCGGTCCAACCTCCACCCACTCCGTCGTCGGCAGCAGCGTTTCATCCGAGAACGCGCGCGGCGGCACCAGCACCTTGTTCGACTTCGCGCAACGCCGGCCGAACAGTTTGCCGTTGTCACGGATCTGCGTGAAGAAATAGCTCGCGGTTTCGCCCAGCGCGTGATCGTAGGTGATGCTCCAGACTTCCTGGCGGCCGAGAAGTTCCATTGGTCTCTCCTGTTCGCTCATGCCTCGATCACCATCGTTCCGAAGATTTGATGATCGCCGCCATTGCCGCTCGCGATCCCCACGCGCGCGCCCTCCACCTGATGTGCCCCCGCCCTGCCCCACACCTGCAGCGCCGTCTCCGCCACCCGCGCCATGGCGGTCACCGCGATGGCATTGGTGCACAGCGTGCCGCCCGAGGGATTGACCGGCAGACGACCGCCGAGTTCGAATTCGCCGTCACGCAGGCGCCTGATGGAATCACCGGGTTTCGCGACCAGCCGGGCGGCGTCGATGGCGTGGAACTCGGTATTGCTGAACGGCGAATAGAGTTCCGCGATGTGCACCTGGTTTTCCGGATCGGTAATGCCCGCCATCCTGTACGATTGTTCGAATGAGCGGCCCAAAGCGTAGGCGTCCGCGTGCTCAGCCGTCGGATTGTTGCCCATCCGGTCGCCCATCCAGTACGTCTCCGCGCGACACGCCACGCCGGTGATCCACACGGCGTCGCACTTGTTGTCGCGGATGAACTTCTCCGATGCCAGCACCATCGCCGCCCCGCCCGAGGACTGCGGACAGCAATCCATCAGCTTCAATGGCCAGGAAATAATCCGCGATTCCATCACGTCGTCGATCGTCACCACCCGGCGCAGATGCGCCCGCGGATTGAGCGAGGCCTGGCGTCGGTTCTTCACCGTCACGTACGCCATGTCCTCCTCGGTCATGCCGTAGCGTTGCATATAGCGCACCGCCGACATCGCCAACATGTTGATGGTGCCCAGAGGCAACGCGCGCTCGTAGGTGGGATCCCAGATCTTGTTCAACACGGTTTGCGAATCGCCGCACTCGCCGACCTTGTCCGCCCCCGCGGTCAGCACGACATCGCAGACGCCCGACGCGATGTGATAGTACGCCGCCGTAACGGACGATATGCCGGTGGCGCCGCCGGTGTTGATGCGCAGAAACCGTTTGTTCCGCCCCCCGACCGCATCGACGCCGAGCCGCTCCGCGTTGCCGATCCCGACCATCGCGTCCGGCGACAACGAATACACCACCGCATCGATCGCATCGAAGTCCAGCTTCGCGTCAAGCATCGCCGGCACGACCGCCTCGCGCACCAGGTCGGGATAACTGGCGTCGTCACGGCGCGAGCGGAAGTTGGATTGCCCGATTCCGATGATGCCGACCCGATCGCCGCTCATGATAGGTCCCCGTTGGGCGCCGCTCCCAGAACGATCGCGGATTGATATTGCATGGCGAACCCGCTGCCGGCGTGCGCGAGGCCCATGCGCGCGTCCGGCGATTGATGAAGGCCGGCACGGCCGCGGACCTGATTGGCGATTTCCGCGATGCGGATCATGCCCGTGCAGAACACCGGATTGAAGGTAATCACGCCACCGGAAAGATTGACCGGCAGCCGCCCGCCCCGCGCGAACCAGCCCTCGGCCATGCGCGCCGCGATCGTCGATCGCGGCGCGAGGCCAAGCGCGTCATACGCGATCAGTTCGGCGTAGGGCGTCGCGTCGGTGATCTCCACCACATCGAACGCCGTCGTGGGATCGGCGATGCCGGCTTCGGCGTACGCCTGGCGCGCCGCCTCCACCAAAGCGGGCGCGGCGGTCAGGTCGCGGTCGCCAAGAAACGCCGCCTCGGTCGCCCACCCCATCCCGCGCAGCCATGCGGGATGTTTGAAGTCTCGCTCGGCGACGAATGGCTCTCCGGCGAGCACCATCGCCACCGCTCCGGTCACCGGGACGGTGGTCAGGCGTTCGGTCAGCGGCCAGCGCGCCGGTCCCGCGGCGGGGCGCACCGGCGGATTGGGCCACGCCACCGCGGCATGACGCCGGTTCTTCACCGCCACCGTTTCCGCGAACACCCAGGCATTGGGCCAGACATGGTTCAACGCCGACGCCTGCAACGCGTGCGCCGACAATTCGTCCAGCGGCAGCGCCCGGTGGAAATACGGATCGGCGCCGAGACGTTGTGCCTCCGCCAGGGACGACGCCTCGGTCGGGCTCCAGGCGACGACGAGTTGAGTGCGGAACTGGCCCGAGGCGATGCGCAGCGCGCCCAGGATGAACGCGTGCTCCGATGACGAGGGCGTCGAGAGAATGTCGCGATCGACCCCGCCGGTCGGACCTGACGCCATCATCACCGAAATCGCCCGGCCATCGAACTGATCGTTGCAACCGACGACGATGCCGTCGATATCCTCGATGGTCAGTCCTGCGTCGGCCAGCGCCGCCTGTGAGATATCGTAGATGATTTCCTCGAGCGAGCGGTCGCGGCCGGTGATCGCCGGCCGGATCGCGCAACCCACGACCGCGGGTCTGACACGATAGGCCATGGTCCTACATCCCACCCGGATAACTGGGACCGCCGCCGCCTTCCGGCGTCACCCAGTTGATGTTCTGCGTCGGATCCTTGATGTCGCAGGTTTTGCAATGCACGCAGTTCTGCGCGTTGATCCGCAGTTGCGGCTTGCCGGCGACTTCCTCGATCTCATAGACGCCGGCGGGACAATACCGCGTCTCGGGACTGTCGTACTTCTTGAAGTTGACCGCGATCGCGACGCGAGGATCCGCCAATCGCAGATGCGGCGGCTGATTTTCCTCGTGGTTGGTGTTGCTGATGAAGACGGAGCTCAACCGGTCGAACGTCAGCTTGCCGTCCGGCAGCGGATAGTCGATCGGCTTCGACTGCGAGACTTCGCGCAACGTCTCGTTATCGGCATGCTTATGATGGAACGTCCACGGCGCCCGCCCGCGAAACACGTACGTATCGACTGCGGAATAAGCCAGTCCGCCCCACAGGCCCCACTTCGAAACGCCGGCCGCAGGTTGCGAACCGAGGACAATTCCTCCCACACCCAACTCTCGCGCAGCGCTTCGGGATAGGCCGTCAGCTCGTCGGGTCGCGCTCCGGCCAGAGCCTCGGCCACCGCTTCCGCCGCCAGCATGCCGGTCTTCATCGAGGTGTGCGAGCCCTTGACCTTCGCCACGTTCACGAACCCCGCCAAGTCGCCGATCAACGCGCCGCCGGGAAAGATCAGTTTCGGAATTGATTGCAGGCCGCCCTCGTTCAATGCCCGCGCGCCGTAGGAGATTCGCCGGCCGCCCTCGAAATGGCCGCGCACGTCGGGATGGGTTTTGAAGCGCTGCATCTCCTCGAACGGCGACATAAAAGGGTTGGCGTAATCCAGGCCGACGACGAACCCGTAGGACACCAGGTTCTCGCCGAAATGATACAGGAACGACCCGCCGTAGGTGCCGGCGTCCAACGGCCAGCCGATGGTGTGCACGATCAGCCCAGGCTTGTGGTTTTCCGCGGGAATTTCCCAGAGTTCCTTGATGCCGATGGCATAGGTTTGCGGGTCGTGTCCCTCGCGCAGATTGTAGCGGCGCATCAGTTGCTTGGACAGCGAACCGCGGCAACCTTCGGCGAACAGCGTGTATTTCGCGCGCAGCTCCATCCCGCGTTGGAAGTTCTCGGTGGGTTTGCCGTCCTTGCCGATGCCCATGTCGCCGGTGGCGATCCCGACGACCTTGCCGTCTTCCTCCAGCACCTCGGCGGCGGCGAAGCCGGGATAGATCTCGACGCCAAGCTCTTCCGCCTGCGTCCCCAACCAGCGCACCACGTTGCCGAGCGACACGATGAAATTGCCGTGGTTGTTCATTTGCGGCGGCGTCGGCAGGCGCGTGGAACTGGCTTCCGTCAGCCAAAGAAACCGATCCTCACGCGCCGGCGTATTGAGCGGCGCGCCTTTGGCGGCCCAATCGGGGATGAGTTCATTGAGCGCGCGCGGTTCGACGACGGCGCCGGACAGGATGTGGCCGCCGATCTCGCCCGCCTTCTCCACCAGGCACACGGCGCAGTCCGGCGACAGTTGTTTCAGGCGGATCGCCGCCGCGAGCCCGGCCGGCCCACCGCCGACGATCACCACGTCGAACTCCATCGCCTCCCTTGGCGCTTCGCGTGGGTCCTGCTCGTCGTCCATGGTCGGTTCCTCCGGTTCGCACACTTCATAACGGACACCGGTGTGGTTGCGCAAAGCCCCGGGGAGAGGCACGAGAGAGATCCAGGGGAGAGCCATGGACGCGTTGGGCCTGTTACGGCTGCAGATGGAGTGGGGCGCGGACGAGGCGCTCGACGAAGATCCGGTGGACCGGCTGCGCCCGGTCGCGCCGCCGCCCGCCGTGGTGCCGCCACCGCGCGCCCGCGAACGGCCGGTTCAGGTCCCCGCCGGCACGCCGGTCGAGCGGGCGATCCGCGCGGCCGCCCAGGCGGACACGCTGGAGGCGTTGCGCGCGGCCCTCGCGAGTTTCGAGGGATGCCCGCTGCGCGACATGGCGACCAACATGGTGTTCGCCACCGGAGACCCCGACGCCGGCCTGTTGCTGATCGGCGGCGCGCCCGGCGCCGACGAGGACCGCTCCGGCCTGCCGTTCTCCGGGCGTGAGGGCGCGTTGCTCGATCAAATGCTCGACAGCGTTGGCCTGAAGCGTGACGCGATGCTGCTGGCGTCGCTGATCCCCTGGCGGCCGCCGGGCGGGCGGGTGCCGAATCCGGGTGAGTTGCAACTGTACCGGCCGTTTCTGGGCCGGCTGATCACCCTGACGTCGCCGTCGCGCATCGTGCTGTTCGGCGCGCTGGCGGCGAGCACGGTACTCGGCGCGGCGCAACGCGGGCGGACCGTCGCGTGGGTCGAGCCCACGGTCGAGGGCCGGAAAACGCCGGTGCTGATTTTGCCGGCCATCGCCGACCTCCTGAAGACACCCACCCGCCGCAAAGACGCCTGGGCCGGCATGCGATTGCTCCGGCGCGCGTTGGATGCCCACGCGCATCAGAGCGCTTAAGCCTGGGCGATGCCGCGCCGGTCGCACAAACGCAATCGGCGCGCGATGGCGATCCCATCTACAGCGCTTCCGCGGAACGGGCGGCATACCGACATCACGAATCCAATCCGGCGCCCCGAATTGCGCACTCGCACGCAATCCGGCTAAATCCCCGGCGAAAGGAAATGGCCGCATGAATGACACCATCACGCACTCGTCCGTCGACGCCGATCGCCAGGCGCGAGTCGATCTCGCCGCGGTCTATCGCCTGTTGGCCAGCCACGGCTGGGGCGACGTCATCTTCAATCACGCCGCGATGCGTGTGCCGTCCAACCCGCGCCACTTTCTTCATCAAGCGCCACGAGCTGCTGTACACCGAGGTCACCGCGTCCAACCTCGTCGAGGTCAGCATGGACGACGACCTCGATGAGCGCTCGGGCGTCAACCGGCCCGGCTTCACGCTGCACAGCGGCGTCATGCGCGGCCGTCCGGATGTCCAGTGTTCCGTGCACGTGCACCCCGAGGAAGGGATCGCTCTGTCGGGCCTGAAGCGCGGCCTGCGCCCGCTGTCGCAGAACGCCATGCGATTTTACAATCGCGTCGGCTATCACGACTACGAAGGCCTCACCGACAGTTTCGACGAACGCGAGCGCATCGTCGCCGCTCTGGGCAGGAACCGCGCGCTGATCATGCGTCATCACGGCATCACCACGGTCGGCGAAACCGCGCGCGAGGCGTTCTCGCTGATGAAGGAATTCGTCCGCGCCGCACGCATCCAGATCATGATGGAATCGACCGGACAGGAGGTGCTGGAAATCCCGGCGCATGTCTGCGAGCACGTCGCGTCGCAATACGAGAAACACGACAAGGGACGCGCGTCGGCCGAATGGCCGGCGTATCTTCGACAACTCGATACGCTCGATCCCGGCTACCGCGACTGAGTCCGGCGGCTCGTCCTTTCCTGGACGAGCCTCGCCATGACCTCATTCCGGACGTTGCGCACGGCGCGGCTCGTGTTGACGCCGGTCGGCGGCGCGGATCTGCCCGACCTGCGCGCCATCAAGGCCGATCCCCGCGTCTTCGCCATCATGCTGGGCGGCGTGCGCAACGCCGCCGAAACCGCCGAGGAACTCGCGCGCGACGTGATCGCCTGGGGCGCCAAAGGCTATGGCATCTGGGCTGTGCGCGAAGCCACGGACTATCGTTTCGTGGGAATAACGGGTCTGGAGGATCGCCCCGGACGGCCGCGGGGTCGCGCTGCGCTTCGCGCTATGGCCCGACGTGCAGGGCCGCGGCCTGGCGCGCGAGGCAGCGCTGGCGGCGTTGCGCTTCGGTCACGAGTGGGCGCGGCTGACACGGATCGTCGCGGTCGCGCGGGAGGCGAACTTCGCCTCCCGCACCGTGCTGGGATCGATCGGCATGGTTCCGTGCGAGGAGTTCGACCAGGGTGGTCATGCCATGGTGCTGTTCGAGAGCGTCAGGGTGTTCTCGGCGGGCGCCGCCGGCGATTGACGTCGGTCAAAGCGGCGCGCCGGTCACGCAAGCACGCCGGCCAGAGGCAGGCTGCCTGGTTCTGCCTTTACCCGAACCAGGGTCAACGGCGCCGCCGGCGCAGCGCGCCGAGGGTGAACGCGCCAAGGCCGAACAACGTCATGGACGCCGGTTCCGGAACGCTGTCGGGAATTGAGCCCGCCTGGAAGAAAGCCGACAGGTCGGGCGAGGTGCACGCCGCGAGCATCCGCGCCAGCTCCACGCACACAATCTCGCTCTCGTTCCAGCCCATGCGGAACTTCACGGTGAAAGGAATCGTCACCGCCTTGCGAACGGCCCTGAAAATTTCGCCGATCTTCGGCAGGTCGCGCAGCAGGCCCGACCCTCCGTTCGATCCCACCACGCGCTTCGCCGGGCAGCCCAAATTCAAATCAACAGTGTCGAAGCCGGTCTCCTCCACAATGCGCGCGGCTTCGGCCAGGGTCGCGGGATTCGATCCGAACAACTGCGCTCCGATGGGATGCTCGTCGTCATAAAAGGTCAGGTAGCGCCGCCGCTTCGTCTCGCGCATCCGGCTCAGCCCATCGGCCGAAGTGAACTCCGTCATCATCAGCCCGCACCCGGACTCCAAATTGCTGATCGCATCTTCGAGGCGCTCGGCCGTCGCTTCCTGTTCCCTGTTCCCTGTTCCCTGTTCCCTGATCTCTGTTCTCTGATCTCTGCTTTCCGGCCCCTGATCCCTGACCCCTGACCCCTGATCCCTGGAAAACACGCTCGCGTGCCGTATAAACCGCCGGAACACCGTGTCCGTGACCCCGGCCATGGGCGCCAGCACCGTTGCCGGCCGCACCACCACCGCGCCCAGCCGCACCTCGGCCGCAACCCGCGCCTCGGCGGGCATGGCATGTTCCACCGGATTGTCCCAATTCTTCTTCACGGTAAAGCCACGTCCAGCCATGATCTGCCTGTTTCTTGAAATCGATTCAACCGAGGTTGGAAAACGTCTCAACGAGTGTCTCAAGCGTTCTCAGGTACATCTTGTTGAACTCGTCGGTATGGCCCGCATCCTCATACTGTTTGCGCAGCGCCTGAAAGCTGTTGATGTAATCCACGTAGCCGTAGAAGCGGACAACCTCCGCAACCAGCCCTCTTTTGATGACCCCCACGTTCTTAACCTGCTTGTCGTAGACGACGTGGGAAAAGGCAATGAGGGGGTGATGGCTGGTCGTCTTATCGGCGACACGTTCTTGCCAGAATTTCTTGTGCTCCCTGGCCACCGACAGGAGTCTTTTGGCTTCCGCGAGGATGGCCTTGTTGACGGAACTGTTCTCCCAGAGCTTGCGGATGAAATAAAAGACAAAACCAAGAATCGCTACCCAAATCGCGGAGTCTGTCAGCATCTGGTGCATGGTGTTATCCCTTTCTCATGGGCCGCCGGGCGCCGGGTGCCCCACATCTCGATTCTGAGATGTGGGAGGCCAGGTCGGCATTTGCATCGGCCTTCGCCCCGGTGAACAGGCTGGTATGACGAATGAACCGCCGGAACACCGTGTCCGTGACTCCGGCCATCGGCGCCAGCACCGTTGCCGGCCGCACCACCACCGCGCCCAGCCGCACCTCGGCCGGAACCCGCGCCACCGCGGGCATCAAATGCTCCACCGGATTGCCCCAATTCTTCTTCACGGTGAAACCTTTGCGCGGCATGGGGGCTATTCCCGGACTTCCCAATTCGGCGTGTGTTCGGCGACGTACTGGTCAGTCAAATCGATAATCTGCTTGGATGAGCGGAATCGCTCCGGCTTAAGCAGGACTTCCACAGTCGAATTCTCTTCTGCAACATTCACATACAGAATCCCAACCCGTCCAACCCCATCTGGCGCAAGAGATAAATCAGCAATGCTTCTATCCACGATCCATCTTTGCTTACTTGGCTCGATACAAATCACCGCTAAATATCGGAAATGCCCAGGGAAGTCAGCAAATTCCTTGATTGCTTCGGAGACGGATCTCACGAGTTGAATTGAATACCCATGGTTGTCAACATGGCCAGGTTCCCACATCACAAGTCTCACTCCGTGAACATCTCCCACGCCAGCCCGATCAATCGCCAAAACATCCAGCTTCCATCCATTCCAGTCAGCGTCCAGATAGACCTTAGGAACGAGGAGCTTGCGAACTAGATAATCCTGGACTGCATTTTGCGCACGACCGCGGTAGTGCTGGTCCTGAAGTTCCTGAATATCATTCATCTCTCCACCCCTCGATCCTCAATATCTTGCCCGTCTCTTCGGCCCATTCCGCAAAGCGCAATGCATGTTGCAGAATCTGCTTGATTTCATTCTTATCGACTGCGTCTCTCGAATAGGCAATCCGGCTCTTCTTCCCGAGGAGCTTTTTGAGTCGATCAGCTCCCTGTAATCTCTCGAAGTTTCTTGCCGCCAGCAGCGACCTCAGTTCATTTGCCGCGCGCGAGTGATCGTCCGAAGAAAGATTGCTACTGCCCAACCCAACACGCAATGCATCGCAATAAGATAAGGAACCGTGAATGCCAAGCAGCGCAGACGAGTATCCGAATGCGTCGAGGTCGTCCTGCAAATACTTCATCCCATCGAGGAAGTCTCTTGCCCGGTTTCTATAGTGCTGCACCTCGATGCCGATCATGGATGCATTCTCGCACAATGCACGACGAAAAAGCCTCCGCCGTGGCGGAGGCTCACTCGTCCAACCCGCGCCTTGGCCTATTTCGCCGCCTTCGCCGCGATTGCCGCGTCGCTCTTCGCGTACTTCCGCCGGAACCGCTCCACGCGTCCCGCTGTATCGACCAGCCGTTGTTTGCCCGTAAAGAATGGGTGGCAAACCGAGCAGATTTCCACGTGAATGTCGCCCTTGTGGGTTGACCGCGTCTCAAAATTGCTTCCGCAGGCGCACATCACCCGCACCGCAGCATAATTGGGATGAATCTTTTCCTTGGGCATCGACAGACAAACCTTTCCTCACGCTCTTCGCTGTTCATATTGTAAGGGGGATTCGCCCGTCTGCGCAATTGCCTTGAAAAGCAGCTTCTAGCTATTGGCCTCTAGCTTCTAGCCGCTCGTGCTGGACGAACCGCTTGAAACACAACAATATCTGTTCCAGCAAGAACAGGCCACCGGCTAGAGGCTAGTGTAGTCCGCCTCAACTCTCATCGCTTATGTTTTGTATCAGGGCACGACTTCAGTCGTGCCGAATAGACGGTAATTTGAGAATTGGGGCTTTAGCCCCTGCCGTTTTCCGCTCTCGCCGCCTGCCGAATAATGTCCAGGATTTCTGGCGGACTACACTAGAGGCTGCCTTTCTTCCCCGCCAGCTCCGCCCGCGCCCCGAGCGCGATCGCCATCGCCATCACCCGGTCGTCGTGCGTGCCCGGCCTGCGCTCCGGTGCTGCCATTGGGCAGCCGCACAAAGCTGCGGCACTCCCCCAGCAGCCGCCGGCTCTGGAAGAGGTCCGGCTCCTCGACCAGCGCCGCGCCCAACTGCCCGATCACCTGCGGCCGGCTCACGCTCGTCGTCAGCCAACCCGCCTGCCCACTCTGCCGGTAAACTCGTTCGTACTTGCAGGCCGTCTCCGCCAGCGCCAGCACGCCCGTGCCGTGGTTGTTGCGCTCCACCACCAGCCACGCGCCGTTGTACTCCCTGGCCAGCCCGGTCACATAGCGCGCCAGTTCCAATCCGCCCACGTGCCCGGCAAACTCCGCGCACTGCAGGCCTGTCTCCATCTCCACGACCTCGGCCGCCGAGTAATCGCCATTGCTCCCGCCGCCCGCCGGATCCACCGCCACCACGTATTCCTTGCCCTTCACCGGCGGCAGCCAGATCTCCAGCTCTCCGTTCTTTCGCCGCTCCACCGGCTCCGGCGCGGTCTTCAATCGCGCCTCCACCGCCGCCAGCTCAAAGACGCTCTCGCCGCTGGCCAAAAAGCAGCTCTCTTCGTCCTCCGCGTACTCCTGCGCCGTCAGCCCGCGAAAATCCGCGCGAATCCGCCGCCGGTACGCGATCTGCGAGAGCTTCAGCTCGTGCCGCTCCATCAGCCCGCGCTCCTCGTCCGTCAGGCTCGCCTCGTCCACCGCCTCCGAACGGTACCGCGGCTCCATCCACCACGGGAAAAAGTGCCGCACCGTCCCCGTCTCGCCGGCCTTCTGCCACTCCTCGTAGAAGCACCCGCCCACGCCCTGCGGCGTCGACTCCAGAATCAGCTCACCGCCCGGCGCCATGGCCGCGCGCAAGCCCGCCAGAATCTCCGCCGCGCTGCCCGGCCATCGCGCCAGTTCGCTGCAGTGCAGGTTCTGTATTGTCAATCCCCGCCCCGCGTTCCGGTCCGCCGCGCTTACGACCCGGTACTCCGCGTCCATCGCCGGAAACGCAATCTGCCGCACGTTCGCGCGCCCCGTCCTGAGCGGCCCGGCGCGCAGCCCATCCGGCATCCAATCCAGAAACCGGTGCACGATGCGGAAGATCTCCTCGGCCGCCTCCTGCGTGTGCGCCACTTCCAGCGTCAATGTCCCCGGCTGCGTAATCGTCTTCAGAAAGAACCGCGCCGCCACCCACGTCGTCAGCCCCATCTGCCGTGCCTTCAGCACAATGTTGCGCTGGCCGCGCTTCTGCTCGAAGGCCCTCTGCACTTTATTGGCTTTCAGTTTTCCCGGCCGTCCTTCGCGCGTCCTCACCACCAGCAGCCGCTCCGCCAGCGCCATGCCCACGGTAGGCCCGCGCAGGCTCCGGGGATGATGGTCCAGCGCCTTCCCCAGACACTCCAGGTCCTTCCGATCCATCTCCTCGGCAGGCAACTCTGTGAGCCGCAGTCCCCACGAATCAACCTTCCGCCCGCAATCCCCTTGTCCGCCCACGCAACCCCCGCACGCATCCGCCAACTCGCTGACTCGCCCGTAGTCCCTAGTTCCTAGTTCCCGCCGCACCAATACTTCACCGTGTAGGCCGTCGAAGCCGTCAGCGCCGTATTCGCCGTGATCGTGATCGCCGTTGTGCTCTCCGTCCACGTGTTGGTCGTGACCACCGCGCTTGCGCTCTCTGTCGTCACCATGCAGTTGGCGTAATTCGTGTGCGTGCTGGGGAAGGTCAACGTCGCCAGCGTTCCCGTGGTCGGGCTAGTTCCTGTCGTAAGCGTCACCGTACCGCTCACGCCGTCGCACGCGTGGTTGGACGCGCAGGCAATCGACGGGCTCGTCCCCGCCGCCGCGCCGGCCGACCAGGTCATCGCGCCGCTGCCCATGAAGAACTTGCCCGAAACAAATCCCAGCGCCGTGGTGTTGCCGCTCCCCGTCACAGTCAGCACCGTTGACGGGCTCGACGCGCCGTTCTGCACCAGCAATCCGCTGGTGCCGCTACTCGCCGCGCAGTTCAGGCACACGGCGTACGCCCCGCTGCCTGCGTTGATGTTTGTATTCCCGCCGCCCTGGTAGATGGTCACGCGGTCCAGACTGTTCTTGGCATCTTTGATGTGATACGTGTAGCTCGTATCCACCGTGTTCTGCCACTCGGCTGTTCCGCTGTAGTTCTGCCATTGCAGCTCCTCTTGGGCCGCGGCTCCGCTGCCCGCCTGGATCTCCACGATATTCGTCGCAGCGGCCGCGTTATTGAACAGGTTCGCGCTGCCTCCAAACGTAGATGAGGCGCTGGTACTAAGGCTCGGCGCATTCGCGTTGCCCAGTTGGCCCTCTAGTTGCCAATAGGTCCCATCGAACGTCGTGCTGATCCAGTGCCCCGCCAGTACGTCGTTGGCCGTGAGCCCGCTGCTGTTGCCCCACTTCTTGATCGTCGCCGCCGAGGCTCCATTCACCGCCAGCGTCGCCGACCCCGTATTCGCCGCATTGAAATCGATCGAGATCGTGTCGCCCGCCGCCGGCGTAAACCCCGGCGAGGTCGTGCACGAGTAGGCATTCCCGCTGTTCGTCGTCGTGCACGTGCGCGGCGTCGATTCGTTGTGCGCTGTCGCCGCCACAGGCTGGCTGCTCGCATTGGTCGCAATCAGATTCGCCGATGCGGGCACCGAGCCGCCGTTGATCTTGCCCACAGTTGTTGCACTTTGCGTTCCCGTCACGTCTCCGCTCAAACTCCCCGTGAAACTCGTTGCGCTCACGGCAGGCAGCCCCGTCGATGCCTGGCCCCACGCGACTGCTGGTGCCGCTAGAATCCAAACCCGTAACCAACGCTTCATCTTTGCTCTCCTTGCCTTTCCTCTCGCCGCCCTGTATCTCCGCGCGATTCGCACACAAAAACCGTCGGCGGCGCAAGTCAAACAGCCGCGCCACCCGCGCATTCACTCAGAACGCTGGACCCTGGTCCCTACGTCACTGCTTTTCTTATTGCGGCACGTTGGACGTACCCGCGTCTCCGTGCCAATCGCCGAATCCGGCAATATACGTCCCCGTCTGCTCGGAGCAGGTGCTGGCTGTCGTTCCCACACTTACGCCGCCCTTCCAGTTCGAGGGCCATGTCCATGTGTACGGGCCGCCGCTCGACGGCTGGCAAACGAAGATGGTTACTTTGCCGCCCCCGGCGCCCGATCCGATCGACGCCGTCGCGTTGCCGCTCAACACGTAGGTCGCCTCCGCGCGGTCGGCCGTCGGCAGTGCGATTGCGCCGCTCGCCGAAGCAGTATAGGTCTCGCTGGGAGCGTTCAGCGCCACCCCGTTCACCTGGTAGCCGCCTGAGGAAATCGTCTCCCCCGTCGCCGCCGTGCCCGCGCCCGTGTTCGATGGCACCGCGCCGCGATACTGATTGTCCCGCGCAAAGGCCACCTCGTCCGGCGTCACGCCTGCATAGTTCGGATTGTTCGGCCCCGGAATGAATGTCCACCGGCAATTGGAGAACTGGTTGCCGTAGCCGGCAGCGGAGCTGCCGTTGTTTCCGTTGCCCGAACTAATTTGAAAATAGATGCTGTGTGATGTGGCGTCACCCGTGGCAATCGT